>NZ_CP123872.1:2042500-2642500 GCF_031598375.1 Temperatibacter marinus
GAGCCAACCCTTGAAATACCACCCTTGTTGTCTCTGATATCTAACCACGGCCCATGAACCTGGGCCTGGGACCCACTGTGGCGGGTAGTTTGACTGGGGCGGTCGCCTCCTAAATGGTAACGGAGGCGCGCGAAGGTAGGCTCAGAGCGGACGGACATCGCTCGTTGAGTGCAATGGCATAAGCCTGCCTGACTGTGAGACTGACAGGTCGAACAGAGACGAAAGTCGGTCATAGTGATCCGGTGGTTCTGCGTGGAAGGGCCATCGCTCAACGGATAAAAGGTACGCCGGGGATAACAGGCTGATACTGCCCAAGAGCTCATATCGACGGCAGTGTTTGGCACCTCGATGTCGGCTCATCTCATCCTGGGGCTGGAGCAGGTCCCAAGGGTATGGCTGTTCGCCATTTAAAGAGGTACGTGAGCTGGGTTTAGAACGTCGTGAGACAGTTCGGTCCCTATCTGCCGTGGGCGTAGGATACTTGAGAGGAGCTGCCCCTAGTACGAGAGGACCGGGGTGGACGTACCTCTGGTGGACCTGTTGTTGCGCCAGCAGCATTGCAGGGTAGCTATGTACGGAAGGGATAACCGCTGAAAGCATCTAAGCGGGAAGCCCCCCTCAAGATAAGGTATCCCTTGAGAGCCGTGGAAGACCACCACGTTGATAGGCCAGGTGTGGAAGCGTAGCAATACGTGAAGCTTACTGGTACTAATTGCTCGATAGGCTTGAGAATTCCCCATAGCCAATGATAAGAATCATTACACAAAAGAACTTTAATCAACTTTCTCGAAAACTTATAAGACTTATATGATGATCTGGTGGTCATAGCATGCCTGTCCCACCCGATCCCATCCCGAACTCGGAAGTGAAAGGGCATCGCGCCGATGGTACTTCGGCTTAAGCCGCGGAAGAGTAGGTCGCCGCCAGATCTTCATATCAGTCTTATCCTTATAATTTATCACAATAAAGTCCATTTAAACCAGCCAAAGGCTGGTTTTTGCTTTTTATAAACCAGTCTGGGTATAAAATTATCTACCGCGGCAGGGCGCGCCGCAAAGCTTTGAACACTCAAAGCCGAAAATAAGCTCCCAGGGAGTATTCAGGATTATCCAGGGTTATCCCTTAACTATACCGACGCGGGGTGGAGCAGCCCGGTAGCTCGTCAGGCTCATAACCTGAAGGTCGTCAGTTCAAATCTGGCCCCCGCAACCAATTAAAGGCCCAAGGCACTCAGTGCCTCGGGCCTTTAACTTTGTTACGAGGACACAGCTTTTAACTGTGCACGCTAGCAGGAAAGGCTAGTGTGCCAGTTCGGCCAAAGTGAGCAAGCGAACGGCGGCAACGTGAGGATCGCAGAGCGACCGCAAACGGTAAATCTGACACCGCAAACGTCGCGAAGCGGACGGAGTATAACGACGTCAACTAAGGCCCGTTAACTCAATAAGTTAACGGGTTTTGTCGTTTTAGAAGGGCTACAGATCCGAACACCACGGTAGCAATGCGGAAGCAGGGGAAAGAGGTATAGAACATATATCATTAAGTTTATATATAATTAGTATAAGTTGATTTGACCTTGCCACCACTCTTCAAATAAGTCTGAGGCTGCAACTGAGAGGGGAAGGGTGCGAGGGGAGGCTTGATCGTGTTGCCTTGAATATAGGACCATTTCAGTGTTTGCATTTCTCCAAGCTTGCTGCCAGTGAGGATGAGCATCTTAAAGGCGGCGATCATAGAAGGGCTCTCCAGCCTTTCCTCTAGGCGCGTATCAAATACTTGCCAAAGCTCTCTCAGTTCTTCAGGTGATAGGAAGCGTTCTCGCTTCTTTTCCGGATATTTCTTCACATGTCTGGTGGGATTGCTGCCATCAGGCCGTAAGCCCCATTCTTCGGCCATATTAAACATCTTAGAGTGAACACCGAGTGTTCTATTCGCCTGATAGGGCATTTCATTATTCTTATGAAGGAGAGCCTCGCTTTCATTCTGTATTCTATGATTTTGCAAGGCTGAGAATATTTTCTATAAAATTTGATGACAGATGAGACTGTTTTGTGGATAGTAAACGAGACACGGTAATAGGGGAAGTTTACAATGCCAGCAGATGACAATACCATTGGTATATGCATGATCTTGTGCCTTGCGGGGATGCAGGGCATGAGCCAGATGTCTGTAGCTGACGATCAATTGCAAGAACTCTCCTTACAAGAGCTATTAAGCATTCCAACCAAGCAGGCAACGTTGATTGAGACAACGATTGGTGAGGCTCCGGCAACCATCACCACGATCACAAAAGAAGATATTGCTCGGTCCTCGGCTCGAAGTTTGGATGAATTATTGCGCATGCATGTTCCTGGATTTCAGACAATGCGGAAGTCTAACGGCACAGCAATTGGTATTCGGGGTGTCATCAGTGATCGAAATGGAAAATTCCTCTTAATGGTGAATGGTCGAGTTATGAATGAGCGTTCTGTTCTTGGGGGGATTTCCGAACGATTTATGACGATGCTTGGGGATATTGAATATGTGAATGTGATTAGAGGCCCCGGCTCAGTGATTCACGGACCAGGCGCCATCGCAGGCACAATTGATATTATTACACGAAGCGGCAAAACCCAAAGCGGCGGTCAAATCTCTGCGCGGCAAGGATTTATTGATACTTTCACATCTCTGGAATATAGCCAGACAATCGCTCTCAGCAATGGTACCCTTTATGGCTATATTGGAATCGACAATGATAACGGCGCCAGTACAAAAGAAGCAGAGCATATCTTTAGTCATGATTTTGTAAGCTCGCTTGGCCCTGTTGAGGCAGGGGTTCCCGTTGGGTATGATTTGCCCAACAACGGTGTCTCCTATCGCGGGGAACCTCGCCTGAAGGCTCATATTCAATATAATAGCGACAATTTAGAAATTTGGGCTCGTTATACCAAAGGTGGGGAGTTGATGAGCTCAGCCCCTGGCAATTGGCGTGAAAGATTTGACACTTCTTCTATAACATTTCGCGGTCTTGGATATCAGCAAGTCACTTTGATGGCTGACTATGACTATCAAGTCTCGGAGGCCTTTCGCGTGAATTTCCAAGCCAGTTTTGACACCCTCGATTCTGAACGAGAGAGTGGTCATCAGACTCCAGAATACCGCGCCTATAAAGAAACAGAGTTTTATACAAGGGTTATAGGACACTGGATGCCAGGCGACCGCCATGAAATAGCTATTGGTCTAGAATATCGTAATGAAGAATTTGGATTACCATCAGATGGATACCCAAATCAGGATGCTTTTGTAAGCCGCAGACTACCGCTTGGTGTGGAGCCTTGGCGGACAAAAACTTTATCGCTCATGGGGGAATATCAGTGGCGCATAAGCGATTATTTTGCTTTTCACGGAGGGCTAAGAATTGATGATAGCAGTGATCTTGATGCCGCGACGTCGGCACGTCTTGCCGCCGTGTTAAAACCAAGCGACTCTGATCGAGTGAAGCTCATATACAATAGCAGTGTGCGGACGCCTGCAGAAGAAGAAAAAAGACTAAGTCAGCTTCGCGGAGTGAACGCGGGCGTTAATGAGAGTATAGACTTTTTCGAAGCACGGTGGGAGCGTCAATCAACAGATTCCTTTTTCTTTGCCCTATCGACTTTCTATGCAGATCATAGCATTTCTGCGCATAATGAGCGAGATACCAGAACAGAAGTACTTGGAGATGCTGAATATTATGGAGTTGAGGTTGAACTAAATTATAGAAAAGACAATTTTAGTTTGACCTTCGCACACAGCCTTACAGAGCTCATAGATTTCACATTGGTTGATCCAAGTGTTGATCGTCAGTTTATATCTGCAGCTCCTTATGGGTATGGCTCAGATTTTGCCAATTGGCACAACCATCAAACAAATCTGAATATGAATTATGATTTTAGTGATGACATGTCCGTCTCTGCCTCACTGACATGGCTTTGGGGTATTCCTGGAGGGCAAGATTTTGCGGCTTATAATGATGAGGTTCTAGGAAATATAACATTTCTGCCTATATCGGATGGAAGTACAAGAGCTTTTGGTCAATCGATCTTTTTAACGATAGGCGCGCGCTACCAACTTTCAGAGTCCGTTGATCTGCGCTTTCATGCTTACAATGTGCTTGGTTGGCTTGACCGTGATTTAAATAAAGTCAATGTTTTCTTAAGGAGCGGCTATTATCAAAATGAAGCCCCAGCCTTTGGTTTTGCTATCGACTATCGCTTCTAGGTCTTTTAATTTTTTAACAATCTCTCAGGAAAAGTAAGTGTGATGATCGTGCCTTTGTCCAGTTGACTGTCAATGGTAATGCTACCTTCAAGGCATTTTGTAAATTCTGAAACAATCGAAAGACCAAGGCCTGTGCCTTCGTGGCTAAGGTGGCTATGTCCATGAACTTGGTAAAATGGCTCGAAGATATGAGATAATTTATCTGAGGGTATACCGCATCCATAATCACGGATGGTTATTTTTAAACTCTTGTCTTGTTGAAGAGATGCTGTGACTTCAACTACTGACTTTGCCTCGGAAAATTTAACGGCGTTTGATAGAAGATTGATGAGGATTTGATTGAATTTGAGCTTGTCTGTGTAGAGCTGGCACTTCACTTTGCTATATTGATTTCTGATTTCAATATTCTTCTCTGAAATCACACCACTTAGAAGGCCTATGATTTCATCAACAGTCTCTGAGATAGGAATATATTCCTGCTGTAGATCTAGTTGATCTGACGTCACTTTTGAAAGATCTAAAATTTGGTTCACGATACCCAGCAAATGTGTACCGCTTTGGTGGATATGGTTCATGGGTTCTTTCATCTTCTCAGATGTGATTTCCCCGTAGATGCCGTGCAAGATTGATTCAGAGAAGCCAATGACAGCATTGAGAGGCGTTCTAAATTCATGGCTCATATTCGCTAAGAAATCAGATTTGGCATGATTGGCTTTAATCGCCTCATCACGCGCTTTGGCCATGTTCTCAGTGCGCTTTAAGACCTTTTCTTCTAATTCTTCATTAGATTTGAGAAGCTTAAATTGTGCAATCTTTCTGTCGTTACTGACTTTCCAGAGACGCAGTACTAAGATCAAGAAAATTACAGAAACTGCCAAAGCCATGAATAAAAATATATCTTTCTTCGCAGTCATTTGTGTGAGAAATGTGATGTTATTCTCAAGATCGTTGAGGATTTCCTTATCCGATTCAATTCGCTCTTGTTGTTCAAGAAGGAGCCTCTGACGTTCTTCTTCTTGCATCTTTAGACGATCAATGTCTGCTCGGCTGCGCTCAAGGCTCTTTATCTGTTGACCTAGAAGAACTTTATTTTCTTCAGCTGTTTTCACAGCTTCGCTATTATTTTTTTGCAAGCTATAAATAGCTCTTTCTTTTTCTCGTATTTCTGCAGTCTTGTTGCTGATCTCGTTCTCTTTTTGCTTCAGTTCATTATCTTTAAGAGTGATCAACTTTTCTTGTTTTTTTAGGGCTGCATTTTCAAGTGCTAACTTCCGCTGTAGATCGGTTAATTGCTCTTCAGCCTTTTGAGAATCTGCTTCTAATTGCTGGAAATTTTCTGCCATTGCGGCCATCTTATTTTCCATTTCACGGTATAGGGTCGCAATATCTAGCTCTGTGCCCCCGAGGAGCAGGATGTCGGTATCCATGGTTAACCGTTCAAGGATAATATTCGCTTTATTTACATCAAAGGCAATGGTTGTGTCGGGCAGTTGCCGATAATTTATCATGTAATCAGAGGTGTCAGAGAGTTCATCGGTGATGACCAAAGTATAGCTACCTCTGAGGCGACGAGCGATGTTTTTCACACGATCAATATTTTTGTATGCAATGAATGCAATATCAATAAGCGGGATGTCTGAGGTCTCCTTAAAGGAGATAATTCGAATTGAGTTCCCGGCAATTATACGATTTGCACTCTGCGCCTTTAAAAGAGAAGCGTAAAGATCTTCATCTTCAAAAACTCCAATGATAATCTGGTCGGAAGACGCTTTTTGGGGCCAGCTGAAATAGTCAATAAACCTCAGAGTTAGTTCGGCTTTTATTTGATTAGGGGTGAAAGACTGCGCAAGCAGCGGCTTGTGACCTATCAGAAAGATAGCCACAATCAATATCGCCAATGACTTGAGTATGTTTGTTACTTGAAACATATTTCTTATCTCTCGTGTCCCCGTTAGGAAAAATATATCTCCTAACGTCCCCCGAGAAAATATATTGCCTATATTGCTTAAGCTATATTTTTAAATTTTTCAATAGGTTACGTAATAATGGTTTTGCGTTCTGCAAAAGGATGAACTCTTAATGGCCTCAACAGCGCTCTCCGCCATATAAAAGATGAACATCTTAACTTAGCTCGGTCGATCTTGATCTCCATCTCCTTTAAAGAGACAATAGGGGGTGTCTATTTTTTCATGCGACTTGAAGATAAAATGTATATCAATATTCTTGTACTCAAAGGGTTCGAAATGATCTGGAATAATCCGATCTGCCCCCCTGTCCTTTAGACTGAAGCCGGCCTGATTTAAAATATCCGCAGGAAGGCCATATTCGTAAAAATCAACATAACTGATATCGTTTTTTTGCATCATGGGTCTTAGGTATACAGGCGCCGCTAGGAGAGACAGTGCGTCACCGACAAAATCAATGATCCTCATCACAGTAAATTTTTCAGTTTTTATTTTTCTGGTGACGATAAGTCCAGCATGATTATTATGCTCTAGCTGCCAGATTTGATAGGTATAGGTGGGGTGTTTTAAATAACGGTTGATTAAATAGACAGCGTTTTTATAGGAATTGTTTTCATTGAAAACCTGAGAGTCGCCTAGAGTGTCTTGAGTTAATTCAATGAAACTCTTTGTGTGAATTTCATGATCTTCTTTAAGGGAATTTACAGTATTATTATCAATAGGATAAATGGATGCTTGGTTGGGGTGTGCAAATATATACCAATGATTTAACGTTCCAATTTCATATTTCAAAGCCTTATAAAGAGGGGCGACATCCAAAGACATTCCCACGCCTCCGATGGAAGAATGAGGGATGATTTTAGCAATATACTGCAGCATCTGCATTCCTGTTAAACTCGGCGCAGTGGGCTTTACCTTCCAAGTGGTCAGCCAAAGTGTGACTCTCTCGCTCTGGCTTGAATATTGAGTACTAGGAATAAAGCCAAGGATACCAATAAGATCGTTTTGAGGGTCACGTGCGATGATGAAGTTTAAAAGATCAGAGTTTATCGTGTGGTGCTGCCATTCAAAGAGGTCATTATCTCTCGCAAGGATGAAATTTTTGCGCCAATACTGGTGCAGAAAATTTTGAATTTCTTGCATTTCTGATTTCATGGCTTGGCGGATATTAGCCATTGCTCTTTTCTTCCTCAACAAGCTCTATGAGACCGAGGTTTGCATGCAGGAACCAGGCAATTCTTCTGTTTTCAAAGGCTATTGCCGGAACGGGTTTTTGAATCAGAGAAACCCTATTATCTTTCGCGCATTTTAGGGCCACCTCAAGGCATGGCACAGAGAAGCACATATGATATAATTTAATATTTTTTTTAATATTTGAAGAAACAGGAGATTTATCGCTCAGAGGTTCGACCAGTTCTATTTTGAAACCATGCAAGTCGATAAAGGCAACGCGAACCTTTTGAAGAGGATCTTCAATGATTTCAATATCTGGATAGTGTGCGCGGATGTCTTTACAGGCCAGTCCTACGTGATTGAAGGTGGCTTGCTCCCCAAAAAAAGTAATTTTTTCCTCTTGGATGGCCCAAAGAGAAGATGGCAGAATCATTGGCTTATTTGTGTTTGAGTGTTGCGACATAATTCATTGCTTCGTGGGACATGCCCTTTGTGTGAGGTTTTAGAGAAACAGGTAAAATTAACTCATCTTCAACATGAAAATAGCGAGACAGCATCTCTGTCACTTCTTCTGCAGAGGTGAAAAGATAAATATGATCAATAGCTGCTGCGAATATTGCAGTTGTTAGGATGAGTGTTCCTTCAGTATCGAGTAGGCTTTGAAGCTTTTTCAGCAAATTTTCTGGGTCTTCAAGATGCTCTAATAATTCTCCACAGAAGATAAAAGGATATTTCTTATCTTCCTTCAATGCATAGATAGAAAGTTCATGGGTTTCATACTGCGTCTTTTTAACCCCCCCTTTTTTTAAAACATTTGTGGCATAGTCTATGGAAGACGGACTTAAGTCCACTAAGGTGGAGTGCAGGTTTGAATTTTCTTGATGGAGGAAAAAAGATTGGACCCCCGTTCCACAAGGAGCATCGAGAAGTTCGTCTGGTTTTCCTGCTGCTTCATATTTATTCACAAGATAAGATATAATGCGGTAATGATTGGGCCATAAAAATTGCGACAACAGCAGACCATCCAAATAGTAGTCATCCATTAACGCGGATTTGTAAACTTGCTGTTCGACTTCTTCATATGAGGCATTTATGTACTGACCTGTCTTAATGAGCTTGGCCTGTAATACTAAATATTCCTTAGAATATTGAGCGAAAGCTTTGATGCATTTGGATGAGGTCGAAGACTTGTCATTCAGGCCTAAGCTCGAAATGATCGCATCAAATCGGTTGTAATAGGTCTCATCAAATTGATCTTCTATATAAGCACGACTTTTAACGAAAAGAGGAAAAGATTTTTGCGCCATATTAAAGGTTTTTGTCACGGATTCCCGAGCTTTTGAGCTATGCGTCATTGTCTACCTCGATCGTAAAAGATGAAATATGTTTAGGAAGAGTGCTATATTTTTCTATGGGAAGTTCAAAGGCAAAGGGTTTCTTTTCATTCCATAGCATCTTGAACTTATCATAGCATGGGCTATTTTTTTGTGTCGGGATATAGGTTGCAGTGATGGTTGATGCGTTTGCGTCACGGGCGCGAAGGGTTAGTAAATGGAGTAAACATTCTTCAACCCCTTTATTGAATACACGACAGCTTACAAAAAAGTCTGTAATGTTAAGTGTTTCTTTACTCTGTTCAAAGCCTAACCCTGCTACTAGGCCAGATTTTCCAAATTTATCCTCCAGAGAGAGCCCCCACATTTCTCGTCGGCCGTTGTTGAGCCAGTTTTTTAAGGACGCAGAAGTTTCTCGCCGAGTGGTTAAATTCATCTGATTGGTTTTATTCATTAATTGGATAAAACGAGCTTCATTGCTCGCCTTAAGGGGAGCCAAGTAAATTTTCATCTCTAGAGAGTGTAACCATTCATCAATCGATAAAATCTGAGCACTTTCCTGCCGCTTCTTCTCTTCCTTATAGAGCTGTGTCCTTTGCTGATCTTCGCCGGAGGATGTTGAGAAGTTAAAAACATCTAATGAGGACAAAGTCGATACATATTTCATCGGATCTTTTGGGAGGTCCGGGACAAGAACTTCAGGGAGAGCACTGGCAACACGATCGCGTTCAGATGGATTGTCATCCAGAAAAATGAGAGACTGAAGACCCAAGTTTAATTCTTTCGCTATCTCCTTGATATTGGTGGCTTTATCATCCCAGTTTATGCGCCAAGCTGAAAAATCATTTTCAGATAAAATCATATGATCATGACTGTTGATGGCCTCTAAGGCGATGGCTTCTTCGTTTTTACTACATAAGGCAAGAATAATGCCTCTCTCTTTTAGGCGATAGAGACATTTCTGAAAGTCCTGATAGGCTTCCCCTTTTGGAGACGATGGTCCAAGGACAAGGTTTTCTTTACCCGCATCCCCTAAAATACCGCCCCAAAGAGTATCATCTAAGTCAAGAATGATGGCCTTCTTTTCTTTGCCGGCTTGATTCAGTAGGAAAGCAGAGATTCTCTCAGCGACACCTTTGAATATTTGATTTGAATAGGCAAGTTTCGCAGAATACCAAAGCTTCGGATTAAAAAAGTCATCGTGCAGCAAGGGGGATAAATTGATAAGAGTTATTGTAGAGGATTGTTTATATTTATTAAGTAAAAGAGAATTTGCTGTGTCGATGATTTCTTTGGGACATAGGGCGCCTGAAATTGTTTCAGATGTGTTAAGACCCCATCTTGGATGAAGGATGAATAGGGGAAGAAAAACTTGTGTCAGGGTACTGGCGGCCCTCTCAAGATGAGTGCAATATGCTTCTATCTCTTCAAGAATGGCAGTTAGTTTTGAGGGCTTTCCTTGAAGAAAGGCTGCGAAAGTAGGACTTACTGCATCAAGGTCTACCCAATTTAATAGGAGGTGAGGAGTAGGGCAATCGGCTTGGGTGTTGCTCAAAATGATCAAATTTGGGATGACCTGATTAAAACTCAGCTCATGATGAACAATGGACGAGATATAAGGTTTAAGATGTCGTACAACAGGTGTAATGACGGCATTTGAGTTTGTTGAGAGTGTAATGTCCGTCATGATAAAGCCTGATTATCGTCATTAGAGTTGATTGCTGATATAATCAGCAAAGCTGGTCACAGTTTTTAATACAGTTTCCGTGCCAAGAACATTTTCATCACTAATTAATTCAATTGATGTTCCTGTTTCTTCCTCAACGGCTTCTTCAACTTCAACGATTAATTGAACGAGTGATAAGGATTCAAGCTCACTTTCATCCCCAATTAAAGGGAAGGTTTCATTAATCTCAGCATTGATTTCTATGCCCAAATCGTCCCGCAAGGCCTTCAGGCTATTCATGATAATGGTTTGAATTTTCTGCTGCATTTATATTTTGCTCCAAAATAATACATAGAATACATTATGGTTTTACGCTCATATTTGCAAGGAGAGAGTGACTAGTCTACTGTCGGAACAGTTTGGTTATTTCTCTGGTTAAAGGAGGCCACAACTTAGGGGGCAAAATGAATCAAAATTTAACAATTGTTATGTATCATTATGTACGGGATCTAAAGGGTAGCAGCTATCCACTCATTAAGGGGTTGGATAAGGAAAAATTTTATAATCAGCTCGGTTACATACAGAACAATTACACGCCAGTCACGAAACAGCAGATTATAGATGCTTATGACGGGGAACAACTGCCAGCGAATGCGATATGGCTCACCTTTGATGATGGATATAGCGATCACTATGATGTTGTTTTGCCAGCCTTACTGAAATTTGGTATCGAAGGAGCTTTCTTTCCGCCTGCATCACCCTATAAAACGCAAAAATTATTAGACGTGAATAAGATCCATTTCATTTTGGCAGCTCAAGAAAACGCGCTCACTTTAATAGATGAAATAAAAAAATGCCTTAAGAGCTTTGATGGGCTTGAGAGCTTTGAACATTATTATCAAAAATGGGGGCATGCTAATCGGTATGACGGGGCCGAGGTGAACTTTATAAAGAGGATGCTTCAAGTTGGCTTGCCAGTTTCTGTGAGGCATGAAATTGCAGATCAACTATTTAAATCCTATGTTACACAAGATGAAGCGGGTTTTTCATCAAACTTATATCTTTCGAAAAGTCAAATTCAAGAAATGTTGCAAGCTGGGATGCAATTCGGAAGCCATGGGACTGATCATGTTTGGCTTGATAGCTTATCACGCGCAAAGCAAAAAGAAGATATCAAGCAATCCATAACTTTTATGAGGGAGATGAATATCCCCCTTAAAGATTGGATGATGTGTTATCCCTATGGCGGGTATAATAAGGACACAATTAAGATCCTTCAGGATATGGGGTGCGCCCTCGGGGTCACGGTAGAAAGCAGAAAAGCATCGATACCTCAAGATTCAAGGCTTATTTTACCCCGGTTGGATACAAATGATTTACCCCAGTGATCAGAATGCATTTTAATATAGACACAGTCTATGAGGGAAGAAAAAATGAATATTAAGCAGGGAATACGATGCACATTTGTCGCGATGATGTTGGCCAGCGTAAGCGCAGCAAGCCATGACAAAGAAATACAGTCTGATCCAGAGTTGACGTATAAAGCCTACCAGCCAAAGCCTAAGGATAAAGTGATATCGAGAGCTGCGTATAAAGATAAACTGCATGGATTTTGGTTGGCTCAATCGATCGCTAATTGGACAGGGCTCATGACCGAAGGAGATCGAAATGAAGCGCCATTTTATACGGATGCTGATTGGGGGACCTTGGATCATCCTAATACATGGGGAGGCTATCGATCCCACTTTGCCTATATCGATTATTTTCTCGTTGAGAAGGATCGAGTTTGGGGATCCGATGATGATACTGATATCGAATATATGTATCAGCACCTCTTAGATCAAAATAATACATCAATCTTAACAGGTGAACAAATTAGAGCAGGGTGGTTAAAGCATATATACTCAAATGAAGATGCACGCATTGATAATGATAGTTTTAGTCGTGAAAATCATCTCTGGGTCTCAAACGAGAAAGCTTACTATTTGATGAAGGATAAAGGCTTAGTGCCTCCGGCAACCAGCGAGCCTGAATATAATGATAAATACGATATGATCGATGCACAGTTGACCACAGAAATCTTTGGATTGTTTGCGCCAGGAAGGCCAGATCTTGCCCTAAAAATGGCTCATCTGCCGATCCGGACAACCGCAAAAGATGAAGCAGCCTGGATCGCCCAATTCTATGTGGTTATGCACGCTCTAGCAGCCAAGGTTGATGTCAGTCTTTCTATAAAGGAACAAACTCAGTGGATGGCCGCGCAAGCCCGCACATATTTGCCAGAGGGAAGCTATCCAGCTGCCATGTATGATTTTGTTAAAGCGCATTACGACAGAAACCCTGATAAAGATAATTGGGAAGCAGCTCGGGACGCGGTTTATCAGACATATCAAATCGAAGGTGCCGCTGGTTATCGCTATAAAGAACTGTTTGATGCCGGTATTAATTTTGCCAGTAGTATGGTTAGCCTATTTTACGGGGAGGGGGATCTTAAGAGAACCATTCGCATCGGTTCCCTCACCGGATGGGATTCTGATAATCCGACAGCGACATGGAGTGGACTTATTGGCTTTATGATCGGCAAGGAAGGCGTTGAAAAAGCCTTTAACAACAATAAATTATCTGAGTTATATTGGATCCATAGAACTCGGCGGGCTTTTCCAGATAGAACATCTGATAAAATGGGGGAAGATACATTCTCCATGATGGCACAGCGGGGACTTTTCGTTATTGACCGTGCTATTCTAGAAGAGATGAAGGGCGGGGTGAATCTCCAAGAAGATTTATGGTATATTCCTGCTGCAAACTAGAGAGAGCCTTTAAAACTCTCCCCACTCAATCTTTTGGGTTAGTCCTGTTTCATCGTTTGTAAGAGTTGGCCCATCATTTCATGGATAAGATTTAATCCTTGAAGAGGTCTGATCATGACTTTAAATTCTATGATCTTGCCGTCTTCATTCCATTTGATCATGTCTACACCATTGATATAGATGCCATTAATTTCTGTCTCGAATTCGAGAACGGCGCTGGTATCGTTGACCAGTTCGCGGACATAGTTGAAATGGTCGTTTCCAAAAACATTTACTGCCGCTGCAAGATACATAAAGGTAATATCCTTTCCGACTTGAGGGGTATGTACCACTGGCGAGATCATTGTGGCCTCTTCTGCGAGTAAATCCTTAAGGGCTTCCATGTTTCGTGTCTTAACAATAGTATGCCAGTCTTTAATAAGATCCTGCATTGTCATCTTTCGGTCTCCTGATTGCGGGGGAATAAGTACAAGGGCTTCTTTCTTCAAAAGCTTTTTTATTCAGCGGCATAAAAAAAGGCCTGCCACAAGACAGGCCTTTGTGCCTTAGTCTGCAGTGCTTTAGCAGACTTCGAATAATCCTGCAGCACCCATGCCGCCGCCAACACACATGGTGCAGACAACGTATTTTGCGCCGCGTCGTTTGCCTTCGATGAGAGCATGCCCCACCATACGTGCGCCAGACATACCATAGGGGTGCCCAATAGAAATAGCCCCGCCGTTTACATTCATCAACTCGTTAGGGATTCCGAGTTTATCGCGGCAATAGAGAACTTGCACGGCAAAGGCTTCGTTTAATTCCCAAAGGCCAATGTCATCCATGGTCAGGCCATGTTGTTTCAACAATTTAGGAATGGCATAGATAGGCCCAATGCCCATCTCATCAGGCTCACATCCTGCGACAGCCATGCCGCGGTAGATACCTAGCGGCGACAGCCCCCTTTTCTCGGCTACTTTTGCTTCCATAAGAACACTTGCAGAGGCGCCGTCAGAAAGCTGTGATGCATTGCCAGCACTAATGGTGCCCCCCTCAATCACAGTGCGTAATCCTTGCAGCCCTTCTAGGGTTGTTTCAGGTCGATTGCCTTCGTCTTTTGATAGGGTGACTTCAGCAAAGCTGAGAGCGCCAGTTTCTTTGTCTTGAATAGCTTTTTGTGTCGTGATTGGCACAATTTCATCATCAAATTTGCCAGCGTCTTGAGCTGCAGCTGTCCGCATTTGAGATTGATACCCATATTCGTCCATAGCATCTTTAGACACGCCGTACCGACTTGCGACAACTTCTGCTGTTTGAAGCATAGGCATATAAACATTTTTATGGAGGGCGACTAGGGATTTATCCACCATATATTCTGTGTTCATCTTAGGCGTTTGTACCAATGAAATGCTTTCTAATCCTGCGCCAATGGCAACGTCTTGACCGTCATACATGATCTGTTTCGCCGCAGTAGCGATGGCCATCATTCCACTGGAGCACTGACGGTCTAATGTCATCCCTGACACAGAAACCGGTAAGCCAGCCCTTAAGGCTGCAAGGCGTCCAATATTGGGGCTTGTTGTCCCTTGTGGGAGGGCACAGCCCATAATTAAATCTTCAACGTCGCCGCCATCAATACCCGCGCGATCAACAGCGTGGGAAACGGCATGTGCAGCAAGGCTAGGGCCTTGTGTAGCGTTGAGGGCCCCTTTGTAAGCACGTCCAATTGGTGTCCGTGCCGTTGAGACTATTACTGCTTCTCTCATTCTCTTTCTCCTTAATAACCGCTGAGGGTTGCAAAACGATCGGTATGATAATTTTGACCGCCATATAGATTTGATACAGCCCGTGCCCGTTTGATGAAGAAACCAATATCATATTCGTCAGTCATGCCAATTCCACCGTGCATTTGAATGCCTTCATTGGTGGCCAGCTCAGCGGTTTTACAGGCTTTGGCTTTCGCAGCAGATGCCAACATCGATAGATTGGGTGCACTTGCATCAGCAGCTTGAAGCGCAGCAAGAATGATAGAACGGGTCACTTCTATTTCTGCAAAAAGATGCGCAGATCGATGTTGCAGGCCTTGGAATGTACCAATGATTTTTCCGAATTGTTTCCGCTCTTTCAAATAAGCAGTCGTCATATCGAAGGCAGCCTGAGTGAGACCGAGTAATTCTGCGGCCAGCACGATATTTACCTTGTCAATTGCCGGGATTAATTTTTCGAGACCATCATCAGAAAGTAAGGTTGCTGGGGTGCCTTCAAAAGTAAGTTTTGCCCAATTTCTACTGTCTGCCATGACGGTGCGATCCGTTATTAAATTCGCAGCCCCTTTTTGAACGGTATAGAGGGACAACCGATCGTCATCTGTGCGAGCAAGAACAATGATGTGATCCGCAGTATGCCCCTCGGGGACAAATGTTTTCATACCAGAGAGTTTATAACCATCCCCATCAGCAATCGCTTTCGTTTTTACAGATTCTGGACTGTAATGTCCTGTCTCATCAAGGGCAACTGTTGCTATCGCTTCACCTGAAGAGACCCGCTCTAGGATTGCGGAGCCTGTTGATTTCAGAATTTCTGTGGCCAAAACACAAGAAGCAGTAAAGGGCGATGAAACAAGTGTCGTTGCCATTGCTTCAGCAACAATCCCAGCCCCAACATAGCCAAAGCCAGTGCCGCCTTCTTCTTCAGAAAGGAGAAGCGATGTGAAACCCATCTCAGCCATTTCTGACCAAAGATCAGAATCATAGCCTGTTTCATCCCTTTTGTCTCTCAATGAGCGGAAAGCTGTGATGGGGGATCGTTCCTTAAAAAAACCAACTGCCGATTCTTTAAGCAGGGTTTGATCTTCGTTATATACTAATGCCATAATCTTTCTCCTGCTTATTCGTCTGGTAATTCTAGAAGGCGTTTAGAAATGATGTTCAGCATCACTTCAGATGTACCGCCTTCAATTGAATTTGCTTTTGTGCGTAACCAGTCCTTAGCTGTTTTACCATCCATCGATGACTGGCCTTCCCATTCCAAAGCGTCAGAACCTTTAATCTTAAGCATGAATTCATGACGATCTTTATTAAGTTCGGTTCCGTAATATTTTAAGGCACTCGAGAAGGCACCTACACCTTCGCCAGCTTTTGCCCGGTCCATTGTTCTTTGCATCGTCATCATAAAGCTCAGGCCATCAATTTCGTGAGAAGCTATATCTTGACGAAGCATCAAGTCATTCAATTGACCGTTCTGGTCCAGCCCCATCTCTTCTTTAGCAATATTTGAGAGAGGAACCATATTCCCGAGATCTCCAATATTTGTTCTTTCGTGCGTGAGAAGGTATTTTGCGACATCCCAGCCCTTATTTTCTACATAGACTGTCTGTGATCGCGGAACTCGAACATCATCAAAGAATGTTTCGCAGAAAGGTGATTTTCCTGAAATCAACTTAATTGGCTTTGTAGAGACACCCTCTGAAGTCATGTCAAAAAGGATGAAACTGATGCCAGTATGTTTTGGCTCTTGCGGGCCAGTTCGAACAAGACAGAAAATCCAATCTGCTTGATCCGCATATGAGGTCCATACTTTTTGGCCATTCACCACATAATGATCGCCGTCAATTTCTGCCTTGGTGGCAAGAGATGCTAAGTCAGATCCAGAATTAGGTTCGCTATAGCCTTGACACCAACGGACTTCACCGCGAGATATCGGCGGGAGATATTCTAGTTTCTGTTCTTCTGTGCCAAATTTTAAGAGCGCTGGTCCAAGCATCCAGATGCCGAAGGATAAGAGAGGTTCACGTGCATTGATCCGGTGCATCTCTGTTTTTAAAATTTTTGCCTCTTCTCGGGTTAGCCCACCACCGCCATATTCTTTTGGCCAGGTAGGAACCGTCCAACCTTTCTCGGCCATCTTATTCAGCCAGCTTTTTTGGTCTTCACTTTTGAACGTAAAATTTTTGCCTCCCCAGCAAACATCGTCTTCGCTCATTACGGGCGCTCGCATGCTCTGTGGGCAGTTATCTTCCAGCCAGGCTCTTACCTCACTGCGAAATTCATTTAGATCCGTCATACTTAGTCCTCCACTTCCCTAATACGATAAAGATAGCAACATTCTATTTGAGATCAAGTAACTTTACGTGCACGTAAACTATAGCGAAAATGAGTTCTCCAGAAAAGCTTGATTTTCAGCCGTTTCTACTCAGGATCTTGCCGATAATTTTTCCATGAAGTGTTTTCGGCAGAGAGCGATATATCGATCATTGCCACCAACTTCGATAGAGGCACCTTCTTTTACGGCGTCGCCTTTTTCATCGATTCTTAAATTCATTGTGGCTTTTCGTCCGCATTTGCAGATGGTCTTCAGCTCGTGCAATTCATCACCAAGCGCGAGTAACCACTGGCTCCCTTCAAAAAGATTTGCCTGGAAGTCCGTCCTCAAACCATAGCAAAGTACAGGAATGTGAAGCGTGTCTGCAATTTTACCAAGCTGAAAAACTTGGTCTTTTGATAAAAATTGTGCTTCATCGACTAAAACGCAGTCCGCTTCACCGCGGGCATGATTTTCCTTCACCAGTCCAAAGATGTCTGTACCCTTCTCGAAGACATTGGCATCGGCTTTTATGCCGATCCGGCTGGCAATAGTGCCCACCTGTACTCTGTCATCCAATTTGGCTGTAAAGAGGATTGTTTTCATCCCGCGCTCATAATAGTTAAAACTGGATTGCAGAAGCGTTGTAGATTTTCCTGCATTCATCGCGGAATAATAGAAATAGAGCTTAGCCATAGAAAAGTCTGCCTTTAAAGGTTTGTCCCAAAGATTCGGTCGCCAGCATCCCCTAAGCCTGGGGTGATATAGCCAATATCTGTGAGACGGTCATCAACTGCTGCTGTTGTTATCTGTACGTCAGGATGTGCATCTGACAGGGCCTTGACACCTTCTGGTGCAGCGACAAGGCAGATGAATTTTATCTTTTTAACGCCAATTTCCTTTAGTGCATTGACGGCATAAATTGCAGAGCCACCTGTCGCTAGCATAGGGTCGATGACCACAGCGAGTCGTTGATCCATGCGCTCGGGCATTTTGAAACTATACTTATATGGCTGTAATGTTTCTTCATTCCGCGCCAGTCCAATCTGACCAATTTTGGCTGTTGGTACAATATCCAGCAGGGGAGCCAGTAACCCGTCACCAGCCCTTAAAATAGAGATAAGCGCTAGTTTCTTTCCTGCAATTTCTTTGCCTGTCATCGGCGCAACAGGGGTTTCAATTGCTTTATCAGTCAGAGGTAGATCTTTAAGAGATTCCATGCCTAGGAACCATCCAATCTCTCTTAAATACTCACGGAAATTCTTAGTGCCGGTCTCAGTTTGGCGTAAGAGTGTAAGTTTATGCTGAACCATAGGGTGGTCGACGATTTGTACTTCTGCTGACATGGGCTTTCCTAAACTGTAAAAGAAGGTTAACCATATAAATCTAATTGGAAAGGTGCAATATAAAGATTAGTTCTGTTCATATAAATTTTAAGAGTATAGAGTTACACTCAATAAAAGGGTGTTCAATCACAGATCATCTAAGGGGAAAAAATGACTTCAAATGATATTCAGCAGATGATTAAGCGCGCCATTCAAGCGAAAGATTCTGCTTATGCACCATACTCTAATCATCCTGTCGGTGCCTGCATCATGACTGAAAACGGTCAAATCTTTGCAGGCGCAAATGTTGAAAATGCGGCTTATCCACTTAGCCGATGCGCAGAGAGTACGGCAATTGGAAATATGGTCTTGGGCGGGAGCGATAAAGATGACGGGGCTCGGATAATAACGAAAATTGTCGTTGTTGGTCCTGGATATGAGGCCTGTACGCCGTGCGGTGGATGCCGTCAAAGTTTACGTGAATTTGCATCCTCTGAAGCCATTGTCTATGTTTGTGACAAAGACGGAAAGGTCATGTTAGAGACAGACTTTTCAGCTTTACTGCCTCATTCTTTTGGCCCAGATAATGTCAAAGAAGTTAATCCTCAATAAGGAAAAATAGTCAAATGCTAACACAAACATTTTTGCCGCAAGATGTCATTCGCAAAAAGCGGGATCAATTCCCTTTAACTTCAGATGAAATCAGTTCTTTTGTAAGGGGAATCGCGGATCAATCTGTTTCAGATTCTCAGATTGCGGCTCTGGGCATGGCGGTCTTTTTTAATGGTATGAGTGCCGAGGAAGGGGCCAATCTTACATTGGCTATGCGCGATAGCGGGGATGTCATTAAATGGCAAGAGTACGGTTTCGATTCAGAGGCACCGATCGTCGACAAACATTCGACAGGGGGCGTTGGTGACAAGGTCAGCTTTATGCTTGCAGCCATCGTTGCTGCTTGTGGGGCTGTTGTGCCAATGATTGCAGGCCGTGGTCTTGGTCATACGGGCGGCACCATCGATAAGTTAGAAGCCATTCCAGGCTATGATACAATGTTGGATACACCAAAATTTGTTGATGTCGTACGTCGTCATGGCTGTTCAATCATTGGGCAGACTTCAAACTTAGCGCCTGCAGATAAACGATTTTATGCGGTCAGGGACGTTACCTCTACAGTTGAGTCAATTCCTTTGATAACCGCATCTATTCTCTCTAAAAAACTAGCCGCTGGTCTTCATTCTTTGGTTATGGATGTCAAGTTTGGGAATGGCGCCTTTATGGAAACGGCTGAACAAGCTGAAGCATTGGGTCGGTCCATTGTACGGGTTGCCACCGCTGCGGGAGTTCCTACATCTGCACTGCTTACGGATATGAACCAGGTTTTAGGCACCTCAGCTGGGAATAGTGTCGAAATTTATGAAACCATCGAGTTTTTGAAAAACCCTCACCAAGCAGACACGCGCCTTAAAGCAATTGTGAATGACCTGGCAGCAGAAATGTTATGGCGAGCAGGCTTGGCTGAGACAGTAGAGCAAGGGGCAAAAAATGCGGATCGTGCTTTATCAGATGGTCGTGCGGCAGAGAAATTTGCAAAGATGGTTGAACTTCATGGTGGCCCTGCGGATCTTATGGAAAACCCAGAGAAATCCCTTAGTCTCGCTCCCTATAGGAAGCCTGTTTTCTTGCCGAGGTCTGGCTTTATCTCTTCTATGAAAACCCGCGATATTGGCCAGATTATTGTCTCTATGAAGGGGGGAAGGGCTCACCCTGATGAGGATATTGATCACTCTGTAGGATTTTCAGGCTTTCTTCAAAATGGTGATGCTGTTGATGCAGAAACGCCCGTCTGTATGCTCTATGCCCGAGATGAAGATCAATGGACCATGGCGGCAGATACATTGATTAAAGCGATTACGGTTTCTGAAGAACAGCCGTCTCTTTCACCGATCACACAAAAAATTATTAGGGATTAAGTAATGATTAGTATTCTAGGAATTCTTCTGCTCTTAGGTGTTGCATGGTTTTTGTCTAAGGACAAAAAAGCAATTTCATATAGGACTGTGCTTTCTGCCTTTGCTTTGCAGCTGGGTATTGCAGCTTTCACACTATACAGCGAGAGCGGCCAAGTCATAATGGCGGCTATTTCAAGCTCTATCTATTCTGTGATTGAATATTCCCAAGCTGGAATAAATTTTATGTTTGGTACTCTTGGGGGCACAGAATTTGCTGGATTTATCTTTCTTTTTCATGTTCTGCCAATTTTAATTTTTATGTCCGCTTTAATGTCTGTCCTCTATTACTTGGGGATCATGCAGTGGATTGCTTTGGGGATCGGGACTGTTTTAAGGAAAGTGACAGGCGCCAGCTCTATGGAAAGTCTTGGGGCTGCGGCCAACATTTTCGTCAGCCAGACCGAAGCGCCTGTAGTTCTGCGTCCCTATGTTAAAGGATTAAAAGATCATCAATTCTTCACACTTATGGTGGTTGGCATGGCATCCGTGGCAGGGTCAGTTCTTATGGGGTATGCAGCGATGGGTATTGAACTTAAATATCTAGTGGCAGCCTCATTCATGGCCGCTCCAGGGGGTATTCTTATGGCTAAAATGCTCTATCCAGCTGATGAAGCAGTAGAAGAGCATGATACCAAGGCCATTCTTGATGTTAAGATTGAAGACGAAGAAGGTAAAACGCCAACCAATGTCATCGAAGCCGCAGCAGACGGGGCTACCCTTGGGCTGAAGCTTGCAGCAAATATAGGGGCGATGCTGATAGCTTTCGTTGCCTTAATCGCTCTCGTGAATGGACTATTGTCAGGAATTGGTGGTTTGTTTGGCTATGAACAATTAAGTCTGGAACTCATTCTCGGGGCTTTATTCTCCCCCTTGATGTATGTGCTCGGTGTGCCTTGGGAAGAGGCGATGATTGCCGGAAACCTTGTGGGTCAGAAAACAATATTGAATGAGTTTGTGGCCTTTAGCTCAATGTTGCCAGTTATGGATAGTCTGACACCGCATACGGCTGCAGTTGTCACTTTTGCTCTTTGTGGGTTCGCTAACTTATCGTCGTTGGCTATTCAACTTGGCGGGCTGGGAGCCCTTGATCCCTCACGTAAGCCCTTTATCGCAAAAAATGGCTTACGCGCTATGGCAGCAGGAACCCTTGCCAACTTTATGAGTGCAGCGCTGGCGTCTTTAATGCTCTCGCTGTAGTCTTATTTTAACTGCTTATAGAGGCGTGTGGACCACTTGGACCATGCGCCTTTTGATTTCATCCGACTTGAGACAACCATGTGCCCCTCTGCTGTAATGCTGGATTTTGCCTCAACATCGGTAATACCTCCTGTATTCCCTTTTACAGTCTCGTGAAAATGAATTTCTTCACCGACCTTTTGAGCAGATCCAACCGTATAAAATCCAGCAGTTGTGACATAGTTCATTAAAATAGTCTTGGTTGCCGGGTCATAAAAAATATGAGTTTCGCCTTCATAGACGCCATCATTAACTGAATGCGATGTGCGGATCGCTTTTTTATTTAAGATCCAGCGCCATTTTGAAATGTCTTGAAATCTTTCGGGGGTTGATTTTCCATTGTCATGGACCCAATTTTTGTCTGCATAGGAAGCAAAGATCGCAAGCGGATTGTCTTCTGCTATAATGGCAGGGGCTAAACTTAAGACTAAGAGAAGGGATGAAATTATTGCAAATAGTG
This sequence comes from Temperatibacter marinus, assembly GCF_031598375.1. NCBI lineage: Bacteria > Pseudomonadati > Pseudomonadota > Alphaproteobacteria > Kordiimonadales > Temperatibacteraceae > Temperatibacter > Temperatibacter marinus. The sequence goes on from NZ_CP123872.1 coordinate 2,064,770, forward strand.
AATTTCTCATGTGAATGTCCTAGTTGAAGTTAAATTTTGATACAATTTTATACTTTAATTGAATAGTTTGCACTAGAGTATGTAAAATTAAATTTACTTTAGAACTGTTGAAATTTATATAGCAGTTCGTTTGACCCGAGAGGTAATGGTCAACATTTTTTAGATTGGGATAGATTCATTAAAAGGAATTATTCGCTGAAGACATAAAAGGGAAAAATATGTCAGCTGAATTTGAGCAGAAATTATTACAAACACTCGCAGATAGCGGGTCTTCTTCGATACTTACAATTATGTTGGAGCAACTTAATGCAGGGATAATTCTGATAGAATGGTCGAGCAAGACAATTCACTATACGAATAAATATATTAGAGAACATCCCCTTTGGGTTGGTTCGATTGCAACTGATCCTGTTGAAAAGAATTTATTAGATATTATTAATGATAAGACTTTAACGGGCTATCTAACAGTGGATCGCTTTGAAGTCTTTAACTGCATGGTCACCGTAGGTGAGGGGGTCTACGAAGTGGATGGAAACCCGATCTATAATGCCGATGGGTCTTTTGATTTTATTTATCTGACAACAATTGAGCGTACAAAACGGGCTCGCTTAGCCGAGCATATAAGTGTCGTCATGGATCAAATTCATTCTGAATCATCTGCAATTCGCAATGAAGCCGAGACAGTTTTAGATAGTACACAGCAAGTTATGATTATGGCAAATAGCCTTGCTGAGCAATCCAGTGATGTGACCGAGACTGTTCATAATGTTGCAGCAGCTACAACAGAATTGACTCAATCCATTGGGGAAGTATCACACCATTTCGATAAAGTCTCTTCTGTACTTAATGAAGCTGGTCAACGAGCCAATCAAGCCACAGACACGGTTGCTCTATTGGACAAGGCCTCTCATAATATTACGAATGTGGTCAAACTGATTGATGATATTGCATCGAAGACTAACCTTCTAGCCCTGAATGCGACCATTGAGGCAGCGCGTGCTGGAGAGGCAGGCAGGGGCTTTGCTGTTGTTGCAGGTGAAGTGAAAAGCTTATCAGGGCAAACCAAAGACGCCACTCAAGGCATTGAGCAAAATATCGCTGAGATTAGAAACACGACAGATGATGTGGTGAAAACCATGGGGCTTTTAAAAGAAAGCATGGGAGAGATTAATCAGACCACAGATACGGTTAATCAAGTAGCCCTTCAGCAAAATCAGGCAACGCTTGATATTTCTGATAAAATTAACAATGCGGCGCAAGTTACCGCAGATGTAACAGAGAATATGCAGCAAATTCGTGCAGGCGCTGATGTCAGCGGCAATTCAGCTCAAAATATGTTCAAATCTTTACGGGAACTTGTGACCCTTACTGGGGTGATGCGCGAGGATATTCTCTCGATTATATCTTCAAGTGAGGGCGAAGTGCCTGAGAGTTCTACAAAATCCAAGAAGAGCGCTTTGGACAGCCCTGTACAGGCAGCCCCTGTTCAAGCTTCCGCTTCTGAAGATTTTGATGATGACGTTGAGCTTTTCTAATTAAGTTTATAGGCACTTCTGCAGGGGGGTCCCTACGAGGATATCTCTGTCGTGATTGACGGAGTAACGCTATCTCGTCTTGGATAGGCCATAAAGTAACACAGTCTCTATGAAACAACTGATACTTATTGATAAGGGCTGATTTCATCTGCTCTAGACAAAAATAAAGGGACAGCAAAGCCATCCCTTTAATTTCTTGAGCATTGCTATACCTTCTAGAGAGTGTCTCTCTTAAAGGTCGTCAGCATGTTTAGAAAGGTAATCTGCTACACCAGCAGCATCTGCTTTCATGCCATCATCGCCTTTATTCCAACCAGCTGGGCATACTTCACCGTGTTCTTCGTGGAATTGAAGGGCTTCAACAAGGCGAACAAATTCATCAACATTACGACCAAGCGGCAGGAAGTTGACATATTGGTGCCAGACATTGCCATCTTTTCCGATAATGAAAGTACCACGAAGAGCAACACCGGCATCATCGATAAGAACATCATAATCGCGTGCAATTGTCTTGTTCAAATCTGCCACCATTGGGAAATCTACAGGACCTAGGCCGCCCTCTGAAGTTGGTGTGTTGCGCCATGCAGCGTGACTGAATTGACTGTCTACAGATACTGCAACAACTTTCACACCAAGCTCTTTGAACTTGTCCATACGGTTGTGGAAGGCAAGAATTTCTGATGGACATACAAAAGTAAAATCAAGTGGATAGAAGAATACGAGGCCGTAATCATCCCCAATATATTCTTTAAGATTGAAACTGTCGTTAATTGAACCATCTGCCATTACTGCTGTTGCTGTAAAGTCAGGAGCTGGTTTGCCTGCAAGTACTGCCATAAAAGCCTCCTACTAATTTAATTTAAAATTCCATGTCAATTTGAAACCATATGATTTCATCTCGTTACCCTTGCAAGATAAGATCTCTGGTTAAAAAAGCAATGACAGAAATTCGATTTATTTAATCGACTAGATCGAATAAGGGGTGAAGTATTAATGAAGAAAATAGAACGGGACTGTAATTACCGTAGCAAGTCTTTCAAGCTTTGGAAGCATGCTGCTGCGATGTTGCTATGTAAACGAATATGGCTTTTAACCGTAGCAAGGTCTGTCTGATCCTCATGGTCAAGTGCATGAATTGCCGATATGGCCTTCTCTAATTGTTCCAGGGCTAGAGATGCTGCTGAATAATCGAGTTGAGACTGTTGGGATAACGGGGATGCCATCGAGGCTGATACATTCTCTTCTTCTGTGATGGCGCTTTCTCGCGAGAGGGGAAGCTCCGCTTTGTCGTCGTCCTGATGTTGAGGGGACGGATCGCTATCTTCCACAGGTAACTCTATTGAGCTCATGTATTTTGAGACAGTTTGCTCAATGCTATCTTGCAGTCGTGCAATTTCTTTTTCAGCACCAGCTGATAGTAAGCGATTGAAATCAGATGTTTGTGATTCTGATAGGGATGAAAGGGATTTGCTATTTTCAAATGCCCTATCAATGTCATCTTCTATGATGTTGACAGAGGCCGTCAACGGCGTGTTCTCTAGCCTATCTGGGATATGAATTTTGGTCTCGGGTAATTGCTCGGGCAGTTCAAAGTTATCATCATCCGAGCATGGCAATACACCAGTTAATTTGCCCACATAGCCTTTGAAATTTCCTGTATCCATACTAAAGGAAGGCGTTGCTTCCATAGTCCAATAGCGATGTCCTTTTGGGAAACTTTTCAGATATAAAGGCGCATCATGTATTGTGCCTCGTCTATTAATTGCTTTGACGATTGGATGATTAGGCTTTTCGTCAAGGCCGAGTAGGTCGATTAAAGAAGAACCTTCTTTAAATGGTAAGGCTTTGTGGATCTCGGGTGTTAAGCCAACAATATCTTCGATGACAAGGCGCTTATTGCAGCCCCATTGCCATTGTACCATCCCATCAACAGGCTCCGGGCTTTCAGGGCGAGATAAAGAGGATGCTGCATCAGGAGTTTTCAAGTCAACAGGGTCATCAAGAAAGGCCTGAATGTCACTATCATCAAACAGAGGTGGGTTTTCTTCACTCAGAACAGGGGGTGTTTTCCATGCCCCATGGTTTTCTATGCTTGTTTTATCGCTGTTATGGACAGGAGAGGACGCTGGAATATCAGGTGTTTCAAAAACATCCATCCCAATAAAGTCTTTCTCTTCGCGTAAGGACTTTTGTTGTTCCGATAAATCTTTCAGGTCCATAGAAGCCGTTTGTGAAGGTCTTAGCGCTGTAACTGTGGCACTTTCTCTTTTTACAAAGAGATGATCATCCCAAAGTGCCTGAGTATCAAAATTAGGTTCTATGACTGGGGCCGCGCGCGCGAGTGAAATCCAAACGTTGGCAGATAAATCATTTCTGGTGGCTAGCAATTGATGATGAGATCTGCCCGTGTTTTCGATTATCTCAATCAACTGATCTTCTGTTAGTGTTGCCTTGCATAGTAGGCTGGAAACGATTGACGCTTTATCATTTATAAGAGCCATCACGATATCCATCGGAGGCTCAGTAACAGTTGCAAGAAGGTCTGCTGATGTTTGACGTGTCTCTTCTTCAGTATGAGGAATAAGTGCTTTGATAACATCAATAAGTTGACTACGCGTTGGGTCAGACTTTGGCGCCTTCCCTGTAATAAACATATCGATTAAATTTCTAAAAAGGGTTGAACGGTCATTGACATCATTGTCGCGTGCATAGCGAACCAGCTCATGAATTCGTGCATCTAGCTGTTTGCTTACAGTTCTAGACTCTTTAGAATCCATAGAGTCAGAGTCAGTAGTTAGTGGAGTGTTCCAGCCCATTTTACCCTAATCCCATTTAACCCATTGTCATCAGCGACTCGCCAGACTGCCCAGTACTTCGACGATTTGATGACTGAATATTTTATGCCTGAGATAGGGGGTGTTAATCAAGGAAAATTTTCAATTTTAAGTAATTTAGGGCCATATACATGGATAATCGGGTGACCATTTCAGGGTAAACTAAAAGTATACGTCAAAAGCGGCTACAAAACAGAAGGAATGAGAGCTGATGCTCTTCTTGCAATTTTTTTCGTAAGATTGAGAAACATTATGCTTTAAAAGTGGAATTTTATTTCTAGACTGCGATAATGTACGTATGATTAATGCTTAATATTGAAATTTTCATAAAGTTTTGATTGACTTTTGCCGATTACGGCATAGTGTCGCGTAGAAATTTAATATGATTCTTGGAGGTTGTTTATGGGACGCGTGAAATTGGATGCGGTTGATAGGAAAATTCTCTCTTGTCTGCAAGATAATGGTCGGATGACCAATGTTGAACTTGCTGATAATGTTGGAATTACTGCGCCGCCATGTTTGCGTCGCGTGAGAGCCTTAGAGGAAGAGGGCTTTATTAAAGGGTATCATGCTGATTTAGACCCGGATACTCTTGGATTTGGTCTTACGGTCTTTGCAATGGTTGGGCTTCATTCTCAAGCAGAAAGTGATTTGCAGAATTTCGAGGTTATGGTCGAGAAATGGCCGATGGTTCGTGAATGCTATATGTTGAACGGTGAGATTGATTTTATCCTGAAGATTGTCGCGCGAGATTTATCTGAGTTTCAAAAGTTCCTGACATCAGAGTTAACACCTGCTGAAAATGTTGCGAGCGTTAAAACATCCTTGACCATTCGCAATAGCAAGAACAAGCCTGGTGTGCCGATCGATACAACGGTCAGATAAAGTATGTTTTCTTTCTGAATAAGAAAAAGGCCGGATTGAGTTCCGGCCTTTTTTATTCTTCAGTATCTATAGTTTTATAAATAATCGACAGTGTCGATTTCATAATACCGTTCCCCGCCCGGTGTCTTGACTTCAACTTCGTCGCCAAGTTTGCGGCCAATCAAGGCGCGAGCGATCGGGGATTTAAAGCTAATACGGCCAGCTTTTACGTCACCTTCATCTGCCCCAACAATTTGGTATTTAACTTCTTCATCGTCTTCGTCCAGAAGTGTGATGGTAGCACCAAACATAACTCTTTCACCCGAGAGTGTTGCAGGATCAATAACCTCAGCGCGTGATAATTTACTCTCGAGTTCCATAATGCGGCCCTCGATATGCCCTTGCTTTTCTTTAGCGGCATGATACTCAGCATTCTCAGAGAGATCGCCGTGCGCGCGCGCTTCCTCGATAGCGAGGACGACTGCAGGGCGCTCAACAGATTTCAAATTCTTCAGTTCAGCTTCTAATTTATCGAAGCCTTCTTTTAGCATTGGTTCTTTTTCAACCATTGTTCGTCCAATTCTTTTTCTTATTCTTTTTAAGGGTATAACTCACCCTGTATAAACAAAATCGGACGCCGACCCCAGCTAAGGGATCGGCGTCGCTCTGAAAACTATATAGTGCAGATATGTCGCTTTTGCAAGGAATTTAGGGAAAGCAGGCTTTGCTGCCTATCTGATGCCTAAATTTTTAAAGAGTCCCCATAAAGGAGACATCTCTCAGCTTACATATAATTTTGCAATCGTTTCACCTCAAGGCTATCTTTGCGGATGGATTTTAGAGAGGCTACGGTTGCTCTAGAAGCAGCCATGGTTGTATAGTAGGGCAGCTTCATCAGAAGGGCTGTGTTGCGCAGGCTAAAGCTGTCTTGGATCGCTTGTTGACCTTCTGTGGTATTAAACATCAATTGCACATCTCCATTTTTCATAATATCGAGTACATTTGGACGCAAACCAGAGGTTACTTTGTGGATTGTTTCTACCTCTAGCCCATGATCTTGTAAATATTGCGCTGTGCCTTCGGTGGCCACGACACTATAGCCCATATCGGTTAGATCTTTTACGATCGGTACGAGGCTATATTTGTCTCCATCTTTAACCGATACAAAGACTTTTCCTTCGAGAGGAAGTGTCACTCCTGCTGCAAGCTGAGATTTGTAAAAGGCTTTAGCAAAGTTTGTATCGAGACCCATGACTTCTCCGGTGGATTTCATCTCAGGACCAAGCAATACATCAACTCCTGGGAAACGGGCCCAAGGGATAACAACTTCTTTTACAGCGACATGACCAGGAATTGGATCTTTTAAATCTTGGTCTTTAAGCTTTTCACCAGCCATAACACGTGCAGCAATGCTCGCAATGGGACTATTAATTGCTTTTGCAACAAAAGGCACAGTGCGACTTGCACGAGGGTTCACTTCGATGAGATAAACAGCTTCATCCTTAACAGCAAATTGAACATTCATGAGGCCCACAACATTCAATGCTTTAGCGAGTTCTACAGCCTGCCGCTTTACTTCGCCCACAAGGCCAATTGGTAAGCTATAAGGGGGAAGGGAACAGGCACTATCACCTGAGTGGATACCTGCTTCTTCAATATGCTCCATAATCCCACAAATGTGCACATCTTCTCCGTCCGACAAGGCATCCACATCAACTTCTATGGCATTATCTAAGAACCCATCAATTAGGACAGGGCGTTTTTCATTGATCTCTAATGACATATCGCCAGCATTGGTTACTGTCTTGATGTAATTTTCTAGACCGGCTTCATCATAGACAATTTCCATAGCACGACCACCCAGCACATAAGAAGGGCGAGTCAATACAGGATAGCCCACTTCACGTGCAACATCACGAGCATGTTCAAGTGAAAAGGCGATTCCATTTTTAGGTTGTTTCAAGCCGAGCTTTTCCACCAGCTCTTGGAAGCGCTCTCTATCTTCTGCGAGATCAATGGCATCAGGGGATGTGCCAAGAATAGGGATCCCAGCATCCTCTAGAGCTTGAGCCAATTTTAGAGGAGTTTGCCCTCCAAACTGTACGATCACACCTTTTACAGTGCCATTTTCCTGTTCTTTGCGGATCAGCTCAATTACATCTTCCGAAGTAAGGGGCTCGAAATAAAGGCGATCAGAGGTGTCGTAATCAGTAGAGACAGTCTCAGGATTGCAGTTGACCATAATGGTCTCAAATCCTGCGTCGGACAGACTAAAGCAGGCATGACAGCAGCAATAATCAAATTCAATACCTTGGCCAATTCTATTGGGCCCTCCTCCAAGGATGATTACTTTTTCGCGATCTGTCGGTCGAGATTCACAGTCAGCTTGCTGTCCAGCGGCGAAGGTCTCATATGTTGAATACATATAGGGTGTACCAGCCTCAAATTCTGCTGCGCAGGTATCGATGCGCTTATAAACAGGACGGACATTCATTTCATGGCGCGTTGCAACGACGGCTGCTGTTGACGACCCTGTGATCTCTGCTAAGCGATCATCAGAAAAGCCTTTCATTTTCAATTTAAGCATATCGCGAGCAGAGGCAGGTAAGCCGTGATCTCGCAGACTTTCTTCAACGTGCACTAAATCCTCGATTTGGCGCAAAAACCAAGGCTCAAACAAGGTTACTTTACGGATTTCTTCAAGGGAAAATCCCTCACGAAAGGCTTGTGCTATGCGTAAAACGCGTCCAGGTTTTTGAATGGCAAGATCTTGAAGGGCAGGTGTCTCGAAGTCTACTTCATTAAAGCCAGTAAGACCTGTCTCCATGGATCGAAGTGCCTTTTGCATACTTTCTTGGAAGTTACGACCGATGGCCATCACTTCGCCTACTGATTTCATAGCAGATGAAAGAGTTTCTGAGGCGCCTTTAAATTTCTCAAAAGTAAATCGAGGTATCTTGGTGACAACATAATCGATTGTTGGTTCGAATGAAGCCGGTGTTTGGCCGCCAGTTATGTCATTGTCAAGTTCGTCAAGTGTATAGCCAACTGCAAGTTTTGCAGCGATCTTAGCGATGGGAAAGCCAGTCGCTTTTGAAGCCAGAGCCGAAGAGCGGGACACCCGAGGGTTCATCTCAATTACAACAAGACGTCCATTATCAGGGTTCACTGCAAATTGAACATTTGAGCCGCCTGTTTCGACACCGATTTCTCTTAGCACAGCCAACGAGGCATTGCGCATCACTTGATATTCTTTATCTGTGAGTGTTAAGGCTGGAGCAACCGTAATGCTGTCTCCTGTATGGATGCCCATTGGATCCACATTTTCAATCGAACAAACGATGATGCAGTTGTCCGCCTTGTCGCGCACAACTTCCATTTCATATTCTTTCCAACCTTTAATGCTCTCTTCAACCAATACTTCATTGGTGGGAGAGGCATCGAGGCCTTTTGTGACAATCTCTTCGAATTCTTCTTTGTTATAGGCGATGCCGCCTCCAGTTCCGCCCATAGTGAAAGAGGGACGAATGATAGCTGGAAGTCCGCCAATATCCTCTAAGATTTTTTCTGCAGATTCTAAGCTGTGTGCTGTAGAGCCTTGGCAAACTTCAATGTCAAACAAATCCGTTTCGCTATTGATTTTTGCAACGGCAGCATTAAATCGCTCTCTATTTTCAGCTTTGTCTATGGCATCAGCGGTAGCCCCAATTAACTCTACATCATGGCGCTCTAAAGCACCGTTTGCATCGAGGGCGAGGGCTGTGTTTAGACCTGTTTGGCCTCCCATTGTGGGCAGGATTGCCATAGTTTCATTAGGAAAGTTTTTCTTTTCCTCTATAATGATTTTTTCGACGACTTCCGGTGTGATGGGTTCCACATAGGTGCTGTCTGCTAAATCAGGGTCCGTCATGATTGTCGCTGGATTGCTGTTGACCAGAATAACGCGGTACCCTTCTTCTCTGAGCGCTTTACACGCTTGAGTGCCAGAGTAGTCAAATTCGCAGGCCTGACCAATGATGATAGGACCAGCGCCGATGATTAAAATACTGTCAATGTCATTACGTTTTGGCATTTTAGGCGGCCTTATTCTTGAGGATGTTTGTCATGAAGTCTTGGAAGAGGTAGAAGCTATCCTGTGGCCCTGGAGACGCCTCAGGGTGTTGTTGAACACTGAAAATAGGCTTCTCTTTATGGGCGATGCCACAGACTGTTCCATCAAAGAGTGAAGTGTGAGAAATGATCACTTCATCTGGAAGGCTTTCAGCGTCAACACTGAAACCGTGGTTCATGGAGGTGATTTCTACTTTTTGCGTGCGTGTGTCTTGTACGGGATGATTTGCACCGCGATGGCCTTGATGCATCTTATAAGTCTTGCCCCCGAAAGCTATTGCCAACAGCTGGTGTCCTAAGCAAATCCCAAAGATTGGTAGGCCAGTCTCGATAAGTTTATGTATGACGGGAAGGGCATATTCACCTGTAGCAGCAGGATCACCTGGGCCATTGGATAAGAAAATACCATCAGGGTTTAAGGCCATGATGGTGTCAAAATCAGTTTCTGCAGGGACGACTGTAACCACAGCATTCGTATGTGCAAGGCACCGCAGAATATTGTCTTTAGCCCCATAATCCACAGCCACAATATGTGTGTCAGTCTCAGTGATCTCGCCGTATCCTTCTTTAAGAGACCACCGTGTTCCATCCCAGCCGTAGGTTTCTAGACAGGAAACATCTTTTGCTAAGTCCATTCCTTGCAGGCCTGGCCAATCATTTGCTTTAGCAATGAGAGCGGCGATATCAAACTCACCTGTGAGGCTGTATGCAATGACGCCGTTCGGCGCGCCGTTGTCTCTGATGTAGCGAGTCAGTTTTCTTGTATCCACCCCTTGGATACCGATCAGTCCGTTTGCTTCGGCCCAGTCTTGTAAGTTGCCGTCTGCTCTGAAGTTTGCTTCTTCTGTGATCATTTCACGCACAACAAGGCCGCGACATGCTGGCTTGTTACTTTCCATATCATCCATGTTGGTTCCCACATTACCGATATGAGGAAAAGTGAAGGTGATGATCTGTCCAGCATAACTCGGGTCTGTCAAGATCTCTTGATATCCAGTCATCGAGGTATTAAAGCAAACTTCTCCGACAATGCTGCCTTCAGTGCCAAAGCCATATCCCCAGAAAAGGGTGCCATCGGCAAGAACAAGAACAGCAGAAATATCAGAAGCAGGAGGCGAAAGAGTGTCGGCGGGGGAATGGGTCATGGACAATCCTTTTTAAAATTGAACTCTATTATAGTATAAAGCACAAACCTGAATAGCAAAATCGTAACATTTCGTAGGATTGATCCCACTTAGCTACGTGCAGCCAAATTGACGGGAAACTAAAGAAATGGCAGCTCTTTGTCAAGGGGTAATTTAATAAAAAAATCGTTTAAAATCAAAGGCTTGTAAAATATTTATAAAGACTTGCTGAATCCTAAAACATGCTATAGGATGTCGTCTTTCGACTCACCTTCTAGATTGGCGCGATTTTTTCGAGAGATGCGCAAAAGATGAGTCTTTCGGGTTAATTTACATGGGATATTGGGTATGTTACGGGACACTCTTTCTGCTGCAATGAAGGACGCGATGCGTAATAAAGAAAAGAAGCGGCTTACTACAATCCGCCTTATCAATGCTGCGATCAAAGAATTTGACATCGACAATCGGACTAAAGAGGACGAGGTTAAAGATGAAGATGCGGCCATAATTGATATTTTATCAAAAATGGTTAAACAGCGTAAGGACAGCATTAAAGCTTATGAAGAAGCTGGTCGGTGCGAATTAGCAGAACAGGAAAAAGATGAGATTAAAATCATCGAAGATTTCTTACCGCGTCAATTGAATGAAGAAGAGATTGAGGCTGCGGCCAAAGCGATCGTCACAGATCTAGGGGCTGAAGGCTTAAAAGATATTGGGCGCTGTATGGCTGCACTAAAAGATAAGCATGCAGGATCCATGGACTTCGCTAAAGCAAGTGGTATTGTTAAAGGCTTATTGAGCTAGGGTTCTTTCCTAGTGTCATGACAGGCAGTCATGAAAAAAGACATGTTTCTAACATGTCTTTTTTTTATATCTCATTGAATATTAAGCGATTTGAGAAGGGGTCTGTGACTTCAAACATTCGGTCTCCCCAGGCTGCCAATTCAATCTTAGGCCTTGAATATCTATAAGGACGACTTGTTATGTCACTATAGAGTGTGTCAAGTGAGTCTGTATTGATCAAGATTTTTATACCAGGTCTGCCATCCCCAGAATGTTCGCTAAGATGAAGGACCATGTCATTGTAAGAGACTTGCATGTAAAGGGGCAAGTTAGGCTCAAAGCGATGTTCCCAATCGACAGTCATGCCCATAAAGTCACAATAAAATTCCCGCGCTTTCGCTTCGTCAAAAACACGGATGACAGAATTGTTTGTAGTTTCATCTTTCCTCCCCTAGCGCACTAAAGTCTATCACATTTGATTGCAAGACTGTAAGTGATTTGCTAACAGTTGATGAAAGATATTCAGGAATAGTACTCTATGGCTTTTAGTCCGCAATTTCTTGACGAGCTCAAGCATCGTTTCACCCTCTCTGATTTGATTGGGCGCTCGGTTAAACTTGTGCGCCGTGGTCGAGAGCATACGGGCTGCTGTCCTTTCCATAATGAAAAAACACCATCTTTTACAGTGAATGACGTTAAGGGTTTTTATCACTGTTTTGGCTGCGGGGCACATGGATCCGTTTTTGATTTTGTGATGGAAAATGAAGGGCTAAGCTTTCCAGAAGCCATTGAACGATTGGCCGGTGAAGCGGGGATGGAGGTGCCAAAGCCCTCCCCAGAGGAAATGCGCCGCCATGAAGAACGCGCCAGTCTGACAGAAGTGATGCAAATGTGTGCGGACTGGTATCACGAACAACTGACAACTACCCAGGCTGGGCGCAGCGCTTATGAATATATATCTGGTCGCGGTTTGTCAGATGCCACGCTTATGCGGTTTGCTATCGGTTATGCACCGAATAGTAAAACAGCTCTAAAACAGGCTATGATGAGCCGAAATATAACGGAACAGCAATTGGTTGAAACAGGGATGCTCATTAAACCAGAGAACGGTGGGATGAGCTATGACCGTTTTCGTGATCGCCTAATGTTTCCTATTTCTGATCGGCAGGGACGAATGATTGCCTTTGGCGGGCGCGCTCTTAGTAAGGAAGCCAAAGCCAAATATCTGAACAGTCCAGAGACGACGCTTTTCCATAAAGGACAGACTCTGTATAACTGGGCCAATGCACGGCAGTCCTCTTATAAATCTGGCCAAGTACTTGTTGTCGAAGGATATATGGATGTTATTGCTTTAGCGCAATTTAGCATTGAGGATGCAGTTGCCCCACTTGGGACGGCGCTCACAGAAGAACAAATTACGCATTTATGGCAAATGACAGATGAGCCTTTTCTATGCTTTGATGGAGATAATGCAGGTCGGCGTGCAGCGGAACGTGCCATGGAGCGTGCTCTGCCTATGGTCCGTCCAGGAAAGTCTCTCCGATTTGTCTTTATGCCTGAAGGAGATGATCCGGACACTTTAATTCAACGGGAAGGCAAGGGGGCTTTTGAGAAGTTTCTGGACACAGCCACACCGATGGCGACCATGCTGTGGGAAACATTGACTCATTCTGTGGATGCGAGCACCCCAGAGCGTCGTGCAGGGCTAGAGAAAACTATATTTTCAAAGCTAGCCGAAATTCAAGATGAGCAAATTAAAAAGCTGTATCAGCAAGACTTTCGAAACCGATTGTTTGAAAAGTTCAAAGTTCAACGGGAAAGCTCTCCTCAAAAGGGCGGCTACCGCGGCGGAAATTTTAAACGCGGTGGCGGTAAATGGGGAAAACCAGATACTCACCAAGCCAGTGAAATTGGGAGTGGTAGTCGGTTAGCAAAAACCCAAATTGGTGGTTTAACAGGATCTGGCGGTACGCTTGATCGCCTTGAGAAGATTATTATTGCGACCGTTGTCTTCCATCCTGAGATTTTAGTGCGCTATGAGGAGAGTTTCTCGCGGTTCGAATTTTCCATTGCCTCTTTCCGGCCTGTACAAACGCATTTACTCAATATTGCAGGAACTTTGGATGCCGAAGAGGCTGAGGGTAAGTTGAAGATGGCGGGTGTTTGGGATATAATAGAAGTGCTTAAGGCGGACCCAATTTTAAAGAAAGACTGGTTTATTTGGCCTGAGGCAGCGTTATCTGATGCACTTACAGGATTTGATCATGTTTTGGCGCGCTATTACAGCCTGACAGACTCTCTTGCCTCATACCGGGAAGCAGAGCGAGATTACATGGCAGAAATGAGTGAAGAAAGTCATGAGCGCTTCGTGGCTGCGCAGGCTGCTTACCGCGAGTCGGAAGAAAAAATCGCTAATATTGATAACTTTGGTCTCGAATCGGGAAGAATTAGGGCCTTATAGCCCCTTGAAACGCCATAAAAAACACCCATATACCCATTTAATGATCGATTTTAGCATTAAATATGTTATAGAAAACGAATCGTATAAAAGCCCTCTTGAAATCGTGTTCGAGGGCCTTTCTTTTTCGGAGACGTGACCCTATGGTTAAAACACCATCTAAAGCTGATGACAAAAAAGAAAATCAGGATGAAAGCCCTCTCGTAGATACTGCCCATGAAGCCGTTAAAAAGATGATCGCCAAAGCTAAGAAGCGCGGTTACATCTCTTATGACGACTTAAATGAAGCATTGCCTACAGATCAAATGTCTTCTGAACAAATTGAAGATATTATGACCATGCTTTCTGATATGGGCATCAATGTTACTGACGGTGATGAAGACGCCGAAGAAGAAAAAGAAGAAACCAAAGAAGGCGAAGACTTTAAAGTCGCTGAAAAGAAAGAAAGCGCTGGCGATCGGACAGACGATCCTGTGCGCATGTATTTGCGCGAGATGGGCTCAGTAGAGCTGCTGTCTCGTGAAGGTGAAATTGCTATTGCTAAGCGTATTGAAGCTGGTCGCGCGACCATGATTCAAGGCTTATGTATGAGCCCCCTTACATTTAGAGCCATCGCTGATTGGGCGAAAGCGCTAGAAAATGAAGAGATGCTTCTTAGGGATATTATTGACCTGGAGGCAACCCTCGGTAAAGAGCCAAACACCAATGATATGAAATCAATTGAATCTGGTGAAGGATCTGACGAGGAAGAGGAAGAAGACGAGGAAGAGGAAGGCCCAAAGAGGGATGAGGATGGTAATCCTATTGGACCGCGCAGTGATGACGACGATGAAGACGATGAAAATAACATGTCTCTATCGGCGATGGAAGAACACCTGAAGCCTGAGACAATTGACAAATTTAAAGTTGTTACCTCGACCCATAAAAAATATGCAAAGCTAGAAGACCAGCGCCTAGAGTTAGCAAAAACGGGCGAAGGCCTATCGGCAGCTCAAGAACGTCGCTTTAAAAAGTTGCAACAAGAGCTTGTAGAGTTAATGTCGAGCTTGAAGTTGAACAACAACCGCATTGAAGAACTTGTGGATGAGCTCTATGGCCTGAACCGACGGATGATTGGTTTGCAAGGTCGTATGTTGCGCTTGGCTGAAAGTCACAAGGTGAAACGCGTCGAGTTTTTGACAGAATATGAAGGCAGCGAGCTTGAAGATAATTGGCTGGACCGTATCGCAAAGCTGAAAGGCAAAGGCTGGGCAGCTTTTGCAACGGAAGAAGCCGAAGCAATTATCAATTTACGTGAGCAAATCTCAGATATAGTGAACCGGACTGGTCTTCATGTTGCTGAATTTAGAAAAATTGTAAGAACCGTTCAAAAGGGTGAAAAAGAAGCGCGGATTGCTAAGAAGGAAATGGTTGAAGCTAACCTACGTCTTGTGATCTCGATTGCTAAAAAATACACCAATAGAGGCTTACAGTTCCTTGATCTTATTCAGGAAGGTAATATTGGATTGATGAAAGCGGTTGATAAATTTGAATATCGCCGTGGTTATAAATTCTCGACATATGCCACATGGTGGATCCGTCAGGCTATCACCCGCTCAATCGCGGATCAGGCCCGTACAATCAGAATTCCAGTGCATATGATTGAAACAATCAACAAGCTGGTTAGAACAGGCCGTCAGATGCTTCATGAAATTGGTCGTGAAGCAACACCTGAAGAGCTGGCTGAGCGTTTGTCGATGCCGCTTGATAAAGTGCGCAAGGTTATGAAGATTGCAAAAGAACCAATCTCTCTTGAAACGCCTATTGGGGATGAAGAAGATAGTTCTCTAGGCGATTTCATTGAAGATAAAAATGCGATTTTACCTGTTGAGGCAGCGATCCAGTCCAACCTTCGTGAGACGACAACTAAGGTATTGGCGTCGCTGACACCGCGTGAAGAGCGCGTTCTTCGTATGCGTTTCGGTATTGGAATGAATACGGATCACACGCTTGAAGAAGTAGGTCAGCAGTTTAGCGTCACGCGAGAGCGTATTCGACAAATTGAAGCCAAAGCCTTAAGAAAGCTGAAGCATCCAAGCCGATCACGTCAATTACGGTCATTCCTTGATACGTAGACTATTTGATATACTGACTAAAGAAAAGGCAGCTGCGAAGCTGCCTTTTTTATTGTTTACTTTTTGAAGGCTTGTCTCTCGCCGTAGGTCAGAGATCGCCAAACCCATTCTAAAGGTCCGTATTTATAATAGGAAAGCCAGAGAGGGCTGAGAATTAGTTGAGAGACACAGATTATGGCCCAAACATAAATCAGCTCATGGCGCATTAGTTCACCAAACATAGACAAACCAACACCTGTAAACAAAAATACAAAGATTACAGAATGCATAATATAGTTGCTCAATGCCATGCGGCCTACAGCGCCCAAAGCCTTTAATAGGAATCCTAGGATGTTATACCTGACGAACAAAAGGAGAAGTCCAATATGCCCCATGGCAAGCGCTAAACGGCTCACATCAAGAAAGATATCCATCACCTTGAACGCAATCGGGTTGAACCCACTGTTATATATTTCCATGGTGATATAATAACGAATAGGGAGGCCTATCAGATATCCTACGATCATCATGCCACCATAAAAGCCTGTACTTTTCTCTAAGGTGAAAATGCCTAATCTGTAGACCATCATGCCAACGAGCATGGCGAGGAAAGCGTCAAAGAAAAAGAAATCATACATGACATAGGATTCCATTGTCATAACCCGACCTTTGAAGGCCAGAACATTATCCCACCAGCCTTTATGACGTTTTTCTATCTCTTCTTTGGCTTTTTCTGGTTGGGTGTTTCTTCGTTCCCAAATGCCAGTCCATTTTTTAATGGCGCCTTCTTCTTTTTTCGTCAGAGTTTCTCCCGCTTCTTTTTTGGTTTCTGCTGCGATTGATTTTTCATAATCGTCGATTAATTTATTATATTTCAAAACACCCTTGGTGATCTGAATGCTCATGATGAGCAGGCAGACAGCGATTAAGAATTTAAAGTTTGCTTTTCGGAATGAAAAAAGGATCAGGGCGGCAATACCATAATAGAAAAGAATATCCCCGAACCACAGAAGAAGATAGGCATGAATTGCGCCGAATAAAATCAGCAAGCTATTGCGCCGCATATATATTTCTGATGCTTCATTCCCTGGCAATTTTTCAGATAAGCGGTCCATGAAGAGGATGGCTCCAGCCCCAAAAAGCATAGAGAAAATTGTTCTCATGGTACTTTCGAAAAATATGTTCACAGTAAACCAAGTGGTCAAGTCCCAGCCAGAAGCGCCGCCCCATGCATTGGGATTTCCGTAGCCACTTCCTGGTAAAGCCATTCCGTTAATATTCATAATGAGAATGCCGAATAGCGCAACGCCTCTCAAAATATCGAGAGAGTTGATCCGCTCTTGCCCCATAATTGGCACGGCTGATGATGTCATAATTGTCTCCTAAGTTTGAGTAATAAAACTCAAAACTGGGGAAACTGTATCATAAAGAGTAGTGTTCACCTAATCGGGGGCTTAATAGGCTGTGGTGCTCTCAGTTCCATTAATCAGGTTGGGGAGTAAACTGCTTGCCCCAAATCGGAAGTAGGTATCACAGTAGAAGTCGTTGTTGACAAGTTCTTGTACTAAATAACGGTATTTTTCACAGTCCGCCGCAGTTTTTACTCCGCCTGATATTTTTACGCCAACAGTTTTAGGATGCGCTTTATTGTAATCAGAAACAGCCTGAAGGACAGTGGCGCCAGTTAAGAGCGTTGAAATATCAGCAGATCCATTGCCAAAGCCACTCTTGGGCAATTTTCCTGTGCAGGTTTTGACAAAATCAGCACCGCATTCGCAGGCCAGAATAGCAGCATCATATAAACTCTGGTAATTTTCGTAGACGCTTGCTTTGAGAATAACCTTTAAAGTCTTTTTTGCTGCGTGAGAGGCAGCGCTGGTGATCAAGAGTTTCTCTTTGCAGGCATCAATATCCCCCTTTAGAAAGGCTTGATAATCAATAACGGTATCAATTTCATCGCAGTTTATAGAGGTGAATGTCGCTATTGTTTCCTTTATATGTTCTAGGGAGTTGTCCCCATGAGGGAAGTTATGAACAATGGCAACTTTTGTCGTGCTAGAGTCTAAGAAATTTGAGGCCGTAGAAGCATGATTGGGATAGACACAGACTGCAGCTGCTTTGTCTTTAGCAGCCTCGCATAGAGTGAGAATATCCTCTGTCGTCTCAGATCCTACCATAGTGTATGCTGCCTCCTCTAAAGAGGTATGATCAATTAAGCTGATGGAAAGGGAAGGGGTGTCAGCCTGAATATCGGTCATCTCATAAGCCTTGTTGACCAGAGACCAGAGTGTGATGGGTAGGGTCTGTGCGAAAGTGGTATTCATGCTTCTATCCTTTGCTTCACACAGGTCATACTGTTATTTCATGCAGAGATAAATGAAAAACGCTCAAATTAGAAAATCAGGCCTCAAAAGAATGATCAAAAAAATAAGCAGACCACGAAAAAAGCGGACAGAGATGCCCGCTTCTTCACTCGTTTTTCAGCCACGTGTCTGTGGCTAGGAGGAAATTATGCCCATGAATCCAAAGATTGGACAGAATGGAAGGTCATGCCGCTCAGAGTGATATCCTCTTCGGTCACTAGATCGCCGTAAACTTTGATGGTTCCAAGGGGATCTTCATCGTGAGCGCCGCCGTTATCGCCTTGCTGACTGGTGAGTGTAATCACAGTATAGTCGTCAATGCCGTCCTCATCCTCATCAATATAATCAAGTTCAAAAGTCACTGTATGGCCTTTTAAGAGAATGGTATCACCTTCTTCACGACTGAAATCCATGATGACATCATTGCCAACGCCTTCAACCCAGTGATCATGGACGTTATCATTTTCGCCGGCAATGCCGCGCCAGTCGATCTTGCCATTTTCATTGGTATATTTTTCAATGATCTCTTCTTTGGCATTCAACAGAGAAATAAAAACGAAAGTATCAGCACCGTCACCGCCATAAAGCGTATCATCTGAACCGTGCTCTGGCCTTTCATTGACACGCCCTTCAGGGTCTTGTGCTGGCTCAGGCTCTCCGCCATCGCCTAGGGAGATGATAATATCATCGCCGTCTCCGCCGTCAGCATAATCATTGCCTTCTCTAAGTCGGATATAGTCGTTCCCTTCTTCGCCAAAGAATTCATCATCACCGAAGTGGTCAATCATGCGATCATCATTAGCACCGCCGTAGAGAACATCATTTCCATCTCCAGCAACAAGTTTATCATTGCCAGCATCACCGAATAAAACGTCATTTCCATCGCCGCCAGAGAGTTTATCATTTCCATCGCCAGCCATGAGCCAGTCATCCCCATCGCCGCCCCAGAGGCGATCATCTCCGGCTTCACCCTTTAATTCATCATTGTCATCACCGCCTGACATTCGATCACTTCCATCGCCGCCATTCAGGTAATCCTCGCCGTTACCACCTCTCAGAGTGTCATCCCCTGCTTCACCGAACAGGGTATCTTCATCATCGCCCCCTGATAATTTGTCATTATTGTTGCCTGCAAAGAGTATATCGTTGCCGTTTCCGCCGCTTAACTTATCTGAACCATTCCCCCCTTCAAGAGCGTCATCCCCATCGCCGCCAGACAGGCGATCATCGCCGTCGCCACCATCTAACATATCATTATCATTACCGCCGCTTAACTTATCATCTCCCTCACCGCCTATGAGTGTATCTTCTTCGTCCTGGCCTTTTAGGATGTCATTACCTAGACCGCCTTCGAGATAATCATTGCCATTACCGCCGTGGGCTTTGTCATCGCCATTTCCACCACTCACGCTATCATTCCCGTCGCCTGCTGAAATTACATCATCTCCTGCGAGACCTTTCAATTCGTCATCGCCGTCATGGCCTTTCAGGAAATCATTGAGTTCTGTACCCATGAGAATATCATCACCGTTAGTGCCCATTATACGATTATAGTCCATAGTTATCTCCTGTAATTCAAAGCTAAATATTGAGTCGAGATGAAAATAACAGTGACGATAATAAACTGAAATATATGGATAAAATTCAGATATACTTTAGATAAAAGCCGAATAAAATTCTGATAAAATTAAAAGTATATCTATGATACAGTCTCATGATGAATAGACTTATATCCAGTTTTAATTTGTTTGGGCTTTGCTTAACACTAACCCTGTTGTCTTTGTCTTCCCATGCTTTTGAAAAAGACTTTTTCAAGCGTCAACTTACCCTTGATTTTGAGTGGGAGAGGAAGGGGCGTATCTTAGTGCCTGTCACCGTTCACTCATTTGGACAGCAGCTTTTTCTTTTTGATAGCGCAGCAGGGGGGACGACCATTTACCAAGATCCAGCACGACTTGTGGGGGCTGAACGATTAATTGGGAAATCTCAGAAAATTCTGACATCAACGGGAATGGAAACAGCAAGTCTGTATAATATACGAAAGCTCTCTTTTGGGATGCGTTCACAGACATATGCTGGTCTGCCAGCCCTGAGAGAGTATAGTCAGCGAAAAGAATTCGGTGTTCTCGCGTTGGATCTTATTTTATGGCAGGTTTATGAAGTAAGTCCGAAAGAGAATAAAATTCATATTTATAAATATGCAGATCATTTCGCCAAAAAAGCAGAATGGGTCCAGCTTGAAAAGGGCACCATGGCTGGAAATGCGGTCTTTGTTAAGCTGTTGTTCAATGATCATTTGGTGGAAGCGATGGTCGATACTGGCGCCAGCACGACTATTTTAAACAGAGCAGCTTATGAGAAAATTGCGCGGCCAGATGAGGGGAGGGCAAAGAAGTATAGAAAGATTACTGGCAGTGCCAGTTCTTCTGTGGTTGGGCAAGAAGTTCTGATCGATGTGAGCTTTCACAAAGAATTAGGAACAGGCGTAAAAGATCACAAAGTACTCATCACTGATCTGCCGGCATTTTCAGCTCTTGGCTTACAAGATCAGCCAATGATTTTGCTAGGGATGGATTTGCTCTCGTCAGAGAATTTTGTTTTGGATATGCGCCATAGCCGTCTTTTTCTTAGAAGAAAATAACTTACTCATTAAATAACTTAAGTAGTTGTTTAGGGGCGTTGTTGGCGATGGACAGACTTTGAATGCCTAAAGACTGCTTTACTTGTTGCGCAGCTAAATTTGCGGCAGTGCTTGCTAGATTGGCATCCGTTAAATTACTTATCCCTGTTTCAATGGCATCAGAGCTTATTTGATTAAATGACTTGGCTTGTTCTAGTCTGTTGAAGCCGGACCCCAGATCTGAGAGAACCTGACTCACATTATTAATGGAATCTTCAATGTCAGAGACAGCGCTACTTGCGCTTGTGGAGCTCAGGATATTCTTTCCATCGCTCAGAGTAATGTTACTGCCCCCTAGAGACAAGTCCTGCTCTGAGATTGAGATGACGTCATCTCCCTTTTCATTAGATAAAGCGGTGATATCACCGCCCCCTGATACCAAGGGGTTAGTGCCGTTAAAGCCAGCGGAAGACAGAGTTGAAGTGATTTGTTCTTTAAGTACTTGAAATTCTGTATCCAAAGCCCGGCGACTATCATCATCTAAACCTGGGTCAGAAGCTTGGACAGCTTTTTCTTTTAGATCAAGTAGGAGATCTGAAACAATGCCGCCTGCAGCTAGTGAAACATCAACTGTGGAGAGCGCGCGGTCCAGCGAGTCGCTAACAGCATTTCGTCCCTGAAGGGAAGAAAAAAGCTGTTGAGCAATAGCAAAAGTCGCCGCATCATCCGCGGCACTATTTACAGATCTACCAGTCGTTAGTTCATTTTGTGTCTTATTTAACAAGCGATTAGTCGATGTTAAAGACTGTATGCCTAACGCTGATCCTGCATTGGAATTTACAGAATCTACCATATGGCTACCCAATTGTTGTTCTGGATATCAGTCCCCACCGATATCCGATTTTCAGCATGCTTATTTTAGCAAGTTTTCATGCAAATGAAAAGGATATGGACAATTTTAATCAATAAAGAAAAGAAAAATCCTCTTGAAATCTCTGCATCACTTCCCAAATAGGATATATAAGATACACGCAGTTTAAGCGTGTGCGAAGAGTGATGCTCTCTTTGAGAGGATCATAAAAATGAAGACAGGGAGATCCAACATGAGCGGTACAACTATGGCATTTTTGATCGTAGCCGTTGTAATATTAGGCAGTATCATTTCAGAGCATTTAAAAAAACAAAGACTTCAGCACAGCAATGGCCTTGATGACAAAAGTGAAGGGCGGATCAGAGAGCTGGAAGAACGCGTGGCTGTTCTTGAGAAGCTTGCAACGGATAAAAGAGTTCGTCTTGCAGATGAAATTGATAGTCTTTAAGGGTTTTACCCCCTTTTTTTCGGGTATCAGAATAAAAATTCAAGACAAATGAAATTTGCGCTTGCCTTATTTCATGGATTTGCTAGGAAAAGCGTCCGTGGTATGGGGGTATAGCTCAGCTGGTTAGAGCAGTCCGCTCATAACGGATTGGTCGGGAGTTCAAGTCTCTCTACCCCTACCACATATTCAAGCCCTGTGACTTTGTGTCGCGGGGTTTTGTTTTTTGATCTGCTCGACTAAGGATCTGAAACTTGCTTCCCTTTTAATCTCAGGAATGAAACAGCTTACCGCAAGGCAATTGATCGGCCGGATGCTCATTCTATGGTCACTTTTTTGGAGGCTTTTATGCGATTATTTATTTTATCTCTTTTCATGATTATTCATGCCATTCCCGGTTTTGCACAAGAGAAAGGGAAATATTATTTGAAATGGAATACAGATCATACAGAGCGTAAAATTGAACCGGAATTTTTGATATCTGACGCCGATTATAATCAGCACAAAGTATATTATATTGAACGTGACCGCGAGGGCAGGCTAGAAACGATCAAATTTTTCTTTTATGGAAAACCATCGAATGCTGCGGATTTCGGGGCCCATGAACTGCGTATACTTTATTTCAATGAGAAAGTCGTTCGGCAGTATTTTAATGTCGAAGGACAACGTGTATCTGGTGGAGCCGGCGCCTATGCTGAAATATATCAACTTGATTCTTCAGGGTTTTATACAAGAAAGTCATATCTGAATGCGGCAGGTGAGAAAATTGCTGATAAATACGGTGTTGCAGACTATCAAATCCTTTCAAGAGACTCACAGGGAAGAAGGGTAAGCGAACGTCATATAAATCTTTCTGGGGATGTCATCCCTGATCGCTATAATGATTTTCTTGAAACGCGCTTTACTTATGACAAGAATGATCACTTGAAAACACGCGCTGCCTATGACCTTCAAGGTAATCGGGCCCTTGGTGGCGGTGGGTATCATACGGCTTATTTTTGGTTTGATAAGAAAGCCAATTTCAATAAAGAAGAATTCAGAAATTTGGAAGAGGCGCTGGTGGTGCCTAACGATATCCACTTTGCCAAAATTGAATTTAACAATATCGACGACTTTGGACGCATCCAAGAGGTCCGATATTACGGCCCTGATAATCAGCTTTTAAAGGACAATCCAGCGATCAGTGTACTGTCTTATGATGCCCTCGGGCGCATTATAAAGCGGACATATCACTCCCCAGATATGGAATTGATGAATAACAATCGCGGTGTGGCGACCTATGTTTATTCCTATAAAGAAGATAAAACCCTCAATTTACGTCAGGGCTTTGATCATAAGGGCGTCCTCATTCCTTAAGAGTGGCCTATAACCAGTATATAGACAGCTATAGAACGAGTCGGTGACCTGTTCTAGCTGTCTTGCGTGGAAAAGTTTTAGGCGTAGGCAGCCTTTTTTTCGTACTTTCCTTTTTGCGGGCATGGCTGCGATTGAAGGTGGCTTTCAAAAAGTGATATTTATATAACATATTGTAATTAATTACTTTTATTTTAATTCTTAAGGGCGACCTGAAAAATAGTGTCTGCACCTCCCCTCTATTCACCCCTTGTACATTAGCCCTTTTTGACCAATGCGGACTTGACATTGCTCTTTAGGTGCACTAAGTGCACTAGCAGAGGTAGTACACTTAGTGCACTCAAAAACAAAAGGACTTTGTATGACGCAGGACGCTGCAATCAAAATTCAAATTGTTACAGGTGATAGTCGACCCATTTTCAAGCAGATCGTTGATGGCCTGAGACTGGAAATATCGACAGGAAATTTGCCTGTGGGCAGTAAATTACCAAGCTATCGTGGGTTAGCTATTCAATTGATGATCAATCCGAACACAGTTGCAAAAGCTTATTCAGAACTTACATCGCTTGGTTTGGTCGAAAGCCGCAAAGGCTTAGGCCTGTTTGTGGCCGAGCCACGACAGATTTTTAGCGAGGATGAGAAAGACAGCAGACTGGAGAGAGCCATTGAAGGATTTATCAATGAAACAATCCACTTGCAGATAAACAAAGATGTCATTCTAGATAAAGTAAAACGCAAACTAGATGAGATTGACGACAGCAAAAAGAAGAGACAAGACAATGACTAACTATTGTATAGAAACTGAAGGCTTGACCAAACGCTTTGGTAAAAAGTCAGCCTTAAAAGACTTAACACTTGAGATACCATACGGTGGAATTCATGCCATTGTGGGCAGTAATGGTGCAGGAAAATCGACTTTATTTAGAACGTTGCTGGGTGTTGAGACTCCCTCTGCGGGTCGTTCTACTCTTCTAGGAGAGAGTAGCCTTTCGCTTAGCCCAGAGGTGCGGGGCCGTGTTGGGTATGTGAACGAAGAACATACACTGCCTCTCTGGATGCGAGCAAAGTCTGTGATTGCTATGCAGAAAAGCTTGTATCCTGAATGGAATGAAGAAATTTTCAATCAAGTGATTTCTTATTTTGATGTGGATCCATCACAGAAAGTTTCTGGATTGTCCAGAGGGGAGCGTGCCGGACTTAATCTATCAATGGCGCTGGCACAGCGACCAGAAGTTTTAATTCTGGACGAGCCTACTCTTGGTCTGGATGTGGTTGCTCGTCAGTCCTTTCTAGAGGCTGTCATGTTTACCGAAACCCATGATAAGACCACCATTATTTATTGTTCCCACCAGATGGAAGAAATTGAACGTTTGGCGGAACAATTGATCATTCTAGAAAAAGGGGAGTTGAAAAATAACTCCTCGCCGGACGCTTTTGTAGAACGCGTTCAATATTGGGTCTTTAATCACATAGACGTTACAAATCAGATTAAAACCCTACCAGGGTATCTTTCGCATAAAGCAATTGACGGCCAACTTCATGTCATGACTGCTGATCAGGGAGACGAATTTGGACAAATTCTTTCTGAATTAGGCGCGGCTGATGTGAGTCGTATGCCTATAAATCTCGAGCGTGCCGTGAACGCTTTCCTAACAGCAAACCATAATAAGCCTGACAGCGCACTATAGGAGATAAAAATGTTTGAACTGTTTAAAGCTGAATTTATTAGATATCGAAAGTGGGCAATCCTATTCCTAATTTTACAAATTGCCTTTTGGAGCTTTCTGACCCGCCTCAAACCCTTGCTACAGCCATCTGGAGAGCAAACCGCTTTAATTACTTTTGTTTGCGTCGCGATTGGTCTTGGCTTTGGTATTGTACAGATGGTGCTTAATCGACGTAAAAATAATTGGACATATCTGATCCAACGGCCTTTGAAGTTAAATTCAATCTATCAAGCCTTGGCATCAGCGGCCCTTGTCAATCTAATCATTGCAATTCCCCTTGGGTGGTTCTTAACCGTTACTGTGATGGATTTATTCACTGAAACAGTGGTGGACATGAGGCACTATCTGTATGCGCTTTATATGGCTGGGCTATCAATAACCGCCTATTTTATTGGAACCTTGACAGTTTTAAGTGCTTCAAAAGGGGCTATTGGTCTTGTCTATTTCCTAGTCATTTGGATTTTTCCAAAGCCAGATTCCTTATTGGTTCTATTCTCTCTCATGGCTGGTGTTCTGGCTCTGCTTTACTATTTGAATCTTCAGTGTTTTAAACCAGACCTCTCAACGCATGTCACCCGGCCTCTTTTTGTTGTGCTCATGGGCATCCCGATGCAAGTAACATTACTTTTTGTTATAATTATTGGATCGACAGTCTATTACCATATTCCGCGATTTATAATTGGGGATCATCCTGATAACAATCCAGTTGTAAATTCACTCAGCTATTTATGGCATATCGATGACCCAAAAGTTGTGGGATATATTCTAAAAGACCATGACAGCATCAAAAATAAAGAGAGTATCTCTCGCCAGGCAGAGCTTGCAGATGCTGATTACATCTCTAGTGGATATTGGACCTACCCCTCTGTTGGCCAGCTCTATACCCGGGATACTGCATATGGATTGTTTGACAGTGCTAACAGAACACACTGGATTTTCTCTCATGATGATATGATGCTCAAAGGTGTGGATAGTTTGTCACGTAGAGCAAAAGGATGGATTGGAAAAAATGGCTTTATAGAAACCAGACAGCCCACTGCCGATGATCGATTTGAGAGTGTTCCCTTTATGGTTGCCGATAAATTTCTCGCTACAAAGACAACTGTCTTTCAAGTGAATTATGAAGACAAAGAAATGATCGTAAAATATCAAACCAAGCCCGGTGAGTATTTCGCTAATCCCCCACAGATAAGAGACCATTTTGTTGCTCTTGTCTCTGAGCAGAATACATATCTCTTTGATAAAGAAGACTTTGTTGGCGAAATGATAGAGGCGAACCCAAACTATACAATTCCACACCCAATCGCTCTCAATAAAATCAGGAATATGGAAACAAGACGGATGGTTGACGGCTATTTGGTTTTATATTTCAGTCGTGATTATAATGGCTATCTCAAGTCTGCAGTCTCTATCAACTATGCCCGGCTTGGTAAGGCAGTAGAGATGATCGCAAAGACGGATTATCCTGAGATCCGGCACCCAGCAGTTATATTAGATATTGAATATGTCGCCTCACCAGGTGCTTATATTCTATATAAAAGTATCTATCGTATCCTTGAGCCTTCTGAAAAAGATAATTTATCCGTGAGCGAGATATTAAATCGCGAGTATTGGCCTTCGGTACAATGGACAAGCTTATTCTTGCAGCTTTTCTCGATGATAGCATTGTTTATGCTAGCCAGACGTCAAAAATTGAGCATGGCCCTAACGGTGATATGGACTGTTATGGGGGCAACATTCAGTCTGGCGGCTTGTGCAAGCTATTTGTTAATGAATAGGATGCGGGCGAATTAGCCCCTTCCTCCCTCTGTGCATAAAAATAATAAAATAGCGAGACTTTACAATGCATACAAGATACATGACCTTAAGGGCAGGGCTACTTTTAGCGTGCCTGATGAGCCTAGCTTTACCTAAAATTGTTAAAGCAGATCAATTAACAAAAGCTGTTTTAGAGAGTGAGAAGAGACCTCAAGCGCGCCTCTTGAAGCGGGATCAGTTTATCGACCGCCGTGATATCACTGCTCTTCGCCTCTCTCCGAAGGGGGACAGACTTGCCTTTGTGACGCCCAAAGGAAAGCATTCTTCTCTATGGGTCCACCATGTCGAAAGCGGCCTGAATAGCCATTTGTTCACTTCTGAAATCATGAACAATATATATTGGTCCAGTGATGGAGATTATATCATCATGTCAACAGATCGAGGGGTTGCCGCTGCTAAAATTACCCAAGCCTCTTTCCCTGAGTTTTTGCTGAAGCTGGATCCTGCTGTCGGCGATGTTTTTCACGGCGTTGATCCCTCAAGTCCTCATCATATCTTTGTCTCACTCTATAATGAAAAAGAGGATGACTTTTCACTCTATAGAGTTGATATGAAAGGGCAAAAAGAGCTCTTATATCGCGGGGAAAATAAGCTAAATAATTTTGTAACTGAACCGCTTGGACCGATGAAGTTTTTAATCAAGACAGAGGGGTTGACGCAAACGATCACTCACCGTGAGGGCAATGTCGATGAAGCTTTAGTGACTTGTGTTTACGGCGAAAACTGTGTGATTGCGCACTATAGCAAAGAGACAGATCAGCTCTATTACTTTGGACGAGATCAGCATGATAAACAAGGTTTGTTAAAGCTGGATATGCACACAAAAGCTATATCGCGAATCCACTGGGATCCAGAAAATAGATTTGACATTGATGAAGCCTTTTTTTCTAGGCGAACAGGCAAGCCTTTGTTAGTAGGATATGATACTGATTACCGGAATACCTATGCTGTCGATACAGAGATAGAACAAGATGTTTCTTTTATTAAACAAAGCCTTAACTCTAAGGTTCTTTATTTCAAGCCGACATCAGACTCACATTGGTTGATCATCAATAGCCCTCCTGAAAGCGCGCAACCTAAGATTTTCCTCTATGACAGGAAGACACGGAAGTTATGGGAGCCTTTAAAGGAGTTTATTGCAGAAAACCCAGTGAAGTCAGACCCAATTAAGGATGAAGATTTGGCCCTTCGGATTGCTTTTTGGTATCCCGCCAGTGACGGCTTTAAGGTGCAAGGCTATCTGACGCTTCCAAGGGGCGTGGAAATCGCGAAAGCCCCGATGGTGGTTTTCCCGCATGGCGGGCCGTGGAATAGAGTGTATGGAGGGTTTGCTGGAGTACCTCAGTTACTGGCAAATAGAGGTTATATCGTTTTTGAACCTAATTTTAGAGCCTCTACTGGTTTCGGGAAGGCTTATATCATGTCTGCACAGAAAGACTTTGGTGATGGTCGTGTGCAAGATGATATTATTGACGGTGTATCCTATCTTCTAGGCCGAGGGATCGGTGATGATAAAAAGTTAGCAATATTCGGCCATTCATTTGGGGGGTTTTCAACTATGGCTGCCTTGGCTTTTCAACCTGAAATGTTTCAGGTTGGGATCGCAGGAGCACCGCCACCTTCCCTTTCTAAAGCCGTCAAATTTCTTGTGAAAAACCAAGAAAAAACTAGCATAGGAGTGTTGCGCAAAGATATTATGGCCGAGCTGGCTGTGAATATTGACGTTGAAGCAGATGTTCAGCGTTTATATGATCAATCGCCGGATAAAAACTTTTTCAAGGTCAAAAGGCCGCTCTATATCGTCGCGGGTGAAAAAGATCGTCGAGTTAATATTCTTGATGTCAGAGATTATGCCCTTAGAGTAGAAGCAAATGGCACGACGATTGGTATGCTGACAGACAAGAAAGAAAGGCATAATTTTAAAAAGAAAACTGCGCGGGAGGCCTATTTTTATTTGATTGAAAAAGTTCTAGCCCATCATCTTAAAGGACGATATGAAGAAGTAGGTTCAAAAAAGCTTCAGAAATATCTGACTAAAAATATGGTTATGGGGGCTATTCCTTGATCAAGCTATTTCAGGATTAGACTGATTTAGATCTTATGACGCGGCTAATTTCTTTAATTAAGCGCTCTTCTTCAACAGGCTTGGCTATAAAACCATCCAT
Source organism: Temperatibacter marinus (assembly GCF_031598375.1). Taxonomy (NCBI): domain Bacteria; kingdom Pseudomonadati; phylum Pseudomonadota; class Alphaproteobacteria; order Kordiimonadales; family Temperatibacteraceae; genus Temperatibacter; species Temperatibacter marinus. The sequence continues at coordinate 2,093,933 of NZ_CP123872.1, forward strand.
TTTAGCTTTGATAAAGGCATCTTGTTGGGTTTCCATAGCATCTGCAGTGAGAGCAATAATTGGTGTTCTAATGCCTGCCTTGCGGATGATCTTGGTGGCCTCAATCCCGCTGAGGAAAGGCATTTGATTATCCATAAGGATCACATCAAAGCGGTATTGGGCTGAGGATGCCATCTCTACAGCTTCTTGACCATTGCTGGCTATATGGACTGAATGACCTAATTTTTCTAATAGCTTCGACAATAGTTGTTGCATTAAAGGAATATCTTCTGCGACTAAGATGCTTAGGGAGTGATCAAACTGATCCTCCCTGGAAACTTTAGGCTCTTTTGGAGAAGCCTTTGCCTCTTTTATTGGGATCATAAATTTAAAGAGACTGCCTGTCGCCCCGTCACTTTCAACAGTAAGATCACCGCCCATCAAGTTAACGAGCTCTTTTGTTATAGCCAGGCCTAGTCCTGACCCCTCTATTGATTTTACGCTATGTTCTACTTGAACAAATCTATCGAACAAGGTGTGTTGATCTTCTGGTGTGATGCCGGGCCCTGTATCTTCGATTTCAACATCAAGAGAATAGGACCCCTGAGTGTCTTTGATGGATGCTCTGATGATAACATATCCTTTTGATGTGAATTTCAGAGCGTTTCCGACTAAATTATTGATGACTTGGCCGACCCGGATCTCGTCACCCCAATAGTAACACTCGGGGGGGAGCTGGTTTTCAACTTTAAATTCTAAGCCTTTTTCCGCCGCTGTCTTGGCCATGAGGTCCGAGGTGTTTGTTATAAGAGCATAGGGGGACCATTTTTCTTTGCGGATCGTTAGTTTGCCGCTTTCTAACTTTGACAAATCAAGAATGTCGTTAATGATTCCAAGCATTAAGTTTGATGATGTGATCGCAGAATCTAATAGCTTTTTGATTTCCTTAACATCTTTTCCAGAACGCGCTAGCTTTAACGCAAGGACTATCGCATTCATAGGGGTTCTAATTTCGTGGCTCATATTTGCCAAAAATTGATTTTTTAAGGCATTCGTATCACGGATCGCTTTGACGGCTAAAGCTGTCCAGATAAGGCTAAGTAGCATCAATAGTTCTGTTAAACTAATCCATTTCCCTCGGAGTTCCATGCCGTGCACAATAATGGTTTCTTGCCGTTCATGTACTGCATCTCCTGTTGAAATTTGAATATCTGTAATTTTATCCAAAGTCGTTGTGCTGTCTCGATTTGGAAATGAAAACATCCACCAGGACGGTACAAGAAATCTATTTAAAGGTAAGGAGTGGTGATTGATGCCGGTTCCGGGATCTACGGTCCTTAGCATTGCTTTAATTATGGGCTGCCCTTGCGCATTGTTCCCTTCGTCTCCCATCAGATAGATAAGCACTGTGTCCCGGCTTTCTGACTTAAGCTCTAACGAGAGTTCTAAACTATCGTAGGCTGATATATCGATCGATTTTAAGTCAGGAGTGAGTGGCTGCCTAAGGCTGCAAAAAGGGAAAATGTCTCCCACGCGTATTGTTTGACAGTCTAGAGTGAGTTTGCCTTCTGCAAAGGATAATATACCGATGGAGGCGCCGCCGTTGATTGAATCATTATAGGCTATAGCTAAGTTACCTTTATCAGGCAATATAGTCATGGTTTGGTTCATGCCGAACCGTTGCCAGATTATCAATAATATCGAGACTATTAAGAGGAGAGGATATATGATCTTCGAGATTCTCATATCTAAAGTCTTCCCTTTTATCCGTGGTGGTCACCACCTTTTGAGTGCTATCTGTCGACATCTCGATAAATAAGAGAATAAATTCAGAGGGGATGCAAGACCTATTTTCTCTTCTCTGAAGGGAAAACTATTTTGCATATTTCCAGAGGGGTACTGGTAGGAAAGGGTTTTATTTTACTTAAAGCTATAAACTGCTTATTTTAGCCTTAAGACACTATGAGGAAAATGGAATGGCTTTGAATAGGCGAAATTTTTTAGCGGGACTATCTTTATTAGCAGCATCCTCTGCGCTCAGGAAAGGGTTTGAATTTGAGGATTTTCATTCTTTAAAAGCCCTGTATAAGGATGACTTTTTGTTTGGAAATATTATCACAGGCAAGCAATTAGAAAAGTCATCCGGACCTGAGTTAGAGTTGCTTGAGCGTGAATTTAACGCGCTCACAATGGAAAATGATATGAAATGGCAGTTGGTTCATCCAGCCCCTGAAGTCTGGCATTTCGATCCTGTAAATCGGTTTATGGATTTTTGTGATCGTCACGGCCATCAGGCAATTGGACATGTCCTTGTTTGGCATTCGCAGACACCTTCCTGGGTTTTTGAAACGGAGCAGGGAAAACCAATTGGCCGGCAACAACTATTGGATCGAATGAAGGGACATATTCAAACCCTTGCAGGACACTGCAAAGGCCGCCTTTATGCGTGGGATGTGGTGAATGAAGCCATTGAAGATAATGGCACTTTTAGAAAGAGTGCTTGGTATCAGCAAATTGGTGCTGATTTTATTGCAGAGGCTTTCCGCACAGCTCATGAGGCTGATCCATCGGCGCAGTTGCTTTACAATGATTATAATATGCATATTCCTGCGAAAAGAAGAGCAGTCGTTGCCTTGATCCGGTCGTTGAAGGCTCAAGGTATCCCAATTCATGGCGTTGGTATGCAAGGCCATATTGGACTTGACTATCCTGACTTGAATGAATTTGAGAAGAGTATAAAAGCCTTCGCCAATGAAGGCGTGAAAATACATATTTCTGAGATTGATATCGATGTGTTACCAAACCCATACCGCAGTGCAGAGATTTCAACTCGCTTGAATTATGCCCCTTGGAAAGATCCTTATAGAGAAGGCTTGCCACCTGCAGTTTCAGATGAACAAGCTGATCGAGGCGAGGCTTTATTTAAAGTCCTCTTGAACCATAAAGAAAGTATTGAACGCGTCTCATTTTGGGGGCTGGCTGATGGCATGTCATGGAAAAATAATTTCCCAATCCGAGGACGGGTGAATTACCCTTTGCTTTGGGGCCGAAATTTTGAAGAGAAAGAAATTCTGAGAAGGTTAAGGGCTTTAAAAAGTCAATAAACTGTGTGCCTAGATAATTTTGATCCAGTAAGTCAAAGAAGAATATATGAAAATATTTTTATTTTTTGAGGGACGGCGGATTTTACACGTACTCTAGGTATGTGATATAAATTCTGCACTAGGGTGAAGGACAGTCTGTGAAAGCAACGATACTTTTTTTTCCGAAGAAAAAGGAACAAGAACGTCATGATATGCTTGCTGTGATCTTTAAAGAACATAGTGAAGCGATTAAGAGGTTTTTGAGAATGCGGCAGCTGACAGTCAGTGATGCAGATGATTTATTACAAGATTTGCATGTACGTCTTGCCGCCATGGAAGATTTAACCGACAGATTAGGGAAGAGCCCTGACACTGTTAGAAGTTATCTTTTTGCGATTGCGAGTAATTTAATCAAAGATAAATATCGACGCGCACAAGTGAGGCAAGAAGGAAAACATCAGAATATTGAAGAGAGTGTTTTACCTCTTCAGCCCATAACACCTGAAACTGTTTTAGAAGGGCGTCAAAATATATTTGCTGTTGAAAAAGTGTTGAAGAAACAAAAAAGTAATTGTCGGAAGGCTTTCGAAATGAGCCGCTTTGAAGACAAGAGTTATAGAGAAATCGCGGATGAATTATCAATATCCGTGAGTAGTGTTGAGAAATATATAAGCCGTGTGCTTTATGCATTAAGGCAGGAGTTAGGCTCATGAGTATAATGAGTAAAGATACAATAAAAAAAGAGGCCGCTGACTGGGTTGCTGTTGTTTATTCTGGAAATGCCTCCCAAGAAGATGAAACAAATCTAGACCTTTGGCTTGGCCATAGTGATCAACATATGGCTGAGTATGAGCGAGCACTTGCTTTATGGGATCTTGCAGTGGATGCGGCCCCAACAAAAAAGAAACAAGACTCGGTAGGTTTCGTTCAGTTGACTAAAATAGGGGCAGTTGCAGCTGTTTTACTGATCGTCTTAACCTCCTTTATGATGCGGCCTGTCATGAATGAGACCGCTCCTGTTAAAACTGTAGAGATTTACACCACTCATAAAGGAGAAACGCAGGATATAACTTTGCTTGACGGCAGTGTGATCACACTTAATACGGATACCAAATTATATGTGGATTATAGCGATGGCCTCCGTCGGGTAATACTGGATAAAGGCGAAGCTTACTTTGATGTCGCCCGTGACCCTGCCAACCCTTTCGTTGTGAGCGCGGGCAATCAAATGGTCACAGTTCTTGGCACGCAGTTCAATGTTCGACAGAAAGCAAGTCAATTAACCGTTGCTGTTGTGGAAGGTTTGGTGGCTGTTCATGAAATTATTGAGACAGATCTTCTTAAAGAAAAAGCTCAACAGATGGTGTCATCATCAGAGACGAACGATCTCGAAAAAATGACCCTTATAAAATTAGAAGCAGGTTCCGTCGGAGTTTTCCACAAAAAGGCAGAGCTTCTTAGTGACATCATGAGTACAGATGCAGAAAAGTTTCATGAATGGAGGCAAGGAATAGTTAAGTTTTCTGACCAGCCTCTCTCAGAATTTGTAATGGAAATGTCGCGGTATACGCCAATGGAAATTATTATCTCAGATCCTCGTCTTGCTGATTTGAAGATATCAGGTGTTTTCCATTATGAAGATATTCAAGGGATAATGAGTGGGCTTGAAGTGATGCTGCCTGTCAAAATTCGTCGTGTGGGCAACCGTATTCTCATTGAAAAGAAAACAGAGTCATAGGTCTTATGATTGAGGCCAGCTCCTATCCTTCTTTGAAACCTAACATTAGCAGAGCGCTCTTTCACTTTGTAATGAGCGCTTGTTTCTTGATCGGTACTGCTCTTTTTGGGGCGGCTCAGAAAGTGAGTGCAGAAGACATCAGGCACGTTAAGCTGATGGAACAGCCTACAGAACAAGCTTTGTTGAGTTTGGCAGAACAATTTGATGTTCAAATCATGTTTGATCCTGCTTTGGTCAGGGCACGTCAAAGTCGCCCGCTTTCAGGCAGGATGACATTGACATCTGCTGCTGGCTATCTACTAAAAGGCGCGTCTCTCAGGCTTCAAAAAGTATCTCGCGGCGTTTTTGTTGTTATACGGCCACCACCGGCTAGGCGAGAAAAGCCGATGAAAAAGATAAAAATACGGCCTGTATTTGCGTCAGAGATATTCTCGGAAAATGTCATTGAAGAAATAGAAGTTGTCGGCTCTCAGATCAAGGGGGCCAAAATTGCTGGTGCCCTGCCTGTTACGTTAGTTTCTGTGAATGAAATTGAGGCAACAGGCGCCTCCTCTTTTGAAGAGTTACTAGGCAATATTCCTCAGGCAGGCTTAAGTGGGTTCAATAGTACAGCAGAACTCTCAAATGATACGAGAGGGGATATCGCTTCAATAAATCTTAGAACGCTCGGCGCAGACTCCACCCTTGTTTTGCTCAATGGGCGTAGGATGGTTTCCCATCCCCAGACCCAAGTGTTTGGAGGCGTGCCCATTCAATTCGTTAATATGAATGCCATTCCAGTTTCAGGGATTAATCATATAGAAATATTGAGAGATGGTGCTGCAGCTCTTTATGGTTCGGATGCAGTAGCAGGGGTTATTAATGCTGTTCTTGACCAGGACCATGATGGTTTTTCATTTGAAGTAAGACGTGCAGATGTTTTTAAGTCCCGCATGAAGGAAGATTTATTAGCTTTGCGCGGGAGCCAACGTCTATTTGAGGCGCGAGGAAAAGTTACGCTAGTAGCCAGTTATTTCAAAGGCCTAGGCTTGGATGCTTCGGAGCGTCCTCAATCCGCGGATGCAGATAAACGATTTTTATTGGACCCCAACGATCCGTTCTATAATCATCCACGTCTAAGAAATAATAGTTCTTTCGGTCCTTATGGAGAATTTATTGCTGGTCATCCTGATAACAGCAGTGATCGAATTCAAGGACAGGCTGTATTAAGTGATGATGGCCTTCAACTCTTGTCCTCGAGTGGTCGATTTCATCTACAACCTGCAGGGGTTTTTGCCTTCCCGTCACAAACAGGTTACGCTTTTTCGCCCTCACTTGAATTAGATGACGGAAGATCTGGAGCAACAGACCTTGAGACCGGTAATGCTCTCGATCTGGGGGCAGGGAAAGTCATAAACCCTTTACAATATAATATGAATCAATTCCGACGTCTTATTCCTGATATAAAACGCCTGAATTTTATGGTCAGATATGACCACAAGATATCGGATGACCTGTCCTTTTTTGGCGATATTGTTTATTACAAATCGAAGGCCTATAAATTTTTTGGCCCTCCTGTATTATCCACTTCTAATAATTTTACTGTACCAGCTTCTTATACGTTTAATCCTTTCGGGCCATTGTTGTCAGCCAGTGGGGAAGAAAACCCTTATAGACTGACTGGGTTTGATATTCCTGAAGAGGGCCTTGACCTTCAAATTAAACATTATCGCTTCTTAAATCTAGGGCCGCGCTGGATCGATGTAGATCAGACTCAAAGTCGCTACCTAGGAGGCTTTGCAGGGAAATATAAAAGCTGGGATTGGGAAACGGCCTTCGCTTATTCTAAGGCTTATGCCATAGATAAGGGTCTTCTCATCAGTCGCTCTCAATTGTATCGATCGGTTATGGAAGGCGGTGAAAAAGGATTTAATTTTTTTGCAGGCCCAACTTTGGACCAAACAATACAATCACAAGCTTTCGGGGTTGAAGTGGTTAGAGAAAGCGAAAATACATTGAAGACCTGGGATTTTCGCTTTTCAACCCCATCCCTATACGAGTTTCCAGGAGGGGGGTCAGCCGCGGTGGCTTTAGGCCTTGAGTGGCGAGAAGAAACAATTTTCGATAACCGTGATCAACGGCTTGATGGGTCAATAACTTTTACAAATCCAGTTACGGGAGAATTTTTTAATAGCGATATTATGGGGGTAAGCCATACACCAGACATGGAAGCCTCACGTAAGGTATATTCACTATACGGTGAACTCCTGTTGCCGCTCTTTCGATCCCAACAGAAAGTTCAAGCCTTTGATTTGCAAATTGCCTCGCGCTATGAACATTACAGTGATATCAATCACTCTGTTTTGAAGCCCCGCCTTTCAGCAACTTGGGTGCTCAATGAATGGATGACCGTGAGATCGGCATGGTCGCAAGGGTTTAGGGCGCCTAATCTTGTGCAAGTTAACCAGCCTGAGTTTTCTCGGTTTACCAATTTTCAAGTTGATTATGCGCGATGTTCGGCTGTTGGAGACTGTGACAATCGAGCAATTACTTCTTTGATATCTGGCAATTCATCTCTTAGGCCGGAGACAAATACAAATATTTCCATAGGGGTTGTTCTCACACCTCAGCTACTCGAGGGGCTAACACTCACGATTGACTATTGGCAAATTCGGCAAAAGGGTTCTGTAGGAACCCTTACAAGAAATGATCAGATCGCTTTGGATGAATATTTACGGCGAACATCAAATTCTTTTAATTCAGCTGTAATTCGTGCTGATGTGACAGAGTCAGATAGACTTGCCTTTTCTGAATCTGGCATCGACCCTTTTGGGGAAATTATTTATGTAAATGAGACATTTTTAAACTTGCAAACACGCCAAGTATCAGGCGTTGATATGAATCTTGTCTATCAATTCCCCGAACAAGACTGGGGAAAGCTCATTGTAAAATTTAATGCTGCCTATCTTGATAAATTTATACAGGACCCTTTTCCTGAATTGGTCCCATTGACTGGTGATCAGATTGCCTTGGATAATTTAGGGGATGACTCATACGGTGATTTGCTGAGGATTGAAAGTCGACCAAGGTTAAGGTTTAATGCTTCCATGTTATGGCGCAAAGAGAAATGGAGTGCGTCTTTAAACATGCGCTTTGTTGGCAGCGTCGAAGACAGAGATATTCAGGTACAGACAGATCAGGGAAGCCCCTTGTATTTTCAGGTCGATCCATGGTTCACTGTAAACGGACTAGTTGACTATGAATGGCAAGAGAAAGAGGTGCGTGTTCGACTTGGTATGAAAAATATTTTCGATAAAGCACCGCCTCTTTTTGACAATTCTGCTGGCTATAACGCAGGAACTCATAGCATTCGAGGACGAGAATTATATGTTTCTCTGAAGAAGTTTTTTTGAGGGATGCTTTATTTAAGGCGTATTATAAATAAGGGACAAAGACACAAGAGGGACCTATGAATAATTATATATCAATTTTCTTAGCCGTTTGCCTTGCAGTTGCAAGTGGGCCAGTGCAGGCACAGGCAGCCTGTGAAACAACAGACGTTGCCATAAAAAGTGATTTTGAATCAGCCAGGCTTAATGGGTGCAAGATTGCGGAGAATGGTCAGATCCATTTGAAAATTACACCGGAGGATTCACCGCCTATCAATCCTAGCCCTTGGTATGCTTTTAAAGTTGTTCCTAAATCAAATGCCTCCATATCTGTTTTGTTATCCTATGAGAATGGAAAACATCGGTATTGGCCTAAAGTCAGCACGGATGGACGGGAGTGGGCTCCACTGCCAGCTGATAAAATTGAAAAAATTGATCCTGCAACTGTCAGGCTCACGCTGCCAGAAATGGCACAGCCATATTATGTCGCCGCCCAAGAGATGATTACAAATCATGTGCATACGGCTTGGATTGATGAAATGGCAGAAAAATCATCCTTCAAAAAATCACTGATTGGTCATTCAGAACAGAAGAGGCCTATCTACAAAATAGAGAGCCAAAGCAGAAATGGAAACCATTCATATTTGGTCATTGTAGGTCGCCAACATCCCCCTGAAGTGACAGGTGCTCTTGCTCTCATGCCTTTTGTAGAAACACTTATGGCAGAGACGCCGCTCGCGACCCGTTTCCGAGAGAATTTTGGTATTGTGGTTGTTCCCGTCATGAATCCCGATGGGGTTGCTCTAGGCCATTGGCGCCATAATACCCGAGGGCAAGACTTAAATCGTGATTGGGGGCCTTTCAAACACGCAGAAACACAAGCTATCAAGAACGAATTAGAAAGATTTCAAGTCAATAATTCGAAGCCTAAAGATAGATTGGCTATGTTTCTAGATTTTCATTCGACGGGTCGAAATGTCCTCTATACTCAAAGCAATGAAGAAGAGACCTATCCGAGGGACTTTGCTAGAAAATGGCACAATTCTACCAGTGTTCGGTTCAAAAATTATAAAGCCGAGCGCGCAGAGCGTCCCTTAGCGAATTACACGCCAAATCAAGCTGCTTACAATACGTCAAAGAATTATATTTACCGCAAGTACGGTGTCGCAGCAATTACGTATGAGGTTGGTGACAACACAGACCGGCAAGCGCTTAAAGAAGCTGCAATTATCTATGCTGAAGAGATGATGCGGTTGATGTTAGAGGAGCTTCCTTCCTAATGCTGAAAACATCAATCATTGGTTTGTTCATCTTAAGTATAGTCTCTGTCCCCTTTCTTCAGGATAATGATGGTTTTGATGTCCTTCTTAAAGGAGGGAGCGTCTATACGGGGGCGAGTACTGTTGCCCAAAATTTATCCATTGGAATCAGAGGCGATAAAATCGTTTATCTCGGGCGAAACCAAAATCTGAAAGCAAAAAAGGTGATCGATGCATCTGGATTGATTGTTGCTCCTGGCTTCATCGATCCACATACTCATGCGCTACAAGGCTATCGGGGTGAAGTTGCGCATAGAAACATCAGTTTCATGACCCAAGGTGTGACGACATTATTTGCAGGTAATGATGGGGGTGGTCCGGTTCAAACAGGTGTAATTCTTGACCAAATGGAGCGGCAAGGATTGGGCACAAATATGGCCCTTTTCCTTGGGCATGGAGCTCTTAGAAGAACAGTTTTAGGCATGGAAGATCGAGCCCCAACAGATGTTGATATAGCGCAAATGAAGTCGATCGCAGAAAAAGCCTTTTACGAGGGGGCAGTCGGCTTATCTGCGGGGCTTTTTTATGCACCAGGTAGTTTTTCTGAAACAAAGGAAGTGATCGAGATTGCTAAAATTGCAGCTTCGCATGGCCGAATATACGATGTGCATTTAAGAGATGAGAGTAATTATTCTATTGGCCTGCTTCAATCGGTTGAGGAGACCTTAGAGATTGGTAGAAAAGCCAACATTCCAGTCCACATTGCTCATATCAAAGCTCTTGGTGTAGATGTCTGGGGTCAAAGTGTTAACGTCATTGAGATGATTGAGCAGGCTCAATCGCAAGGTGTGATTGTTTCTGCGGATCAATATCCATGGTCAGCATCGGGCACACGAGTGAGCAATGCGCTCTTACCAAGATGGAGTTTGGCTGGTGGCCAGGTGAAACGCGATGCGCGGCTAAAGAATGACAAACTTTTAGCAAGAATTAAATTAGAAATGGCGGAAAACCTTAGAAGAAGAGGGGGTAAACAATCGATCCTCCTCACAGGCGGTGCTGACAAATGGATCGGACAATATCTGGGTGATTATGCCTCTACAATTGGAATGACACCCGTAGACGCCGCGGTTTCAATCATTCTTGAAGGAGATGCTTCCATCGCTTCTTTTAATATGACTGAAGAAGATATTCAGAACTTTATGCAAAAAGAGTGGGTTGTGACTTCTTCGGATGGGGGCAGAGGCCACCCTAGGAAGTTTGCAAGTTTTCCAAGGAAATATGAGAGATATGTCCTAGGAAAGACGATAACTCTTGGTCAATTTATACGAAATTCTAGCTATAAAACTGCTAAAATTTTTGGTCTTAAAGGGCGCGGTGAGTTGGCTGTAGGAGCCTATGCAGATATTCTCGTGTTTAACCCTGAGACATATCGCCCTCAAGCCACATTCTCAAATAATACTCGTTTATCAGTAGGGGTTGACTATCTGTTGATCAACGGCCTTTTGGCCATCGAAGATGGAAAAGTCATGCCAGTGAATGCAGGGAAACCCCTTAGGGAATTTTATCGGCTGAATTAAAATATTTTTTTGAGGGATCCTCCTTCGTCTGCGTACTCGTTAATAGAGCATTCTTTTTGTCTAAAAAAGAGGCTCAGCAACGGAGAACATAGATAGGGAGTACCATCATGGATTGCCATGTTTCAGGGGAAGATCAGAAAAAATTATACCGTAAGGCGCTACTGGCAGGGATTTCTGTCGCAGCTTTACTTAGTGTTTCAGCTCATGCTCAAGATGATGAGAGTAATGAAGAGCTAGAAGAAATTGTAGTTGTGGGGTCACAAATCAAAGGTGCAAGAGTTTCAGGAACCTTGCCTGTGTCAGTAATGTCCAGTGATGACATTGACAACACAGGGGCTGCATCCGGAGATGAATTGTTTAGAGCTATCCCGCAAGCCGGTTTTGTCGCATTTAACGACAATAATGTTGGGGCTGGTGTCAATGCGGCTCGAGGAGATGTTAACTCCATTAATTTAAGAGGCCTTGGCACAGGCAATACGCTTGGGCTATTGAATGGCCGTCGTATGGTTCTTCATCCAGGCTTTCAGACCGAGAATTTAGTTCCTGTGGTAACTGTCAATTCAAATACCATTCCAACTTTAGGCGTTGGACGTGTTGAAGTCTTACGAGACGGTGCAGGCGCGATCTACGGTGCTGATGCGGTCGGCGGTGTTGTGAATACAGTCTTGCGTCACGACTTTGAAGGCATAACTGCTCAAGTAAGGTACGGCGCTTCGGATGGCACAAGTCGTGATGAGCTAACGGCTAGTTTCCAGGCGGGCTTTAACTTTAATGAAGGCGCGACACATTTGGCTTTATTCGGTTCTTATCAGACCCGCAGCGGCGTTCCTGCATCAGAGCGCCCGTATTCAGCATCTTCCGACAGGCGCCCCTTGGTAGAGGGAACAGCGTTTGAGGGAGATAGTGAGTTTAGGAATACGTCTAGTTCTTCGCCATGGGGCCGCTTCAGACTTGAGACGCGCATTGATAGTTTAGGGGATGATGATTTCCACATTCAACCGTCTAGCTTGTCAGGCTGTATTCATGATTTAGGGAATGGTTTGTGTATTGATAATGGTGGATCTGTTGATGAAAGCCTGCGGTTTGATTTTGATGCAGAGCGATATCTTAATCCAGACCTAGACCGTTTGAACTCCTTTGCAATGCTCACACATGAATTTGAGAATGGTGTTGAATATTATGCTGAGCTTGGCTTTTATAAATCTAAAACCCAGCGTCCTCAAACATATGGTTTGACATTAAGTGCATCGCGGTATCGCTTGCCGGCGGATGCTTACTGGAATCCTTTTGGCCCCACTACACTTGCAGATGGGACACCAAACCCAAACCGTCTTCCTGGCTTAACTGATGTACCTGAAGAAGGGTTGGAGATGACAGTTTATGGATATCGCCCAACAGATTTAGGGCCGCGTCTAGGGACTGTTCGCGGTGAGAGTTATCGCTTGTTAAGTGGTTTGCGCGGCCAGTGGAAGGACTGGGATTGGGACACAGCAGTTGTGTATTCTGAGGCAAAATCTAGGGATTTAACAAAAAATAGAATTTCATCTACGTTACTTCAGCAGGAGATTTCGAAAACAACGTCTGATGCCTTTAATCCATTCTTGGGCCCGACAGGTGGGAATTCTCAGGCTAGTCTTGATGCGATTGCCATCGATGTAAGACGTAATAATTCGACATCACTATTCCTTGCTGATTTTAAAGTATCTAATCCTGCGATCTATTCACTCCCAGCTGGTGATGTGGGTGTGGCTTTAGGCGTTGAAGCACGGAGAGAATCATTTGAAGATGATCGCGACGAACGTCTTGATGGAACGATTACTTTCACTGATGCTGTAACGGGAGATTTCAAAACAGAAAGTGATGTTGTGGGGTCAAGCCCTACGCCTGATACATCAGGGAGTCGTTGGGTAAAATCGGCTTTCGTTGAATTTGCCGTGCCTCTGGTTAGTCCTGAAATGGATGTGCCCCTGATGCAAAGTTTAGATCTACAGATTGCGGGCCGATATGAAGACTTTGATTACTCAGGTACGACTGCGAAACCAAAAATCGCACTTTCTTGGGTTCCCACAGATGGTCTACTTTTCCGAGGATCATGGTCGAAAGGATTTAGAGCGCCGAACTTAGTACAGCTCTTTGATACAGGCATTCGACGCCAGAATACACGCGATGATTATGTCCAGTGTCAGGCTCAAATTGAAAAAGGAATTATCAGCGATTTTGGCGATTGTTCTGGCGATGGTATCGAAAGTGTTCGCTCTGGTGCGAGAAGCCTTGAGAATGAAAATTCCACTCAATTTGGAGCTGGGATAGTTATTCAGCCAGAAGTCTTTCCTGGTCTTACCATTACAGCTGATTATTGGAGTCTGAAGCAGAATAATTTGATTGGTATCCTTGGAGATCAAAACCAAATTGCTCTAGATCTTGTTTTGCGTCAATCGGGCGGCTCAAATCCGAATGTTATCAGAAGAGCCCCTGATGCAGATCAGCAAGACCTTTTCGCAGGTACTAGTCTTGCTGCTGTGGGTGAAATCATAGAAGTACGGGATGCTTATCTCAATCTTGATAGTCGAAAAGTTGAAGGGTTGGACCTTGCTATTATTCAAGACATTGAAACTAACGACATGGGTAACTTTACCATTAAACTGAATGCGGCCCGCTTGCTGACCTTTGAGCAGTCTGCAGGGGAAACAAGTCAAAGCCTCATCGATAATAGTCCTGTCAATATTACAGGATTTGGTGACTTAATGGAGCAAAATGGTCGGCCCAAATGGCGCATGTCTTTGAGCATGAACTGGAAGAAGGATAATTATGGTGCGGGCTTGTTTGCGCGCTACGTTGGGGCCTTTGATGATACCAGTGCACGCATTTCCGTTAACGGTGAAGATGTATACTGGCGTGTCGAAGATTGGACAACAGTGAATGCTAATGTTCATTACACTTTCGAGAAGGGAGCGTTGGAAGATACACAGTTGCGATTAGGGGTGAATAACCTATTCGATAAGCAGCCTCCTCTTGCTGATGAGAATTTCGGTTTCTTTGGGAGTATGCACAATCCGATTGGACGTTTCTTCTATATTGATTTGAAGAAAACATTCTAAGACTTGTCAAAACTGAACAGAAACAGAGCCGCGGAAATTTTTCTGCGGCTTTGTTATATAGGCCTAAAAGAGCATCTTTAGAGTGCGACTTTCAAGCATGCCTTTGTTCCCTTGTTTGGGCTGCTTTCTATGATGAATTTCATATCAAGAAGCTTAGCGTAAGCTGCAACGATTGGTAGTCCCAGGCCTGTTCCTTCGACTGTACGCGTATAGACATTTTCGACCTGAGTGAAGGCCTTCATGGCAGAAGAAATTTGTTCATCTGTCATGCCAATGCCCTCGTCAGCAACAGTCAAGGTCACTTGCTTCTTTGTCCGTGTAACCTGTATAGAAACAGGGCTATTCGTCGGGCTAAATTTTAGTGCATTTGTAAGTAGATTTATAAGAATTTGACTCAGTAACCTTTTGTCAGTTTCAATGATAATCTTTTCATCCTCTTGGATAATGTCGACCTGTCTCTGTAATGTATCTGCACTTCCTGTTACAAGGTTTTTGCAGTGGCAAAGAAGGGCATTCAGATTGACAGAGTTTGTCTCTAATTTCATTTGACCAGCTTCGACTTTAGAAAGGTCAAGGATGTCATTGATCACATCTAGTAAATGCTTGCCGCTTGAATGGATTATGCCGAGATATTCTTGTTGTTTCTCGCTAGAAACCTTATTTCCAGTCTGATCTAGCATAAATTCAGAGTAGCCTAAAATGGCATTTAAAGGGGTTCTTAATTCATGACTCATGTGAGCAATGAAGCGGGATTTAGCGGAATTCGCTTCCAGTAAAAGAGTATTCGAATATTCAAGTTTTGATTGATATGATTTTGTTTGTTCTAATTGCTCGTTAATTGCTTGTTGGGCAGCAAATTGGCCCCGTCTTTGATATTCCATGGTAATGGCGAGCATCGAAGCAACAATGATGGTTGAGACGATTTCCACAGCGACCATACTGCCTTGCAGCTCAAGAAAGTAATATAAGCAAATCACTAGAGTGGTGGAACTGATGGTAAAGAGGGATAGTAAAATTGGGATTCTAATTGAGATCATTGCGGCAATTGTTAAGTGACCAATAGCAAAAGCAAGGACCCCGCTTCCATATTTAATATCTAAGAAAGTAATATAACTGTTTAAAATTAGATTTGCGCCAACAAAGCTCATTGCTATGTAAAATTTTAACTGGTCATTCTTTAAAAAAGATAAACTTAGTGCTGTAGCAAAGCAAACAAGACAGTGGAGTGTAAAGGTGGATGTATAGCTACTCTTTTCAAAGAGATCCATAAAAGTCGACTTAGGGTTTTCAATAACCCCCAACAAAGTCATGCCCAAAAGAAAAATGCCGATCACGTAAGCAAATATTTCAGAACGGATAATATTAATGCGCTTGGAATGATCAGAATAGTGCGGCCCAAGAACAGTAAGTGAGTTCTGGTCGTATAGGGTTTTATACCTATTAATCAATTCCTTAAACATTCATCTCTCTCCTGAGGAAGGCAAAAGTCACAAACTTAGTTTAAAATATTTTACACTGAAAGGATATAGTTTTCATGGCGAGAGAAGATGCAAATCATCGACAATTGCAGAACAAAAATCTGAAGATGATCTTCTTCCAATGTCTCTAATCAAAAAAAAGGCCTGATGAACAGGCCTTAAGGTAGGGAGTGGTATTGGGAAGTTACGAAGAGAGTTGCTGATCTTTATCTTTCGTTCCAAGAAGATAGAGAAGTGGCCCGATCACCCCTAAAAAGAGAGTAACCATGACAAAAGGCCAAGGGTTGCGACCATTTTCTCTTGCATTTGGGATCATCCAAATCAAAATCAGCAACAATGAGAGAACCAAATCAAAGAAGACTTGCCAACCTGCGGGGCTATGACGCTGATAGTCAAAGACCCCAATATAACCAACTTCCATGACAGCATAAACGGTTAAAAGGCTAAAGGGGACTAATAAGATAAGGGCTAAACTTCGGAGTGACATTTTACATCCTTTCACATTGGTGGGTTATCATGGCCCTATTATCGCGCTATGTAGGTATGGGATCAATAACCTCAGAGGTAATTGAATGGAATATTCTTTTGATTAGAATAAGCTGACTAGGAGAAATGATATGGCCTTAAAAGCAACAACTTCTTTTACAACGTCACTGAAAGAGTGGCGTGAGTATAGAAAATTTTCACAGTTGGATTTAGCCTTAGAAGCTGATGTTTCTCAAAAGCATGTCAGTTATCTAGAAACTGGACGCAGTAATCCAACACCTGAGATGATTGTTCGACTTGCAGAGGCGCTTGATATCCCTCTTCGTGAAAGGAATTTACTGTTACTTTCTGCAGGGTATCGGGCAGGGTACCAAGAAACAGACCTTACAGACCCTTCAATGACGTTTGTGAATGAAGCCCTTACAAGGATGTTGAAACATCATGATCCGTTTCCTGCGCTTGTCGTTGATCGGTATTGGACAATTAAGAAAACCAACAGTGCTGCGGATGCGCTCATCGCTTTATTGCCTGACGTTCAAGCGTTGGCGCCCTCAGCAGATTCGATGAATCTTGCTTTCATGACAGTTCACCCTCAAGGGCTGAGGCAATATATTACCAATTGGGAACAAGCCTTCCCCTTATTTATACAGCGCCTCAAGCGCGAAGCTGCCGCTACAGGAGATCCAAAGCTGATGACAGCAATCGCCGAGTTGTTGACCTTGTCTGGATCAGCAGAGACGCTATCCTTTATCAATGAAGATCTTATGCCAGTCATTCCTTTAGAGATGGATATTAACGGCTTAAAATTAAGTTTATTCACTGTCATCGCAACATTTGGCACGGCACAAGATATCACAACCGATGAACTGAGGATTGAGAGTTTTTATCCGGCCAATGCAGAAACAGAAGCTTTCTTCACTAATTTGTCATTAAAGGGCATTTGACCCTCAGATCGATCTTTGCCACTTTAGGCATTAAGGGAGATGACAGATGGAATTAATACAAAGCAGTGAAGAGCAATTTACAACTATTCCAGATTATCCTTTTAGTCCCAATTTTGTGGCTATAAAAGACCGGGACAGTGGCAGTGATATGCGGATGCATTATGTAGATGAAGGCCGAGCTGATCATCCTTTGGTTCTCCTATTGCACGGTGAACCTAGTTGGTCTTTTCTCTACCGAAAAATGATCCCATTATTAGTACAGGCAGGGTACCGCGTCATTGCACCTGATCTGATCGGGTTTGGCAAGTCTGATAAAATACTAGAGAGAGACTATTATACATATGCGCGGCATATTGAGTGGATGACAGACTTTGTTGATAGACTTGGCTTAACCAGCATCAATCTTTTTTGCCAAGATTGGGGCGGATTGATTGGTCTGCGATTGGTCGCTGCAACGCCTCATCTATTCGCCTCTGTGGTGACAAGTAATACTTTCTTGCCCACTGGGGCAGATGAGCCGTCAGAGGCCTTTTTGAAGTGGCAGTCATTTTCTCAGTCTGTGCCTGAATTCCCAACAGGAAAAATCATTCAGGGGGCCACTGTTTCGACTTTGACCGAGGCAGAGGTTTATGCTTATGATGCACCCTATGCAGAGGAAGCGCATAAGGCAGGTGCCCGTCAATTTCCTACATTAGTCCCGACAAGTTTGGATAACCCTGAATCTGAAAATAATCAAAAAGCATGGGAAGTGTTGCAAACTTTCACCAACCCCTGGCTATGTTTGTTCGGCGATAGTGATCCTGTCACAAAAGGCGCGGATCAGTTTATTATGAAAATGGTTCCTGGTTGTCAGGGACAGCCTCATAAGATCATGGAAAAAGGGGGGCATTTTATTCAGGAAGATTGTGGACCCGCTCTCGTAGAAATGATGGTGTCTTGGTATCGTTGTTTTTAAGGCATTTATCATAAATGGATAAAGAGCTTGACATTTATTGTTGCACCGCACATAAGGTGCGGCATTAATCAGTGCGCTAGGAATAGAGCGCATGTAGTACCTTTATGCGATTGTATGAGTTTCTGTTCGCGAAGAAGGTAGACAGAAACATACCGCTGGCTGACAAAAGATATAGAGTACAGCGCAGGAATTCGCATAAAGGAGATCAGCATGTCTGAATTCTCAGTCCTTGGCTTGGACAAACGTATTATCAAAAACCTTGATGCCCTAGGCATTGATACACCAACTCCCATTCAGGCGCGGGGTATTCCGCTCATTATGAATGGGCGTGATGTTATGGGTCTAGCGCAAACAGGGACCGGTAAAACGGCTGCTTTTGCCTTACCCATCATTCATAGACTTTTAGAAGAAGGCGGACAGCCGGCGCCAAAGACAGTTAAAGCGTTGATTTTATCTCCAACACGTGAGCTGGCTAGCCAGATTGCTGAAAACCTTTATAACTACACCCGATACACACCCCTTAAAGTCCTCTGTGTCGTTGGCGGACAGCCGATCCATGTTCAAAAGCGAAAGCTTGAGAAAGGGATTGATATCCTTGTGGCCACACCAGGGCGCCTCTTGGACCTTGTTTCGCGCCGGGCTATTGAACTTGATCAATGTCATAATCTAGTTTTGGATGAAGCGGATCAAATGTTGGATCTCGGTTTTATTGAGCCGCTCAAAGAAATTGCTGAGCTCTTAAATCCTGAGCGCCAAACGCTCCTCTTTTCTGCGACCATGCCTAAGCAAATGGCGGAATTATCCAAAGCTTATTTAACAAATCCTGAAAGACTGCAAGTGTCAGCACCAGGAAAAGCGGCTGATAAAGTCCGTCAAAGCGTTCACTTTTTAAATCAGCGCGGTAAGACAACCCTTCTTAAGAAATGCTTTAATGAGAATCCTGATGATATTTCGTTAGTCTTCGTTAGAACAAAGATTAATGTTGATAAGATTGTTAAACATTTGAGAGAATGTGGGTTTAAAGCTGAAGGCATTCACGGTGACAAGCGTCAGAGAGAGCGTGATCGTGCGATCAAAAAGTTTAAAGCTGGAGAAGTGAATATTCTCGTTGCGACGGATGTTGCCGCTCGGGGTATTGATATCCCATCTGTGAGCCATGTTTATAACTATGACTTGCCAGAACAGTCTGACAACTATGTGCATAGAATTGGACGAACTGCAAGAGCAGGAAGAGAAGGGGATGCAGTTGCCTTCTGTAGCCCAAATGAAGTGCCTCTCTTAAGAGACATTGAGCGCTTGATGAAAATAAGAATTCCAATTGCAAGCGGCGAAGAGCCAGACGAATCCGAAATTGAAGAAGATAGCCGCAGACGTGGTAAAGGCGGCCGAGGTCGTGGTCGCAGCGGAGCTTCACGCAGCGGATCAGCTCGGGGTGGTAAAGTCTCTCACAACAAGAGTGGGTTCGAAGCGCGCAAATCAAAAGGGAAGCGTCCAGATCTAAGAGAGCAAGAAGATAGAAAAGAATTCTTCAAAAAGCCAAATGATAGATCCGATGATAAAAAGTCACGTAAATCATGGGGGGAACGCAAAGCGGCTGAAGAAGGAATGCCTTCTGAAAGACAATCTAAATCAAGGTCTGAGCGCGAAAAAGATGGATCAAAGTTTGTGAAGGGTCGCTCTTCTGACACGCGCCGCAAAGGACCTAAAGATCCTGATGCTCGGGGTCAATATGATGATCGCCGCCCTTCTAAAAAACGCCGTGACAATGATGAGGAAAGACCTGCTCGTCGCGGTAAGTCTGAGAGTAGATCTCGACGTGACTATAACGACGATAGACCAGCCCGCCGGGATCGCAGCGACGACAGCAGACCTGCACGCCGGGATCGCAGTGATGACAGACCAGCACGCCGGGATCGCAGTGACGACAGACCAGCACGCCGGGATCGCAGTGATGACAGACCAGCCCGCCGGGAACGTAGTGACGACAGACCAGCACGCCGGGAACGTAGTGACGACAGACCAGCACGCCGGGATCGCAGTGATGACAGGCCAGCACGCCGGGATCAGAGCGAACGACGTCCTACCAACACTAAGGGGGAAGGCCGTCCTCTCAAAAAACGCGTTAGCAAAGGCGCGAATGCTAAACTGAAACGCAGATAATCTCCTCTTCTTAGAGGGATCTTAAAACTAAGGGTAAAGCGTCAGGAGAGGGTATGTCTGTCTTCACGATATTTACAATTTTTCTCAGGTTGGGGCTCACTTCCTTTGGGGGGCCTGTCGCGCATCTTGGGTATTTTCGTACTGAATTTGTTGAAAATCGTGGATGGTTTTCTGAAGAAGATTATGCTGACCTTGTTGCGCTTTGCCAATTTTTGCCGGGCCCAGCTTCTAGTCAAGTTGGGTTCGCCATCGGCTACAATAAAGGGGGATACCTTGGTGCCTTTGCTGCATTTCTGGGTTTTACCCTGCCTTCAATGGCAATCATGATGGCCTTTGGCTATGGCATTGTCTCTACCGAAGGGCAGATAGACGCAGGCTTGCTTCAAGGTTTGAAAATTGTGGCTGTTGCCATCGTTGCTCAAGCTGTTTGGGGGATGGCTAAAGGGTTATGTACGGATGGGGTTACCCGAACTATTGCTATTTTATCTGCGCTCTTCCTTCTGGTTTCAGGACTTTACTATGCCCAGTTTATTGTCTTGGTTTTCAGCGGAATTCTAAGCTTTTTGATCTATACAAGACCTAATGAAGAAAAAGATGGCGGGTTGAAATTTCCTCAGCCGTCTTCAAGGAAGGGCTTTTTCTTTATTGGGGTTTTCTTCTTTTTATTGGTTGGGCTCCCTTTCGTCACTCAGTTTAAAGGCTCAGATCTCATTCAACAATTTGATAGCTTCTTTCGATCTGGTGCCCTCGTCTTTGGCGGCGGCCATGTTGTTCTTCCGCTTCTGCAATATGAAACTGTGGATTCAGGATGGATATCAAAGGATGTTTTTCTTGCAGGCTATGGCTTAGCTCAAGCGATACCGGGCCCGTTATTCACATTCGCAACTTATCTTGGGACCGTTACAGGTATGGGGCTGAGTGGTTGGCAAGGAGCGCTGTTTGCTTCTGTAGCAATTTTTTTACCAGGGTTTTTACTTGTTCTTGGGTTTTTACCCTATTGGGATCGACTACGTGTCAATCCAGCGGTGAGACATGCTTTGAAAGGAGTGAATGCATCTGTGGTTGGTTTGCTCTTGGCGGCTCTTGTAACACCTGTGGCGACAACAGGCCTGCTTACCGTACTTCATGCAATTATGGCCCTTATCGCTCTCGCTTTACTCACCCAATTTAAGCTATCCCCGTGGATTGTTGTTTTGGGGACAGCCTTAACAGGTTATCTTTTTCTTTGATTAAAGTATTTGCAGAGTTTCTCACATGGGCCGTTTTTTATGACAGGCCTTTGTGCCCCTCATTGTTTAGGTGTCTTTTGAAGTAAGTGTTATTTCGCTACAGCCATCAAGTGTGCTCACAAAGTTTTTCCCAAAGAGGAGGGCTGGTGTTTGACTGCCTTTGGCAAGAGAGGCACCGCAGAGATGTTCTATAATCATCACAGGGGCTATTTGGGTGAGTGTATATCCATTCGCTGTGGTTAAGTGAGCTTCTATTGTTTGGCCTTTCGCATTGGATGCTTTGCCCCATAAATGAGTGGAGCTGGCATCACGAGCAGTTTTGTCGGGTCCTTTCACGGATGCCTCAACTTTTTTCTTTAGATAGTTTTGAACAAACGTCATTTTAAAGAGCCAGCGAAACCACGCTGCTTTCCCTGCTGCGTTGATCTGCTTTTCAGGCAGACCTATGTAGAGAGCGATATTTGGAATGCCAGTGGTGTAATAGGCAGTAGAGACATCCCCCCATGACATTTGCAATACCTTTTGAGGGCCAGTGCTCATCGGGACCGTTTTTACTTTTGCCTTTACTGATTGTATACGGCCATTAATGCGCTCCAAAGTGCCTTTGGCAAGACCTTCAATAGAAGTTTTGGCAGTGCCAGGGCTCAGACTTGCTTTTGATGCAAAAGCCATTTCTAAATGGGTTGCATCTGGCATGGCTTCTGACAAAGTTTTAGCGATACAATCTGTGGGAATGACGTCAAAGCCAATGCCTGGGCAGATGGTGATGTCTGCAGCAATGGCTCTGTCATTGATCTCTTTACTATGGGCATGCTCAAAGACGCTGATTTCACCGGTGATATCAAAATAATTTGTTTTTGCCAGCAAACATCCTTCTATCATTGGGGCGCTGGTAGCGGAGAAAGGACCTGCGCAGTGAATGACAGTGCTCACACCCGTGAGGTTTTCTTTGATGACAGTATGATTAGTTAGATCAAATGCTCGAGATTCAAGATTGAACTTCTCGGCAATTGCCTGTGTTTTTTCTTGATTTCTGCCTGCAACGATCGGTCTTAAACCTTTGTTGACAGCAAGTTCTATGATTAATTGGGCGCTATAACCATAAGCGCCGTAAATCATCCATTGATGATCAGTCATCTTCATCCCCTTATCGTTGAGATTATCTTAAGCTCCCAAGATTTTAATTCAATTGAATTTCTGGTGAGACCCTCATAACTAAAGATTAGTGTGCAAAAAAAAGATTATGAAAGTACACTAAATATCTATTGTCTAGAAAGAAGATTACGACCATACTCTTATTAAGGGTAAATAAATCTAGATACTTAATGTTCCGCAGCATTCGGGAGGTACTTATGCAGGATTACTTAAAAGAGAATATTTTCATGGCACGTCGCCGCAAATCTTATTTGATGGGCGTGTCATTAATCGCATGCTTGTCAATGCCAGGCCTTGCTCAAGACGATGAACAGGACGATGAAAAAGATATCGAAGAGATTGTCGTTACGGGGAAACGTGGATCGGTTGTTAACTCCATTCGTGATAAACAGAATGCAGATGCCATTATTGATGTGCTCTCTGCGGATGCTGCTGACCGTCTGCCAGATCCTAATGTTGCAGAATCATTAGCTCGTCTTCCAGGGATTTCTTTCCAACGTGAGAATGATACTGGGCAAGGGGAGTTTGTCTCTATTCGTGGATTGGATGCTGCCTATAATACAGTTACATACGATGGTATTCGGTCTGGAACAGCGGACCGATATCGCCGAACGGCTCTAGACATTGTTACGTCCTCAAACATTAGTGGTATTGAGGTTATCAAAGCCCCTCTGCCAGAGCATGCGTCTGAAGGATTAGGCGGTGTTATTAACATTATTTCAAGAAGCCCGCTAAAAAGACGGGATCGCTTTTATCTGAGCGCTTCTGGGGCTCAAAATACCTTTGACGATCGCACGGGCTCTCGTTTTTCTGGTGGATTTAACAAGAAATTGGCAGACTGGGTAGCGGTGAATTTTTCTGCTTCTTGGCGCCGCAGTTACATTAATACTCTTTATATTAATCCAGCGACGAATGTGCCGGAATTGAATGTGGCAACGACCCTTACAGGTAAGAATGGCACTTCTTTAACCTTCATTGATGAAGATCCTTTAGAGCGTGTCCCAACTGGGTTTATACCTATTGAGAATTTCAATGTGGAGCAAGTGAATTACGAAGACAATAATATTGAAAGAGATAATCTTACTTTGTCGGGGATGATTGACTTTAAATTATCGGATAGCACAACTTTTACTCTGGGCGGACGACGGACAAAAGAAGACACGATTGATACATATTCCAATCTTGAAATGGATGTGGATAATGGTGATATTCTTATGGATAGCAATGGGATCTATCAGGTTGCCACATACCCTGACCCTGAAATTACTTTTGAGGGGGAAGTGCAGGATTCTGTTGAAATAAGAGAACGATATTTTGCTAAGGGTCAGACGATAAAAAATAACTGGACCTTTGATTATATTGTTGGCTACTCGCGCGCCTTTGAAAATCAGCCGATTATGTCCATGGATTTCACACATGAACTCGAAGATACCCCGTCTGGCTTAAGTGATAACAGCGCTGAGAATATCAATACCTATGCACCTTTTGACTTCTCAAATAGCCCTTTCATCATGCCTGTGCCTGTCAATCTAGCTGCTTTTCAAGAAGCATTAGACCCTTTCTGTGATGACGGTGGTTGCGGTGAGATGAATGACTTTGATGAAGAGTTGGAAGATTCGCTAGAAAATAAGCGTTGGACCGCTCGTTTTGATACAACCTATGACTTTGATAATCATGATTTCATGCAGAACATAAAGTTCGGTCTACAATATGAAAAATCCAAATATCGAGATTACCGCGCTGTGATTGCACTGCAAGATGAAAGTATCAGCGAAGACGGAAATTATGTGGGCTATGATCCAAGCGGTGATAATAATGCGGATCTCGGTGATTACGGCATAGTCGATGGATCTCTCAGAAGTTTTGACGATATTGGCAATCCATTTGATTCTGTCGGTTTTTACGGTATTCCACTATGGAACGGCGATGCAATGCGTGCACTGCGTCAGAACTTCCGAAATGGGTATTTTGCATCAGGAGATGCGCCTGTTGAGACGGAAATAACATCAACAGAAGAATATTATACGGCCTATTTACAAGGGAAAATGACTTTCGATAAATTGGATATCATTGGTGGTCTACGAGTGGAGAAATATAAGGCTTCTTTCCGGGCGCCAACTGACTTGTCCTCGCTCGTCTTCTTTGATGATGGGAATGGACAAGGCGACAGCCTATCCCTTGTTGATACAAGTGTTTCCTATAATGAAACCACAGAAGAGAATACTGAATATCTTCCTCGGATCGCCTTCATCTATAATCTTCGTGACGATATGAAAGTACGCTTTGCTTATACAACTGCCCTTGCAAGGCCGACCTTTGATCTTCTGGCTGCAGAAGTTGATGGGTCTTTTAACATCGAATTGGCGGACGGCGTTCAGCTTGCAAATGCGACGGCAGCAGATGTGGTGGATGTTTCTATTAATTATAACTTGGGCAACCCCACTTTGAAGAATGGCTATTCTCATAACTTTGATCTATCATGGGAATATTATATCGATAGCGAGAATGCAATTTCTGTTGCCGCCTATTACAAGCGGATTGATAATTTCATTTTCAATACTTTTACGTTAACGGATGTTGATACAAATGTATCCTTTGATGCTGCGACTGCGATTCAAGCAGGCCCGTTTACGGATGAAGGCCTTGCAGTTCTTGAACAGTTAGGCGGAATTAATTCTTTAATTGCTTCTGGCGTTGGGGATGTATCGATTAACATTCCTGATAACGGCCGCAAAGCTGAAGTCTATGGAATTGAACTTGGGATTTATCATACCTTTGATTGGCTTGGTGGATTTTGGGAAAATGTTGGCTTTGCAGGAAATTTAACCATTCAAGATACAAAGACAACCGTGCCTCTTGGTGTACTTGAAGCGGATGATGCTCTTGTGTTGTTAGGGGATGCTCAAGAAGGTGAAGTCCTTTATGATGAATTCCAATTCTTTAACTCACCTAATGTGCTTTATAATGCAGCTCTGTTTTATCAAGATGATAAATGGGAAGTGACAGTAGGATATCGCTACGGAGGTCGCCAGCTCGAAGAGATTGAATTATTCGGTATGAGTCAATATCAGCAAGGTCGTGGGTTCTTGGACTTTAGCTTAGAGCGACGTCTTGACCTTGCAGGGGTTAGAACAACTGTTTATTTCTCTGCGAATGATATCTTAGATGGCGGAACCAAGCCAACAACATTCGAAACACGTGGCACTGCACCGATCTATTCAGACTTTGCTACTTTCAATGGTCGTTCCTTTAGATTAGGAGCGCGTTTATCCTTCTAAATTGAGTGGAGAGCTAGTTCCTTTGGGAGCTGGCTCTCTTTTACCACGAAGGGTATGGGTGCAAATTCCATAGAATTAGAGACTTAAAAATATGACGATTAGACTTTTAATACTTGTATTAACTGTGGGCTTTAGCATACAGAGTTTTGCAAACGATGAGGCAAAACGTATCTTGTTTGTGGGCAATAGTTTTAGCTACTTTAATAACGGCCTGCATAATCATACAGCTAATTTAGTCCGGGGAAATAATCAGTGGCAAGTCAGGAAAGACCGTTTTCGTTTGCTGACACTCTCTGCAGGACGGTTTAGAGAACAAGTTCATCTTGTAGAACCTATTCTATCGACGAGCAGAAAGAAATGGGACTATGTTGTTTTGCAAGCGCACAGTAGAACCCCTCTCTTGGCAGAGGAGAAATCTAACTTTTCTAAATTATCAAAAGAGTTGATCTCAGTTGTAAGGGATCACGGGGCACAACCAGTGCTTTTCATGACCTGGGCCTATAAAAATAGCCCTGAGATGACCAAAGGGTTATACGAAGCATATAAAAAAGTTGCCGATGCAGAGGGCGTGCGTCTCGTTCCGGTTGGCCTCGCTTTTGAAAAAATTCAGAGAGATTATTCTGAAATTGATCTTTATGTGAGGGACTTTAACGGCACTGAGAACGGTGAATTGGTTTATAAAAAAGCGATAAAGCATCCTAGCTTAGCAGGTACCTATCTTGCGGCCTGTGTTTTTTACGCAAGCTTTTACGGGGCTAGTCCTGAAGGCAATGCCTATTCTGCAGGGCTTTCAGAAGACGTAGCGAGAACCCTACAAAAAGTTGCTTGGGAAATAGTTTCCAAGCATTAACACATCTGTTATAGTCTTCGCGGGGAATGAGTAAAATTATTATAAATGTAATTGGATTCTATGAAGTCTATTCAAATAAAGCTTTTTACATGCTTAAGCATGTGCACCTTTTTTGCGCATATAGTTCACACGCAAGATGTAGCGATTGAGGTAAAAGATATTCATGATATTTCTTTTGTTACCCATTCTGTAGATCAACGGTCTGCCTCCTATATTGATGGCATCCTGCGGGGACAAGAAAAAAGTGGGCGTCGCGCCATTGACGTGGAAATTATTCAAGAATTGAAGAAACGATTAGGCCATAAAAAGCCTCTCACCAATATCGCTTTCACACGCGCAATCCGCACTCTTGAAAAACAACCTGGCTATGCACTCTTTAACGTGCTGAGAACACCGGCTAGAGAGTCCAAATATAAGTGGGTAGGCCCCCTGCAGCATTATAAAACATATTTCCACGATTCAGCACAGAAACCATCTTTGATTGAAACTATGGATGATGCGAAGAAGGTAAAAGGTGTTTGTGTGGTTCGGGGGAATGCACAGCATGATTTGCTTAAAAAGCTGAATTTTAATAATTTAATCATGGTATCAAAATATACGCAGTGCATAAGCCTGGTCATGCAAAACAAAGGCGTGATTATGCCCTCAAGTGCGAGCGCAGCTTATTTTGAAAAAATGAAGGTTAAAGACCTTGTGAACAATACAGAGGTGGTTGTTACAGAATTTGATGGCTACCTTGCCTTTTCAAAATCAACTCCTGATTATCTTATTAAGCAAGCTCAAGAAACCCTTGATGAGATTAAAGCAGATGGAACTTTTGAAGCCATTGTTAAGAAATATGGGGTCAATTAAGCAGGTCTGCTCTGATAAGGTACTCTTTCTCCTGCGTCCATCTCTCTTTAATAGCATGTTTCGACCTAATGTTAGGCAGGTCATATAGTAGATAGACCTTATATATAACTGAGTTTCGTTTTATCTGACTGTTAATTCCCTGATTACGGTTCAGGCAATTCCCTGTTTACCGCTCAGGCAAATTCAAGAGTATGGCTTTTTGCTTAAGCGAACTTAGTATTTTTCCGCGTCCAGAATGCGCGAGCAACATTTTGCATTTTGCATTTTTGTTTGCAAAATAACAGGAGCTCCTTGAACTATTATATGTCAGAATCTCTGCGCCTGTGTTCGGTGATTTTAGCGGCGCTAAAGACTTCTCAACATATTGTTTTGTATGGTAATTTTGTAATATTTCTTCTATGGAAGTTAAGGGCGTGACATTGCCCACTGGTCTGAAATACATAATCATTACTCCTCAATACTCAACGCTCCCTCTGGTATAAGAGCAATGCTCATGCCAATGTTTTACAAAATGCTTTTTTGGCTGCTTCGTTCTTAGA
This sequence comes from Temperatibacter marinus, assembly GCF_031598375.1. Lineage (NCBI taxonomy): Bacteria > Pseudomonadati > Pseudomonadota > Alphaproteobacteria > Kordiimonadales > Temperatibacteraceae > Temperatibacter > Temperatibacter marinus. The sequence goes on from NZ_CP123872.1 coordinate 2,121,961, forward strand.
TTTTACGCGCGTAGATTTGATCCCCTGAATGAGTAGGAGATCAAAGTGTCTTAGAGTTTCATATGCTAGTTTAAGGTCATAAATACGATTAAGGTTAGGGCTAGTGCATGAGGCGATTTACAATTTCTGCCATTCTTCTTTTTTCCTATATATTGTAGAAGGGCTGATGCCTAGTGTCTTTGCTGCTAAAGGAATTGACCCGCTGCAAACCCTGATACGTTCTTCAATCACTTCTTTTTCTATGTCTGTGAGGGGCCTTAAATGGCCATTATCATGACCCTTCACTTCCTCTGGCATTTCTGTTTTTTCTTCTTTAAAGATGTCGTCGCCTGTCATGGAAGGAAACATAGAAGGAGTTACGAGTTTACCTGTATGCAAGACAGCGATATTGCGAATTGTGTTTTGCAATTCCCGCACATTTCCGGGCCATGAATAAGAGGCAAGAAAAGCTTTGGCCTTCGCATCAAATCCTGTGAAGCTTTTATTTTCTTCAATGCTATATTTCTTGAGAAAATGTTCAGAAATTTCTTGAATGTCTTTCTCACGGTCTTTTAGGTTGGGTAAGTGGATGGGCACAACATTTAACCGGAAATAGAGATCCTCCCTGAAACGGCCTTCACGGACCTCTTTAATAGGATCTCTATTGGTTGCACATATGACGCGCACATCAACTCTTTCTGTTCGGCTGGTACCGACAGATTGAATTTCTGATGTTTGCAGAAATCGTAAGAGTTTTGATTGTAGGTTCAGATCTAATTCACACAATTCGTCTAAAAATAAAGTACCGCCATTGGCTTCTTTCGCAGCTCCTTGGCGATCACTGATGGCTCCAGTGAAAGAGCCCTTTAAGTGCCCGAATAGTTCAGATTCAAGAAGGTCTTTAGGAATAGCGGCGCAGTTTACAGGGACGAATGGTTTTCGAGCGCGGGGGCTGGATTTATGAATTGCTTCTGCGCAAACTTCTTTACCAGTGCCGGAACTTCCAAGAATGATAACAGTTGCTTTTGAGGGAGCAACATTTTCAATCGTGCGATAGACCTTTTGCATCACACGGCTAGACCCGATGAATCCTTGGAAATTGGCCAACTGAGAATCTGTCCTTATTTCTTCTAGGTGATCTCGGAGTTGAATGCGCTCTAATGTATGAGACACAGTCATGAGCATACGATTATCTGCGAACGGTTTGACAAGATAGTCTAAAGCGCCAAGCTTCATAGCTTGGATTGCCTTATTAATGCTTGCATCTGCGGTTATAACAATGGCTGGAATTTCATGAGGCGTCCCGAGGTTGCCCTCAAGGAAGTCCAAACCATTCCCGTCAGGTAAGTTTAGGTCTAATAACATGAGATCATAAGAAGTCGTTGATAGCTTTTCTCTTGCTTCAGATAGTGTTGCTACGGTGTCTGCTTTATAGCCCGCGGATTTTAAATGCTGGCTATAAAGTAAAGACATAGAGAGAGTGTCTTCTACAATTAATATATTAATCATCTGGTTTTTCATCTTTAATTTCCACTTGTTTCAATTCACTCAAAGCGAGATAGATATTGTCATTCAGCCATTTGTGAAGGTCTTTTGTTTGCTTCATCTTATCTTGAGTGAAGCCGTCACACAGTTGCTCAGTTTTTTTATAAAGGCGTTGAAATCCAAAAGTGCCGCTAATGGTTTTTGCCCTGTGGAATATGGCATGAAGTATCTGAGGATTATCATCTTCAGAAGCTTCTATAATGTCATTTAAAATGCTGCATAAATCCAATTTGATTTGATTGATGATGACCTTTTGACTTTCTTCGTCCAAGGGAAAAAGAAGCTGTTGAAATGTATAAAGATCGAGCACTGGTTCAGTCTCAATCACTTCATTCATAGATGGTATTTTCATTTTTTTCACGCGATCTTCCACTCATTACATTGCGCTCGTTAACCTTATATTTTAAATAATACAACAATTTAGAGTTTTAATATTTATTTATAAAGTTGTATTTTTGACATATCAGATGTATATGAAGAAAGGAAGTCAAAAGACCAAGTGTAAAGTAAAAAGTAATGATTTCGCTTGGTACCATCGTTCAGAGTGTAAGGAGTAAGCGATGTTAGGTATAGTGTTTACCGAATTCCAAGAATATATCGAAGAGACATATTCTCCGGAATTGTATGATGATGTAATCGAGGATTGTAGCGACTTAAAAAGTCAAGGGGTGTATACTTCGATAGGACGCTACGATTATTCTGAGATGTTAAAGTTGGTTAACACACTTAGTGAGCGAACCTCTATTTCTACACAAGATTTAATTAAAACCTTTGGCCACCATCTTTTTGGCCGATTTCAATGTCTTTATCCCGAGTTTTTCGAGGGAATCTCCGGCTCTTTTGAGTTTTTGAAAACGATTGAAAATCATATTCATATTGAAGTGAAAAAACTATATCCCGAGGCTGAATTACCAACCTTTGAATTCGAACAAGAAAGCGAGAAAGTTCTCATTTTTGACTATCAATCCCAAAGGCCTTTTGCTGACTTGGCCGAGGGGTTACTGCGGGGCTGCATGGCTTATTATCATGAAGAAATAGCCATCCAACGTGACGATATTGAGATGCAAGATACTCAATATCATACGCGATTTATTCTAGAGCAGCGATAGGACTGGAAATATGGACCAAACGATAAGATTAGAAAAGCGGGCTACACGCGAGCGGCTCGCACGAAAACAAGCAGAACAATTGTTAACGGATAAAAGCCGCGCTTTATATCAGAAAAACCAAGAGCTTGTTGAAATGAGAGACTCACTAGAAGAGACCGTTGATAGTAGAACTCTAGATTTACAAGATAAAATCAGAGAACTCATAGAGCTGCAGGCTGAGTTAAAAGAGGCAAAAGAGCAGGCAGAAGAGGCCAGTCGATTGAAATCACGATTTGTAGCAGCCATCAGTCATGAAATAAGAACGCCGCTGAATGGCATCATCGGTAGCTTAGACGTTCTGTCTTATGAAGAGCTACCGCTCAAAGCACAGGAACTTGTCACCCTTGCAATGAAAAACGGCGAGACTTTGAATGTTCTACTTACAGATATTTTGGACTTTTCAAAATTTGAAGAAGCATCATTTACACTGGATGAAGAGTGTTTCTCGCTTCAAGAATTGCTCACATCTCTACAACAATTTTGGGCGCCTCAATGTTCAGAGCATGCAATTAAATTTGATGTGAAATATGAAGGACAGAACGGTGATATTTTCAAAGGAGACCCCGGTAGAATTCGTCAAATTCTTAATAACTTCATTTCGAACGCTGTCAAATATGCAGACTCTGAAGCAATTGAGGTCTTAGCAAAAGTCATGAAGCAGAAACAAGGAGGCAGCCTTCTATATTTAGCGGTCAAAGATTTTGGTGTTGGTCTTTCTCAAGATGAGAAGGATATCATTTTTAACGCCTTCACTCAGTCAGAAAAAGTAGACCCTGTTAAAGTTCAAGGATCAGGTCTTGGGCTTTCTATCTGTAAGCAATTAGCAACCTTAATGCAGGGGTCTGTTGGGGTGAGAAGCTATCCAGGCCTTGGGTCTCAATTTTGGTTGCGTATTCCTGCGGAACGTGTTTCTGATGCGGCAGCGATACAAGAAATCCCTTCTTTTGAAATGCAGCCCTTTGGCGATTTGTTAAGTTTCACCCCTAAAGTATTAATTGTAGAAGATGTTATTTCTAACCAAATGATTGTCAAAATGATGTTGGAAAACATGGGGATAGCTGTACGCGTGGCAAGTACAGGAAAAGAAGCCTTTCATGCGTCGCGAGAAGAAAATTTTGATGCCATCTTTATGGATATTGGCTTGCCAGATGTGGACGGTGTGACTGTGACAAACTCTATAAAGAAAGATGTAAAGAATAAGAATTCTGAAACACCTGTGATTGCTTTTACTGCCTATGGGATGGAAGAGGAGAAGCAGCGTTTCCATCAAAATGGGATGACAGGGCTTATTCGCAAGCCAGTTAAACATGAAGATATCTATAAGGGCTTGATGGATATCTTAGTGCGCTAGTCCTCAATCTGTATCGAACAAACGAGGAAGAATCTTTCTTTTTTGCGCCTGAAATTCCTCGTTCACATCTATTTCACATCTTGTTTTCTATTCTTTAAAAAAAGGAGAGTTAGATGACAAGGAATACATATATAGATTTGAGTAATGTTGGGCACTATTTTGAAAGTGGTGACCAGACTATTCATTTGTTTGATGATTTAAACCTGACGTTAAACAGAAAAGAGGTTACCTCTATAGTCGGATCTTCTGGGGCAGGGAAGTCTAGTCTTCTCTCTCTCGCAGCTGGGTTAGAGGAACCTAAACTAGGCACAGTGACTTTTGTCAAAGATAAAGAGAAAGTTAGTGCTGAAGACTACAGACAAAATATTGGGTTCATCTTTCAACAATTCCATCTATTACCTGAGATGGATGCACTCAATAACCTAGCCCTTCCCATGCGATTGAAGGGGATGGATAGTGCTTTTGAAGAAGCTGCAGAATGGCTTTCTTTTATTGGCCTTTCTGATCGTGCTGGCCATAAGCCGTCTCAACTGAGTGGCGGAGAACAGCAAAGAATTGCTATCGCACGCGCTTTCATCAGCGAACCTGATTATATCTTTGCTGATGAGCCTACTGGAAATTTGGATGTAAGTACTGCGGCCAGTATTTCTGATCTCATGTTAGACTGCGCTGAAGAGACCGGTTGTGGTTTAGTACTTGTAACCCATTCAAGACAGTTAGCGGAAAAAGCCTCCATTCAATTTGAACTCGTGAACAACCGTTTGGAGTGCGCGGCATGATACGATCTTTTGCATGGAATAATTTTAAGCAATCTCTGGGAACCAAAGACCAAAAGGTCGTTTTATGGACACAGGGAATTTTAGCAACAATCCTTTTAATACTCACCCTAACAACATCAAGTATTCAGATATATTTAGAGAAAAATTTGGAAAACCTCTTGGGGGCAGATGTTGTAGTGGGGAGTAATCGTTTCCTCTCTTCGGCCGATCAAGAATTTTTGAAAAACCACTCACAGCGATATTCAGAAACTATCCAGGTCGTCGTTTCTTTAGCCCATGATGGAAAATGGCAAAGAACAGCCCTTAAGCTTGTGGATGATGGCTACCCTGTTCAAGGCGATGTTAGAGTCAGTGATCGTCTTGGAGGTCCCATTCGCAGCATGAAACAAGCCCCTGATGTCGGAGAGATTTGGATTGATGGCAGATTGTCTTCGCGCCTTGGACTTGTAAAGGGTGAAATAGTTCATATCGGAGATAAAGCCCTAACAGTTTCAGCCATTCTCGAGCATGAGCCAGACCGGCTTATGGAAGGTCACTCGGTAGAGGTGCGGGCGATTATTAATCAGCAGTCCTTGAATTTCGCTCAATTTTTGAATGAAAAATCTGTCTATCGGTATTTGCTTGCGGCGTCACCTCTCCAAGGAGAACAGATTACAACTTGGGCAAAACAGCAGGACAATGATTTGGTAATTACTGACCGCCATAACGGTAGCCACCCGCTCAAAGCTTATTGGAAAAGAGTAGAAAATTTCTTTGGCCTGACCTTTGTTCTTCTTTTCTTTATGGCCTCTATCGCAATTAATCTAGCCAGTAAACCTAAACTAGAGGCCACACAGTATCGATTATCGCTTTATAAAAGTATGGGGCTTTCTGGTACGAAGGGGCTATCCATGGCCTTAGCAGAGTGGAGTTTAACTTTCATAGTGACTCTCCTACCGGCTTTCCTGGCGGCTTTGCTCATTCACAGCTTAGTTCAGGGTGAACTGACAAACCATTTTGAAGGCATCGAGGCTACAATTGCTTATGGCGCAGTCTTTAAAACTATGGGGCTACTGGCATTGATGTTTCTTTTCATGCAGGTCCCTATGTTCATTCAACTGTCAAAAGCATCTATTCTCAGCCTGATTAGAGAGGAGCAAACACCAGCTGATATTTTATCAAAACTTGTATGGAATGGTATTTCTCTGACTGTTCTTGCTGTGCTCTATTCCGATAACTGGTTGTTGACAGCGATGATCATAGGATCAATGGTTGCTATCCTGCTCTTGTTGCTTTTCTTTACTTGGTGTGTCTTCACACTAGGCAATATATGGGGAAAAAAGCGGCCAGGCCTCTTATCATTTGTTCTTTTCCTGTTAAAGCAGCGTCTCTTTGTGAAGGCTACGCAAGTGATTGGTTTAGGCTTGTCTTTAACTCTTTTATTGATTTCTCTTGGTCTGATGCAAGATTTGAAATCCTCTATGAATAGTCAAGTACGCACCAGTAATGGCAACCTTGTGATCAGTGATCTTGCGCATAAAGATCTCAGTGATTTTCAGAAATGGGCACAGAATACAAAGAGTGAAATACTTGGATTACAGCCCTTCCTACATGCCTCAGTTATACGGGTGAACGGTCAGTCTTTAGACGATTTTGCAACCCAGCCAAGCGATACACTTGCACGATTGAAACGCCCAATACGATTGAGTTGGTCAGAGCACGTGCCTGCTAATAATCGTCAGATAGATGGTCAATGGTGGCAGCCAGAAGATAAAGAATGGCGTCAAGTTTCGGTTGAGGCTGAAGTGATGACTGATTTTGGCCTTTCTTTTGGAGACCGTTTAACTTTGTCCATTAATGGTAAAAGGGAAGAATTCAAGATTGTTTCTTCTCATGCCTTTAAGTCAGGGGGTAGCTCTGTAACATTTTGGTTTCAAATGCCCTTGATGGCCCGGCAGTATATTGATGCTGATACGCATTATATGGGCGGCGCAGAATTGTCAGATGAAGGGTGGTCAAAGATGGGGGCATTCCTTTCAAGAACACCAAACTTACACGTGGTCACTTTAAGAGAACTGACAGAAAGGCTTGATGCAACTTTTGATCTTGTCTCAAAGGCAACTAGCGGCTTTAGTTTGGTCATTCTGCTCTTAGCTGTCTTGGTGATTATTGCATCGGTCTCTGGCTTTGAATCTGAAGATAAAAAAAGAAATGGCTTAATTCTTAGTATGGGAATGACAAAAGCTACTTGTTTGAAGATGACAATTTATGAATGGGTACTCACTGCTTCAATCGCCTCTTTTGGAGCTGTTATCGGAACATGGGGGATGGGTGTTTTGATTTATGAAGATCAATTTGCCTTAGCCTATGAACCTAACTTTGTGCTCTATGCGGCTGTTATGGCTGTGGTTCTCATCGCGGTTACTTTGCTTGGGGTCTACTTTACCAGAGCCGCGATGAATATTTCCATCCGACAAATTTTAAATGAAACCTAATTCACATCCATTTCACATCGGGTGTGAGAATAAGAACTCATCAACGAGTCACGATAGTAAAGGAAATAAAAATGACTTTAAAAAAGAAAATGATAACAGCCATTGTCTCCGTTATGACCCTTTTCATGACAGCGGGAGCGGCAATTGCAGAAGAAGCAAAAAAAGTATTGATGGTGATCAGCAGTAATGGTCAGGATGAAGGTAAGACGGCACCTGGTTATGAGTTTGAGGAATTCAGTCATGCCTATCTAATATTTAAAGCGAATGGACTGAGCGTCGACATTGCGAGCCCAAAAGGCGGTGAGCCTGTGGCTGATCGTTATGACCCTAAGGACTTGATAATTGCTAAAATTCTTTCTGATGGCGAAGTAATGGCAAAGCTCACAGATACCATTCCGCTTTCAGAAATTAATGCAGCCGAGTATGGCGGTGTTTTTGTTGTAGGTGGTAAGGGCGCTATGTTTGATTTCCACGATAATCAACACTTGCAGTCGATTATTTCAAAAGTATACAGCAGTGGCGGCACCGTGAGCGCTGTCTGTCATGGGCCAGCAGCACTTGTGAACGTGAAACTTGAAGATGGCAGCTATCTTGTCGCTGGCAAAAAAGTGAATGGCTTTACGAACCTTGAAGAGAAAATGTTTGGTAAAAAATGGATGAAAGACTTTGAATTCATGCTAGAGGATGAGCTTCAAGCACGCGGCGGTGTTTTCCAATCTTCGCCGATGATGTTGAGCCATGTTGCAACAGACGGTCGTCTTATTACAGGACAGAACCCTGCTTCGACCCCCAAAGTGGCAGAAGAAGTTGTTCGTTCTATGGGATTGACGCCTGTGGCGCGCACGGTGGAAAAAGACGAACGGACACTTGATATGGTTCAGGCTGTCTTCTCACAAGGTATTAAAGCAACAGCGCCTTATCTTGAGAATAAAGAAGCGTATAATGGTGCTTTAATTTCCACATATGGATTTTACTTCTCCATGACAGCTGAGACTAAGGAAGATCAGTCTTTGGCAGTAGACCTTATGAATGTGAAGACAGAAATGTCAAATCATCACCGTCTAAGGTTGCAGGTCGCTCAAACATTGAATAAGTTGGGTAGAACTCAGGAGGCGAGTGAAGTTGCTCAAGCAATTCTTGTTAAAAAACCTGATTTTAAAGAGGCCCAGGCCTTTCTTGATAGTTTAGCAAAATAAGTCGTAAAGATACACAACAGAAAGGAAAGAGAGACATGACCAAACTTCATATTCTCGTCGTAGAGGATGAAGAGAATATCGCGCTCAATATCGCGGATTACTTTGAGCCTAAGGGTCATGTTCTGGATTTCGCTATTAACGGAGAGCAGGGGTTAGAGATGGCCCTTGCTCATCCTTATGACGTGGTGCTTTTAGACGTTATGTTGCCAAAGATGGATGGATTTACAGTCTGTGACACTATTCGAAGAAAAAGTACGCGTCAGGTGCCGATCTTAATGCTTACAGCCCGAGATACAGCTGATGAGAAAATCTCAGGATTCCATGCTGGCGCGGATGATTATTTAACCAAACCTTTTTCACTTGGCGAGCTGGAGGTCAGATGTATTGCTTTATCAAGGCGACATTTACTCAATATTGATCATGTCTTAGACTTGGGTGACTTGAAGATTGATAGAAGTGCGCAAAAAATATGGCGGGAAGGGAAAGAGATCACTCTTAAAAAAATTGGTTACGATATTATGGATTTGCTGATTGCAGCCCATCCAAAAACAGTCAGTCGATCAGAAATTATTCAGAAAATTTGGAGTGACGATCCCACGGAATCAGATGCCTTGAGATCCCATATTTATCAGTTGCGTACTGCTCTTGATAAGCCGTTTTCTACCCCGATCATAAAAACTGTGCACGGGGTTGGTTTCGCCCTTGATATAAGTGAAAAAAATAAAAGGAAAAACTCATGAAAAAATCTATCCAGCCTGAGTTTATTCTAAAAGTTTGCATGATTGCCTTGGTGACATCTGGCGTCTTCATTTTCATGAATTTCATTTTCCTATTTGTTGTTGAGGATGCCTTTCTTAGCAGAAATTTAAACAAGGAAGCCCAAGTATTAGAGAGCCATTACAGTAATGCTGGCAGCTGGAAACAGCCTGAAAGTAAGTCGATGAAACGCTATGAAACAGCAGCAAGTCTCCCAGATAATCTCGAACGACTGATGAAAGAAGAACCTGATAGGAGTGAATTTTACGGTCAAGAAGGGCGGCATTATCATCTAGCAACACTGTCTGATGGCAGCTATCTGGTTTCGGAAGTCAGTCAGCAGTTGTTAGTGAGGCCAATGCGCAAAGGGCTTTTTGTCGTCTATGGTGTTTTGTCGTTACTTGTGACAGTCATCGCTTGCTTGGTCGCCTATGGCATGGCGCGGAAAACCATAAGACCCATTACACAATTGGCCAATGAAGTCGCGAGCCTAGAGCCTTCAAGAGCCCCCGAAACATTTGCAGAAGGGTACCCCAAAAACGAGATTGGTCAATTAGCCCATCAGTTAGAAAATTCTATGCAGAGGATTTATGCCTTTGTGCAGAGGGAACAGAATTTTTCACGAGATGTAAGTCATGATCTTCGCACCCCACTTGCCGTGGCCTCTGGCGCCATAGAAATTCTGGAAACACAGGAGGAGACAACTCAAGAGCAAAAAGCTTTACTAGAGCGGATTAAGCTTTCTCATGTGCATATGTCTTTGACCGTCAGGGCATTGCTTTCAATGGCAAGAGAATCGTCATCTGTGGATCTGGTAGACCAGAAAGTCATGCCAATTGTTGAACAAACAATTCTACAATATGGGGATAGATTAGAGGGAAAACCAGTAAAATTAGAGGTATCTGTTCCGTATGCAGCAACGATTGCAGCAGCTAATGGTGTGCTTGAGATCCTCTTATCAAATATTCTCGGGAATGCATTTCAGTATACAATGGAAGGCGCGGTCCATGTGACATTCAAGGACGGAGAGTTGACCATTTCTGATACTGCGGGGGGGATTCCTGAGGCGTTGAAATCAACCCTTTTTGAGGCAAATTCAAAGTCTGAGCATAGCAGTGGCTATGGCCTTGGACTTTCAATCGTAAAACGACTGTGTGAATATCATTCTATTGATCTTTCCATAACTCATCTTGAGGGAGGTACGGCAATATCTTTGAAGTTCAATTCCAAAGTATCGTAAAATCATCATCCAAAGCACACTGAAGAGTGGATTCTATGTATGGCCTAGGTTGAGCTTTTTTTAGCAGAGTGATGTTTTGCAAATAAATTAACATTTTACCCTAAAACAGTTGTAGGAAGTTTATTCTATAACTAATGTTAACAGTTCTAAATATCTTGTTTGAGGGTGGAATATGAAAAATTTAAGAGTAACTTTGCTGTTAGCCTTTATTGGCGCGGCTTTATTGCCGTCTACTATTATCAGTACTGTAACTTTTCTTCAGGTTTCTGAATCCTCGCGAGACTCTGCTTTTACTTCTATCGACCATGAAGTGAAGCAGGTTGAAAATAATTTCATCACCTTTTTTGAGCAAATCGAAAATAACGTAAACTATCTGTCAAAGCATCCTATGGTTGCCGGTAATTTGAAGTCGGTTCAAGGATTTATGAATTTGGAGGGCGCTGCCTCTTTTAAGCCTGATCAAGAGCAGGGGACGATGTCTGCAGAAGATTATGCAGCAAATGCTGATTTGTATAAGCTTTTTGTAGATTTTGCCGAAACACACCCAAATTTGGCATATATTTATGCGGGAAGTGAGCAAGGCGGTTATATCCAGTGGCCTTCTGGTACAGTGACAGATCATTATGATCCAAGAGTTCGTCCATGGTATGAAGCCGGCATTGTTGCTGAGCAAGGGCCGAAGAGAGCACAGGCTTATTATTGGGCGCCAGATGAGACAGCAATCTTATCAACAGTCGCACAGATCAAAAGCCCTTTAGGAGATCTTCATGGTGTTCTGGGAATGGATGTTTCCCTTGTTGGGTTAACAAAGATTGTGAATTCTATTAAAATTGGCGAAACGGGCTATTTGATGGTCGTTGAAGACAGCGGGAATATTCTGGTAGATCCTAGCAATTCAAATCATAATTTTAAGAAATTATCCAGTGTAAAAGAGGGCGTATTTCAGCCGCTTATCGAACAGCAACAGCAAGTGTATGAGATCACAATTGATGAAATTGATTATTTTGCTGTGGTCCGTAACTCTGACGTGCTGGGGTGGAAATTCATCGCTATTCTCAATCAAGATGATGTGAACAAGAATACTGACTTTTTACTTTTAACATCTTTTTTAATCACATTATTAGTTGTGGGGGTGTTTGCAGGGATTAGCTATTTTCTCTCGAAACGCATTTCAGGCACAATAGACAGCCAGCATGACGAGCTTCTAGAAATGAATAAATCCATAGAAGAGAGGCGATTAAAAGAATTAGAAGAAATTGAAGCTCGTAAAGTTATTGAGCAACAAAGATTAGAGGAAGATGCCAAAAGAGAGGCGGACGCAATCTTGCAAAAAGAGCAACAAGAAAAAGAACATCAAATTACTCTTGCGCAGGAACGGAATATGATTGTCTCTAAATTCGAAGGTGCTATGAAGGAGGTCATTTCTAATCTCTCTATGTACGGTGCAAAACTCAGTCAGGCTTCTTATGAAATGCAAACAGCTACTCAAGCATCCTCAGATAGCACAAGCGCAACTTTGGATAATATTGAAACGGCCTCGACAATGGTGTCGTCTATGGCCTCTGATACAGAACAATTGCTTTCGTCTATTACAGAAGTCACGTCTGAGGTTCAGAATGCTCAATCCGTTTCAGTCCATGCAAAGCAACGTGTGAATGAAGCGGCGAAGAATGTTACTGAGCTTGAAGAAACATCTAAAGAAATTTCTCAGATCATTACTGCAATTGATACCATCGCTGAACAGACAAAATTGCTCGCACTCAATGCGACAATTGAAGCGGCGCGAGCAGGGGAGGCTGGGAAAGGGTTCTCTGTCGTTGCCAGCGAAGTCAAATCTTTGGCATCACAAACGGAGAGCGCAACCCAACAAATTTCGTCGATCGTGAACCAGATTGGTGCAAAAACACGTACGACGGTTGAAAGTGTTAAAAGTATTGAGGAATCGATCGCTCAAATATCGGAAGCATCTGATGTGATGGCACAGTCCATTAATCTTCAAAATCAGGCTACGCACGATATTACTCATAAAGCCCAGGAAACTCATTCTGTGACCAATGAAGCTCAGATGACAACGACGAGTGCACAGCAGGCATCTGAGAGAAATATGGCAAGCTTTGCTCTTTTAGAAGAAGCAACACAGGATATCTTCAAGCAAACGGATTTCCTTATAGACTCTGTCGATTCACTAAGTAAAGAGCTGTTAAGAGAGAGCGATAACGATGATGACGATGATGGCATTGAGCTCTATTGATAATGGCGGCCTTCTTCTAAAAAGAAAGCTGCAGAACATCTGTCGTTCAACTTAGTCTCAAGGGTCTTGAAAAAACAAGTGTAGAAGCAAGTAAATCTGAAATGTTACGTTTTTTTGCAAGGCAGATCGTTAAGGGTCATTCGTCTTGTGAATGCACCTTTTCATCGCAATCCCATTGCAGATAAATTCAGCCCCGCCTACGTGAAGACTTATAAGCACTAGAAGTTTTATTTAAGGAAGATAGATGAAGCCACTATACAAGTCTATGTTGATGGTGACAGTAATACTAATGGGGGCTACCTGTCCTACGAGTTCCAGTCCCAAAGAGGGCAGTGACGCTCTTGAGCTTGCTATCCCGAATGGCCCTTATTTTGGTCAGGTCACACCTGGGTCTACGCCTCAACCATTTGCCCCAGGTATTGTGTCAACAAAGCGCTGGGATTACGGGGGTACTTATACTCATGATATGAGTGAGTTTTATTTTTTGAGAGAAAATAAAGAGACAAAAAAACAAGAATTTGTTGTTTTTAAGAATAAGAATAATCGTTGGTATGAAACAGTTATCTCACGAAGAGTTGGGCAGCCTTTTGTCGCTCCCGGCGATCAAACCATTCATCTAGGGCGCCGTTATATTGAGCGATCTGATACAGGATTGTCCGAAGTGAAAAGCCTTGGCGCCCCTTTTGATAAGTACCTGATTATGCGACTCTCTGCGTCTGCACAGGGCACTTACGTCTTTGATCAAATCATCAGAAATAACGATGGGGGGTATAATGATGCTCCTATTCATGTCTCGCGCCTCATTGATGGGAAACGGGAAACACCGAAACAGATGAATAATGAGATTAATGCCGGTAAATGGAATTCACATCCCTTTATTGCGCCCGATGAAAGCTATCTTCTCTGGGATAGTGAGAGAGAAGGCGGATTTGGTGGTAATGACATTTATGTAAGCTTTCGTCAAAAGAATGGTTCTTGGGGAAAGGCAATTAATTTAGGTGATAAAATCAATACACCAGGATGGGATGCTGCTGCCAGTGTAACTCCAGATGGCAAATATATTCTCTTTCACCGCAGTGTCGATCCTGATGGCGATGATAACGTGGATATCTATTGGGTAGAGGCCGCTATTCTAGAAACGCTCAGAGACCAAGAATGAATTTCAGTGGAAAGAAAGTTCGTATCAAACGGATGAGGATATTAGCGAAGTGAGGAGAAAAGGATGGAGGCGCGAACGAGAATCGAACTCGTGTACACGGATTTGCAATCCGCTGCGTCGCCACTCCGCCATCGCGCCATCCTTGTTCCTCTGTGGCTTGCCAACCGTCTGTCAGCTTGAGGTGGGAAACGTATAGTGGGGAGAGGGTGTTCGGTCAATAGACTTTTTTATAGTTCCGGAAAAAATATCTCATTTTGTCCACAAGAATCTATAAAAAGCACATAAAATCCATTGTCACAGGGATTGAAGAACAGTATAAGACGCGGTAAAAGAAAATGCAGGGATTTGTAGGCCTGCCTTTATATTAGTAGAAGGAAGATATCGTGACAGATTTCGTAACAGCTAGAACAGCGATGGTGGATAGCCAATTGCGTCCTAATGAAGTGAATGAAACATCAATTACCAAAGCGATGCTTTCTGTTCCTCGTGAGCGCTTTGTTCCGAAGGCAAAACGCGCTGTTGCTTATGTTGATGAAGATATCGAAGTTGCCAGTGGTCGTTATATCATGGAGCCTCGCGTTTTTGGTCGCTTGCTTTCTGCAGCTACCGTTCAATCGACAGACCTCGTCTTGGATATAGCACCTGCAACAGGCTATTCTTCTGCTGTTTTATCGCAGATGGCTGACGCAGTTGTTGCATTAGAGGCTGATAAAAAATTGGTCGAATCAGCGGAAAGTAAGTTGGCTGAAATTGATGCGGTGAATGTGGCCGTTATAGACGGCGATATGGCAAAGGGTGTCGCAAAACAAGGGCCTTTTGATGTGATTGTCATTAATGGGGCTGTTGAAGAGGTGCCGAAAGCCTTGATCAAGCAACTTAAAGACGGTGGGCGACTTGTATGCGTTTTGATCGAAGGCGGTGTTGGTCGCGGACATTTGGTGAAGAAAACTGAAGACGGCATTGAAGCCCGTCACTTGTTTGATGCAAATGCGCGCCCTGTACCAGGGTTTCAAAAAGAAGAAGCCTTTACATTCGCGTAAGTATTTTTATCTGGGGCGGTGCTTACCCCCTTGATATTTTTTAAAAAAGTCAAATATTGGTAAGGAATTTTTGACAAATAGGTCCGTAAGGATTTAAACTGCGTATTGAGTAAAATAACTCGTTCTAGATTAGTATAGTATCCCGCTAATTTAGAAATTAAAAATAATAATGATAAGAGGAAACGACAGGAGAATAACAATGAATAATAAGGGACTTGTCTCTCGCCTTGCTATTGCAGCTATTTTGGGAACATCATTCGCGGGAACGTCTGTTTCTGCAGACACACTCAAAGAAGCTTTAGCAAAAGCTTATAAAACCAATCCAACATTGATGGCTCAGCGTGAAGCGCTGAAAGCGACGGATGAAACTGTTGCGCGTGCACGCAGTGGTTACCTGCCATCTTTAAACGGATCCTATACAGATGTGCATAGCAGGCAGGAAGATTCCCGCCTGAATGCCTCAGGAAATATTGATAATTCTAAATCACAGCGCCGCTCTTTATCTTTGACAGCGCGTCAGAATATTTTCTCAGGCTTCAGCACGCGTTATGCTGATAAACAAGCGCAAGAAAATGTGAAAGCAGGTGTTGCTCAGCTGCTCAATACAGAACAGCGTGTTATGCTGGACGGTGTTACGGCTTATATGAATGTACTCCGTGACAAATCTGTAGTTGAGTTGAATGAAAATCAAGTGAAAGTTCTTGAGCGTAATCTTCAAGCTGCGCAAGATCGATTTCGTGTTGGTGAAATTACACGTACTGATGTTGCTCAATCTGAAGCGCGCTTAGAAGGTGCTAAATCTAATTTGCAGTCGGCAGAAGCATCGTATGCATCTAGTCGTGCAACCTATCAACGTATTGTTGGCGAGCTGCCGCAAACGCTTGAAAATCCTGACGCTTTGCCTAAGCTACCAGCATCTCTAGATGATGCAGTTGTAATTGCGACAGAGCAGGCGCCAGGCGTCATGATTGCCCGACATACAGAACGTGCGGCTGCTTACGGTGTAAACCGTACACAGGGTTCGTTATATCCTTCTGTAGACTTGTCTGCTAACTTTACACGCAATATGGAACCCCATAGCAGCTTTACAAATTCTGCGTATAACAGTCAGTCTGTAACCTTGAGTGTAACTGTGCCGCTCTATCAAGGCGGGGCTACTTATGCTGATATTCGTCGAGCAAAGCGTGTTAAGTCACAGCGCCGTCTTCAAATTCTAGAAGCGGAGCGGACTGCGACAGCTAACACATTCATTGCTTGGGATAATCTCAGAGCTGCTTCAGGTCGTATTAAATCTTCTCAAGCACAAGTTCGTGCCAATGAGATCGCTTTGGAGGGTGTTCGTCAAGAATCAGCTGTTGGCTCAAGAACAACATTAGATGTATTGAACCAAGAGCAAGAATTATTGAACGCTCGTGTGGGGCTTATTCGTGCTCAACGTGATGAGTTTGTTGCGGCCTATAACTTACTTGCTTCAACTGGACAGTTAACCGCTAAGTCTCTGGGGTTGAGCGTTGAGTATTACGATCCAAAGAAAAACTATAAAGCCGTAAAGAATAAATTTATCGGTGGCTAGTTAGGGAAAATTGAACTGAGGAAAAGGAGCTTTTTTAAGCTCCTTTTTTTATTTTCTTGTATCTTATTGAAAAATGGCCTTTATTTTGCTTCTTACTTCTGAGAAAGTAAGGTAATGAGTCATAAATGTACCACTAAGAGGCTTTTTTAACCTTTTATGTGCAATTATGAGTAACAATTATTGACAGAAGACTCCCTGTTAGATAACAATTTTAATGTTATGGGAGTGGAGCGACTGGCTGGCATATGAGCGATACAGACGAAGAACCAACTATGGAAGAAATTCTGGCGTCCATCCGCCGGATTATATCTGACGAGTCTGAAGAGGAAGACTTACCTCAAGAAGAAGCTGCTGATGAAGTGGCTGATGAAGTCGTGCCTGTAGCAGAGCCTGAACCTGAGCCAGAACCAGAGCCAGAGCCAGAGCCAGAGCCAGAACCTGTTCCGGAAGTATTCGAAGAGCCAGAGCCCGCGCCCGCGCCTGCGCCTGCGCCTGCCCCTGCGCCTGCGCCTGCCCCTGAGCCGGCACCAGCACCTGTTGCAGCCATGGAAGAAGATATTCTTGATTTAACAGAGCACGCACCTCAAGAGCCTGTTTATGAGCAACCAGCAGCATATGCAGCACCGATGAATGCTCCTGTTGATCCGATTGTGTCTAATTCTACCGAGCAGATCACTCAAACTTCGTTTGAACAGCTGACTCATATGATGGTTGCAAATTATCCTGGAGCTGAGAATACTTTAGAAGGTTTGGTTCGTGAAATGCTGAAGCCAATGCTTCAGGGCTGGTTGGATCAGTATTTGCCGGGTATAGTACAAGATGCTGTGGACCGTGAAGTCGCAAGGATTTCTCGAAGAAAGTAGCATAGATGTAGGATGAATTTATAAAAGCCTCAGTATTTGCTACTGGGGCTTTTTTAATGTCAAAAGGGATTGGTCGTTGACCTTAAGACATAGAACCCTTAAAACGATCAAAATTTAAGTAAAACTGCGGAAAATGCAGCCTTTAATATAGAGAAAAAACTATGGCACTCGACAAGACATATGATCCGAAAGAGATTGAGACAAAATGGTACGCCCACTGGGAAACTTCTAATGCTTTTGCTGCTGGAAAAGGTGCAGTCGATGGCGCAGAACCATATGTCATCGTTATGCCGCCGCCTAATGTTACAGGCAGCCTTCATATGGGGCATGCTCTTGATAATACGCTTCAGGACGTCTTGATCCGTTTTGAACGATTACGTGGTAAGGATGTTTTATGGCAACCGGGGACTGATCATGCGGGTATTGCAACTCAAATGGTTGTTGAGCGTCAAATGGATGCAGAAGGGATTAAACGGACTGATCTTGGACGTGAAAAATTCCTAGAGCGTGTTTGGGAATGGAAAGCGGAATCAGGAGGAACCATCACCAGTCAATTACGGCGTTTGGGCGCCAGTTGTGATTGGTCTCGTGAGGCCTTTACTATGGACGAGCCTCGTAGCAAGGCTGTTCTGAAGAAGTTTGTCCAGCTTTATAAAGAAGGACTTCTCTACAAAGATAATCGTTTGGTGAACTGGGATCCTAAATTAAAAACGGCGATTTCCGATTTGGAAGTTGAACAAAAAGAAGTGGATGGTCATTTTTGGCATTTCAAATACCCTTTAGAGGATGGCTCAGGGTTTATCGAGATTGCAACAACCCGTCCTGAAACAATGTTGGGGGATAGCGGTGTTTGTGCCCATCCGGATGATGCGCGGTATAAAGATTTTATAGGTAAGAAGGTGAGACTTCCTCTTACAGACCGCCTAATCCCTGTCGTCGCTGATGAGCATGCAGATCCGGAGCAGGGGACCGGTGCATTGAAAGTAACACCAGCACATGACTTTAATGATTTTGAAATTGGAAAAAGGCACGATTTAGAGCTGATTAACGTGATGGATCAGAACGGTGCTATGACCAATTGTCCCGAGAAATATAAAGGGCTGGATCGCTTTGACGCTCGCAAGCAAATAGTTGCGGATATGGAGGCTCTTGGCCTGCTTATAAAGGTTGAGCCCCATAAACATATGGTGCCCTATGGAGACCGCGGCGGTGTTGTCATCGAACCGTGGTTGACAGCTCAGTGGTACGTAGATGCTGAAACTTTAGCGAAACCTGCTCTCGAAGCAGTGAAGACTGGCGCTACGAATTTTATCCCAAAAAATTGGGAGAAAACATATTTCCACTGGATGGAGAACATCCAGCAGTGGTGTGTTTCTCGTCAGCTTTGGTGGGGGCACCGCATTCCTGCTTGGTATGCGCCAGATGGTACAGTATTTGTTGAAGAAACAGAAGAGCTGGCGCAGGCTGCTGCTTTAGAAAAATTTGGAGAAGCTGTTGCTCTCACAAGGGATCCAGATGTTCTTGATACTTGGTTCTCCTCTGCAATGTGGCCGTATAGCACATTGGGATGGACGGGCGATGAGAGTGATACTGACAGCGAAACTGTCGCCCGTTATTATCCGAATGCAACGCTTGTCACTGGATTTGATATCATTTTCTTCTGGGTTGCCCGCATGATGATGTCTGGTATTCACTTTATGGGTGAAGCACCGTTTAAGAATGTTTATATCCATGCTCTTGTTCGCGATGAAAAAGGCGCGAAAATGTCCAAATCAAAAGGCAACGTGATTGATCCTCTTGAGTTCTGCGATAAATACGGGGCGGATGCTCTGCGCTTTACGCTGACATCTATGGAAGCCCAAGGCCGTGACATTAAGATGAGTGAGAAACGTGTCGAAGGCTATCGTAATTTCGGCACTAAACTTTGGAATGCAAGTCGTTTTTGTGAAATGAACGGGATTGCAGGCTCGAACAGTGTTGAGGCTCCTGCAGCGACTCTCGCTGTGAATAAGTGGATTATCGGGGAGGTGGCTAAAGCCGCTCAAGGGCTGACAACTGCGCTTGATGGCTTTAAATTTAATGAAGCATCCGATGCGATCTATCACTTCACATGGGGAACTTTCTGTGATTGGTATGTAGAATTAATCAAGCCTGTATTCTGGGGCGAAGACGAAACGCTGAAGGAAGAAACACGTCTAGTTGCTGGCTGGGTATTGGATCAAATTTTGGTTTTGCTTCATCCCTTTATGCCGCACATTACGGAAGAACTATGGCATGCAACCAAAGAGGACCGTGCTTATGACCTTATTCATGCCAATTGGCCTACAGCAACAGCTATAGATGTGACAGCATCTGAGGATATTGACTGGTTGACGTCATTAATCTCTGAAATTAGATCTGTGAAAGCGGAGGCAAATGTTGCCCCATCTGCTGAGGTGGATCTGCACGTGTTAAAAGCTGGGGAAGAGGCAGCTCTTGAAAATAAAATGGAAAACTACTGGGGTTTCATTTCTAAGCTCGCGCGGGTGAAGAATGTTAGTTTCACTGACCCGTCCGACTTACCAAAAGCGTCACTTCGGTTTGTTGTAGCCGGTCAGGGGTATGGAATTCCTCTTGAAGGCCTGATTGATCTTGATGCCGAACGCAGTCGTTTGAAGAAGAGTATTGAGAAGCTAAACAAAGAAGCTGGTTCTATTCGAGGGCGATTGAAGAATGCTGGCTTTGTCGCGAAAGCACCAGAGCATGTGATTGAACAGGCGAAAGAACAATTGGCTGATCTAGATGCTCAAATCGAAAAAACAGAGGGTGCTCTCGATCGACTTGGGTAAGAATGTTTCTAGTACACTGATATAAAATATTGATATAAAAGGAAAAAGGAGCCAATGGCTCCTTTTTTTGATATGCTGAGGCTATTCCCCAGTGGTGCAAAAACAGTTGAGTTTATTGCCATCTAAGTCACGAAAATATGCGGCATAAAAATTCATGCCGGGTACACCGCGGTCACCCGGGCCCCCTTCACAAGTTGCACCAAGTTCAAGGGCTTTTTTATAAACAGCATCAACATGGGCATTGCTTTCACCTGTTAAAGCTATCATTGTCCCGTTTCCAACTGTCGCCGTCTTGCCATCAAAAGGTGCAGTAATTGAAAATCCAGGCTTGTCTAAACTGCTGCCCCATACGATGAAATTACCGTCGTCCATAATACGTTTTGCCCCTAATTCAGCCATAAGGGCGTCATAAAAAGCACTGCTTTTCTGTAAATCATTTGTTCCAAGTGTCGTATAACCGATCATTATTCTCTCCTCTTTTGGTTACACAGAGTAGCCTAACGATTCAGAGAAAATAGGAAAGTAGTTTTCTGCGTTACTTCCAGATTTTTTTATAGTTGCCCGAAATGCCAAGGTCGGACCAAATGCTGTCGACTTTATCGATGACCTCTTGATCCATTCTGATCTCAGTCCCCCATTCTCGGTGGGTTTCATTGCCCATTTTATTGGTAGCATCCATCCCTAGTTTGCCGCCAAGCCCGCTTTCTGGACTGGCAAAGTCAAGGTAGTCTATGGGGGTGTTCTCAACAGTGACAATGTCTCGCACAGGATCCATCCGTGTTGATATGGCCCACATGACATCTTTCCAGTCACGGCAGTTGATGTCCTCATCGACAATAATAACAAATTTGGTATAAACAAATTGTCGTAGATAGGACCAAACACCCATCATGACGCGTTTCGCATGCCCAGCGTAGGCCTTTTTGATGCTAACCACTGCAATTCTATAGCTACAACCCTCTGGTGGAAGCCAGAAATCAACAATTTCAGGAAATTGTTGTTGGATTAGCGGGATAAAGACCTCGTTTAGAGCTTCTCCGAGGACCGCTGGTTCATCTGGTGGCCTGCCCGTATATGTTGATAAGTAAATTGGCTCTTTGCGCATTGTTATAGCTGTGATTGTCATAACGGGGAATTGTTCTACACTATTATAATAGCCCGTATGATCCCCGTATGGACCCTCATCTGCATAGTCGTCTAAGCTTATATATCCTTCTAGAACGATTTCAGCCGTGGCTGGGACTTTTAGGGGGACTGTCTTGCAATCAACCAAGGGGACTTTTTTGCCGCGCAACAATCCTGCGAATTGATATTCAGAGAGCGTGTCGGGCACAGGCGTCACGGCAGCTAGAATCGTGCCTGGGTCGGCACCAAGAACACAGGCAACAGGCAAAGGTTCTGGTTTTTCTTTCTTCCAGCGTGCATATTGTTGTGCCCCCCCGCGATGCTTGAGCCAACGCATAATGGCTTTGTTTTTGCCAAGCCGTTGCATCCTATAGATGCCTAGATTGTAATCATCTTCCTTATCCTTGGAAGGGCCTTTGGTGACCACAAGAGGCCAAGTGATTAGCGGCGCAGGTTCGCCAGGCCAGCAAGTTTGAATTGGTAGTGAGAAGAGATCAACATTTTCACCCTCTAAGACCACCTCCTGCACAGGGCCTTTAGAAACATTTTTAGGACGCATTGATAAAACTTTTTTAGCCAGAGGCAATAGATCAAGAGCATCCTTAAAGCCTCGCGGCGGTTCTGGCTGTCTGAGGAAGGCTAACGTCTCACCGACTTGTCGCATGTCCTCAGGCTTACATTCCATTCCTCTGGCAACGCGCTCGACCGTCCCAAATAAATTTACCAAAACTGGCATTGAGGATTTTTCACCGCGTTCATTCAGCACGTTTTCAAATAAAAGTGCTGGGCCTCCAGCATGAAGGACACGGGTTTGGATTTCAGTCATTTCAAGTTCAGTGGAAACCGGATGTGAGATGCGCACCAAATCACCGTCGGCTTCTAATTCATCCATAAAATCCCGTAAGCTGTTATATGCCATATGAAAAGCCCTTCAATTTATTAAGCTACATATAGTGTAAAGTCGTTTTTGAAGCTAGAGGAATTATAACTGGATACCGTCTTTAAAGGTCATTTGAGGCTCTATGCCCCCTATGTTATAAACAAGGTCAGCAGGATCCGTGATTTTGAAAAGATTAATATCTGCCACTTTTCCTACTTCTAAACTGCCGTGGGTCTCATCCATACCAAGCGCAAGTGCTGCATTCTTGGTAATGCCAAGCAAGGCTTCATCGACAGTTAAACCAAAAAGTGTACAGCCCATATGCAGCATTAATTGAATATTCATTACGGGGCTGCTGCCTGGATTACAATCTGTTGCCAGCGCGATGGGAACGCCGTATTCCCTTAAATGTTTGACGGGGGGTGTTTGTGTTTCTTTTAAATTATAAAAGGCACCAGGTAAGAGGGTTGCAACTGTATTTTTTTCTGCCATGGCCTTTATGCTTTCTAGGCTTGCATATTCAATATGATCAGCTGAAAGAGCATTGTAGTCAGCAGCAAGAGCACCACCGCCAAGGTCAGAGAGCTGATCGGCATGAAGTTTAACGTCTAGACCCTCTGCTTTGGCATAGGCAAAGACGCGTTTCACTTGCTCCGGTGAGAAGGCAATGCCTTCACAGAAGGCGTCGACTGCATCAACACATTCAGCTTCAAGAGCAGCAGGAATGATTTCAGCGCAGATATGATCAATATAGGCGTCAGCTCGGTCTTTATATTCTGGCGGTATAGAATGCGCTGCAAGTAGGGTGGTTGTTACAGTAATGCCTGTAGTGGCTTCAAGCTGGATGGCCGCCTTTAGCATTTTAATTTCATCTTCTAAAGTTAGGCCGTAGCCGGATTTTATTTCGATGGTGGTTACGCCGCTTTGGATTAATGCTTGAAGGCGGGGCAGGGATTGTTCAATAAGTTCTTCTTCACTAGCCGCTCGCGTGGCCTTTACAGTGGCTAAAATACCGCCGCCTGCTTTGGCTATGTCTTCATAGCTTGCACCGTCAAGACGGGCTTTAAATTCGCCGCTCCTATTGCCTGCATAGACAAGATGTGTATGGCAATCAATGAAACCTGGAAGCGCCCAACCCTCTTCGCCGTCTATGATGCAGTTTGAAAGCTGATCTAAAGGTTTTTTAGGGAGGTTTGATTCTGGACCGATGTAAACAATATCGCCGTCTTTGATGCCAAGGGCGGCATTTTTAATATTTCCTGTGGCAGAATCATTAGACCCTGCCATAGAAGAAATATGTATATTTTTAATGAGCTTATCCCACATTCTTCGACCCTTACCTTTATTTTTTTGGAGTCATAGCATAGCTTTCTCTTGACTCCAAGCTCTAGTTGTATACACCTGTCTATACAACTGGGGAATATAGGAAATGCTTAACGTTCATAAAAACCAAATTGTGCAGATTATTTATTGCAAATCAGCTCATGTTGAAGGTAAGTTTCGAGAGAATGTCCAGATCACTATTGACGATCTAGGCGTCATATCCTCCATTGAGTGGCATAAAGATTTTCCAGAGGATGTTCAGATTTTTGGGCACGCTCTACCTGGTATGGCCAATGTGCATTCACATGCCTTTCAGCGAGCAATGGCAGGCCTCGCTGAGTATAGAGTACCCGGTAAGAATAGTTTCTGGAGTTGGCGAGAAGCCATGTATTCCCTTGCGGATTGTATGAGCCCAGACCTGCTTTATGCCATCGCACGGCAGCTTTATGTAGAGCTCTTAAAAGCAGGCTACACATCTATAGGTGAATTCCACTATGTGCATAATAGCCATGAAGGCGAAGCCGCTCAGATGGCTCAGTCTGTCATAGGTGCAGCACAGTCGGTCGGGCTACCAATGACGTTTTTGCCTGTTTTGTACCAGACGTCAGATTTTGGCGCCATGGGTGCTGAAATGCAGCAACAGCCATTTTTGCACCGAATTCCGGCTTTCTTTAGATTGCTGGATGAGATCAGACCGTCTTTGGGCAAGGATGATAATTTAGGGATTGCCATTCATAGCCTCCGGGCCGTTCCCGAGGCGCCGCTAAAAGAAGCGATTGCCCGGTTTTCTTCTGGACCCATTCATATTCATATCGCGGAACAAAGAAAAGAAGTCGAGGACTGTATAGCATTTACCACAAAACGTCCTGTTGAATGGTTACTGGATACATTTTCTATAGATGAGAGATGGACACTTATTCACGCTACGCATCTCACAAAAATTGAATGTGAGCGGCTTGCATTTACTGGAGCTGTTGCGGGGTTGTGTCCTGCAACAGAAGCAAATCTAGGGGATGGTTTCTTTCCGTCTAAGGAATATATGGATTACGGGGGAGCTTGGGCAATTGGATCTGATAGCCATATAAGTACGGATCTAAGAGAAGAATTGAAACAACTTGAATATAATGAGCGTCTCTTAAAACAAGAGCGCTGTGTTCTAGCCAAAGAAGATGGTCATGTAGGTGAATTCCTCTATCATAATGCAGCCCTTGGAGGGGCTCAATCCTTGGATCAGCCTATTGGAGAATTAAAAGTTGGCAAACGGGCTGATCTGGTGATTTTAGATCTGACGGCCCCGCAGCTAATCAATGCTTCCTATGGTCAAATTTTAGACAGTTTTATCTTCACAGGACAGGCATGCCCAATTGACAGAGTTATGGTTGCGGGACAGTGGCGCATCGTTGACGGCCAGCACCCCATAGAAGAAGAAGTATTAAACGAGTATAGAGAGGCGATTAAAGCCTTAAACGAGAGAGATGTATGACCCAGCCAGTGGCAAGATATTTACGCGTAAAAAATCATATTATAGATCTGATCGCCAAAGGTGATCTAACTGTTGGCGATCAAGTGCCCTCAGAAAATCAATTGGTCAAAGATATGGGCATCTCGCGCATGACAGTGAATCGCGCTTTCAAAGAACTCGAAGCAGAAAGTCAGATTGTACGGCGTGCAGGGCTCGGATCATTTGTCGCTGAGAAAAGGGTTCACGGTGAAGCATTAAAAGTTGTGGGAATTCGCAATGAAATTGAAAGCCGGGGAGAGATTTGGTCTACGAAAATCATAGAATGCGGTTTTGCTAAGCTCGCGGTAGCAATGGCTGGCGAAATGGAGCTGAATGCTGGAAGCCGCGTGTTTAGGTTGCGAGCCGTGCATTTTGGGAACGGGATCCCCATTGAGTTAGAAGATCGCCTTATAAACCCTAAAGTCGTTCCTGAAGTGGATGGTGCAGATTTCACAAAGACCTCATCAGCAGAATTTTTGCTTGATATTGCGCCGCTGTTAAAGGCAGAGCACCAAATTCGAGCGCTCGAGGCCGGGAAAGAGGAGGCCATCTACCTTGATGTAGATCGCGGAGACGCCTGTTTGCAGATTAAGAGAAGAACTTGGACAGGTAAACAAGTAGCCAGTGTTGCACGCCTAACCTATCCAGGCAGTCGATATGAGCTGACGGCCAGATTTGATAACGCATAAGTGACTATAAAAGTGACATAAATTTAGGGAGTATATCATGAGAAATAGAGCAGAAATTATCGCGCCCACAGGGACGGAAATATCATGTAAAAGCTGGGCTTTAGAGGCCCCAATGCGCATGATGATGAATAATTTGCATCCAGATGTCGCTGAAAACCCTGAAGATTTGGTTGTTTACGGGGGTATTGGTCGTGCAGCAAGAAACTGGGAATGTTTTGATCAAATCGTTAGTACGCTTCAGTCTATGGAAGAAAATGAAACATTACTGGTTCAGTCTGGTAAACCTGTGGGTGTTTTTAGAACCCATTCAGATGCGCCCCGCGTGCTCATTGCCAATTCCAATTTAGTACCTGCCTGGGCTAACTGGGACCATTTTAATGAGCTCGATAAAAAAGGCTTGATGATGTACGGGCAAATGACCGCTGGCAGTTGGATTTACATTGGCTCACAAGGTATAGTTCAAGGAACGTATGAAACCTTTGTTGAAATGGCGCGTCAGCATTTTGAAGGCTCAGCAAAAGGGAAATGGATATTAACTGCAGGCCTGGGCGGCATGGGCGGGGCACAGCCTTTGGCCGCAACGATGGCAGGATTCAGCTGCCTTGCTATCGAGTGCCAAGAGAAGTCCATCGATTTCAGGCTAAGAACAGGCTATCTGGATGCACGGGCCGATACTGTCGAAGAGGCAATCAGTATGATTGAAGCGTCACACAATGAGGGGAAACCTCTTTCAGTTGGTGTGCTTGGAAATGCGGCAGAATTATTACCTCAGATGGTTACTAAAGGCTTGCGGCCTGATGCGCTGACAGACCAGACATCTGCTCATGATCCTGTGAATGGGTATTTACCCCTAGGCTGGACTGTAGAAGAGTGGATATCTAAACGCGAAACAGCAAAAGAAGAAGTATCAGCTGCAGCAAAAAAATCGATGGCGTGTCATGTGCAGGCCATGCTGGATTTTCATCATATGGGTGTGCCTACAGTTGATTACGGCAATAATATTCGTCAAGTTGCATTTGATGAAGGGGTTGAAAATGCTTTTGACTTTCCTGGTTTTGTTCCAGCCTATGTCAGGCCTTTATTCTGCCAAGGTATTGGGCCGTTCCGTTGGTGTGCCCTCTCTGGTGATCCAGAAGATATCTATAAGACAGATCAAAAGGTTAAGGAACTTATTCCAGATAATCCTCATCTCCATAATTGGCTTGATATGGCTCGGGATCGAATTCAATTCCAAGGCCTACCGGCTCGAATTTGCTGGGTTGGGTTAGGAGACCGCCATCGTTTGGGCTTGGCTTTTAATGAAATGGTCAAAAACGGGGAATTGAAAGCGCCTGTTGTGATCGGCCGCGATCACCTGGATAGTGGTTCAGTTGCCAGTCCTAACAGAGAAACTGAATCCATGAAAGATGGGTCAGATGCTGTGTCAGACTGGCCTTTGTTAAATGCTTTGCTCAATACAGCCTCAGGAGCCACTTGGGTTAGTCTGCATCACGGCGGCGGCGTTGGCATGGGATATAGCCAGCATAGCGGTGTTGTTGTCATGGCTGATGGCACAGAGGAAGCTGCAGCTCGTTTAGAGCGCGTCCTATGGAATGATCCAGGAACAGGTGTGATGCGTCACGCGGATGCAGGCTATGACATCGCTAAAGACTGTGCTCATGAAAAGGGCCTCACTTTGCCAATGCTAAATAAAGAATAGGGCACATAAAAAATGAATATATTAAAAATAGAAGCTGGTCATTTTACCCTAGCGCAGCTGCGGGCTCTTTATAAAGAGCCGGTGAAGCTCGTCCTTGCAGGAGACTGGAAAACTAAAGTTGAGATTGCCAGAAAAACAGTGACAGATTTGGTGGACCGCGGTGATACAGCTTATGGTGTGAATACTGGTTTTGGTCTGTTAGCAAACCAAAGAATATCAGCAGAGGATGTTGAAAAGCTTCAAGAAAACCTTGTTCTTTCTCATGCAACGGGGACAGGTGAGGCCCTGCCGGATAATGTGGTTCGTTTAATTATGGCTTTAAAAGCATCTTCAATGGCTCAAGGACATAGCGGTGTGCAGGTCTCGACCATTGAAGCCATTTTGACCCTGATTGAAAAAGAGATCTATCCCATTATCCCTGAAAAAGGCTCTGTAGGGGCCTCGGGTGATTTAGCGCCTCTTGCACATATGTCATCAGTTCTGCTCGGGTACGGGCATGTTCGGTACAAGGGCGAGATTATCGATGCCAATGAAGGATTGAAGATTGCAGGCCTTTCCACTCTTCAATTGGGGGCCAAAGAAGGTTTGGCTCTGTTGAATGGCACACAAGTTTCAACGGCGTTAGCCCTGCGTGGTTTACTGATGATAGAAGATGTATTCGCTGCGGCAACAGTGGCAGGGGCCATGAGTGTAGATGCCATGAAGGGCAGCGATGTCCCTTTTGATGCCCGGATCCATGCAGTGCGTCGTCAGCAAGGTCAAATTGATTTTGCAGCGTCTATGCGGTCTTTGCTTGTTGGAAGTGATATTCGTAAAAGCCACGAAACCTGTGAAAAAGTTCAAGACCCATATAGTCTAAGATGTCAGCCGCAAGTCATGGGCGCTGCCTTAGGTGTTCTTCGCCAAAATGCAGAAATTTTACTCACTGAGGCGAACGCTGTAACAGATAATCCCCTCATATTTCCAGAGGAAGGGGATATTCTCTCTGGCGGTAATTTCCATGCTGAACCTGTTGCTTTTGCTGCAGATTGTTTAGCCTTGGCTGTGTGTGAAATAGCGAGCATTTCAGAGCGCCGGATGAGTTTGCTAGTAGATCCAAAAATGTCAGGATTGCCTGCTTTCCTGGTTCAGGATGGGGGGCTAAATAGCGGTTTTATGATTGCGCAAGTAACCACGGCCGCTCTTGTCAGTGAGAACAAGACCTTTGCTCACCCTGCAAGTGTTGACAGCATCCCGACATCCGCTGGGCAAGAGGATCATGTCTCTATGGCGACTTTTGCAGCAAGACGCTTGAAAGATATGGCCGAAAATGCTGCCGCTGTTATTGGTATAGAGTTGCTAGCAGCTGCGCAGGGGATTGATTTTCACCGGCCCTTGACTTCCTCTAAGCCGATAGAGAAATCTTATGAAATGATCAGACAGAGGGCAGACTTTTATACAGAGGACCGATATTTTTCTCCTGACATAGAAGCCTTGAGAAACTTAGTTCTTTCAAGTAGTTATCTTGACTTTGTTGAGGGTTTAGTGCCATCTTCAACCTAGAGAACCCATGCTGCGGAGAGGAGGAATAGGATGTTTGATTTATTTGGACTTAAGGAAGGCAATAGTCGGCTGATCGTTTCGATGCCGCATTCTGGAATTCAATTGGGTCCAATTCAAGGGAAATTGACGCTTGATGCCATGAGATTGCCAGATACGGATTGGCATTTGCCTCAGCTGTATAATTTTCTTCACGCGCTTGACGTGACTCTCATTTCCGCAAATTACAGTCGTTACGTTGTTGATCTCAATCGAGACCCCTCAGGGGAAAGCCTTTATCCAGGGCAAAGTGTAACAGAGCTTTGCCCAACAACGCTGTTTGACGATCAACCGCTTTATTTAGATGGCGAATTGCCAGACGGCAGTGAAATTTCCGATAGGCAAACACGCTATTATGATCCGTATCACGCAGAAATTCAAAAACAAATTGATCGGTTGAGAACGCTTCACAGTGATGTCATTCTATTTGATGCCCATAGTATAAAATCGGAAGTACCACGATTTTTTGAAGGCAAACTTCCTGATTTTAACATTGGGACCAACAGTGGGAAAAGTTGCTATACAGATTTTGAAACACTGGCCTATAATACTCTTAGTCGAAGTGCCCGGCACAGCACTGTGCTCAATGGTCGCTTTAAAGGCGGCTTTATTACCCGTAAGTATGGTAATCCTGTAGAAGGTGTTCATTCAATACAACTAGAGATGTCACAAGCGCTCTATATGAATGAAGAAACCCTGTCCTATGACACTCAAAAAGCTTCAGTGGTTCAACCCTTGCTTCGGTCAATGATCACTCAGTTGATGCGCTAGATTTATCTCTCTAGATCCAGCGTCTCACCCGCTTTTTGTAGGCTTTATATGTATCGCCAAAAAGCTCTTCTAAAAATTCTTCTTCATTCTCAATGAAGTTTTTCTCAATATGAGCCACGAAATATAGAGGAGCGAGCGTACTGAGTAAACTGCCCGACATCCAACTGCCACCTAGAAGCATGAAAAGCATTCCGAGATACATAGGGTTGCGGCTAAGGTTGAATATGCCGCTATCAACAATTTGAGAAGCCGTTGTCCCTGGAACTAAGGGCGTTTGCGCACGTCTAAATTGTAGTGCTGCAGTTACCATCGTGATGATACCAAGGAGAACCAGGGCATTGCCGTATTCAGGGTATATGGGGGTTGTTATGGTGAATTTCTTCACCGCAATAATGAAAAGAGCACAGAGTAGAAGGATAACAGGGGGCACTAATTTGCCTTTGAATCTGGAATTGATCTTACTCATGCTCTTTCCTTTGCTTTATGTCAGAAACTCAGTGGGTTTTTCACAGGAACAGTCTTAATCCTGTGGCTCATGTGTGACGGAGAATACATCTCCAATCTCAACATTAAAAGCCATAGCTACTTTAAAGGCAAGCTCGAGAGACGGGGAGTAGCGACCAGCTTCAAGGGCTAAGATTGTTTGACGGGTCACGCCAGTTTGTTTTGCCAAGGAAGCTTGGGTCATCTCATTTGAATGAAAGCGTAGCTCTCTGACTTTATTTTTTATTTTGAGTTTCGTCATTTAAAACTCCTTGCGGTAATAGATAAGAGATGCCACGTCTTTTGCTAAAGTTGAAAGTGTAATAACAACTAATAATACATTACCAATGACAAGAGGCGAGAACCGGACCCCTTTGTAGACAGCTTCACCATCAACGAGGGCCGTAAATGCGTCCAGATAAGCAGCACCTATTAGATAGATCATTAAGCCACCCAGAACATAGTATCCGACTTTCATGCCTTTTAGGGCAATAAGTTCATCCCGCTCATCCATATCTTCTAATTCATGAGCTTTTGAAAAAATGAGGCCAAGCGTGCTGGCGATAACGATGCTGACAAGAGCAACGCCTGCAACAAAACTAAATAATTCCGTCTTATATGCCTCAACAGTGGCAGGTGTGGTCGCTAAAAAGTAGGCGAACCATGTGAGGGCAATTACATCGATGATGATATTGACCCATAAATTCTTCTCTCGGGGGGATAGAGTATTCATTTTTTTATTCCTTGTATGTCGTGTCTCGGGTGTATTCTATTTCAAACGTTATGTATGAAATATATTACACAATATGTCCGATTCGCAACATGATGTCAAATATACATTACATAAAGTAAAAAATAAATAACGACGGACTAGGATTTTTCTTTCATGAAAGATGCGATCTCTTCCCCGTACTTAGGGTCAATCATATGAAAAGAATTCATATAGGCCTTCATAACAGTCATCTGTTCTTTATCTTCCATGGCCTTCAAAATATGGTTGCCTTTTTTAATCACGACCAGCTTTGCTTGCGGGTTAGAGCGCAACAGGAGCTCGGCTTCACTCAAGGGTGTTTTTGTATCATTTTCACCGTGGATGATCAGCGTTGGAATGGATATTTTCTTGATTAAGTCGCTTGCTGTATTGGCAAAACTGCTTATGAGGTAAGGCTGGAGATGTTCCCCGAAAAACCGTCTTAGAGGCGGGATCATTTTTTCATTTGGGATAGGCCTTGCAGCTTTTAATTTGCGCACCGTATGGCTGATTTGGGGCATTATCCTCATGTTATCCTTAATAGTCTTTAGTCTTGTGATCATAATGCTAGAAAGATTACGGCCTGCTGTAGAGATTAAAATAAGGCCACATGTTTGGGTATTATTTTGAGCTGCGATGAGCGAGATAAGACCGCCTTCGCCGTGACCGATAAGCCAAACACACTCATCAGAGCTATAGGGTAGGGCTGTTTCAATCCACGTATGCAGGTCAGCTTCATAATCATCAATGGTTACTGGGGGCGTTGTTGTCTCTTGCGTGCGGGGAGGGGCTTTTAGGTCTCTTTTTTCAATTCTGAGCGTATTAATCCCGAGTATTGAAAGTTGATCTGCAAGTTGTTTATAGATCTTTCCGCGGACTTCTCTGCCTTCATCTCCATTTCGATCCGTTTTTCCTGACCGGGGAACGATGATCGCGGTGGGGCGTTTGGTGGCTTCAGAATAGACTAATGTGCCGGAGAGTTTATGATTTGATGATGATATTTCTTTTTCAGTTTCCGCTGCTGCTTTGAATGTCAGACTTGAAACAGCGATCAAAATAATAAAATTAGCTCGAACCATAAGACCCATGGGTTCCTCCCTCTTGTGGGCGAAAACTAACACGGAAATAGGGTTTAGTATAGGCTATTTGGCGAAAATTTGGTTCCGATCCCTAAAACTCTTAAATTCAAGGGCATTACCGGCAGGGTCTTTGAAAAACATTGTCGCTTGTTCACCGGGTTGTCCTTGAAAACGGATTTTTGGCTCAATAATGAACTTTATCTGTGCCGTCTCTAACCGTTGAGCGAGAGCCTGCCACTCATCCCACATGAGAATGGCACCGTAATGGAAGCTGGGCACTGAATCGCCGTCTACACCATTTATGTCGGGCTCTATCAGGGGGCTTCCAAGATGTACAACAAATTGATGTCCATAGAAGTTGTAATCAATCCACGTCTCGCTTGATCGACCTTCTTCCAGGCCTAAGAGATCACCGTAAAAGCCGCGTGCCTCTTCGAGAGAATCAACGGGGACAGCAAGATGAAATAAACTAGGAGGTGGCATCATATTTCCTCATTAAGCAAAGATGTTTATCCACTATACTATACTGAGGAAAGGAATGGTTTCCAACGGTTTTCGAAAAAAGTGAGAAAAATGTAAAAGAGCTGTTGACTTGGCCAGCGTGTTTCACTATCAACGGCGGCGGAGACGTGGCTGAGTGGTCGAAAGCGCTCCCCTGCTAAGGGAGTAACGGGGCAACCTGTTCGAGGGTTCGAATCCCTTCGTCTCCGCCATTATTCAAAGGGTTACGGTTGATTTTATATCCCGTAGCCCTTTTCTTGTTTTGGCTCAGATAAAACCAATTTTCCTAAGATTCATAGAGTTTCTTTAGACAATAAAAAGCCCTGCATAAATTGAAAAATGAAAGCTAATGCTGTCGGTTTAATGATAATTTGGGCGACAGTCATTAGCTTTCGAATGTGGATCATCTTCTAACAAGAGCTCTGTAAAAGTTTACTGAAACCCTATGCCAGACTTTGGTTTTGGTGGCAATGCGGGTTTTGAGCGTATGTGTGCTAACCATTTTTGCAGGTTATTTTCAAGTTCTATACGTTTGTTGGATGAAAGTGTGTTTCCAATTTTTTCTGCTATATCCATATATTTTTGTTTACTGTCAGCTTTAGAAAATTGTTCTAAAAGTTTCGCCCATTGGTAGACCTCGCCAACCGAGATGACAGTATTTTTCTTTTCTAAATGCAGATCAATTATGCGTACCATTGCATTGGAATTGGCCTCGTAATAAGCACCAAGTGAATATAAGCGCAGTGCAAGACTTAGATCTGCCGGCTTAGCCTTCTCCTTCAGTCTTTTAGAATAGAATGGGTCATACTGATATCCTTCTTCGGCATAATATATTCTGTAGCTATATCCTAGTTGTTTTGCTTTCTGAAGATAGGCAATGCCTTTCTCAATATTCTTTCTTATATGTGTTCCGTGTACATAATATACCCCAAGTTTCTTAAAGCCACTTGCGGAACCAAGTTCGACACTTTTATGAAGCCAGTAAAGGCCTTCTTGAATATCCTGTGGTATGTCATATGTTTTACGCTCGGCACCGTCGTCGCTTTCTAACATTTCTACCGCTAGGTAGTAAAATAAGTCAGGTGATTCACCCGCATCACTGGCCCGCGTATACCACATCTTTGCTTTGGTTTTATTTCGGGGAATATGCACACCTCTCAGATACAACTGACCTAGATTGGTCATTGCACTGGCAAACCCTTTATCTGCCAGTTCTTCAAGCCAGCCAATGGCTTTTGGGGTGCTTTTTAGAGTTGTTTTGTCACTTAGATAAAATGAGGCCAGTGCTAATCCAGCTTCTTCTTGATATTTATGGCCATCTGTACTGCCAAATGCTGTGCCTAAAATAATCGCTTTTCTAAGTTGGTCTTCATTGGTTTTGTGGGCAGATAGTGTGAGCTTAGTAAAGTTCCATTCATACTCATCGCCTAAGCCACGATCAGCTAAAACACCATTCCAATAACCAGCCATAGAAGCTTGGCTAAAGTTTTGGAAACTCAGCATGTCTTTCTCGTAAAACTTTGCTAGATGTTTCTGAGCTTCTAAATGGCCAAGCTGGGCAGCAACTTCATACCATTCAAATCCATAATAGTTTCCATCATGACGTGTTACTCGGTCAATGTCACGGGATGTTAATTTCTTAACAGGTCTTCCTCCCACTTTGTCTTCTTTTGGATCGTTCTTATATTGAATACTACTATCTTTCATACGTGCCCAATAGTAATAAATTTCCGCTTCATCTTTACGGTTTAGGTTATTATAAATGACTTGCTCTTCTTGACGATCGAAACCAAAAAGGTCGCCATTAATTCTCTTTTTTACCATATACTTACCGCTTTTATAGTCATACCCATCGTGTCTAACGCGTTCGAATACACTATTATGATAGCTGGCAGCCAGCACCCATCGCAAAGTTTCCTTATAGTCTTGTTTGACTAACTTCCCTTCGAAATAGGCACGAGCTAATTTATAGGAACCGTAACGATTGCCGTGCTGTGCGATTTGATGATAAATGTTTAGTGCTTTTTTTTCATCGACTGAAACGCCGCCCGTACCTTCCTCATAATGCTTTGCAATTTTGCTCCAGACGTTTAACTCATTTCCAATGAAAAGAGGCTCATTTAGGCTGGCCTTAAGCTGAGCAACAGATTCGTCAGTCGCATGAGTTGTGCTGGGCTGTAAAGATATCAAAAATAGCGCCGCGAGGAGGTGCAATGGTTTCATTATTAGGCCTTTCAAGTGTCAATTAATAGGGGCAATTTATTGATTATGAATGGTTTTTATTCTGAATCAAGTCTTTATGAGTTGCCCTAGATTTGTAGACACCTTGCCCATCATAAAATGGAATTAAGGAGGTTATGATTATGTCATCAGTTTTACGTCTCTAATGACTCTACCTGTTTCTCTACTGAACAAATCGGTTCATCGCAAAAAAGATACCATTCACAGCATACACCATGCATTTTGGCGCTGGCGTCATTAAAAGGTGGAAAATTATTTTCACCCTGTTCCGATCTGTAGGCAGGCCAGTTTGTTAAGGAATTGTCATGACATTTAATCCACTTCCCCTTTTGACCCTAGTCGTATTCAGCCTAACCGGCCCATTGGGTGCACAAGATATAAAGCCAGAGACAACCGGTGCCTATATGGGGCAGAGCAAACCGGGGAAAATACCCCGGCTTTTTGCGCCAAACCTTATCTCTGTAGAAGGTCGATATGAGTTTGGAATTACCTTTTCCAAGGATTTGAAGGAGATCTATTTTTCAGGCAATAAAGAAGGAGAGCTTTCTACAATTTTCTATACAAAGCAGGTCAACGGCGTATGGACGCCGGTTAAAAAGGCCAATTTTACAAAGGATAAAGTTGCTGGTGAACTGCATCCTTTCATTAGCCATGACGGCAAAAGAATATATTTTACGGGGCATGACGCAGAATACGGCAATAATGATATTTGGTATGTGGAGCGTCATCAAAAGTCTTGGGGAGAAGCGAAAAAACTTGTCTCCCCGATCAATGAGGCTGAAGTTTTCGATTCTAACGAGGCGCAAAATGGCGATCTTTTTTACACAGACATCTACAAAGCCAAGATCTACCATGCCCCCAAAATTGATGGAAAATTCCCTAAGAAGATTGAGCTTCCCATCGAAGCAGGCTTTCATGGATTTGCCTCGCTCGATCAAGATTTTATTATTGCTGATGATAGACATAAAGAGAATGCTAGCCGCAAAGATAGAGACCTCTATGTCTATTTTAAAACCAAAGATGGCAGCTGGTCACAGCCAATAAATATGGGACAAGAGGTAAATTCATCCTTTAATGAGACAGTGCCGTCTCTCTCTCCTGATGGTAAATATCTCTTTTTTAGCCGGTATAATGAGAAAAACGGCCTTTCAAACCTCTACTGGGTCAATGCCAGTGTTATTGAAGACCTGCGACCTCGTCAGTAAAGTCGAGATTTACAGTTTAGAAGGTGTTAAAACTGTGGGGCGAAGAATATAATACGGTGACGATTGTAATGCTTAGCCATTTCATGCGGTTTTCATCTTCAGTTCCACTTTGAGCGGAATGCTTAAAGCCAGGCCGAGTGTTTTTTGGGTTGTGAAGTGTTAATCACTTATTGTCAGCACGGTCTCCCTATGATTATATCGCCAGAACTGAATTGATCCGCTCATAAGGGAGCGATATGAGGAAGAGGGGAGACTGCCACCATGACTGATATCTATGCAGAGCGCCGGCGTCGTCTATTTGACACTTTAGATAGCGATAGTGTTGTCATCTTGGCGGGCCATCAAGAGCAAGTCCGAAGTAAAAATATCCTCTATCCTTTTCGTCAAAATAGCGATTTTTACTATTTAACAGGCTGTTCAGAGCCGGATGCCGCTGCACTCCTTCGCCCAGGGCACGCGGACAATTATACGCTTTTTGTGCGGCCTCGTGATAAAGCCCAGGAAATCAGTTTTGGAGATCGGTTGGGTATAGAGGGGGCAAGAGAACAACTGGCTGCGACAAGTGCTTATTCGATTGGGGATCTCTCAGAGAAAATACCTGAAATGTTAGAGGAGAGATGTCAGATATTTTTATCTGATGAGTTGGGTCGGTTCGATACTCAGGTGCGCCAGTGGCTGGATGCACAGCGCCGGTCTGCTAAATTTGATGACCAGCGGATCTATCGGTCTTTGCATTCTATTTTGCCCTTGGTTCATCAAATGCGCTGCGTCAAAGACGAGCATGAAATCGCCTTACTCCGCCAAGCTGTGAAAGCCACTGAAGCCGGTCATAAGGCGTTGATGGAGAAGGCAAGACCCGGTGCGATGGAAGTGACACTTAGCGGGGCCTTTATGGGTGAAATTGGCCATCACGGATGCGCTGAGGTCGGATATCCAAACATTGTGGCGAGCGGTAATAATGCATGTTGTTTACATTATACCGATTATGGTTCTGCCTTAAAGTCAGGGGATATGATCCTTGTGGATGCAGGTGCTGAGTATAAAAATTACACTGCAGATGTAACACGGAGTTATCCTGTGACAGGTCAATTCTCTGCTTTGCAAAAAGACGTTTATACTATTGTGCTCGCCGGGCTGGACGCCTCCATTGCTCTCGTGAAGCCAGGCCTTCTATGGTCAGAGATTTATGAAACGAATATGAAAGTTCTGTCCCAAGGATTGATAGATCTGGGTCTTTTAAAAGGCAGCCTTGATGAGGTTTTGGAAAAAGATTTACACAAACCCTATACCATTCATAAAACAGGTCACTGGTTGGGACTAGATGTGCATGATGTGGGCCGATATAGAGAAGCGGATGGACGCTGGGTTACCCTGCAAGAAGGGATGGTTTTTACCATTGAGCCCGGTCTATATTTCCCTCAGTCTTGTGAGACTGTTCCAGAAGAATTTCGCGGCATGGGTATCCGGATAGAAGATGATATTTTAGTGACTAAAAACGGGCATGAAAACTTGACCGCCTCTATCCCGCGCACTGTCACTGATATTGAAGATTATATGAAAAGATAAACATCATCTGCCGGCTGTCTCTATCATTGGTATAGAGTGCGGGTTTGCGTTTAGATGAGTTGTCTGGCACGGGCAGTCTATCTAATAAAAAATCCCTGCTTAAAAGGGTCCTCTTCATCAATAAGAAACGTATGAATTCCTGTTATGAAAGCTCTGCCTGTTACACGGGGTATGACAGCGTGTTTACCATAATACTCTATTGATTTTATCGCTTCTACCGTCATGTGACTGCTGATGATGCTTTCGATCCTAACGGCTTGGTTAAGCGGCAGGCCCTGTTTGACGACCAACTGCGCGGCGCGGCCGCTCACACCTGTCCCTGTTGGCGATCGGTCCACTTCCCCATCAGCAAAGACACAGACATGACGCGAGTGGCTCTCTGAATAAGTGGTCTTTGAGGAAGTGAAAATCACCCCGTATAAAAAACCGAGATCTTCTTGCTCAGGATGCTTAATTGAGTAATTCTCAGCGATTGCCTTTTTAATTGCCTTGCCTGCTAATATTAAAGTCTGGCTGTTTTCAGAATTGCAGTCAATGTTAAGAGCATCAGCATCTACATAGGCATAATAGGCCCCTCCAAATAGAATATCATAGGTCACAGTACCTAGATCAGGGACTTCTATCTGTTGATCTACGCAGTCGACAAAAGAAGGGACGCAGTCAAAACTCACATGAGGTTTGTTGTTAATCCACTCTCCGTAAGCTGTAATTAAGCCGGCGGGAGAATCAATTTTTATAGAACGTTTTTCTTGTGTGCCCACTTTGATATCTCCGCATTCCATCAGAACCGTGACAGTCGCTAAGATTCCGTGGCCGCACATGCTGCTATACCCTTCGTTATGCATAAATAGGATACCAAAGTCGCTGTCGTGATTTTCTGGCTCTGTTATGATGGCGCCGTACATATCAGCGTGACCGCGGGGCTCAAACATCAAAATCTGGCGATACTCATCAAGATGAGACAAGAGATATCGGCGCTTTTCAAGGATAGTTTTTCCAAGAATAGGGGGGTATCCACTTTTAATAATGCGAAGAGGTTCCCCCTCAGTATGGGCATCGATTGTCATAATCGACCGATAGGATTGCTGGTTATTTAGCTCAAGTTTCATAAAGCATTCTCTTTCCCTCAGTGATGGAATAGCGCGTGATCTATTTATTCGTCTCACACCTATAAATTCACACAAACTATTTTCGCCTGTCCCTGAAAAATTCATAGAGTGTTTTTCAAAGCTCTTCAATAGGCACATTGTGTTTTTAGAAGGCTCTGATTGAGCGTGATTGCAATTCACCTCTTGTAAGACTCTGCTCGTCTCAATTCCTTTGCTATGAAAGTCAATGTTAACATTGTGCTTTGCATGAACAGGTCAGAGAATTTGGTTAAAATTTAACAATATAAATCCATAGAGTTACACCGAATATTCATTGGGTTAGACAGAGAGAATTATAATGAAAAATTTTCCCTATCTATTGCCCTGCAATCTGCGACCGCAACCATACCGTTAAGCGCTTCGACTGACGAAGATAAAGCCCCCGTGCTTACTGGAAAATATATGGGACAAGTCGTGCCAGGAACGACGCCAACAAAGTTTGCTCCGGGTGTTATATCTACAGATGATCGAGACTTTAGTGGCTTTTTCTCCCCTGACATGGCCGAATTTTATTTTACAAGACGGTATAATGAAACCCCAAAATGGTTTCTGATTGGATATACTCAGGAAAATGGTCAATGGAGAAAGACATCGGAGACGCCAAGAATTGGCCGTCCTGTGTTTTCTCCGGATGGAAAGACCATGCATTTAGGTCGACGCTATAAGACGCGGACTGATCAAGGCTGGTCTGACTTAAAAGACTTAGGCGCCCCCTATGATAAAATTCTGATCATGCGCCTCATGTCATCTTCAAAAGGAACATTTGTTTTAGATGAGGCTACCCGAGAAGGCGATGGCAAACTCCGTTACTCGCGTATGGTGAATGGTAAACGTCAGGATCCAGTACCCTTTGGGCCTGATATTAACGCTGGAAAATGGAATGCTCACCCTTTTATTGCTCCTGACGAATCTTATATGATTTGGGACGGTGAAAGAGAGAAGGGGCTTGGGGATAATGACCTTTTAATTAGTTTTCGTCTCAAGAATGGTGGCTGGGGTGAAGCCATTAACAAGGGGAAAGAAGTGAATACAGAGGCAGCAGATATGGGTGCGATCGTGACCCCAGATGGGAAATATCTATTCTTTAATCGTTATAGAAAGGATGGAAAAGGCGATATCTATTGGGTGGATTCGCAAGTGATAGAAGATCTAAGGCCCGAATAAATTACTCTCGGGCAAAAGGACTACTAGATAACCAGGAATTAATATTCCTGGTTAGGGCCTTGGGACCAACAACAACAAGGTCTTGAGCGTTAATGACACGACGATAAGTATCATGGCCAATCCAAACGTCTGTTAGGGTTTTTACCGAAGACGTAAAAAAGACATCAACATCATGCCCTGGATCTTTTACACAGATATCAACATCCTCAGGGGAAACGATCAACCACCAATTTGGATGGTCTATAATATCAAGAAATTTAAACTGAATAATCGTATGATCTCCGGGTAGTTTTTCTTTGATGATACTGCGTTGAAGGCAGGTCATCAGAAATTCCACATCATAATCTTCGTCAGTCAGATTATCTTTTGCCCATTTCATTCCCCAGTCTCCAAGAGATAGAATAACAGGCAAGAGGTCTTTCATCGGTTCGGTGGGAAGGTATTCGTAGCCTCGACGTCCCGAGACCATACGCTTATATAAAAGACCATTCTCTTCGAAAGCTTTCAATCGCGTAGTCAATAAGGTCGGAGAGATTGATGATAAACCATTTTTTATCTGCGAAAATCGATTAGCACCCATCAACAATTCCCTGATGATGAGCAAAGACCAACGATCACCCAGAAGCTCAGTCGCTTTTGCGA
This sequence comes from Temperatibacter marinus, assembly GCF_031598375.1. Lineage (NCBI taxonomy): Bacteria > Pseudomonadati > Pseudomonadota > Alphaproteobacteria > Kordiimonadales > Temperatibacteraceae > Temperatibacter > Temperatibacter marinus. Next base: position 2,162,489 of record NZ_CP123872.1, read on the forward strand.
TGGGACAAAATTGACCATATTTAATTGTTTTTACCATAGATAGGACGATAGCTTAGAACCTCACGCAATACTAGGTACAAATTTTGTAGTTAATTAATACATTTTCTGCTCTGTCTTATACTCATGCACCCCGTTACATCTTTTTCAATCACGTTTGGAGAAGAAAAATGTTTGATCTAGAAATATTGACTCCCCTGTCTTTGCCAGTAGCAGAAGCATGCGTCTTATTGAAAAAAAAGCAAGAATTAGGTTTTGTTCCCAACATCTACGGGGTTATTGCCGCGTCCTCCCCTGCATTGAAAGCGTTCGATGAGTTGAACCTACATTTTGCTCAGGCCTCATTTTCAGACACAGAAAAGCAAGTTATTGAGCTTGTTGTGAGTATTGAAAATACATGTGGTTACTGTGTAGCAGGGCACAGTTTGTTCGCGAAAATGTTGGCCGTTCCTGATGATATTATTCAGGATCTTAGAAACCACAGGCCCCTGACAGATCGTCGATTGGGTGTGCTGGCTGAGGCGACCAAGGAAATCGTGAGGCGAAAGGGGGAGATCTCAGATTCAACCCTGAAGGGATTCTATGAAGTTGGCTATAGCGGCGTTCACTTGCTTGAGTTGATTCTTGGTATTGCACTCAAAATGTTCAGTAATTTTGTTGCGAAATCAACTCAGTTGGATCTTGACGATGCCTTCAAAGACCATGCTTGGCCCCCCTCTTAGTAGTTTGCGTGTAGCTAAACATAAAGTTCATATTCACAGAAATTAAGGAGAATAACTATGACAAATCAACAAAAATCTGAAGAATTTGCCGGCCAAGTGGTCGCTGATGTAGCAGCAGCTATTTCTGGTGTCATGACCAGTATTGGACATAAGCTCAAGCTTTACAAAAATATGGCTTCCAAAGGTTGGATGTCCAGCGAGCAACTCGCATCTAACTCTGGCCTTCACGAGCGTTACGTTCGTGAATGGCTTAACAATCAAGTCGCCGGGGGGTATGTTGAGTATGACAAAAGCATGCATCTTTACTGTCTTCCTGACGCTCATCTTCCAATTTTGGTTGACGAAGACAGTCCCTTTTTTTTAGTGCCAGCTCTAGAAGTGGTTGCCTCACTTTGGCATGATGAAGGCAAAATTCAGCAACTTTTCACAACAGGAGAGGGAATGGCATGGGGGGATCATCATCATCGGCTCTTCTGCGGGAGTGAATCGTTATTCAGGCCTGGCTATGAGACTTTTTTGATAGATGACTGGATCGCTTCTGTGCCTTCTTTGCAGGAAAAGTTATCTATGGGTATTAAAGTCGCTGATGTGGGTTGCGGTCACGGGGTATCTAGTATTTTACTTGCGAAGGCCTTTAAAAAATCGCAGATCATCGGATATGATAACCATGCAAAATCAATTTCAACAGCCAATGAAAGAAGTCAGGCTGCAGGAAGTCCCAAAAATTTGAGTTTTGTTTGCCAGGATGCCAAAAGTTATACTGAGAAAAACTTCGATCTCTTATGTTTTATGGATTGTTTACATGATATGGGCGATCCAGTGGGAGCAGCGCGCCATGCTTATAATTCACTTAAGGAAGGCGGCCAGATTTTTCTAGTAGAGCCTGCAGCAAATGATTGTGTTAGTGATAATATCAATCCTGTCAGTCGTCTATACTATGCAGCATCAACAAGTGTCTGTGTTCCCTGTTCGCGGTCTCAGGACGTTCAAGCAGGTCTGGGGGCACAAGCGGGTCAAAAACGATTAAGCGATATTTTAAAAGAGGCTGGCTTTAGAAATGTGAAGCGCGTTGCCGAGACGGCTTTTAATATTATTTTAGTGGCATCAAAATAAACTAGACTTGTCACTCAGCACTAGGCTTAAACATGACTGCCGCATACTGTGGGGCAGTTTTTAAGTTGATCTTTCTGAGGTGTTAGAGGTTTCAAAGGTGCAGGCCTTTCAGTTTATTCTTAGTTACTCATATAATGCTTTAGAAGTCGTCATCTTGAAAAGATACAATGATCCATTCTTTTTCACAATTTAGGTAATTAGGCACGCCGAATTTAAATAGAATTTAGGATGAGCTATTCTATTTTTTTGGTAAACTGACACTAAAAGTAGAACCAATATCCACTTGGCTTTCTATTGATAATTTACCATTGTGAAGAGCGATAAGGCCTTCAACAATAGCGAGGCCAAGTCCTGACCCTTCAATGGCAGTATTCCATGGGTCGAAGATGCCTCTATCAAACCGTTTAGTAATATTCTTAAGTATTTCTGGAGGCATACCAAAGCCTTGGTCTGAGACGCTTATTTCTACATGAGAGGGGCTATTTTTAATGGTCATGCTAATTTTAGTTTTAGGGTCACTAAATTTAATGGCATTGCTGATCAGATTGAGAAGAATCTGTTTTAGCGCGCGTTCATCAGCCAGTATACTTTCTGGGGCTTCCTCAATGTTACATGTGAGTTCCATCTCTTTTTGCAGTAAGAGAGACCCAACATAAGACGTAATGTCTTCTGTTAGAGCCCGTATCAAAATGGTTGATTTACGAATTTCTAATTCATTGGCATCAATAGAAGATAATTCGAGTAAATTATTGATGAGGTCCAAGAGGAAAAGTCCTGAATTATGGATATCCTGTACATATGATTTATAAATGTTTGGTGTTACTGCTCCATGAATTTCATGAGAAATAGCATCAGAAAACCCTATGATAGCATTCAACGGTGTTCTCAGTTCGTGGCTCATGTTTGCGAGAAAGCGCGCTTTGGATATGTTCGCTTTTTCTGCAATTGATAAGGCGTCTAACATCGCTTGTTCGGTATTTTTTGTGTCTGTGATATCTCTGACAATAGCAAAGATGCCAGGCTCATCATCATAAAGTATTCTTGTTAACGTCACTTCAGCATAGAAGTTTTGGCCTGACTTTCTACTGTGGATCCATTCAAAACGATTGTAGCCCTCAGTAAGGGCAGTCTGCATCATTTCCTCTGCCTTATCAAAGGAGGTTTTGCCGCAGAATTGATACTCGGGAGATACCGCAGAAGGGTGTATAGTTTCCATTTCTGCTGCCGTCGCATATTCAAACATTCGAGCAGAAGATTCATTGCAAAGAACAAAAGTGTTCTCACTCATGAGCATCATTGCGTCATCAGATTTTTCAAAAAGGGATCTATATTTTGCTTCGCTCTCAGAGAGGGCAATTTGATGCCGTTTTAACTCATTCACAAGATGACATTCTGACAGTCTCGCCCCAAGCATAGAGGCGATAATCTTCATGAAATCTAGATGGTCTTGATTGAAGAAATTAACTTGTGTGCTCTCACAATCGATCACACCATATAATTTCCCCTCATGGACAATTGGAATTGCGATCTCAGAACGCATATTATTAAGATCAGATATATAGCGCTCATCAAGGAGGATATCGCCTATGATTTCACTCTTTTTACTGAGAGCGACAGAGCCGGTAATACCCTTGCCGAGAGGAATGTTAATAGCCTCATGAATTGTTCTCGATTCATTCTGTTTCTCACCGAAGGCAGCGATTTGAACGAGTATGTCTTTACTTTCATCAAAACAATAAATAACACAGTCTTCTAACTCAAGCTTGCCAACAATTTCTTCAACAACATACCAAGACAAATCATGTTGAGTGTTTAGTCTTATCAAGTCTTGTGCAAATTGGCTGATTAATTGTAGATGGGTGTTCATTTTTTCTCCCCAATATGGATATGATCAAAAATCAAGATGGAAAGCAATATTATTTTTCAGAAGGAGTATTTTTTTTACTATGGATTGTGGGGTCGTCTTGTTACGGTGTGGTGTGAATTAAATCTGGGGATGTCATGCAGTTAGTCGAGCGCAATATACTTCTTTTTTTAGGTGTGTTTTCTATATTTATGGGTGTGCTTATTTATTGGCGTGAAGTCTATGATGGATATTCTCTAAGTTTAGGGGGGGTGTTGTTATGGCAAGGGGCCATTTGGATGGTTTGGTATCCGATGTTCAAGGGGATGGCCTATGTTTCCCTGAAGCTTGATCGAAATGAGACCCATAAAAATAAATATATCATTGCTGTGTTATCTGTAACATTTCTCAGTGCGCATTATGGGTATTATTTTCTATTAAGTGATGCTCTCAGTCCGCTTAACCCCTTTCCAAAGACAGTTTACGGCGTTTATCCATATTTCTTTATTTTCTATGTGATGATCGACATAATTCTAATTTGGAGTTTGTGGGCTCGGCTAGGGACATTCAAAATACTAGAAGATAAACCATCAACAGAATTGGAAGATATTATTACTGTTAAAAAGGGCAGTAATAATATTTTGGTCCGACCGGAAGAAATTCTATGGGTGGCAGCGGAAGACTATTATGCTCGTATTCATATAAAGGCAGATAGTTTTTTAATCCGCGAACCTCTAAAAGTGCTAATCGATCGTTTACCTCAGGATGATTTTGTTCAAATCCATCGCTCAACTCTTGTTCATAAAGGGTTTGTTGAGAGCTATTCCCCTCAGGCAGTCACCCTTAAAAATGGTGAGAGCAGACGCGCATCTAAAGCTGGATTAAAGCGCCTGCAAGAAAAGTTTGAGGCCAGACCTTCCTCTGGGGTGTGAGATCGTCGCCATCATTCGCTGCAAATACCTGTACATTCCCTGCAATGACCTTGTAATTCAGGACATTCATGCAACCTTTCCTTATCAAAAAAATGAGGAGATTTAAATGAAACAGATAACGACAGTCGCTGCAATGGCCTTGATCATGGCAGGCTCTGCCCCAGCTAGTGAACAAGTGAATCAACAAGAAGATCCTAAGCGAGATGGCAAGTTAATCATCCAGATTACATTGGATCAATTTCGATCAGACTATTTGGTACGCTATAAACAAGCCCTTACAAAAGGCTTTCGAACCATTACCGAGAAGGGTGTCGGAAAAGTTCAGGGATATGTCGATCACGCGATTACCAATAGCCATCCAGGGCATGCCTCTCTAGCGACAGGCGCCTATCCTAGAACTCATGGATATTCTGCCAACGAATGGTGGGACTATGTTGACGGAAAGTGGCGTTGGGTTGATGGAGCCATTGATCACAAGACAACGATCATCGGGAACGACAAGCGCCCGGGGTATTCTCCATTTTCTATGCGAGTGCGGTCTCTATCGGATTGGGTTTTAAAAGCTGATAAAAAAGCAAAGTCTATTGCGCTGAGTTCTAATGAGACTGTTGTAAGCTATGCAGGGAAAACCGGGCGAGATGCATTTTGGTATGATCGAGAAGAAGGAAGGTTTATCACCAGCAGTTATTTTAGGCAGGATTACCCTAAGTGGGTCGAGAAGTTTAACGCCGAGAGTTTAGAAGACTATAAAGCTGAAGAATGGGCTTTGTCTTTGCCTGATAATTTGCAAGGCTTAGCAGATAAAGACGATCAATCTTATGAAGATTTTGGCAACCATTATGTCTTTCCGCATCGCTTTGCCGACGAGTATAATCCAGAGCATGAAACCCGCAGTCGTCAAACTCAGTTAGATTATTGGTTCTATGAGATCCCGATGGTAGATTTAGCGGTGTTGGATTTGGCCAAAAAGGCCATCAAGGCAGAAAAGCTTGGTCAGCGAAATTCAGTTGATTATCTAGCACTTTCTTTAGGGTCTCTGGATAATATAGGTCACATTTATGGAGGCTATAGTCTGGAAACCTTGGAGGCACTTTATCTCTTTGATCATGCCCTTGCAGGCTTCATACAGTTTTTAGATGCTTCTATCGGTCGTGATCATTATATCCTCTCATTATCAGGGGATCACGGGGCCCCAGACCCTATTGAGCGTACCATAGCTAAAGGTGGTGAAGCTTATCGGATTCCACAGGAGGAAATTGAAAATCTTCTGGATCATATTGATGAAATAGGGGCGGCCCATGAAGGCAGTCAGTCTGCCTTGGTTTCTAAGATTGAATCCGCCTTAGAGAAAGAGCCTTATATCGCAGATGCAGTCACTGAGGCTGAGGTTTATGGTCTTAAACCAAGTTCAAACCCCTATATGGATCTCTATAGAAAGTCATGGGTGAGAGGGCGTGTGGCTGATTTTCCGTTATGGACGACCAAGCCTCATAGGGACCACCATCCTGCTCGGTATGGAATTTACGTTCAATATAAACCGAATACGCATTTTGGCTATGGCATGGTTGTGCACGGATCTCCCTATGACTATGACCGCTTAGTGCCAATTTTCTTTTTTGGGGGTGGGGTTGTTGACCAAAAGCTGAGAGAGGCCCGGACAATTGATGTGGCGCCTACCTTAGCAAAGTGGATGGCTCTTCCTTACCCTGAGACTGTTGATGGGAAACCCTTGTTTAAAAAAGAAAGTAACTAATCGTAAGGTCAATAGTCCGAGACAAGAAAACCAGACTCAAACATGGCTGTGAAGCTGCTGTTTGAGTCTAGCCAAGGTGTCCTTTAGGGCCTTAAAAATATAATGACGTTGCCTTTTCCTGTGCTAAGCTAAGTTCATATCTTGCAGGGAGGGATAGAAATGGCTGAGTTAAATGGCTTTGAATATGATGTGGTTGTTGTGGGATCTGGTGCTGGCGGCGGCATGGCGGCTTACACGCTTACCAAGGAAGGCTTGCGTGTCTTAATGCTTGAAGCGGGTCGTGATTATGATCCAATTGAAGAGACGCCCATGTTTCAGACAAATGCCGAAGCGCCCCTCAGAGGCACAAGTAATAAAGATAAAAATTTTGGTTATTATGATGCAACTGTAGACGGCGGCTGGCAAGTGCCAGGCGAGCCATATACCATGGCTGAAGGTACAAAATTTATGTTATGGCGGGCTCGAATGCTTGGCGGGCGAACAAATCATTGGGGGCGTCTTGTCCCGCGGTTTGGGCCCTACGACTTTAAACCGAAAACCCGAGATGGCTATGGTGAGGATTGGCCGATTGATTATGATGAGATTGAACCATGGTATGATAAAACGGATCACCTCATCGGGGTTTGCGGAGATAATCCTGGCGTTGATAATATTCCTGACGTGACCGAAGGCGTTATGCAGCCGGCCCCGGAACCAAGGGTTATGGAAATCTTGTTAAAGAAGGCTTGCGAGAGTTTAGATATTCCTGTTGTGAAAATGAGAAGAGCGGTCATGACAGAAGACAAAGGTGATGGCCGATCTCCTTGTTTCTGGGCTACAAACTGTGGTCGGGGCTGTTCGATTGGTGCGGCTTTTCAAACCACGACAAGTCTTATTCCTTTTGCCAAGGCAACAGGTCGCTTGAAAGTGGTGACGGATGCTATGGTGAAATGGGTTCATACAGGAGAAGCCGGTCAGGCAAATGCTGTAACCTATGTGGATCGTCAGACAGGTAAAGATGTAAAACTTAAAGCCCCCCGTGTAGTTTTAGCACCCAGTGCAACTGAAACAGCTCGTATTCTTTTGAATTCAAAAAGCAAAAAATATCCAAACGGGCTCGCCAACTCTTCGGGGCAGGTTGGTCGCAATTTGATGGATAGTACTGGTGCAGGGGTTAGCGGTCATGTTCCGGCGATGCAAGGTCGACCGCGCTATAATGAAGACGGCCATACAGGTAATCATTATTATGTACCGTGGTGGGGCTATCAGGATCAAGCAAAAGGGAAATTGAATTTTCCACGCGGGTATCATTTTGAATTCGGAGGCCGTTTCTCAGAACCGAATATATGGACAGGCGGTGGCGTTGACGGTTATGGCAAAAAGGCGAAGCAAGCCGTGAGGGATAAATACGGAAGTTCTATTGGGTTTTCTTTACGCGGTGAGATGGTGCCCAATGAGAATTGCTACTGCGAGATTGATTCTGAAGTCAAAGACAAGTGGGGCATCCCTGTCTTGAAATTCCACTGGAAGTGGGCAGAAAGTGAAATCAAACAGGTTGAGCATGGCTTAAAATGGGGGGAAAAGATTATTAAAGCCATGGGCGGTGTCGTAACCTCACCAAAGCGAACAGGAGAAGAAGCGATCTTAGCGGGGGGGCAAATCATCCATGAAGTTGGGACCACCCGTATGGGAGATGATCCTAAAACTTCTGTCACCAATAAGCATGGCCAAACTTGGGATGTTGACAATCTTTTTGTAATGGACGGGGGAGTTTTTGTTTCAAGCCCTCATCAAAATTGCACTATTACCATCATGGCACTGGCGATGAAGAATGCGACTTGGATGTCGAAACAGATCAAAAGAGGGGTTTTATAATGACTGCTTTTAGAAAAGATATTGATCGGCGCACCTCTATGAAGTGGATGGCCAGTATGGCAGCAACCGTACTTTCCGCGAGTGCAGGGACCTATGAAACACTGGCCGCTGACGCTTACGGGGAAGAAAGTTCAACCTGGCCGGCCTTGACATTAAAGAGGATCACAGGTCCTGGGTATGGAACAGATCCTGATCTTGTGTCTCCTAAAACGCCGTGGCCTTTGACATTGAGCACAGAGGAGAAGCTCCTGTTAACACGTCTATCGGATTTAATTTGTCCAGAGGATTCAGGGGGGCCGTCTGCCAGTCACGTCGGAGTTGTTTCAGTCATAGACGAATGGGTCAGTGCACCCTATAGAAGCCAGCAAAATGATCGCATGCTGGTTATTCCAGGCCTTCAATGGGTAAACGAAGAAGCCCAGCGTCGCAGCGGAAGATCTTTCTTGGATAGTTCGAACAAACAGCAAGAAGCGATTCTTGATGCTATTGCTTATGCCGATAAAGGTTTTGGGGAAGAGCTTAAAATGCCGAAAAGATTTTTCTCCAAACTAAGGCAGTTGGTTTTTGGTGCTTATTTTTCAAGCCCTGAAGGGATGAAAGATATTGGTTATATGGGGAATGTTCCGATAGAAGGACCATGGCCAGGGCCTACACGGGAAGCGTTAGAGCACCTAAACACTGTTTTAGAGAATCTCGGTTATAAACCGGAACCTATCCCGTTAGTTCAAGAGTAAAAGGAAGAAGGTCATGATTAAACGTTTGAAAAAAGTTGGGTGTATTATGGGATTCTGTCTTGCTGTAGCCTGTGCAGAAGTCTCACTTTCAGAAAAAGAAAAGGGCTCTGAAGATAAGGCCTCAAAAGACAAGGGCTGGATAATCTTATTTGATGGCTCTTCCACAGAGCAGTGGCGCACATACCTAAGCGATGATTTGAATAAAGAATGGCAGATTATCGATGGGGCACTGACTTTGACGAAGAAAGGGGGCGGAGACATCATTTCGAAAGGCACTTATGGTGATTTTATACTTGAATTGGAGTGGAAAATTTCGGCAGGCGGAAACAGTGGTATCTTTTACCATGTGATTGAAGATGCCAAATACAGTAAAGTCTATCTCACAGGGCCAGAATATCAACTGCTCGATAATAAAGGTAGAAGTGAGCCACCTCTTGAGCAAGCAGGATCTCTGTTTGCCCTTTATGCTCCGACTACTGATGTCACAAAACCGGTTGGAAACTATAATAAATCCCGGCTCGTGGTGAGAGGTGCAAAAGTTGAGCACTATCTTAATGGAAGCCTTGTGACGGCTTATGACAGAGAAAGCTCTGACTATCAACAACGAGTGGCAGCGAGTAAATTTGGGAAATGGCCAGGCTTTGATAGTACCAAAACGGGACACATAGCCCTGCAGGATCACGGTGATGTGGTGGCTTTTAAGAATATTAGAATTAAGGACCTTTCAAACTAGAAGTTAGGCTTCTTTTCGATTTGAAGGAGGCTCAGCCAAGCTTTTCCGGTAAGCGCTAGGTGTGAGGCCAGTTTGGGCTTTAAATGCTCGTGTGAAGGGGCCGATTGATGCGAATCCACTCTCTAAGCTTATGGATAGGATTGACATTTTTCTCTTTTCTGGATCTGAAAGCAGACGGCAGGAGTGGTCAATTCTTAGCTGGTTGACATATTGATTGAAATTCCGTGCCGCTAAGTCGTCTCTTATGGTTTGACTGATAAGATATTCAGAAATGTTTAATTCACGTGCGATATCAGCCACTTTAAGATTTTCATGCAAAAAGAGGGATTGCTCAATAAGCAGGCTTTTGATTTGATGGGCCAGAGAACCTGGGTTTTCTGTAGCTGACTCTATGTTGGATGCTGTTTTTGCGGCACTATCATTTGCAGCCTGTTTCATCAGTAATGGATGGGCTGTAATAAAATCAAAGCGGTTGGTATATTTCCAAATCATTAAGATAAAGGTATTTGTCATGACAAAGAGCAGGATTATAGCCAATATTATATCAATATCCTGAGCGCCTTCAGGCAGAAGACCTCTTGCTATTTTATTACCGACTAAAGCCACACCAAAGGTCAGGATAAAAAAGATCCTTTGGGCTTTTCCTTCGTTGGTGTCTTGCGCGAAACCTCTGCAGCCTTCCCAAACGGTAAGAACCAAAATACAAGAGGAGAGTAAGATTGTTAATTCAACTACAATATAGATCAGAAAGCCATCATAGTCTGGGTCAATATATCCGAGGCCTTTCATAAGGTGGAATCCCTGATTCATCACCACAAGCAGTGCAATGGCAACAGCAACAATTATATGTTGTTTTTCTATTGGGTTTCGTCGACGAAAGAAGACTCGAGAGAGTAACCAGTAACCATTGCATATAGCACTAGCCCCCATGCCAATAATATAGTGATAGGGGGCGATATAGTCAGCAGATAAATATTTGAGGGTCATTATGGCGGACGATAAGCAGAAAATAGCAAAGTATAAGTGCGCTTTTTGACCTTTGAAGGTCAGTAAGTGAAAGCCTACAAAAAGTAAACTCATAAAAAGGATGAAACTATTTAAGATCGTTAACGTCATGATGACTTCATACTCTAAAGTGGGTTTTTATGCCAGTTGTTCTGTTTTCTCTCGTGAAGTTTTTCAATTATTGCCATAAATGGGTACATTTTTTATGCCGAATTCCAAATTCGGTGCGCTTTATTTGTGCCTTGCGCATAAGTAGGATCTAAGTGAGCGATCCTTAGATGCCTGAGTCACAATAATGCGTATGACCGTGATTAAGGCAGGCCTAAATTCCCTCACCCATAAAAAAAAGAAAAACAGTGAGGAGAAATCCAATGACGAAAGAACGAGAGAAGTTAAAGTCACTAGTAACCCCCGCAGTCGCCAAAAATGCGATCGATATGTCAGCCAAATTTTGGTTTTTAACGGTGGTGATCGGGCAAGCAATTTTTTCATATTATATTCTGGCAGTCTATTATACAGCGATTGCAGCACAGAATACCCAAGATTTTAATATTGTTATGCCAGGAGGGTATGTTGAAGGGGATGTTTGGGGGAATATCGCCGTCGTGGCTCATGTACTTTTTGCGGCGATCATCACAGTAGGGGGGCTGGTCCAGCTGATTCCAGCTATTCGGAGTAAAGTGCCAGCCCTTCACCGGTGGAACGGACGGCTTTACATCTTAGCTGCAATGACGATGAGTTTAAGCGGGGCATTTATGATCCTCACAAGAAGTGATGTCATTGTTGGCAATATATTCGGTCATACCACGCTTATGATTAATGGCGTGATCATTATTGCCTGCGCAATTATGGCCGTTAAGAGAGCCAGGCAAAAACAATTTGTAAAACACCGAGTTTGGGCTCTGCGCTTGTTTATTGCAGTGAGTGGGGTCTGGATGTTTCGAATTGGCATGATGGCATGGATTACATGGCACGGTAGACCTGTCGGTATAGACACGGCTACATTTACAGGGCCATTTCTAACGGTCTTATACACATTGGTATACGTCTTTCCGCTTCTGTTTCTTGAAGTTTATTTAAGGGTACAGGCTCGTGGTTCGGCCAACCAGAGGCTCTTCACAGCTGTCGGGGTCGTGTTGGTAAGTCTGATTTTTGCAGGGGGCATTTTCGGCGCAACAATGGGGATGTGGCTGCCACGAATATCTTAGAACTGAAGGGCGGAGAATAGCTCAAAAGAAAATACTGGAAGGCATAGGCAAAAAGCCTGTGCCTTTTCCATGAAGGAGAGAAGAGTTCCTAAGCTTTTGTTAACCTCTTTAACTCTTGAGTTGAGGTTATGCGTAGGGTACAAACTACAAGAACTTGATAAGAGGGGGAATTCTTATGACATCTTTTCGTACTATCTTAAAAGCAGGCCTATCAGCATCAGTTGCTCTGATTTTATTTGCCGGCCCATCTGCAGGCGTTTCTGCAAAAGATAAATCTGTTCCTAAAGCGAACCCATTTTCTAATTTGAAGCCACGTATGATTGGTCCAGCTCATACTTCAGGGCGTATTTCTGATTTTGCAGTGCACCCACAGAAGAGTAATATATTTTATGTGGCGACCTCATCAGGTGGCATTTGGAAAACAGTCAATAACGGTATCACTTGGACCCCGATTTTTGATCGATATGGCTCGTATGCTATCGGTAATATTGAAATGGATCCCTCTAACTCAGATGTTCTCTGGGCTGGAACCGGCGAGAATAACAGTCAACGCTCTGTTGCCAATGGTGACGGTATTTATAAGTCTACAGATGGAGGCAAAAGTTGGTCTCACGTTGGCCTGAAGAACAGCGGTCATATTTCTACCATCTGGATCAATCCCGAAAATGGGAATCATGTTCGTGTCGCGTCCCAGGGACCCTTATGGAGTAGCGGTGGAGATAGAGGTCTTTTTGAGACCCATGACGGTGGAAAGACTTGGAAAAATCTTCTGGAAATTGATGAACATACAGGGGTAAATGAATTTGTTGTTGATCTCGCTAACCCTGATCATATGGTTGTCAGCAGTTATCAAAGGCGCCGCCATGTTTGGACCTTGATAAACGGGGGGCCTGGCAGTGGCATTCACCGTACGACAGACGGTGGTAAAACATGGACAAAAGTCCGGTCAGGGCTGCCTGGTGGGGATCTTGGTCGTATTGGCTTAGCAGCGGCGCCTAGTCAACCAGGCTTAGTATATGCCATTATTGAAGCCAATAAAGGCAAAGGAATATATGTCTCTGAAAACTTTGGGGTGAGTTGGACAAAGCGGTCCTCCCATATGACAACCAGTCCGCAATATTATAATGAGCTATTTGTCGATCCAAAAGATCCTAACAAAATATATTCAACAGATACGTTCACTCAGGTTTCCAAAGATGGAGGACGGACATGGAAATGGCTGTCTGTGAGATCCCGTCATGTGGATGATCATGCTTTATGGATTAACCCGAAGAATACTGACCATCTCATCATTGGGGGAGACGGCGGTGTTTACGAATCTTATGATGCAGGGGATCAGTGGCGTCATATGGGGAATTTGCCCATAGCGCAATTTTATCGCATTACGCCTGATAATTCTGCGCCCTTCTATAATGTTTGTGGCGGGACACAGGATAATAACAGCCTATGTGCTCCGAGCCGAACGACAAGTGTTCACGGCATTCTCAATCATGATTGGCAGATCATTTTAGGCGGCGATGGCTATAAAGCTGTCTTTGATCCTGAAGACCCTAATATTATCTATACACAGTATCAATATGGTGGATTGGCGCGTTTTGATAAGCGCACATCTCAGAAGGCTTATATTACACCGCAGCCAGCGAGCGGAGAAAATAAATATAAGTGGAATTGGAATACACCGATTATTGTTAGCCCACATAAATCAACACGAATTTACTATGCGGCTGAAAAGCTTTTCAAATCTGATGACCGAGGGGATAACTGGACGGTTGTAAGTCCTGATCTAACACGGCAGTTGGATCGCAATAAACTGAAGGTTATGGATCGTGTTTGGAGCGTGGATGCTATTGCTAAGAATGATAGTACATCCATCTATGGGAGTATCATTGGATTAAGTGAGAGTTCTTTGAAGGAAGGTCTTCTTTATATCGGTACTGATGATGGTCTTATACAAATTACAGAAGACGGTGGGAAGACGTGGCGCAAAGTAAGTCAGTTTAAGGGTGTCCCTGATATGTCTCTTATCGAGGATGTCGTGGCTTCTGTACATGATGAGAACGTTGCATATGCTGCTATAGATAACCATAAACGCGGTGACTATAAGCCTTATCTTCTTAAAACAACAGATAAGGGTAAGAAATGGAAGCTGATTAGCAAGGGTTTGCCAGCAAGGGGGTCTGTTCATACCATTGCTGAAGACCATAGAGATCCAAATCTTTTATTTGCCGGGACTGAGTATGGGTTGTTTTTCACTCAAGATGGCGGCGATAATTGGACGCAAATAAAAAATGGTTTCCCAACCATAGCAGTGCGTGATCTTGAAATTCAACGTCGAGAGAATGATTTAGTCATTGGTACGTTTGGGCGCGGGATTTATATTCTTGATGATTATTCACCACTTCGCCTCAAAGCCGCAGACGTTGCTGAAGCGAAAGCGACACTCTTTAGCGTGAAAGATGCTTGGCAATATATACCGTCCACACGTTTTGGAAATAATAGAAGAGGATCAAGAGGTGATCAGTTGTTTAGCGCCGATAACCCCGATTATGGTGCAATCTTTACCTATCACTTAGGGCATAGTCTTATGACAGAGAAGGCGAGGCGTATGAAATCGGAAGGAGAAAAAGCTAAAAAGGGCGAAGATACTCCTTATCCGACTTTTGACGTTTTGCGCCGTGAATCTGTGGAGGAAGCGCCTGCTGTGGAATTTATTATTCGTGATGAAAAAGGGGCCATCGTAAGAAAACTCAATGGGCGAACAGCAAAAGGTATGCACCGCGTTGCTTGGGACTTACGACATGAAGCGCCTGACTCTGTTTCATTTGCCAAAAGACGTGAGTTGTTGCCTTGGGAATCGCCGCCACGCGGCGCACTTGTTGTTCCAGGCCGGTATACTGTTGAACTGGGCCTTCGCGAAAAAGGCAAGCTGGTGATGGTCGAAGATCAAAAGCAGAGCTTTACGGTTAAGGCGCTTGTAAAAAGCCCTGAAGAAACTGAAGATAGAGCAGCGTTAACAGACTTTATGCAAAAAACGGTGGATCTAGAAAAGGCCTTACTTTCTGCTACCAGCAGCAGTCGGGCATTTTCAAATCGTCTCCGGTATTTGAAAGCAGCAATTCTTAGAACGCCGGCCTTGGATGAAGAGTATGGTGTCCGTTTAAGGGCTGTAGAAGCACGATTGAAGTCTGTGAACGTCGCATTGTTTGGGGATAGTGCCATTGCCTCTATCAATGAGCCTACTCCTATGTCGATCCGTCAACGTGTAGGTACGATTACGGGGCATTGGGGGGCTGTATGGAAAGTGCCTGGGGTGCATAAGCGGGCATATAAAATTGCTGCGAGTGAATTTGCTGGGGCGCAGGCTGAATTGAAAGCTATTTCTGAAGCTCTTTTGACCCTTGAAGCAGAGGCGACAAAAGCAGGCGCACCGCATACGCCAGGTAGGCTCTCAGACTGGTCTGAGAAATAATTCAAAGAGGAATTGATTTTCATTCTATAAACTTGAAAGTGCCTGAAGTGAAAGCTTTAGGCACTTTTATTATAGCATGTGATCTAATAAGGATTATTTTAATGAGGAAACAGGTCTGACATCAGAATAGCGCGACAGGGCAAACCACCGCGCTGCAGTTTTCATCAGGTAATGATCTCCGGTCAGGGTCATTGCTTGTGAAGCGAGCTCTTCTTTCAATGTGCTATCTCCCATCCATACGGAAACCATAGAGATTAGTGAGGATACTATATAAATATCAATATCAAATCCAGGATCCTCTGTGCATAAATCAACAGTGCCATTTTCAATGATGAGCCACCATTTTTTATAAGTCTCTTGCTCAGGGAATTGTACAGATAATACTGTTTTACCGTCCGGCAATTCATCAAGATTGAGGGAGCGGTGGAAGTCCCACATGAAGCCTGCTACATCAATATCTTCATCTTTAAGGCTTCTGCGGGTCCATCTCAGGCCCCACCTTGAAAGGTGGTCAATGATAGGACCCAATTCTCTACCACTTTTTGTCAGCCTATATTCGCCACCCTTTTTACCAGAAACTGTTCTTTTTATAAGCAATCCAGCCGTTTCCATGTCTTTTAGACGGCCACTCAGAACCGTTGGAGAGATGCGTGCAATTGCTTTTTGAAAGTCATTATATCGATGGGCCCCTAGAAATAGTTCTCTCAAAATTAAAAGAACCCATTTATCCCCGATAATGGCAGAGGCCTTTACCGCAGGACAAAGACTGCCAGACTTATTTTCTGATTTGTTCATACTCAGGATACTACACATTCCGTAGTGAATTACTACTACTTTCATGGCCCGGTTACTACGACTGGCGTAGTATCATTTTCTTCAGAGTCTGCCTAGTATTTTTCTAGTTTCATTAGATAGAAAGGTCGATAAAATGAAGACACTCGATAGATTTAAAGATGCAATAACACGCAAATACCGTCAAAGTTTTACCAAACAAATTACGCAGTTGGGGCAGTCCTATCTGGAAGAAAAGGAGAGGGCTATAGTTCGCGATTATGCCGCGACAAGTTCCAACTTTGTACCAGCTGATCAAACTCTTTATTCTGCGGTAAAGCCAGGTCAGTATGATCAAGCATATATTCCCATCGGTGTGCATGAAAAGATCGGAGGGAAGGGTGACTTTCCAAACCCAGGCGAATTATTCTGTGCATCCCTCGCAGCTTGCTTAGACAGTTGCATACGATTAATTTCTACCCGCATGGGGGTTGAATTAACTGAATTGAGTGTTGCTGTTGAAGGTGTCGTCGATATCCGTGCAACACTAAGGTTAACTCAAGACGTTCCTGTTGGATTTAAGTCCTTAAAGATAAACGTTCTTTTAGAGGCTCATCATGACATCTCTCAGGACATATTAGATGCCATTGTTAAAGCAGCTGAGCATAGCTGTGTTATTCTCCAAACACTTAAATCTCAACCCTCTATTGATCTGGAGGTCAGACCAACTTCCAGCAATGCTGAAGCAGCCTAAAGAAAGGACAGGAGGTAGAAAATGTCTATTTTTCATTTAACATTTGGCACGATCACCTATGCGATATTTTGGGGCGTGTTCAGTTACCTTATAATTTTTATGGGGGGCGACTTCATTGGGGTTTATGTTCCTTCCCTAGAGGCCCTTGAGCTGAAAACAATTAATTCAGGGACAAGTATTGGGGCTATACCAGGTGTCCCCCCCCTCATGCACAATATAATTTTGCTTATAGTGTTTGGATTTCAACATAGTCTAATGGCAAGGTTAGGGTTTAAAAATATTGTCACAAAATATATCCCAAAAGAAAGTGAGCGCAGCTTTTATGTTTTGACCACCTGTGGCTATTTGATCTGGCTTTATCTTTCTTGGTACCCCTTATCAGACGACATTTGGCATCTTGATGGCCTGTTTCACGGGCTGATAACCGCCCTGTTTTTGGGAGGAGCTCTTGTCGCTCTATGGTCTACTTTTCTAATCAATCACTTTCAGCTGTTTGGTATCTCTCAGGCCTGGCATGCTTTTAAAGGCACACAGCCACTTGCAGATTGTTTTCAAGAGAAGGCTCTCTATAAATATTCACGCCATCCTCTCTATTTAGGCATGCTGACAACGTTTTGGTTCGTCCCTACGATGACAACAGGACATCTGCTCTTTTCAGCCATCTGGACAGCTTATATCTTTATAGGGATTGGCTATGAGGAAAGAGATTTAATGCACTCTTTAGGAGATAAATATCGGGAGTATATGATGAGGGTCCCACAGCTAATCCCGCTGGGACGTCGAAAATAGCTTTATGGAGGGAGAGGATAACTCTCCCTTTTTCTAAAAAAGTGAATCTCTTCTCTTGTGTTATGAGAATTATGTTACTATATAACATAAAAATGGAGGTGAGAGATGATTACAATATCCAAGAATAAAGGCCCATTTTTTGATAAAGTAGGTATTCTAGTTTCTACGGTTTGTCTTCTTCATTGCATGATTGTACCTCTTCTTTATCTTATCTTTCCTTTCGCACTTTTTCCTTTTCTTAGCAGTGAATGGGTTCATCTTACGCTTGCATCCCTAGCGGTTCCCATAGCAATAGCCGCGATGAAAATGGGATATTCTAAGCATGGATCTAAACGCCCTCTGTACATTGTTCTTTTGGGTATGCTAATGCTGTGGGGGGCACTGTTAGCTCATGATTCACCCTGGCTGGAAACGATAGTTGCTGTGATTGGAGCAGCAAGCATAGCAATGGCTCATCACCTCAATCACACTTTGATGGGAAAACCGAGATGACTTCAACTGAAATCAAGAGATCTGTTGAAACTGCTGCGCCACTCATAGAGGTGAGTAATTTAAAGCATGCCTTTCAGGAACAGGTTGTCTTAGATATTCCCCGTTGGCAGATAGAAGATGGTCAGCATAGTTTAATCCTTGGCCCTTCGGGCAGTGGTAAAACAACCTTACTTTCCATCCTAACGGGTTTATTAAAACAATCTGAAGGGATCGTGACTGTTTTAGGGGAAACTCTAGCGCATATCCCCTCTCGTCAAAAAGATCGTTTTAGAGCTCAGCATTTCGGGGTCGTGTTTCAAGATAATCATCTTATATCCAGCTTAACAGTTCGTGAGAATATAGAAATCACTCAGCAAATTACAGGCGGAAAAGCTGATTGGGAGTGGGCTAAGCATTTACTAAATGAGTTGGGTATTTTCAGCAAAGTGTCTAAGAAACCAAATGCACTTAGTCGCGGTGAAGCTCAACGTGTTGCTCTTGTTTGTGCTGCTATGTCACGTCCTCAGATATTGATAGCAGATGAACCAACGTCAGCTTTGGATGATCATAATACCGAGAAAGTTATTGGCTTATTCAACAAATTAGCCCGAGAAGTGAATTCAACGTTATTGATTGCCACTCACGATCAAAGATTAAAAAGATTATACGATCATCAATTGTCTCTGAACCTTCTTCACACTGAAAAGGGAGAAGTATCGTGAACATAATGGTCTTTAAATTAGCTTGGGCAACCATAAAACATAAGCCGCTTTCTAATTTGTTAACAGTGTTCACTCTTGCGATTGCTGTGGCCCTCATTTCTATATTATTACAATTTAGTGGACATATGGATCAACGCTTGCAAAAGGACTTTGCTCGAATTGATATGGTTGTAGGGGCGAAGGGCAGTCCAATGCAGATCGTCCTATCCAGTGTTATGCATGTGGATATACCGACGGGCAATATTCCTCTATCTGAAGTGAAGATGATCCGTTCACATCGGTTTGTAGAATCCGCAGTGCCGATTGCTTTGGGGGATAGTTATGCAGGCTATCGACTTGTGGGCTCTAGTCTCGACTTTTTCAAACTTTATGATGTAGACTATGCGGCAGGATCCCATTGGAATAAGTCTCATCAGGTTGTCATCGGCGCGGAAACTGCCCGCGTACTTGACCTTCAACTAGGAAGCAAATTTGAAAGCGCGCACGGTGTTACAGACGGCGGGGCGTCCCATGACCATGTTGACTATGAGGTCGTCGGAATTCTAAAACCAACAGGCAGCATTGTTGACCGATTACTTCTGACTTCAATTGAAAGTATCTGGCTTGCTCATGGTCAAAACACTCATGCTTCTAGCGACCATGAAGAAAGCCAAACTCAAGGGCATAATGACGACAGGGACCAGCATCATCATGATGAAAACCATTCTGCTGAATTTGATATTTGGTCTGTAGAGGCTAAAGACAAAGAAGTTACAGCGCTACTCCTTCAATATCGCTCGCCTGTTGCGGCGATTACCTTACCACAAGTTATTAATAAGCGGCCTGGACTGCAGGCAGCGATACCATCTTTTGAAATTGCCCGTCTTTACAATTTATTATCTGGATTTTTCCAAGTTGCAGAATTAATAGGCCTCATCTTGATCCTTATTGGAGGTCTCAGTATTTTTACAACACTCAGTCAAACATCGTCACAGAAAATGTATGATATAGCTTTGCTCCGCGCTCGTGGAATGAAAGCATCCTGGGTCTTTATACAGCTTCTCCTTGAAGGAATAATCCTTGCTTTCTTTAGTGTTTTTATAGGCATTGGGTTGGGTCATCTAGCTACCTTTGCTGCTTTCTATTCTTTTGAAGCCTTTCAAAATGTTAATATGGATGGCACCACTTTTTATCTTTCAGAAGTGCAGCTCATCGTGGTAACCTTTGCAATTGCTATCGTTGCGGTTCTATGGCCTGCAGTCAAAGGGTTTAGAGTTGATCCGCAAATTCTTCTTAAGAACGGGAAATAACATGTTTCAGACTGGCCGAAATATAAAACTTTTGGGGCTCATTGCCATTCTAATTATGACGTATCCAGTATTTACGGTGGCTAACGCTCAAGACTTCCTTTCTACAGATGAAGAGGGGATTGAAACAGTCTGGAAGCCAGCGGAAGCCATTGAAGGGTCTATTCCGTGGCATGTCTTTTTAGGTGTGCCATATGAAGAGCAATTGATGAATGACATCCCGATAGCTGTTCCCAAATTCACTCCATCTATCATGGCCCTAGTAGGGCAAAGGATTAAGGTGAATGGTTATATGGTTCCATTGGAGCCTAGTGACAAGCAAGGACATTTTCTCTTGATGGCTTATACACATTCATGCCCATTCCATATGACGGGAGGACCAAATGGTTATATTGAAGTCTATGCTGATTTTCCTGTAACTGTTACTTTTGCCCCTATTTTGATTGAAGGAGTTCTTACGCTTGAGAAAGACTTTACAAGAGGGGTTTTCTTTAAATTAACGGCATCGCAGCAGGTTGCTAAAAAGAAGAAATAGCCAGGCGTAAAAATAACCACCTCTACTGTGAGTCAGTGGCAAAAGCTGAATACTCTCGTTTATTTAGGGCAAAGTAGATAGATTGTCCTTCTTGAAAGCTGTCTTTGCTCGTTGGGACATAAGTGAATAGGCGAAGATCATTGTAAAGTATTTCTAATTTGTAGCGGTCTCCCTGGAAGTG
The DNA here is from genome assembly GCF_031598375.1 of Temperatibacter marinus. NCBI lineage: Bacteria > Pseudomonadati > Pseudomonadota > Alphaproteobacteria > Kordiimonadales > Temperatibacteraceae > Temperatibacter > Temperatibacter marinus. The sequence goes on from NZ_CP123872.1 coordinate 2,183,361, forward strand.
TGCAGAGAGTATCTGTGCCTCACATTCCTTCACACCTAAAATGATATCTTCAGGCCTGATATGGACGGCAATAGATTCATCCTTTTTAAATCTTGATGAAATTTTTATCACGCCCAGACTGGTCTGTGCTGTATTTTCAGTCAGGACCTTGCCCGCAATCCAGTGCCCTTCTCCAATAAAAGAGGCCACTTCTTGAGACATTGGCTGATGATATAACGCTGTCGCTGTATCCCATTGACATAACCTTCCTTGATCAAAGACACCAATTTTATCTGCCATGGCAAATGCTTCTTGTTGATCATGGGTAACAAGAATTGCGGACATCTTATTCTTTTTTAGAACAGACCTGATATTCTGAGCCAGATCACTCCTAAGAGTACTATCAAGACTAGAAAAAGGTTCATCGAGGAGCAGAAGGGTTGGATTTGGTGCCATCGCTCTTGCTAGGGCCACACGCTGTTGTTGCCCGCCAGATATTTGATGTGGGTATCTATTTTTTTCCGCAACGAGGTCGACAAGGTCCAAAAGGGCTTGAACTTTCTCCTCAACGACTTTTCGTTTAACGCCTGCAAGGCCAAATGCGATGTTTTCTGAAACTGTCATATGGGGAAAGAGAGCGAAATCTTGAAAGACCATCCCAATTTTTCGGTCTTCGGCTTTGACAAAGGTCTGCTCATTAGCAAGCGGTAGGCCTTTGAGGAGAATTTCTCCTGCAGAGGGTTTTTCAAAGCCTGAGATTAGGCGTAAGAGGCTGGTCTTACCGCAGCCGCTGGGGCCAAGAAAACAGCCTATCTCACCTGGCATGAGAGAAAAGGAAACATCCTTCACAGCTTTGAGATCACCGTAATTTAAAGAAAGTGTCTCAAGAGAGAGGAGGGTGTTAGTCATTATCTTTGACCTTTCTGGTCTTGGAAATTGCACGGCTGAGAAGGATTACTGGAATAATACCAGTTGCCACAATCATTAAAGCAGCAGGGGCTGCTTGTGCTAATTTTTCATCACTAGCGAGCTCATAGGCTCGAACAGCTAGAGTGTTGAAATTGAAGGGCCTTAAAATTAGTGTGGCTGGCAGTTCTTTCATCACATCGACAAAAACAATAAGGCCCGCGGTCAAGATGCTGCCTTTCATCATTGGTAAGTGAACCTTAGTAAGGATGGCCGGAGATCTGTGGCCAAGGGAGGTTGCAGCTTCATCTAATGATGTTTTGATCCGGATTAATCCAGACTCTATAGACCCAAATCCAGCGGCCATGAAACGAACTGTATAAGCAAAGACCAAAGCAAAAATGGTACCGCTGAAAATTAAGCCTGTTGATATATCAAAGGTGTCCCGCATAAAGCGATCAAAAGAATTCTCGACTGTGGTGAAGGTAACCATGACGCCAACAGCAATCACAGTCCCGGGAACGGCATAGCCCATTGTCGAAAGTTTGACGATAAGCTTTGAAAGGCGGTTCTTATTGTGACGATTGATATAGCCAAAATACAAAGACAGCAGGATACAGGCTAATGCGGCGAGCATACCAAGTTGTAAGCTGTTCCAAGCTAAGCGCCAAAAAGCAGCATCATAAGAAACATCGGCCTGAAAAATCGCCCAATACAGCAATTGGCAGGCAGGAATTATAAAGCCAAAAACTAGAGGGCAGCTACAAATGAGCAAAGCAAGAGAGGCTTTAACCCCCCTGAGCTTGATGGGGCCTAGATCTTGGTGCCTCTGGCTTGTGGCATGATACTGTGCGCCTTTGCGGGATTTGGTTTCCACCCAAAAAAGTATGAGAATGAAGAGCAGCAGAAGTGTGGCCAGTTGCGCTGCTGCTGATAGGCTGTCTAATCCGTACCAAGTCCTGAAAATACCTGTGGTGAATGTATCAACCCCGAAATATTGTACGGTACCGTAATCAGCAAGAGTTTCCATAAGAACAAGAGCAAGTCCAACGAAAATTGCTGGCCGGGCAAGTGGCAGTGCAATTCGCCAGAAACTGCTATACATAGTGTGCCCCAGTGACCGTGAAACGTCTAAGACGCAGATCGATTGGCTTAGGAATGATGCCCGTGCAGTCATATAAATATAGGGGTATAGAACCAGAGATAACATGATGATTGCCCCCCCGAGGGATCTAATCTCCGGAAAATAATAGGCCCCATAGCCGAGGCCTGTCATCTCTCTAATGGCTGTTTGTACGGGACCCGCAAAATCTAACAATCCAGTATAGGTATAGGCAATAATATAGGCTGGCATGGCAATTGGTAATAAGAGGGCCCATTCAAAAAGACGTTTGAGAGGGAAGTCGCACATGGAGACAAACCAAGCAGCAGAGACACCAAGAAGAAGCGAGCCAAACCCTACGCCGATCATCAGCAGTAAAGAATTTGAAACATAGGTCCATAAGACGGTTTCTACCAAATGTGAAAAGACGGTATCACTCGGTGAAAAAATATAACTGGTGATTACAAGCGTAGGGCTAATAAGGATCAAAGCAATAAAGCACCCTAAAAGCAGTGTTTTATTCTCTGTTAGCATTCTTACGAGTGCACTATCTTGTTTCTTTTGAAGGTCAGCCATGCTGCTTCTTACCATAAATAAAAAGGCTCAAAAACTAATTTGAGCCTTTTTTCAATTTCTAGGTTTTTATGCTATTTCCAGCCTGCTTTGTCCAGAGCGATCACAGCGTTCCGGTTACCTTCACCCAGCTTTGAAAGGTTGATGGAATCGGCCTTGAAGGACCCCCATGATTTAAGAAGATCGCTTGGTTCAACGTCCTTACGTACTGAAAATTCGCCATTCACATCACCGTAAAAGATTTGTGCTTCTTTGCTAGAGAGAAATTCGATCAATTTTACGGCATTATCTTTATTCTTCGATGCCTTTGTTACAGCAATTCCTGAAACGTTCACGTGGGTGCCGCGGTTCATCTGGTTAGGCCAAAAGACGGCCACTTTTTGTGCGGCTGCCACTTGTGTTGCATCTGAAGACCTAAGCATACCAGCAAGATAGTAGGTATTGGCAACAGCAATGTCACATTGGCCAGCGGCAGCTGCTTTTATTTGGTCTCGGTCTCCGCCTCGTGGAGGTTTTGCAAAATTTGAAACCATGCCTTCAGCCCATTCTACTGTTTTATCCATGCCATTAGTTGCCAGAATGCTGGCCACAAGAGATTGATTATAAATATTACTGCTTGAGCGGATACAAATTTTGCCTTTCCATTTCGGATTAGCAAGGTCTTCATAGGTACTAAGCTCAGACGGATTAACTTTGCCTTTTACATACATGATTGGACGTGCACGTAAACTAAGACCAACCCATTGCATGTCTATATCACGGTATTGTGCAGGGATCGCCATTTCAACCTTCTTGGAGACGAGTGTTTGGGTTACGCCGGCTTCCTTAGCACGGTGTAGGCGACCAGCGTCAGTGGTGATCAAAATATCTGCTGGTGAATTACGGCCTTCTTGTTGCAATCTTTTTAGAAGAGCATCCGCAGACCCAGAAACAAGATTAACTTTAATTCCCGTCTTTTTCTGAAAAGTTTCAAGAAGAGGCTTAATCAATTGTTCTTTACGTGCTGAATAGATGTTGACTTCTTCGTCAGCGACAGCTGTATAGCCAAAGCCTGAAAGTGCAAGTGAAGAGGCCAAAATACCTTTGATCATGGTTTTCATTATGAATCCTTAACGCGTTCGTCATGTGATTGAAGTTAGTGTGATCGTTTAAGGATCACTTCAATCATTATTAATAATAATTCTTAACTGAAGTCTTTGTACTTCTAGTATTCGGTTAAATCAATAGAATAATGTGGGAATAGGCGAAAGTTTAGTGGTAAAAAAATAAGCGGGGAAACCCGCTTATTCACTCTTTATGGTATGGCTCTTATTGAGCTGCAGGGATCTTAGCCCCAGGTGTCCACGGCGCACCAGCTTCGATCATTGCTTGTTGCAAGGCTGGCAGTTTAACCTCCTTAAGGCTATTAATCCGCTCAATCGCTGAGTTCAAACCTTCAAGACCATAAGCAAATTGCTCACGATTTTGTTTTGAAGGACCATAGTTACTGATCCAATTTGCGCGTTGGATACGTGTTGCAGTGGTTGTCGGCGCCGCGCCTTTGCGGAAACGACTGTCCAACCCATTGATGTCATTATCAATAGCCTGAAGTTCACTGCGGATCATGGCATAGGATTTTTCAAGAGAGGAAATGTCGCCTGGTGTTCTGTCCAGAGCTGTTCTGATCAGTTTAAGGTTACTTTCCATACTTCTTAAAATAGCTGCTGCGGCAGTTGAGCGACGTTTTGCTGCATTTACATCTTTATGATATTGCAAAGTTTCTTCATAGCTAGAACCCTTGATAGAGGCTTCATAAATTGGTTTAAGTTCAAACGAAACAGCGTCTGTAAGGCGAGAAATGTCGCTGCCTTCACGCTTGAAGAGTGTTGCAGAATACATGCCTGGTTTTGCTGGAACGCCAGAAGGACCAAAATTCCATCCGCCGCCACTACTGCGTGTAACAGCATTAGATGAGGCATAGGTCATATTCCATGTCATTCTGTGGAGACCTTTTTTTGCTTTTGCAGCCACTCGATTAACAAAGTTTCCGTCGGCATCAGTTATTTCCAAATACACTGAAGGTTTTGCTTCTTCAATTTCTTTTTCTACAGCTTCCCAGCTAGGGTATTTTGGGAATTTGCCGTCTTTAATCATTGCCTTTTCAGCCATCTTGCGTTTTGCCTTAAGCGTTTTCAAGCTGTCTTTAAGGTAATAGGTAAAGGTGGCACCATGGGCAGGATTTTTCGCAGTATAAGCATCATCCCCGTCTGTATCTGTATGTTGGCCGTCTTGGCGATACCATTTGACGGGACGTCCTGGCGCAAATAATAGGGCGTCTTGCTTAAGCGCATCATTAGACATAGATCGTAGCGGTGTATAATCATCTAGAATATAAATGCCGCGGCCAAATGTTCCGGCCACCAAATCATTTTCACCGCGATGAATTTTTACGTCACGAGTAGAAATGGTTGGGATGCCTCCATTGAGTTCTACCCATTTCTTACCGCCATCAACTGTAAAGAAGACACCGAACTCAGTTCCTAGGAAGAGAAGATCTTTATTCACATGGTCTTGAACAATACGCCAGACCAGATGTTTCTCTGGTAAAGATCCCGCAAGAGATGTCCATGATTTACCAAGGTTCGTAGATTTAATCAGGTATGGCTTGAAATCACCTTCTTTGTGATTGTCAAGGGCAACATACACAGTGTCACGGTCAAAAAGGTCAGCACGAATGTCGTTCACATAGGCGTTTTCTGGAATACCTTTGATCGTTTTAATATCAATTTTTTTCCAGTTTTTACCGCCATCTGTTGTGACGTGAATAAGACCGTCATCTGACCCTGTCCATAGAACTTTGTCATCGACGGGGCTCTCAGAAAAGTTCGCGATTGTATGGAAATTTGACATGGCATAAATATCCCAGCCAGCCTCTACAGACCAAGTGCGGCCCATCATCGGCATGTGCATGCGATTACCATTTTTTGTTAAGTCTCCTGAAATTGCTGTCCAGCTATCGCCGCGGTCGTCAGAACGCCATACTCTCTGAGAAGCATGGTAAATTCTCTTCGGATCGTGGGTAGAGACATTAATCGGGGCATCCCAATTGAAACGCTCCGCCGGTTCGCCTGGTTTTGGCTGAGGCTGAATAAATTGAATTTCTTTCGTGCGTGTATCGCGGCGCGTTAAAAACCCTTGTTGAGACTGAGAGTACATGATGTTCGGATTACCATGCTCGGTCGCGGGTTGGTGTCCGTCACCCCCTTGGGTAAGGAACCAATCTTTATTTTTAATTCCTTCTGAACGGCCAGTTCTGCTCGGTCCCCCCTGTGTGGAGTTATCCTGAGTGCCGCCGTAAACATTATAGAAAGGCTCTGTCGCATCTACATCAATTTTATAGAATTGAGTCAGTGGCAAATTTCTAATGTAGCGCCAATTGCTCATGCGGTCATGAGACATATATATACCACCATCAGAACCGATGAGAACAAAATCCGGATCGGTTGGATGAAAAGCCATGGCATGATCATCTACGTGTTTCTTCCGTGTATTGATGGGTGTCCATGTTTTACCACCGTCATCGGAAACTTTACTATAGTTACTGGCGATGTAGACACGGTCCATTTGATGCTGATCTGCAAAAATTTCTTGGTAATAGTGAGGACCTGTGCCGCCGCCAACTTCATTTGACATTTTCTTCCAGCTTGCACCGAGATCAGAAGAACGCCAAAAACCACCTTTACGGTTGTCAGTTTCTATGGTTGCATAGACTACATCTGGATTTACAGGCGAGATGGCTAGGCCAATCTTACCCATATTTCCCTTAGGAAGGCCTGTGGAGAGTTTCGTCCAAGTTTCACCGCCATCATCTGATGTATGAATGCCAGAACCTTTGTTGGTACCGACATAATTTGCAATAGTTCTTTGGCGAGACCATGTTGCAGCATAAAGTTTGTCTGGATTACGGGGATCAGCTATGAGAGATCCAATGCCTGTCCATTCATCTCCCTTTAAAACATTTTTCCAGGTTTTGCCGCCGTCGGTTGTTTTATAAAGGCCGCGTTCTCCGCCGCTGGTCCAAAGTGGACCTTGAGCTGAAACCCAAACAATGTTCGAATCTTCCGGATGAATAACAATGTCGCCAATACGTTCCGACTTTGCTAAGCCCATGTTTTTCCAGGTTTTCCCGCCGTCCATAGATTTATAGACGCCGTCACCATAGCTGATGTGACGTCCCCCATTGTTCTCTCCAGAACCAACCCAAATAATATTGGAGTTGCTTGGGTCAATGGTTACATCGCCTGTTGAGTAGACTTTCTGTTTGTCAAAAATAGGAGTCCATGTCGTACCAGCATTGACGGTTTTCCAGATTCCACCAGATCCCACAGCGACATACCAAATATTTGGATTATTTTGATCGACTTCAATGTCAGCAATACGTCCTGACATATAGGCAGGTCCAATATTGCGCAACTTCATTTCGTTAAAGGTCGCGCTCGTCATGGGTCCTTTATCTTTAGAAGATTTTTTTTGAGCTAAAGCTTCGCCGCTAGCAAGCATCATCGATGCAGCAAGAGCAGCCGTCAGTACTGACTTCATAATTCCCCCCTTAGGATTGAGTATATGTTGAAAGAATAAGGTAGCATTATTTCTTCAAAGTTCAATCGAATAGGTGTTTAATGCCTGTTAACAATTAGTTTATCTAAGGCGAATATTTTACGGTGAGAATGGCCAGAACTGTCCGTCAGGATGAGAGTGAATGTCTTTGAGGACGATTTCGCTTTTAAACTTAAGCCTTTACTGCCCAATTTGAATTTTTTCTTTTCTTCCTGACTAAATCTTCCACGAGGCCAGGAAAGTGATTTTGCACAGAGAGGGTCTATTTTTAGGGTGGCTTTATTCGAAGTTAATCCCAAAGTCATCTTGCACTTGGCAAGAGAAAATTCTGTAAGTGTGCCGCTGAGTTGGCGCCCGTTGCCTATGGAATCTACGAAATTAGGAATTTGAAGGAGCCAATAGACAAGAATGATCAAAGCCCCGTATTTATAGAAACCCATTGCCTTACTCAGGGTTGGATTTTTTCCCGGTGATTGAGCGTTAATCCGCTTTGCATAAATATAAAGGCCAGAGAGTGCCAGTCCTGACAAGATACAGCCAAATAGAAAATATAGGATTTTCCCACATAATCCGCCCCAAGTGCCGAAGTGAAGGAAGTCAGCCATTTCCACAATGCGCTGCAAAGGAGATAGATTTTCACCTTTAATCTCATGTAGAATTTCTCTTGTGCTGCCGGAATAAGCGTATAGGTTTGCGCGCGGTCTCGTCAGCCAACTCTGTCCTGCTCCCTGAATTTCCAAAGTGTCATCATCTGCGATGGGAAGTTTGATTAGCCGAATTGAAAAGGCTGGATTTGAAAGAGAAATGCTCTTCTTCAATGCCAGCAATGTTTGGCCGTGGTTTTCAAAAGCCACAGACGGTGCACCTTTTTCATAAACTGAAGGGTCATCGGCCCATTTTTCTAAGGCTGCCTCTGTTAAATACCAGAGGGAAGTGACACCGATCATGCTGATAAACCACAAGGACCATATCGCAGTTAACCGATGCATATCTCCCCAAAAGAGACGGTGAGTTGTGCGGCGGGGTCGCTTAAAAAATCCACGCCAAAACTTCTTATAAACCAGAATGCCTGATATGAGAGAGGTCATCAGTAAGAGAGAAAGGGAAGAGACAAGCAAGATACCCCAATCATTCATGATGAAGAGACGTCTATGCGTGTCTCTTAAGAAGCGTTGTACATTGATCCACGAAGCTTCTCCCTGGATTTGATATGTCTTTGGATGAATGAAAAGCCGTCTTCTTTCGCCGTTAGCAGTAAGACCAATAGCTTCTATAATGCTGTATTCATTCAAAGGGGCATGCATTTCTTCGATCATCCAAGCAGGTCTAGCCATCTGTGCAACTTGGATCGCTTTGTCCCACTCTATGTCCTCAAGATTGGATGGTTTTTCTATTCGGCGTTCATTATCTAGCAGCCAATCAATCTCATGACTGACCGTCGCAAGGGTGCCTGTTATCAAGATGAATGATAACAAGAAAGACAGTTTTAAACCGGCCCAGTTATGGATAGTATGCCATTTGATTTTTGACATGAAACCTTATGAACTTCCTCGACATGATACTGATGGATTTTAGATAAGTTGTTATCACCCTCATGGCAATAGCCAATTGTACCCTAAAGAAAAGAAGGACTTCAAGTAGCTCTAAAAAGGCTTCAACAGGTTCTCTTACTCTTTTTGACGTGTTGCAATAAGATCTTCAACAATAGAAGGGTCTGCTAGGGTTGAAGTGTCCCCTAGATTGGAGAAGTCTTTTTCGGCAATTTTTCTTAAGATGCGCCGCATAATTTTACCAGAGCGTGTCTTTGGCAATCCTGGCGCAAACTGGATGGCATCTGGTGAAGCAATGGGTCCTATTTCTGTGCGGACCCACTTTGTTAACTCACTCTTAAGCGTTTCATCCGGTTCAATGTCAGCATTACAGGTGACATACGCATAAATGCCTTGGCCTTTAATATCATGGGGAAAACCGACAACCGCAGCTTCTGCTATATGGTGATGGGCAACGAGTGCGCTCTCAACTTCGGCTGTGCCCATTCGATGACCAGAGACATTGATCACATCATCCACACGCCCCGTAATCCAATAATAGCCGTCTTCATCGCGGCGACAGCCGTCCCCTGTAAAATACATGCCATCATATGTACTAAAATAAGTCTGCACAAAACGCTCGTGATCGCCGTAAACGGTTCGCATCTGTCCTGGCCAACTGTCTAATATCACCAGATTACCTGAGGCCGCCCCCTCAAGAATAGTCCCTTCAGCATCCAAGAGTGCCGGTTTGATGCCAAATATGGGGCGGGTCGCAGATCCGGGCTTTAAGGCTGTCGCTCCGGGCAGGGGGGTGATCATGGCGCCGCCAGTTTCAGTTTGCCACCATGTATCGACGATTTGGCACCGCTTATCACCAACAACACTATAGTACCAATTCCAAGCCTCAGGATTAATGGGTTCCCCCACGGTTCCAAGAAGCCTGAGAGAGGCGCGGCTATGCTGAGTAACTAAGTGATCACCTTCTTTCATGACAGCACGAATTGCAGTTGGCGCTGTATAGAAAATATTGACTTGATGCTTGTCAACAACTTCCCAGAAACGGCCAGAATCGGGATAATTTGGTACCCCTTCAAAAATCACTGAGGTGGCGCAATTGCTAAGAGGACCATAGACGATATAACTGTGACCTGTGATCCAACCCACATCAGCTGTACACCAGTAAATCTCCCCTTTTTTATAGTCGAAGACATATTCATGGGTCAGAGAAGCCCATAGCAGATACCCCCCTGTTGTATGGAGTACACCTTTTGGTTTTCCTGTGGAGCCACTTGTATAGAGGATAAAAAGAGGGTCTTCAGCATTCATAGGTGTACAGGGGCAGTCTGCATCTACGGTTTCCAGTTCTTCATGATAGAGAATATCCCTGCCTGAAGTTAGAGGGACAGAGGCATTGGTGTGCGCAATCATCAATACCTTCTTGACCTCTTGCTTGTATGACTCTTTTAATATCTGAATAGCTTTATCAACATTGGCTTTTAGAGGGATTGTCTTAGCCCCTCGAATGCCCTCATCAGCTGTTATAATGAAGTCAGATTGGCAGTCATCTAGTCTTCCTGCGATCGCCTCACTTGAAAAGCCACCAAAGATAACGGAGTGCACAGCACCGATCCGCGCGCAAGCGAGCATCGCATAGCTTGCTTCTGGGATCATTGGCATATAGAGCGTGACCCGATCCCCTTTTTTTACACCGTTTTTAAGAAGTATATTCGCAAAGCGACAGACATGAGAGTGCAGGTCTCCGTAAGTGATGGTTGAGGTTACAGAAGGATCGTCACCTTCAAAAATAAAGGCAACTGTGTCGCGATCTGTTTCAAGGTGACGGTCCACACAATTATAGCAGGCATTTAACTGGCCGTCATCGAACCAGCGAATTGATACCGGGCCTGAAAAGTTGGTATCTTTAATTTTTGTTGGCACTTTAAACCAGTCAAGACGATCCTTATGGTCGCGCCAAAATCCTTCTGGATCCTCTACAGATTGCGCATACATTTTCATGTAGCGATCATGATCACACAGAGTATGATCTAAGGCCGATTGAGGGACGGGGTATAGGGTCGTATCTGTCATGGTCAAACCTCTTCTTTCGCGGAGAATTTTAACCACAAGGAAAAGGGGAATGCTAGCAAAAATCGCTCACCTTTTAGTGATCGGCTCTTAGCGAGTTTTTCGACAAGCAAAAAAAAGCACGATGACAGGGCCAGCGTGCTTTTAGTTTCAGCCTTGTTTCAATCAGAGCGTTGTGACTATTATGGCATTGCGCTTATGCCGCCATCAATTGGGATAATTGCCCCTGTGATATAGCCGCCGCCTTTTGAACATAAATACCGGATGACGCACGTCATATCATCTGGAGACCCTATACGACCGAGCGGAACAGTTTTCCCCATCATATCGCGTTTTTCTTCAGTGTCTGTTGCAAAAGCCATCATTCTCGATTGAAAAGGGCCGGGGGCTATAGCGTTTACGGTTATATTTTTCTGTGTGAATTCATTGGCAAAAACTTTCGTCAAGTGATGTACCGCAGCCTTTGACGCATTATAGCTAAAGACTTTGTTCGCCCCACCAGAAGAGGCCATGGCCCGTGTGCCCATTACAGATCCTGTATTAATGATACGGGACGGATCATCTTTTGATCCTGATTTTTCCAAGAGGGGCGCAAGTTTGAGCGTTAAATCTCCGACAGCTGTGAGATTAATATTAATAATTTTATCCCAAGCTTCGCGAGGGTAATCTTCAGTTGCTGCCCCCCAAGTTGCGCCGCTATTATTGCATAGAATGTCGAGCTTGCTGGTTGCCTCCTTAAGCTGGCTAACCAATCCATTTAAGCCTTCTTCTGTACTTAGGTCTGCAGTCAATACGTCTACTGTACCAGGCCCGATTGCATTCAGTCGATCTGCGACTTCTTTTAGGGGCCCATATTTTCGAGACGCAATGAAGACTTTGCATCCCGCTTCCACAAGAGCTTCGGTCATCATTTCGCCAATTCCGGAACCACCCCCCGTTACTAAAGCTACTTTTCCACTGATATCAAAGAGTTGTTCAAAATTCGCCATACTATATCCCTCCTATAAACTTTGAACGACTATAGATTTTTTTAGACTTGATTCAAGAAAACTCTTTATCACTTCCAAAAGAGCACTATAACCAATTAAGGGGAAGTTTTTTGAGGGAGAAGGATATGACACATCCATATGAATTGGAAATTCCATGCGTGAAAGACCAGGTCAGCGCGGAAGAATGGAAAATCCGCTGTGATCTTGCTGCGGCGTATAGATTGGTAGCTGATTTTGGTTGGGACGACTTGATTTATACGCATTTATCTGCGCGAGTTCCAGGGTCAGATCATCATTTTTTAATGAATCCTCTTGGTTTGATGTTTGATGAAATCACGGCCTCTAGTCTCGTTAAAATTGATCTGTCTGGTGAAAAAGTTATGGATAGTCCTTTTGAAGTGAATAGAGCAGGGTTTGTCATCCATAGCGCCATCCACGAAGCGCGAGAAGATGCTCATTGTATTGTTCATTTGCATACAGATTACGGGATTGCCGTCTCTAATTTAAAAGAAGGGCTCCTGCCGCTCGCACAGTCTTCCCTCGTACCCTATGCATTCATGTCCTATCACGACTATCATGGCTTTGCAGTCAATGACGAAGAAAGAGAAAGTCTTGTTAAAGATTTAGGCGAGGCCAAAGCAATGATTCTTAGAAATCATGGGACTTTGACAGCAGCGCCAACAGTTGCTGCGGCTTTTGAATTAATGTTTTTCTTGGAAAAAGCTTGCCGTATTCAGATTTTAACTCAAAGCGCAGGCGCGGAAATTCAGGGGATGTCTCAGGAAGCTTTGCAGCAAGCTTTGAAGGATATGTATGTGGTTCTTAAAGGGGATACAACAGGCAGTATGGTCTGGCCGGCGCTTTATCGTCGCGCTCATCGCCTTGATCCTGATTTTGCGACATAGGAGGGATGAATGGATATTTTAAATAAATGTATCGTCATCACAGGCGGTGCCAGTGGTATCGGTATCGGACTAGCGAAACAAGCAATGGAAGAAGGTGCATCTAAGGTTGTCCTTCTGGATATTGACGAGGCTCAGGCGAGTAAAGTAGCTCAAGAGATTGGCGCTGTAGCCTATGCTCTTGATGTGACAGATGAAGATGCCATTAAAGAGGTCATTGAGGACATTGAAAAAAGTCATGGGCCTATAGATCTATTTTTCTCAAATGCTGGCGTGATGTTCCCAGATTATCCGGATTTTAACGCTTATGATTTATCCAATGAAAAGTGGGAGCTTTCATGGCAAGTGAACGTCATGGCTCATGTTTATATTTCTCGAATTCTTTTCCCCTTGTACAAAAAACGCGGAGCAGGCGGGTTTGTCATCACCGCTTCTGCAGCTGGCTTGTTAAACCAAATTGGGACAGCCAGTTATGGGGTGACCAAACATGCTGCCGTTGGAATGGCAGAAAATATGGCCTTCACGCATAACGATGAAGGCATTTATGTGGGGTGTATCTGTCCACAAGCCGTAGAAAGTAACATGCTTGGAGATCACACAGAGTCTGTTGCAGCGATGGACGGTATTTTATCGGCCGAAGAAATGGCAAAGAGAGCCTTTAAGGGCATAAAAGAAGACCATTTCATGATTAGACCTCACGGTGTTGTCGTGCAATATTTTCAACAGAAGGCTGCAAATTATGATCGCTGGGTTGGCGGGATGCGGAAACTTCGCCGCATGCAAATCGCAAAAACAGGGACACCTGTGTAAGGACACCTGTGTAATAGTCAGTTTATTGGGTCAATGAGAATAGGAATTTATTGTGGTAAATATGAATAAAACTATAGATGTTCGTACCGGCGAGGATCTTGATGTTTCCGTCGTTAATAAGGTCATGAAAGAAAATATTGAGGGATTAGTGGGCAGTCCTCAAATCCGTCAATTTGCAAGTGGTCATTCGAATCTCACCTATAGCCTTGACTATGGGACAAGAAAATTTGTTTTGCGGCGTCCCCCATTTGGCACAAAGCCAAAATCTGGTCATTCTATGATCCGTGAATATAGTGTTATGAAAGCTTTGAAACCAGCTTTTGGTGCAGTGCCGGAATGTTTTTTCCATATGGATGATGATACAAGTCCCTTTGGCGCAGAATTTTATGTGATGGAGCAAGTAGAAGGCCGTAAGCTTGAAAAAGAAATTCCTAAAGATTGGGGGTTTGGTCATCAGGAAGGGCGGAAGCTCTGCCTTTCATTTTTTGAAAAATTAATCGACCTCCATAAAGTTGATTACAAAGCCATAGGTTTAGGTGATTTTGGTAAGCCAGAGGGCTATGTTGAACGTCAAATTAAAGGTTGGAATGGGCGCTATGAACGTGCATTGACGGATGATGTTGATGCTTTTGAAGATGTTAGAGATTGGCTTGAAAATGTTATGCCTGAAACTGAGGTAGGACACTCAATTTGTCACGGTGATTTTCGGTTAGATAATGTCATTTTAAACGGCGAAGACCCATATAAAATTGACGCTGTCCTTGATTGGGAAATTAGTGCCCTAGGGGATCCTATGATGGATCTTGGTAATACACTTGCTTATTGGGTTCAGGCGGATGATCCAGACACTCTCAAAGTTGCTGCCATGCAGCCTTCTCAAGCTGAAGGTATGATGACAAGGGAAGAGATCGTTGAACTCTATGGAGAAGCAACAGGATTTGATATGTCAAAATTTACTTTTTACCATGTTTACGGGGTTTTCCGTCTTGTGGTTATTTTACAACAAATCTACTATCGATACTATCACGGACAAACTAAGAATAAGGCTTTCGCCTCCTTCGGGATGCAGGTGAACGGCTTTGGCAATTATGCTCGGTATCTCATACAGAAATCTAAATTATAGGGGTTTATACAATGGTTGATTTTACACGAAGTGCTCGTATTGAAGAGCTGATCGAAAAGGTAACAACCTTCATTGAAGATGAAATTTTACCGCTTGAAGAAGAATATTGGTCTCTTGTTGGTGCTGAAGGCGATCGTTGGTCTTTAACGTCACGTCAGACTGAAATTTTAGAAAGTTTAAAGGCCAAGGCTAAAGCCAAAAATTTATGGAATTTCTTCTTGCCCGATAGTCAAGGGGGCTATGGACTGTCAAATGTTGAATATGCCTACCTAGCCGAAGAAATGGGCCGTTCTCACATTGCGTCTGAAGTGTTTAACTGTGCAGCGCCTGACACAGGCAACATGGAAGTTTTTGAGCGCTATGGTACACAGGCTCATAAGGATAAATGGCTGAAGCCATTATTGGCCGGAGAAATTCGTTCTGCTTATGTAATGACAGAACCAGATGTGGCATCCAGTGATGCGACAAATATTGCACTAGAAGCAAAATTAGACGGTGATGAATGGGTTTTGAACGGAGAGAAATATTGGGCTTCGGGTGCTGGGGATAAACGCTGTAAAATCTGGATTGTCATGTGCCGAACAGCCGATGAAGACACACCGCGCCACAATAGACATACGATGATTCTTGTTGAACCTTCCACAGAGGGGGTGGAAGTGTTGCGTCCAATGACGGTGTTTGGGTCAGATGATGCGCCGCACGGTCACATGCATATAAGATTTACAAATGTACGTGTACCTAAGGAAAATGTTATTCACGGCGAAGGGACAGGCTTTGAAGTAGCCCAAGGCCGCCTTGGGCCGGGTCGTATTCATCACTGTATGCGCTCTATCGGGGCCGCTGAAAAGGCGTTGGATTTGATGATTAAACGAGCCTTATCCCGAGAAGCCTTTGGTAAGCCGATGGTTAAACTTGGAGCGAATTATGACATCATCGCTGAATGCCGAATAGAAATTGAAATGGCTCGTCTCTTGTGCCTCAAAGCAGCTTATATGATGGATACAATTGGTGTGAAAGCAGCGTCACCTTGGATCAGTAAGATTAAAGTGGTTGCCCCGCGTATGTCACTGAAAGTCATTGACGAGAGCATGCAAATGTTTGGAGGTACAGGTGTGTCACAGGATACACCTCTTGCCAGTATGTATGCTGCACAGCGAACGCTGCGATTCGCAGACGGACCGGATGCGGTGCACCGAATGGTCATTGCTCGGACAGAGCTGAAAAAATACCGCGATAACAAAGTATAGGATGATTGTATGAAGGCTATAATTTGCTCAACCTTAGACGGGCCTAATGCCTTGACTTATGGTGATTTTGACGATCCTGAGATTTCTGCAGGCATGGTCAAGGTGGAGATGAAAGCGGCCTCTTTAAATTTCCCCGATGTGTTGATAACATACGGTAAATACCAGATGAAGCCTGAACTTCCTTTTATTCCTGGCGGTGAAGGCGCTGGGGTTATCACCGAAGTCGGTGAAGGTGTGACCCACTTAGCTGTGGGCGATCGGGTGATGGTTACTACCATGGCAGGGGCTTTTGCGGACTATGCTGTTGTCCCCGCTATGATGGCAATGAAAATCCCTGAAACTATGAGTTTTAGCGAAGCTGCAGCCTTTATGATCATTTACGGCACAAGTTATCATGCCTTGAAACAGCGGGCTAACATTCAATCTGGGGAAAAATTATTAGTCATGGGTGCTGCTGGCGGCGTTGGTCTTGCAACTATTCAAATCGCTAAGGCCATGGGGGCAGAGGTTATAGCGGCGGCATCCAATTCAGAAAAGTTAGCAGTATGTGAACAGAACGGGGCAGATCACTGTATAAATTACTCTGAGGGGGATGTTAAGGCCCTGTTCAAACAGGCGGCTCCGAAAGGCTTTGATGTTGTTTATGACCCTGTTGGTGGCGACATGAGTGAAATTGCCTTCCGCAATATGGCTTATAACGGACGCCACTTAGTGATTGGCTTTGCTGCCGGAGATATTCCCGCGATCCCCGCCAATTTGGCCCTTCTTAAAATGTGTCAACTTGTGGGGGTTTTTTGGGGAAGTTGGGCTATGAAATTCCCACAAGATCAGATGCGAAATATGAAAGAGCTCTTTGAACTTTATGAAGCAAAAAAAGTGAAACCCCTTGTTGAAAGCAGCTATAAAATGGCTGACTTTAAAGAAGCGTACGCTTGCTTAACTGAGAGACGTGTTAAAGGAAAAGTTGTCCTTGAGATTGGCTCGTAACAGAAGGCTTAAGAGCCCAGTTCACGGGCTCTTTGCCGTTCTCGATTAAATAGTCGTTCGCAAGACCAAAATGGCCGCAGCCTATAAAGCCTTTATGTGCGGATAGAGGGCTTGGGTGCACAGCTTCCAAGACAAGATGCTTCTTTTTATCAACAAAAGACGCCTTTCTTTGCGCATAGGCACCCCACAACATAAAAACGATAGAGTTGCCTTGCTCGTTGAGGATCTCAATAACAGCATCTGTGAATCCTTCCCATCCTTTTTTTTGATGGCTGGCGGCTTTTGAATGTTCAACGGTAAGGACGCTATTAAGTAAGAGAACCCCTTGATTTGTCCAGTCAGTTAAATTCCCATGATCTGGGGCTTTAATCCCAATATCACGTTCAATTTCTTTATAAATATTTCGTAGTGACGGAGGGATTTTTACAGCCTCAGGTACTGAAAAGCATAAACCATGTGCTTGTCCTGACCCATGGTAGGGGTCCTGTCCGAGGATGACAATTTTCACTTCATCGAAAGGAGTGTGATTGAAAGCAGAAAAGATATCCTTTTCACTTGGGTAAATAATTTTCCCTGCTGCTTTTTCTTGGCCAAGAAATTTTTCAAGTTCAGACAAAGGTGCGGACTTTAAGGTCTCTTCCAGTTGAGTTCGCCAAACAGGCGAGAGTTGTGATGCTATTTGCATAAAAATATTTCCTCTCGTGCTCTTGCGTACCTAACAAGACTTTTCTTTTATGATCAATATGTTTATGCTCTAATAATTCGAGGAATAGGAAAACTCATATGCCACATGACCCTTCTCATGATCACGATCATTGTATCGAAGCTGCCCTTAAAGAAGCCGAGCGACTTTGTGCCGAAAAAGGGTTGCGATTCACCCCTATTCGACGTGAGATACTCAAAATGATCTGGTCCAATCATAAAGCAGTTAAAGCCTATGATCTTTTGGATCGAATTGCGACTGAATCTCCAGTAGGATCTGCTAAGCCTCCTACAGTCTACAGAGCCCTAGATTTCCTTATGAACGAAGGCTTTGTCCATAAAATTGAAAGCTTGAATGCTTATATAGGATGTCCCCATCCAGGGACTAATCACCTCAGTCAATTTTTGATATGTGATGCTTGCAGCGACGTTGTTGAAGTTAATATTTCGGCCATTGAGGAAAATATTAAGATTGTATCAAATGACAACGGCTTTCAAGTGCGAGGTCAAACCATTGAAGTGCATGGACTATGTCGTGATTGCTCTGGCTAAGAGTGAAGTGAAGAAATTTGAAGACGCAAGAGAAATTTGATTACCATTTTAGCAAAGCTATAGAGAATAAAGTAGCGACTTTATCGTCTCGTGAGAAAAGTTATCTGTTTAAGGTCATCTCTGAAAGCGTGACCAGATATACCAGAACCCTAGCTCTGATCGCAGTCTTCTATTATAGTCTAATTAGCCTGATGCATCCTGTCTTTTTATCTGGTTGGCCAATGAAGATACTGATGACGTTAGGCGTGAGTACGCTATGCTTTTGCCTCTATGTCTATCTTGGGATCCGAAGCAAGAGAATATCAATATATTTATCCCGGTGGTATTTATGGTTGATCATTGCTGCAGGAATTACGAATACCTTCACTCATGTTTTTGTAACTCAAGATCATATTCAATTGTCATTGGCTGCAATCATTCCCATTGTCGTAGGCCTTCTAAGCTTTGACCGCCGTGGTTTTTTTAGTTTAAATTTCATTAGTTTAGGATTATTTGCCTATGCGATTACTACAGTTGAGGGGGCGTATGGAGCTCATTTCAGCTTTATGTATATTTTGTCGTTATTCATGTCCTATATAGCCTATGCTCCGCGAATAGATAATCATGTGGGTCAACTTATATTAGGGATTAAAGATAGATCACGATCCATCTTATTGAAGCTAAGGTCACAAGAGGCAGAAAAGTCAGCAGCGGATGCCAAAAAGTCATCTGAAGTAAAAAGTAAATTCTTAGCGAATGTTTCGCATGAATTACGCACACCTCTTACAGGGGTTTCTGGTATGATTGATCTAATAGAGAAGGGGAATAAAGATGCCAGTTTATCCGCTCTTATCTCTCATGCTCACGAAAGTTCCAGACTGTTGATGACACTCATCAATGATATTCTCGATTTTTCAAAAATGGAAGCTGGAACCTTATCTCTTAATCCTAAGCCTGCATCTTTAAATCAAGTCTCTATGGCTGTGATTAATATGATGAGTCCAACGGCAAAATCTAAAGCGATCAGCCTGATTTTTGAACAAACTGGCTCTCAGCCAGAGACAGACAGTGTGATGGTCGACAGCGTAAGGCTGTCTCAAATTCTATTTAATTACGTGGGGAATGCCCTCAAATTCACAGATCAGGGATCAGTTAAAATGATTATGGACATAAAGGATCAGAAAGACTCTTTACTTGTGACATGGTCTGTAATTGATAGTGGTGCAGGTATTCATCCTGACGCACAAGCGCTGCTTTTTAAACGGTTTCAGCAATCCGTCCATGAAAATGAAAGTCAGACGGTCGTTGAAGGTGCTGGGCTAGGGCTTGCGATTTCAAAGGAGATAGCAGAACTGATGGGCGGTGAAGTTGGTGTGGAAAGTGCACCAGGACTAGGGTCCACATTTAAGTTGCAGGCAACTTTCCAAAAGGCAAAATTAGAGCGACAGAAAGAGATAGATTATCTTGAAAAGCTTCAAGGGCAGAAGAAACTCAAAATTCTCTTAGCCGAGGATAATCGCATTAATCGGTTGTTGATAGGAAAACTGCTGGCCAATATTAATGTTGATCTGGATGAGGCTGAGGACGGATCTCAAGCCTTGCAAAAAGTGACAGAGAACACATCCCCTTATGATCTTATTATGACAGATGTTAGAATGCCAGTCATGGGGGGTGTTGATTTAGCTGTGCAACTTCGAGATAAGGGCATCTCGACGCCGATCATCTTCATCACAGCCAACAGTCAAGAAGATGAAATCAACAGTTACTGGCAGGTGGGGATGAATGGGTTCATCGGTAAACCAATTGATCCGCATGAGTTTTATAAAGTCATTTATGATAGTATTAAGGAATGAAGACCTTAGGAAATGTCTTATTTTTCTTGACATTCCTAGTGTCCACACCTAAGAAGCCCTTGCTTTTCATTAAAGCGGAAAAAATATGTGTCCCACTGAGAGACAAGGGTTCTCCCGTACTGTTACTCAAGGATATCCACCAGTCAGCGAGTTTCGCCCACTGGTGCGTTTCTGCTTTGTGTTTTGAAAAGTTCATAATTAACAGATGGTTACATCTAACTTTGGATGGTCATATAAAGGATTAACACAGGCATGTTTGATAACTTGTCAGATAAATTAGGCGGTATTTTCGACGGTTTGAAACGTCGCGGCGCCCTTAAAGAATCAGATGTTCAGGCAGCGATGCGCGAAGTGCGTATGGCTTTGCTCGAAGCTGATGTTGCCTTGCCCGTTGCCAAAAAATTTATTGCAGATGTTACCAAAGAAGCTGTTGGTCAAAAAGTTCTGAAATCGGTTTCTCCTGGTCAGCAGGTGGTTAAGATCGTTAATGACGCCATGGTTGAGATGTTGGGGTCTGAAAGCCAGTCTATTTCAACTGCCTCAGTGCCGCCAGTGCCAATTTTAATGGTAGGCCTACAAGGGTCGGGTAAAACCACATCCACAGGTAAAATCGCCAAGCGTCTCACAGAAAAAGAGAATAAAAAGGTCTTGATGGCCTCTTTAGATACGCGTCGTCCTGCTGCACAAGAACAACTGAAAATTCTTGGTGAGCAAATTGGGGTTAAAACGCTTCCAATCATTACGGGTCAACAACCTGTTGAAATTGCACGCCGCGCCATGGATGCAGCGAAACTTCAGGGATTTGATGTCGTCATGCTGGATACGGCAGGTCGCCTGCATGTGGACGCAGATCTGATGACTGAAGTGCGCATGGTTCGTGATCTTGTGAATCCTCATGAAACTCTTCTTGTTGCCGATAGTTTGACAGGTCAAGATGCTGTAAATGTTGCCTCAGAATTTGATAAACAAGTGAATATTACTGGTGTTGTTCTTACGAGAATGGACGGTGATGGTCGTGGGGGTGCAGCTCTTTCGATGCGCGCAGTGACAGGCAAGCCGATTAAACTTGTTGGGACTGGCGAGAAGATGGAAGCTCTTGAAGAGTTCCATCCAGAGCGTGTTGCCTCTAGAATTCTTGGGATGGGCGATGTCGTCTCTCTTGTTGAGAAAGCACAAGAAACAATTGACGAAGCAGAAGCTGAGAAAATGGCCAAAAAAATGGCCAAAGGTACCTTCGATTTAGAGGACATGCGCTCTCAGATCCGTCAAATGGCAAAAATGGGCGGTATGAAGGGTGTTCTAAATCTCCTTCCTGGCGTCGGTAAAATTAAGCAAGCGATGAATCAATCGAGTGTCGATGACAAAGTTTTTAAGCGTCAGGAAGCGATTATCAATTCAATGACGCCACAGGAACGTGCGAAACCGCAGGTTCTTAATGCCAGTCGCAAAAAGCGTATTGCAGCTGGTTCTGGAGTAACAGTAGCTGATGTAAATAAGCTTCTGAAAATGCATAAGCAAATGGCGAAGACAATGAAGCAAATGACTAAGCTTCAGAAATCTGGCCGGATGCCGAACATGGGGGGCATGCCTCCTGGGTTCGATAAACTATTTTAATGAAATTCGGTCTGTTGAATAAGCTGACCAAGCTATAAAGAAAAGGAAAATATTATGGCAACTTCAATTCGTTTGGCCCGTGGTGGTTCTAAAAAACGTCCTTACTACCGTATCGTTGTAGCTGATTCACGTTCCCCTCGTGATGGTCGTTACATTGAGCGTGTTGGATCTTATAACCCAATGCTTCCTAAAGACAGCGAAGAGCGCATTCAATTCGATGCTGATGCTGTAAAAGCATGGCTTGCTAAAGGTGCGAAACCATCTGATCGTGTTTCACGTTTTCTAGAAAACGCTGGCATCCTAGAAGCAAAATCACGGAATAATCCTTCAAAAGCGAAGCCTGGCCAAAAAGCTTTGGATCGCGAAGAAGAGCGTAAAGAAAAAGCTGAAGCTGCTGCCGCGGCTGCCGCTGAAGCGGCTGCAGCACCTGCAGAAGAAGCTGCTGAAGAGTAAGCTTTACTCTATTGCGTTATCTCTTTCTGTTTTAGGGGGCTTGCATGCAGGTCCCCTTTGACGCTTTTATAAGGCTAATGTCATGAAAAAGAAGGCAAGTCATACCCCAGAAGCCAGTCGTGAGCAGTTTGGACTTGCGACCGTGGATGAAAATGAGTGGATCTGTGTTGGTGCTTTTACAGGGGCTCACGGTGTCCGCGGAGATGTGCGCTTGAAATCTTTCACTGAGGACCCTGAAGAATTATTGACTTTCAATAGTATACATCGTGGTCCAGGGGGCCCGATCGTAGAATTTAAAGCAAAAAAACACATCAAGGGGGGCTATGCTGTGGCCGTTGAGGGGGTTGCTGATTGCAATGCCGCCGAGGCTCAGCAGGGTGTACAGCTTTATGTTTCTCGCGAAGAGTTCAGTGATCTGGATGATGACGAATTTTATCTGGCAGATCTTATTGGAATCGAGGCGGTTGATATTGATGCTGAACCAGTTGGATTAATTCGCGCTGTAGAGAATTTTGGTGCTGACGATCTTCTGGAAATCGCTTTATACACTCCTGTTAAGGGAATCGGAAAGCTTGCGATGATTCCATTTCGAAAGGAATGGGTGCCTCAGTTGGATTTACAAGCAGGGCGTGCTGTTGTTGCTTTCCAAGAGTGGGTTGATACTCAAGTCGAAGTGCCAACAGATTCGAGTAAGGCGGAAGCTGAAGAAAAGCGTAATACTTCAAAGGGTTAAGAATAGATGGTGTTTCAAGCGAACATATTGACAATTTTTCCGGATATGTTTCCGGGATATTTGGGCATGTCGCTGGCAGGAAAAGGTCTAAAAAATGGCCTTTGGAGGCTAAAAACACTGGACATTCGTGACTTTTCTGATAATAAGCACCGCAATGTAGACGATACTCCAGCAGGCGGTGGCCCTGGAATGGTGATGCGGGCCGATATTCTGGCACAGGCAATAGATGCAAGTGTTAAGGATTTGGGATCAGAGAAACCAATTGTTTACATGAGCCCCCGCGGTAAGCATTTCAACCAGAAAATGGCTGAAGAATGGTTACATGCAGGGGGGGTGTCAGTCTTGTGTGGACGTTTCGAAGGCGTTGATGAACGCGTTCTTGAAGCAAGGAACATACAAGAGGTCAGTTTGGGTGATTTTATCCTCTCTGGCGGTGAGCCAGCCGCGATGGCAATGCTGGACAGTGTGATCCGAATGATTCCTGGGGTAATGGGAAAACAGGAAACACTTGATGAAGAAAGTTTCGCTGCAGGGCTCTTAGAGTATCCACAGTATACCAGGCCTAGTGTTTGGGAAGGTCGGGAAATCCCGGAGGTTCTCACGAGTGGGAACCACAAGAAAGTTGCTGAATGGCGGCTTGAACAAAGTGAAAAAATAACTCGCTTACGCCGGCCGGATCTCTGGTCGACCTATGAGCGGGACAAGAAATAAAAAAGGAAAAGACAATGGATATTATCCAGAAGCTTGAGCAAGAAAATATTGCTAAACTGACCGAAGGTAAAGAAATCCCTGATTTTCAGGCTGGCGACACACTAAAAGTCGGCGTGAAAATTAAAGAGGGCAGCCGTGAGCGTGTACAGAACTATGAAGGTCTCTGCATTGCTCGCTCTAACAAAGGCATCTCATCAAACTTCACAGTCCGTAAGATTTCATACGGTGAAGGTGTTGAGCGTGTATTTCCACTTTATGGCCCAGCTGTAGATAGCATCGAAGTTATTCGTCGTGGTAAAGTACGTCGTGCGAAACTTTACTATCTCCGTAGCCGTCGTGGTAAAGCTGCACGTATTAAAGAGCGTCGTCGCTAATCAAATTATCCTATATGGATATGAAAAAGCTCAGTCAGCAATGACTGGGCTTTTTTTTATATAAAAAAAGCAGGACCGAAGTCCTGCTGTTAGAGTGAGGGAGCTGTCGTTTATTTGGCAGCGAATGATTTCATTTCAATTGCAGTGGAGGCTTTGGCAATGAGACGATTAATCGTAGCGACATTCGCTTGTTGCTTTTTCGCTTTTGAGAGATAAGTCATAGCTTTCTCTGGTTGCTCTAGGATAATGTATATTACTCCTAGATTTAGGTTTGCTCGCCAATTTTGTCTATCGTGTTTAAGGGCTGCCTTGCAGCTGCTAATGGCGTCTTCGAATTTGCCCAAATTTTGTTCTGCTACACAGAGGTTATTATAAGCGTTCGCTTTATGTGCAGGCGCTAAATTTATACGGCTTGCTCTTTTTAGCTTTGAATAGGCCTTTTTATAGTCGCCTTTTTGTAAGGCAATAGTGCCGCTTTTAAGATCTGCATTGGGCTGGACTGTTACATGGAGTGAGTTGTCATGAGCAAGAGCTGCATTTGTCAAAAAAAGTGAGCCTGAAAGGGCTAGCGTCGTGATGGTGGTTTTTACTGCTGTCAGGGTAAACATTTTAGATCCTCTTTCATCTTTGTTGTTGTCTTCGATATGTCTAACGTATATATTCAGATATGAATAATAAATAGAATATATTGCATAATAATTATTCAAATATGAATAGGATGGAAGATGGAATGGAACCACATTAAATATTTCTTGAAGATGGCCGAAACAGGCTCTCTTCTTTCCGCAGCGAAGGAATTGCAAGTGTCACAGCCTACGCTAAGTCGTCATTTGACTGCTTTGGAAGATGACTTAGGGACAGCAGTCTTTACCCGAAAAACCAAAGGGCTGGAATTAACAGCAGCGGGTGAGCAATTGCGTGAATATGCAGAACAAATGAGTGAAAGCGCTATGGCCATAGAGCGGATTGCCATGGGAGCGGATCTCACTCTCGCGGGTCCCGTTACCATTACAGTTGTGGATAGTATCGGGACTGAATGGCTGACGGAAAATCTTTTTGCTTTTCATGAAAAATTCCCAGACATAGAGCTTACATTGAGGATCGAGGACAGCAGCGCTGACCTCATGAGGAAGGAAGCAGATATCGCTATTCGTATGTATCGGCCTGAACAGCCAGATTTAATCGGGAAGAAAGTCGGCGTGATGACCTACGGTCTTTATAGTTCAGAAAAATATCTTTCCACTGCAGGAGAGCCAAAAAAACTGCGAGATATTCAAGATCATCGCATGGTTCTGGCTACGGGAACAATTCTCAAATTCGTAAAACCGCTCTTAAAGGAAATGAATATAAAGCTTGGAAAAGTGGCTTTCTCTGCAAATAGTGCGATTGCATTGGCAAAGGCCACAAGAATGGGGTACGGCATTGGTATTCATAGCAGTTTTTCAGCGCTTAGATACCCAGAGCTAAAGCCTGTTCTTAATGGGCATCAGAAATATTCAGAAATCTGGTTGGTCACACATGAAGATATCCATAGAAGTGCAAGAATACGGGCGGTGTTTGATTATTTGAGTGAGTTATTTGCAGGCTATATGAAGCAACTGCGAGCAAAAGAGGATTTGTCAGCATTGTAATTTTATTGCTTTTTGATGCAAGTCAGTGATCTTTTGTTGCGCTGCATATAAAAGCGGTCTATGTAGCCTAAAACCGCCTGATGTACAGGCGTTTTTACCTTACTTATTGGTCCTGAAGCTCTCTACACTTGATCAGATGAGAAAGAGAACTATTGAATTGAAATGGAGTCTATGATGACACAGACGATGTATGATAAAATTTGGCACCATCATGTTGTAGAAGAACGCGGTGACGGTGTCGCTCTCTTGTACATTGATCGTCAAATTATTCATGAGGTAACTTCCCCACAAGCTTTTGAAGGGTTGAGACTCGCGAATAGGAAGCTACGTCGTCGAGATGCGAATATAGCTGTGCCAGATCATAATGTACCGACAAAAAATCGCCATCTGCCAAACCCAGATCCAAGCAGCAAAGAGCAGCTTGAAACGCTTGAGCAAAATGTGGACGCTTTCGATGTGAACTATATTCCTATGGATGATATTCGCCAAGGGATCGTTCATGTGGTTGGCCCAGAACAGGGCATCACACAGCCAGGAATTACAATGGTCTGTGGAGACAGTCATACGTCAACAAATGGGGCTTTTGGTGCTCTAGCTTTCGGCATAGGCACCTCTGAAATCGAACATGCTTTTGCCACACAAACTCTGGTGCTTAAAAAGTCTAAAAGTATGCGTGTAAAGATTGAAGGCACACTGCCTTTCGGTTGCTCTGCTAAAGATATGGCGCTTGCAGTGATTGGAAAACTTGGAACTGCAGGTGGGACGGGATATGTGATTGAGTATGCTGGATCAATGGTTGAAGGCCTGTCAATGGAAGGACGTATGACATTATGCAACATGTCTATTGAGGCTGGTGCTCGTGCAGGTATGGTTGCACCAGATGAAACAACTTTCAATTACATCAAGGGGCGCCCTTTTGCCCCCAAAGGCGGACAGTGGAATGCAGCGGTCGCTTATTGGAAATCTCTGGTAAGTGATGAGGGAGCAAATTTTGACAAGGAAGTGACATTAACTCAGGATGATATTGTGCCGCTTGTGACTTGGGGAACCAGTCCGGAAGATGTGATTCCGGTGACAGCAGAAATTCCAGCCCCATCAAGTTTTGCTGACCCGAATAAGCAAGTCGCAGCAGAAGCCTCTCTTGATTATATGGGATTAGCGGCGGGGACACCGATGCAAGAAGTCTCTGTTGATCGTGTCTTTGTCGGGTCTTGTACGAATAGTCGTATTGAAGACCTACGGCAAGCTGCGGCTATGATTAAAGGCCGTAAAATCTCGGAAAGTGTGAAAGAGGCGATCATTGTTCCTGGCTCTGGTCTCGTTAAACATATGGCAGAGGAAGAGGGGCTGGATAAGCTCTTCATAGAGGCTGGTTTTGAGTGGCGTGAACCAGGTTGTTCAATGTGCTTGGCAATGAACCCTGATAAAGCAGGGCCTGGTGAGCATGTAGCCAGCACGAGCAATAGAAATTTTGTCTCAAGGCAAGGGCCAGGAGCAAGGACACATCTTGTTTCACCGGCTATGGCTGTGGGGGCTGCAATAGCCGGCCATTTTGTTGATGTCAGAAATTATTAAAAGAGGAGTAAGACGATGAAAGCATTTAAAACAGTAACCTCTATTCCTACTCCTTTCCCGCGTGTGAATGTGGACACAGATGTTATTATTCAAGGGCAATTCCTGAAAACCATCAAACGAACCGGATTAGGCGTGCATGCCTTTAACAGTATTCGATATGATAGGGAGGGTAATCATATTCCTGATAATATCTTCGACAGAGTGCCGTATAATAGCGCTTCAATTCTGGTTGCGGGGGATAATTTTGGCTGCGGATCTAGTCGTGAGCATGCTCCTTGGGCTATAGGAGATATGGGATATCGCTGCGTAATAGCACCCAGCTTTGCAGACATCTTTGCAGGGAATTGCGCAAAGAACGGGATTGTCACTGTTTGTTTGCCACAAGAGCAGATTGACATTTTGGTGGCTGAAGGCCAAGCAGAGCGAGAAATTACAGTAGATTTAGAAGAGAAAACTGTAACTATTGAAGGGGATAAGCAATTCTCGTTTGACTATAATGCTGTTCACCGCCATATGCTGTTGAATGGACTGGATGAAATTGGTCAAACTCTACAATCCGATGCAGCCATTACGGCCTATGAAAATGAAAGACGCCTTGTAACACCTTGGCTGTTTAGCGAGTAAGATAATGACAACATATAACTTAACGGTATTCCCTGGCGATGGTATTGGTCCTGAGATTGTGGACCAAGGCTTGCGTGTTTTAGAGTGGGTTGAAGAGGCTTACGGTGTAAAATTTGATATACACACGGATCTGCTTGGGGGTATTTCTTATGATACTCACGGCCTGCCTTTGACAGAAGCCGCTCTTGCTAAGGCGCAAGCATCAGATGCAGTTCTAATGGGATCAGTCGGCGGGCCTAAGTGGGACGGTAAGACAGATTATGACAAACGACCTGAACAAGGATTGCTAAATCTTCGTAAAGGGTTGAATGTTTTTGCAAATCTTCGCCCAGCTTATTGTTTTGATGCTCTTGCTGATGCCAGCAGTCTAAAAAAAGAGTTGGTTGCAGGGCTTGATATGCTCATTGTCCGCGAGCTTGCAGGCGGCGTCTATTTTGGCGAGCCTCGCGGAATCAATACATTGGAAGATGGAACACGTGAAGGGATAAACACACAGCGGTATCATGAGAGTGAAATATCTCGCATTGCCCGAGTTGGTTTTGAAATGGCTCAAAAAAGAGGTGGTCGCCTTGTGAGTGCTGAGAAATCAAATGTGATGGAGAGCGGATTGCTTTGGCGTGAGGTGGTAACAGCAGTGGCCACAGACTATCCGGATGTTGAGTTGTCTCATATGTTGGCCGATAATTGTGCCATGCAGATTGTTAGAGCGCCGAAACAGTTTGATGTGATCGTAACAGATAACCTCTTTGGTGATTTATTATCTGATGAAGCTGCTATGCTGACAGGGTCTTTAGGCATGCTGCCATCGGCTTCTCTCTCTGATGAGGGGCCTGGACTGTATGAGCCTATTCATGGCAGTGCCCCTGATATTGCGGGGCAGGATTTAGCGAACCCAATCGCAACAATATTATCTTTTGCCATGGCTTTGCGATATTCGCTTAATCTTGGCGATGCTGCAACGGCAATTGAACATGCCGTTTCAGTAACACTTGATCAGGGATATCGGACAGCAGATATTATGTCGGAAGGCATGAAATCTGTCGGAACAAAGGCTATGGGGGATGCTCTTTTGGCAGCCCTTCGCTCATAAAAAAACTAATAATATCGCATAATTTGGAGTAATGAAAATGGCATTAGTAGTCGCAGTCGTAGGCGCAACCGGCAATGTAGGTCGGGAAATGCTCAATATTTTGGAAGAGAGAAAATTCCCCGCCTCTGAGGTTATCGCTGTTGCCTCAAGAAGGTCGCAGGGCTCGAAGGTAGGTTATGGTGAAAAAGAGCTCACTGTAAAAGCGTTGGATAGATTTGATTTTAGTACTGTCGACATTGCTCTCTTTGCTTGCGGTGGAAAAGTCACTGCAGAATTCGCACCACTTGCAGCAGAAGCAGGGGCTATTGTAATTGATAATTCATCACATTTCCGGATGCATCCTGACGTGCCACTTGTGGTGCCAGAAGTAAATGCTGAAGCTGTGGATGGCTACAAAAAAAAGAATATCATTGCTAATCCCAATTGTTCTACGGCTCAGATGCTCGTGGCTTTGAAGCCCTTGCATGATGCTGCAGTGATTAAACGTGCCGTGGTTTCTACATATCAGTCTGTTTCTGGCTCAGGTTCTGCAGCCATGGATGAGCTTTTCACTCAGACGCGGGCTATTCTTGTGAATGACCCTGTAGAGGCGAATGTGTATCCAAAACAAATTGCTTTCAATTGTATTCCTCATATCGATGTCTTTATGGAAGACGGGTCAACTAAAGAAGAATGGAAAATGGTTGCAGAAACGCACAAAATGCTGGATTCTGCCATTGAATTGACGGCAACATGCGTTCGAGTTCCTGTCTTTGTCGGTCATAGTGAAAGCATCAATTTAGAGTTTGAAAAACCACTTTCTCATAATGAAGCCCGAGAAATACTCTCTAAGGCTCCAGGGTGTTTGGTGATCGACCGCCGCGACGATGGAGGCTATATCACCCCTCTAGAATGTGTTGGTGATTTTAATACTTATATCAGCCGTATAAGGGACGATAAGACAGTTAAACACGGATTGAATATCTGGGTTGTGTCAGATAATTTGCGCAAAGGCGCTGCCCTTAATGCTGTACAAATTGCAGAAACATTGATTGAGCGCGGACATATTACAGCATAAATATAGGTTGAAAGGTAAGGTAAGTCACTGATTTACCTTTCTTTTTATATTTATAGTTGACTTAGTCAATTAAATGTATGTATATGGCAAATAAAAAGGATGCGCGATGATCTCTAACTCACAAATATTTTCCATTCGTCGATTCAATAGGTTTTACACTTATTTTATGGGGTTGCTGAACAGCTCTATGTACGGAAGTGACTTTTCTTTAACGGAGGGGCGTCTAATTTATGAGCTGGCGAATTCAGGGACAGTATCGGCAAAGGCGCTCTGCCAAAGGTTAGACTTAGACCCTGGTTATGTAAGTCGTAAACTTAAGGTATTTGAAAAGATAGGCCTGGTCCGTAGGGAGAAAAGCAAAGGAGATGGGCGCGTTGTTCTTCTGTTTTTGACACCGAAAGGCGAAGAGGTAGCTGCAGAGCTGGCCGTTAAGTCTGCGGAGGATATCCACTCTAAGCTTGGTCATTTGAATTCTAAAGACTTAGGTGCAGTTGTGGATATGATGGCCTCAATTGAACAAGTGACATCAGGTCAAAAAGCCGCTTCAAAAATACTGATACGACCGTATAGAGTAGGAGATATGGGTTGGGTTCTAGAACAACACGGGGTGCTCTATTCTAACGGCTACGGATGGACGAAAGGGTTTGAGGCTTTAACGGCAAAGATTATTGCAGATTTTATGGAGAATTTTGATCCCGTATGTGAACAGGCCTTTATCGCTGAATTAAATGGGGAGCGTGTTGGAAGTATTTTTCTTGTGAAAGATCAAGAAGCAGCGACTGCGCGCATTAGATTGTTTTTAATGGATCCAAAGGCCCGAGGGCTAGGTTTAGGACAGGAACTTGTTAAGCAAGCTATTGATTTTGCTAGGGATTGTGAATATGAAGAGATTGTACTCTGGACAAATGCTGTGCTTAAAGCAGCCCGTCATATTTATGAAAAAGCAGGATTTACGCTTGTTCATGAAGAAATGCATACCCAATTTGGCCTTCCAATGCTTGGCCATACATTCCGACTAAAAATATAAAAGGGTGCTTTGATCACTACTAAATATTGTTTATAAGATGGGACGCATTGCCATTATAGGGAAGGGGCATATCCATGAAGTTACGACGGTCAGTTTTATTTATGCCTGCGAGCAATGAACGAGCTCTTGAAAAAGCTAAAACTATTCCTGCAGATGTCCTTGTTTTTGACCTTGAAGATGCTGTTGCTCCTGGTGCTAAAGAAGCTGCCCGTGTTCTTGCCGTTAAGGCTGCAAATAGTCGGGAGTATGGTGAGAAAGAAATTTTAATTCGATCAAATGCGCCAGGCACACCTTGGTGGAAAGAAGATTTAAAAGCCATATGTCAGTCTAAGGCTGATGGTCTTGTTGTGCCAAAAGTTTCTGATGTGGGGGATATCATGGGAATCCAGAACAGTATGTATAATGCTGGCGCACCCTGTGATATGAAGTTTTGGGCTATGATTGAGACAGCGAGTGCATGCTTAAATATTCGCCAAATCGCAGAATCTGGCCGGCGTCTCGCCGGTTTTATGATGGGGGCGAATGATTTAACTTTAGAACTACATGCAAAGCGTACCCATAATCGATTACCGATTATGACAGGTATGGGTATGACTATTCTAGCAGCAAGAGCAAATGATCTGTGTGTGCTTGATTCCGTTTATAACGACTTTAAAGATATCACTGGGTTTGAGGCGGAATGCCAACAAGCCGAAGAGCTGGGTTTTGACGGCAAAACGTTAATTCATCCTAATCAAGTTGCGAGTGCCAATTCAATTTTCAGTCCCACACAGGAAGAAATATTAGAGGCGAAAGCTCTTATAAATACTTTTGCTGAAGCTCAAGACAAAGGGCAGGGGGTTGCCACATTTAAAGGAAAAATGATCGAAGAACTTCATGTGCGCGAAGCAGAGCGCCTTCTTGCCTTTGACATTTAATTTTCTGGAATAATCCTCATGATCATACCTGTATCATTGGCAATATAGAGGAAACCATCTGGGCTCTCTTCCACAAATCGAATGCGCCAGCCCGCTTCCTCAAATAGCCTGTTTTCCTTTGCCATAGTTCTCCCTTTTAGAGTGATGTGATTCAGATGTTGTTTTGCTAAGGCGCCAATGAAAAGATGATTTTTCCACTTTTTCATACGGCTACCAGAGTAAAAAGTCATTCCGCTAGGGGCGATTGAAGGGGTCCAGAAGTGAAGCGGTTGAGCCATGCCCTCTTTATGTGTTCCTTCTCCTATCTTTCCACCGCCGTATTCTTCGCCGAAGGTTATGACCGGCCATCCATAATTTGTTCCCGGCCTAAGAATGTTGATTTCATCCCCGCCCTGCGGGCCATGTTCATTGAACCAGATTTCCCCGGTATCTGGATGAAGAGCCATACCTTGGGCGTTGCGACTGCCATAAGCATAGATTTCAGGTAAAGCGGTTCCATTCCCTAAAAATGGATTATCTTTAGGGATAGTGCCATCTAAATTGAGGCGAAGGATTTTCCCCATGGTATTATCTAATGATTGCGCTAAATCTCTAAAGTCGTAGCCGTCGCCCACAGAGAGGTAGATGTGGTGATCTGTCAGAACAAGGCGGCCACCAAAGTGCCATTTCCCGGAGCGCTTCGTAGGTGTTTCATAGAGGACTTTTATATCTTTGAGGTTAGGTCCCTCAAGGCGGGCTTTTGCAACAGCAAGACCACTGGCAGAGTCTGTTCCCACTGCATAAGCAAAATATACCCAATTCCCTTTGATTTTAAGATCAAATAATCCTGCACTCAAGCTGGCGCTTCTGACCATTGGCGGGAGGTTTTTGAGTTTCATTTTGTCACCGGTGTTAAGATCAAGAAGTGTTAATGCCCCTTTAGATCGTTCACCGATTAATGCTTTATCATTTGAGAGAAAGGTCATGCTCCACGGCGTAGAAAATCCGCTGCTCACAAGTTCTAAACGAAATCTTTCACCGTGGCTTTCATAGAGTTTAGATATATCCAAACTCTCGTCAGAAGCATATGTCTTATGATAAGATCCTATGTGCAATAGAAGGGCAACGGCAATAAATTTAAGCATGATTGATCTCCTCAAGAGTAGCCTACCCCATGTTCCTTTAGATGAGGAGAAGAGATCTCTTTTCTAAACCAATTAAATAGGCAGCGGTAAATTTTTTTGATCAAGAAATGCTTTAAATATGACAGCTCGTCATGCCTCGCTTCGCAAGATATTGCTGATGATATTCCTCAGCTTCCCACATCGTTTGTGCTTTTTCTATAACCGTCACAATCGGCCGTGCAAAGCGCCCACTCTCTTTTAGCTTTGAAAGTTTTTCTTCTGCCACAGCTTTTTGATCTTCCCCGTCAAAGAAGATAACAGAGCGATACTGGCTGCCTACATCTGGTCCTTGCATATTTAGCTGTGTAGGATTGTGGTTATCAAAGAAAATATCAACCAAATCGCCATACTCGACCTTATGGGGGTTATAGGCAATTTGAACAACTTCAGCATGACCGGTGGTGTCGGTACAAACTGCCTGATACGTAGGATTATCTATATGGCCGCCCATATAGCCCACACACGTTGCTTCAACTCCGTCTAGGGTGCGGTATAGTTCTTCTACACCCCAGAAACACCCTGCACCAAATGTAGCAGTTCTTGTCGTCATGATTTCACCTTTATGTCGTCCTATTGGTACCTGAAAGATAATATGGTGCTGACAGGGGTAAATGTCTATGCCATAAAGAGTAATATTTTCTAATGCACAGGTAACAAAATGTTGAAGACAGCGTTGATTTTTTCCAGTTTTCTTTTCTCTAGTGGCATCGCTACGCAGGAAATCCCTCAGGAGCTTTATGACTTAGGGATGAAAGAGTGTACAACCAGTTGTACACCAGCCTTTGGAAAGGCTGTTTGTTTTCAGTTGTGTCAATGTTCCATGAATGAATTTAAAAAAAGATTGCAGTTAAAAGAATATCTTTCTTTGAAAGCAGCAACCCTTCAAGGAAACATTAGTGTTGATCAGCGCAAAGTTATGGATTCAATAGCAAAGACATGTGATGCAAAGTTGACCCTTAAGGTGCCAAAGCCTAAGATCAAAAAGCCAGTTCCCAAGCCTGGCGAATTAAAGAAGCAAGAAAAGAAATAAGCACTCTTAAATTCTACATTTTTTGGCTCATCTATAATTCTTTATAAAGTTACGCACAGAATTGACTTTATTCTCGTCTGATCTATATATCTGTTTGTTCTATTATTGGAATTAGATTAAATTGGATTCATCGATGAATTATCCTCCGACATTAAAGCAGCTGAAATATTTAGTGAGTTTGAATAGACACATGCACTTTGGCAAAGCAGCTGAAGAAGCTGGTGTTTCTCAATCAACTTTGTCATCTGGTATCCAGGAGCTTGAAGCACTCCTTGGCCTTAAGCTCGTGGAGCGAACAAAGCGAACTGTCATGTTTACGCCTTTGGGGTTGGAGATCGTGGCGCGGTCATCAGATATTTTGAACAAAGTAACAGACCTCACACAGCTTGCTGCACGAGCAAGGGCGCCCCTTTCAGGTCCGATGGTTATGGGGATTATCCCTACCATAGCTCCTTTTTTGTTGCCTGATATTATGCCTGCCTTGCGGGACTCGTTTCCCGAACTAGAATTGGCTTTGGTGGAAGGGAAATCTTCAGATCTCTGTAGCAAGCTAAAGTCTGGTGATCTAGATCTGGTCTTATATGCGCTTCCATTCGCGTGCGGCCAATTAGAGGAAATGCCCCTTTTCGATGATCCTTTTGTGAGTGTTTTTCCAGAAAACAGCTCTATGCCCGCTGAAATAACTTTAGATGATTTGAGTGGGCAATCTGTCTTGCTGTTAGAAGAAGGACACTGTTTGAGAGACCATGCACTCTCGGCATGTCAACTGACTGGCCGTGACCGAACAGAGCGGGCTTTAGCAGGAACAAGCCTTTATACAATCGTTCAAATGGTTGCGTCAGGCTTTGGTATGTCTTTACTTCCCGCTATGGCTGTGGATAATGGAATTTTGAATGGAACGAATTTAAAACCAGTCTCATTTAAAGCACCAGTTCCTAGTCGCAAAATTGGGCTTGTCTGGAGAGAAAGTGATCCAAGGTCAAAAGATTTTGCGAAAATTGGTCATGTGATTAGGGACACTGTTACCTAGGAGATAAGAGATGAAAGACCGATTGACTCAAGCTTTAATTTTACTTGTCGGTCTTATCAATGTTATTCCTGTAATAGGAGCACTGTCAGCAAGTATGATACAATCTCTCTATCATATCGATATCTCTGATCCTAATCTTGTTATACTCATGCGTCACAGAGCCATTCTTTTTGGCATCCTTGGGGGGTATATTCTTTTCTCTTTGATCAGGCGAGACGAACAAAAGCGTGCGCTATTTGTGGGGCTGATCTCAATGGTAAGCTTTGCGGGCATTGCGCTTATGGAAGCGTCGCTGAATGCTAAACTTTCAATGGTTTTAACAATTGATTATGTGGGAATAGGGGCGGCAGCTGTTGCGTTACTTCTCTTGAGAAGCAAGCCCCAAACTGCGCCATCTTGAAAAGTTTTCTAAAGTTCATCGACTATTTGATAGAGCGCGTCCAAACATTGTCGTCCTAGGTGAACACATCTGTCCGGAGACCAGCCATGATCTACATCCGGAAGATCATCATTGTCTTTAAACGGCATTTCTAATGTCATCGCAACACAGTTGAAAGCATGTGCATGATAATTTGTGCCCACGGTTAGGTTTGCTGTTCCTGGGGCGCTTATTGGATAGCCGTGTTTTTCTTGGAAGTCAGGGCTGATGGTAGCCAGAAGACCTCTGTATTTCCTAAAGAGGGCAATTTTTTCTTCTTGAATGTCTGGAATGCCTTCAAAACCAGCCAGGAAATTATAGGGCAGAGCCTCATCTCCGTGAACATCCATACAAAAATCCACACCCGTTTCTGCCATTTTTTCACGAACGAGATAGACTTCAGGGCTACGTTCTAATGAAGGCTCGAGCCATTCTCTATTTAGATTTGCTCCCGCAGCGTTTGTTCTAAGGTGCCCGCGTTTGCTGCCATCTGGATTCATATTGGGGACAATATAGAAGTGGACTTTTTCTAACAATCGTCTCGAAACAGGGTCAGATTCGTCTAAGAGGCGTTCTAGCATGCCTTCCATCCACCATTCTGCCATTGTTTCGCCCGGATGTTGACGTGCCATCAGCCACACGATTTTTCTGTCTTCTGGCCCGTATCCAATTTCAAGCATATCAAGTGCTTGTTCATCAAGGGTCTGACCAAGAACATGCGTTGTCACCAACGGGTGTTGGGCACTGTCAGCAATCAAATCAGCGTGCTGTTCCATAGTGTAGGGTGCAAAATAAGCAAAATAAATATGATCTTCATCTACATCACAGTGCCACTTCAGTGTTTGCCCATCATATTGAGTTGGGATACGAAACCATTCCGTGCGATCATACGAGGCGCAGACACTATAATTTTCCCAGCCTTCAGGATAGGCAGCACCCCCAGCATTTTCTATGGAGAAGCCGACATCTTCGTTTCGGGCACCACTAAGGCGAAAATAAAACCACTGGTAAAAATCTGAGTCGGTATCTTTTCTAATATTTAAACGAATATCGCTTGAATTTGATATATCGAGAACCTGAATATTGCCGCTATCAAAAGCACTTGTGATGAGCATGGGGTATAATCCTTGTTGGATGTGACATTATGTTGGAAATGGTGTACACTATATCTACTTACGTTTTCAAGAGCGTGAGAAAATACCACCCATAACTATGGGCGTGAACAAGGCGACCTGACCCAGCCAAGTGCGATCAGGCCGCCTTTTGTTATGACTTCATTCCTGATCTTTGAAGGGGTTATGGCTCAGATTGAATGGATGAAAAAAATAACAGAAAAAGCGCGCGTTTTAGCTGTTGACAGATCGAAGGTCCCTCTATATGTTCCGCGTCAAGGATTCGGGTGAAAAGTGATTTTCCACCCTGTTTGGTTATTTAGCCAGACATAAATATAACAGAATTATTGTAAGAGAGACGACCTATGAAAGTCCGTAACAGCCTTAAATCGCTGAAAAATCGCCACCGCGATTGTCGCGTGATCCGCCGTAAAGGCCGTACATATGTAATCAACAAAACTCAGCGCCGCTTTAAAGCTCGCCAGGGTTAATCCTACATACTGTCCAAGTTTAAGAGGCCGCCTGACATTATGTCTGGCGGCCTTTTTATTTAGGAAGAGAAAAATAATGAAAAAAATTTCGGCCGTGATATTCGATGTGGGCAATGTTCTTGTGAAATGGGATCCACGTGTAATTTACGAAAAACACTTTGAAGACAAAACTGAGCTTGATTGGTTCATGGACACAGTGGTGAACATGGATTGGCATAAACACCATGATGCGGGACGTACTTTTGAAGAGGGTGTGCGAATCAGGTCTGAAAAATTCCCTGATTATGCAGATCTTATTAAGCTCTATCATACCCAGTGGGATGATACGATCACGGGGGTTATTCAGCAATCTGTGGACTGCTTAAGAGCTTTGAAAGCAAAAGGTATCCCTGTCTATGGGCTAACAAATTTTAACGGCCCTCAATTTGATCGGTTTCGACAGCAATTTGATTTCATCGGTCTGATGGACGGTGTTGTTGTGTCAGGAGACGAAGGGATCATAAAGCCTGATCCTGCAATTTATCACTTGATTCTGGAGCGTTATGGCCTGAAAGCTGAAGAGACATATTTTATTGACGACGGCTTGCCCAATATCGTGGCGGCCAGAGCTGAGGGCATCGTAGGTCATCATTTTACCAGCCCCGAAGGGCTGGTAAAAGAGTTGAAAGACTTTGGCTTAATTTAACTCGTTGCCGTTAATCCATGCAATATGAAGGACATTTGTGGCCCCGGGTGTTCCAAAAGGAACGCCTGCGGTTACGACGATGCGGTCTCCCGGAGTTACGAGGCCTGTTCGAAAGGCCATACGCTTTGCTTTTCCGATCATATGTTCAAAGTCGTTAATGTCTTTAGTTTTGACAGTATGTAAACCCCAAACAAGTGCTAAGCGTCGAGCAATTTCAATACGCGGTGTCAAAACCAGAATAGGGGCTTCAGGCCGTTCTCTGGCAGCTCTTAGTGCTGTTGTTCCTGAAGACGTGAAAGTGACAATAGCAGAGGCGTGCACAGTGGTCGCTACAGTTCTTGCCGCAGCTGTTATTGCATCACCCGGTGTGCTGTTTGCCATCATCTGGGAGATGCCAAATTCAGCAATGCTGTTTGTGGGGTCATTCTCGACACGTTCTGTAACACGATTCATCACGCTAACAGCTTCAATGGGGTACTCTCCCACAGCTGACTCAGCAGAAAGCATGACAGCGTCTGCGCCTTCTAAAACGGCATTGGCTACGTCCGTGACTTCCGCACGTGTCGGTACAGGAGAAGAAATCATGCTCTCAAGCATTTGTGTCGCAACAATAACAGGTTTTCCTTCAAGCCGTGCGCAACGAACAATTTGCTTTTGAAGGCCTGGAACATTTTCCATAGGCTCTTCTACGCCTAAATCACCGCGAGCAACCATAACGCCATCAGCATATTCGACAATTTCACTGAGGCAATCAATCGCGGCAGGTTTTTCAATTTTTGCCATGATGGCGACACCAGGTCCAGCCAATTTCTTAGCTTCAGCGACATCTGCAGGGCGCTGGACGAAAGACAAGGCAATCCAATCACAGCCAGCTTTTACAGCATAAGATAAGTCGGCGCGATCTTTTTCAGTCAATGCAGCAATAGGAAGGACTGTATTAGGGACGTTAACGCCTTTTCTATCAGAAAGTTTACCGCCAACAAGGACTTTGCATGTGGCATCTTGACCGTCAATGTTCGTGACCTCTAGCTTCACTTTACCATCATCTAAAAGAAGGTGGGTGCCAACATTCATGGCTTCAAATATTTCTTTATGAGGCAGTGTGACGCGCGAGGAATTGCCGAGCTTGCTGTTCATGTCCAAGTGGAAAATATCCCCATTATTCAGCATGATAGACCCATTTTCAAATTGACCAATCCGTAATTTTGGTCCCTGAAGATCTGCAAGAATAGCAATCGGGCGGTGCATCCGTTTTTCGACAGCACGGATATTTGCAATGAGTTCATCTTTGCCATCACTGCCGCCGTGGCTCATGTTTAAACGAAAGACATCAACGCCAGCAATGAATAATTTTTCAATCATTTCATAACTACTGCTGGCAGGCCCCAAAGTTGCTACGATACGGGTTTTTCTGTCTCTGACGATTTTTGCCGTTTCACTTGGCATAAAAGTCTCCTATACCTCTAATAGAGAATAAAAATTATTTATTATAGTAACCTCGTGGGACCAAGTGAGGTTGCGCTTGATTAACAGGACTAATGGCACAGTTTTATGACGAATACAAATATTTTACCGCCTGAAGTGATAAATCCAGAGAGTGAGTGCGATGTTTTAATTCTCTGTGATCATGCCAGCAATCATGTCCCAAAAGAATTTGACTCTCTGGGGCTTGAGGAAATGTCTCTTGCAGAGCATATCGCTTGGGATATTGGCGCAGAACAAATTACTCGAAAAATGTGTGATATGATGGGTATGACGGCCGTTATCCAAAGGGTGTCTCGCCTTGTGATTGATGTGAATAGAGAGCCAGGTCGCGATAGTTTAATTCCTGTTGTGAGTGATGGAACAGCAATACCAGGAAACAGAAACCTCTCTTTTGAGCAAACACAAAACCGTGTTGAAGCTTATTACACACCTTTTCATCAAGTCATTGAAGAGTGTATTGCCCACCGATTAAAACGAGGCCGGACACCATTAATTATTGGAATGCATAGTTTTACAGATCGAATGGCTGGCTTTCAAAGGCCGTGGCAGATTGGATTTCTGTGGAATAAAGATCCACGTTTAGCGCAAGCGATGATTGGTATGCTTGAGCGAGAAACAACTCTAACAATTGGGGATAATGAGCCTTATAGCGGTAAAGATTTATACTATACAATGCAACGCCACGGTGCTGACAATGGATTGGCACAGACAACCATCGAAATCAGGCAGGACTTAGCAAAAAATGAAAAGCAGTGCACCGAATGGGCTGCACTGCTGTGTGATGTTTTGGAGGAATTATTGGAGCGCTCTGATTTGATGTCGCTGAAACATTATTGATTGTTAAGCGGCCAGAGCTTGACTGCTGCTGCTATAATCAGGAGAGAACTTGGTCTCTACCTGTGCCAGAGACACACAGACGAGGGCGTTTAATTTATTCACTAAACCATTTCTCTCAAGGCTGTTGAGATTTTCGAAAGTTAAAA
Source organism: Temperatibacter marinus (assembly GCF_031598375.1). Classification (NCBI taxonomy): domain Bacteria; kingdom Pseudomonadati; phylum Pseudomonadota; class Alphaproteobacteria; order Kordiimonadales; family Temperatibacteraceae; genus Temperatibacter; species Temperatibacter marinus. Next base: position 2,223,481 of record NZ_CP123872.1, read on the forward strand.
TGACCTTTTGAAAATTATCGACACTTTTCGTTGCTGCCATCTCAATAAAAGTGAGGCCGACAACGTTGAAGACGTCCAGAATGCGTGCCAGCGTATCTGAGTCGTGAAGGGCATGAACAGAAAATGTTGTACGAGTTTCGCTTTTATAGACCATTTTACTTTCCTTAAGTCGCTATGATTTGTAACTGTGTTCATCATAGTCTAAGGGCAGAGGAAAAGGGTTCCTAAAAGTATTTGAATATGATATTATATGGGAAATTATTTCGTTATTACTGAATTATGAAGGAAATTGTCCCGTATGATTGATCAATTGGATGTTAAAATTCTGAATATTCTTCAGGATAGGGCAGATTTGCCATTAAATGAGGTTGCGGACAAGGTTGGATCATCACGGTCGGTGGTGTGGCGCAGAATTCAGCGCATGCAAGACGAGGGGGTGATCACGAAGAATGTCTCATTGGTTTGTCCTGATAAGGTAGGGTTGGCAGTGATGGTGTTTGCGCATGTGAAGATGCAAGCCCATAGCCGAGAGAATTTACCTAACTTTATAGATATGGTGCAAACCTTTCCAGAGGTTGTGGAATGTCATACTCTTATGGGGGATATTGATTTTATTCTCAAAATACGTGTTCAAGATGTTCAAGCTTATGAGAAGTTTTTCTGGGATAAATTATCTCCTATTGAAGGTGTGCGCGAGATAAGTTCATCAATTGCCCTGACAGCTCATAAAGATACAACAAAATTATCGATTAATATTTGATGTCCATGAGTTCAGTCGTTAAAGTCTAGCAAAATTGATTCATCTATTAGTTCAGGAGTTCTGACATGGTAAATACAGGCGGTATCGCAGGAGAGCAATTACGGTCATTCATCGAGCGCATTGAGCGCTTGGAAGAAGAGAAAAAAGGTTTAGCCGAGGATGTTAAGGAAGTCTATGCGCAAGCGAAGGCTACAGGCTTTGATCCTAAGATCATGCGTAAGGTGATTAGCCTTCGTAAGATGGATCAGGCTGACCGTCAGGAGCAGGAAGCCTTGTTGGATGTCTATCTTCATGCGATTGAGGGCGGAGAGCAAGTTCGGCCGACAGCTGAAGTTGTGGCTATTAACGAATAAAGTACTTTCGAATTTTAAATTTGTAAAAAAGCGGCCATGGGCCGTTTTTTTGTTTGAGAAGAATAACTCTGAAAAAATTTACAAAATCACGCCATTTTTGCAAGGGAAGGCGTAGCCCCTTCCTTCTTCACATAGATTCCTAAGATTTGTGTTATTTGTTGTTGAGTTTCAGAAAAAGGAACAAGAGCAAAATTTCCACCCCAGAATGTGTGTTTTCTGTTTAAAATATCTACGGAATAGGTAATAGGCTTTCGCGCCATTACAGCACAATTAACCATAAATAGATGTCGTTCCATTACTTCTTTGTCAGGTATTTTAGAGATTAGTTTTTGACTATGGGGTGTATAAACCCAGTCGAGCTCAGATCCTTCATATTTTACGAGTGTATCAACAACTATATCTTTCTCAAAAATAAGGTCAATCAGCATAAGATTGGGTAAAATCTTTTTAAAATCTTTGGGATCAAAGTCTTTTCTTTGTGGTAATTTCCCTTCCTTGTAGAGAGGCGAAAATTTTTCAAGCAGGCATGTAATTTCTTTGGGGCACTCTTCAATGTCGATGAATTTAGGTGAGCCGTATAAGTTTTTGAATATTTGTTCATCTTTTTCTAGCATTTTAAAACCTCATGTTTCTTCAAGTTACCCCGTATTAGCGTTTATCAATTATACTATTACCTTGATTAGAGTATGAAAGTATACTAAAAAGTGAGTAAATAGTCACTAAATATAAATTTAAGATAAACTTTATTGCTATGTTGGATGTAAAAAAATACAATAAACAGTATCAAATGCTCGGCCTTTCCTTATTGGGTATTGTCCTTTGTTATGTAGATCGAATTCTCATTTCAATTGCTGCTATAAATATGAAAGCGGACTTTAATTGGACAGATACGGAGAAAGGCATTGTGCTTGCGTCCTTTTTTTGGGGGTATTTGATAACACAAGCATTTGGCGGGCTACTCGCAAGAAGGTTTTCGGGGCGCATGGTCTTTGCACTTGCTGTGCTTTCTTGGTCGTTTTTTACCATCCTAACTCCTACGGCAGCCTACACGAATTCCTTGTTTATACTCGTGATCTGCCGTTTCCTTGTGGGGGTTGGAGAAGGGGCAGCGTTTCCAGCCGTTTATACTATGATATACAGGCGCATGGAAGTTTCTAAGCAGTCCTTTGCAGTGGGATCTCTCATGTCTGGATCTGCGATCGGAACGATCATCGCTTTGTTGAGTGTTCCGACACTGATTATCTATTTTGGGTGGGCAAAAGTTTTCTATCTTTTCGGGAGCTTAGGGCTTGTTTGGGCAGTTTTTTGGTTTGCTTTGGTTCCGAAGACTATACCAGAAGACGACTCTCTTGATCCGCGAGAGCTATCCCCTACACCTTGGAAGTTGTTTCTTACGAATAAATCAGCATTAAGTGTATTCTTCATTACAACAACATGGTCTATTTGCTCCTTTACTACTGTGACATGGTTGCCAAGTTATTTTGTTGATACCTTCGATGTGTCAAGTCAAGAAGCAGGGCTCTATTCACTGGTTCCATTCCTGTCTCTTCTCATTAGTCCTTTATGGGCCGGGCGATATTCTGCTCAGCTTGAAGAAAGAGGTATGGACAAATTAGCCATTCGGAAACTGCTGGTTTACTGTGGGATTTTCAGTGGTTGTTTCTTCCTTTGTACGGTTGCTTTTGTACAGTCTGTCTTTTTGGCTGCTCTTCTCTTGTTCGCAGCTTTCTTAGGGTTTGGGGTGGCCCAACCAGGTTTTGCAGTCATGTCCAAGGATCTCTTTCCAAATAGCGGTGAGGTGATGTTTGGAATGACCATTGCATCGGGATCCATCTTTAGCAGTATCGCAATTGCCTTGGTCGGAAAAGCTTTGGACATGACTGGATCCTATACCGTCATGTTCCTCGGGATCGCCTTCCTCAACATTATTGCCGTTCTTTACTTTCACGTTTTTGCATCCGTTGATCCTTTGGAGAGTCGTTATGAGTCATAGGGTAAGACCTGTAAATTTACCGCGAAATTGCCAATTTTTATTTGAGGGATTCAGTGAAGAAATTATGACTGAAATCGAAGGTATTATGAGGTCAAAATCTGAATCAGGGGAGTGGAGCACTCCTCAAGACCTTTTGTTTGATCCTACAGATATGGAGTTTATGGCATATTGGCTATACAAATCATACTTTCCTTATACGACTGATCGCCCGGGCAGTAAGATGAAAAGATTGCTAGGCGACACGAAGGGTACAGAATTTACTTTGTTGCCCTCTAACATGCGGGTTGAAGACACTCTTTCCATGAGTGCCGTCGGTGATTTAATGTTTGCCGTGAACATTGAGCGGTCAAAGGATCGACTCTATCAAGCTGTCAATAAAGTTATTTTTGATCATGACATTCGGTTCGCGAATTTAGAGTCTACCCTAACGAGTGAAAGTATTAGTGATCGGTCAATGCAGCATGAGGGGGATACGCCGCATATTAATATCACCCAAGATGAATATAAGGCGTTGGTTCATCACAAAAAAAAGTCTTTTAATCTGCTTCAACTTGCCAATAACCATATCATGGATTGCGGGGAAGAAGGGGCTCGCCTTACACTTAGCCAATTAGACAAAGATAACATCCTCGGACTTGGAGTGTTTTTGGAAAAGTCAGAGGCAGATCGCCCACAAATCACTGAGCACAAAGGGGTCAAAATTGGATGGGTTTCGCATACATTCAGTTTAAATCAGCAGCCAACTCCAGAGGGAAAACCTTGGATGGTGAATGTGACAGATTTCCACTGTGTAGAAACGCCAAACCTTTCCCAGATAGACCAACAGATTAAAGCATGTAAAAAAGAGGGAGCGGATTTGGTGTTTCTTTCTCTTCATTGGGGGTTGGAGCATGAATTTTTTCCGCATCCAGATCAGCAGAAGTGGGCGCATCAATTCGCTGAGTGGGGGGCCGATTTAATCATTGGCCATCATCCCCATGTGATCCAGCCTATAGAGGTTTATCGACCGACTTCTAGTCCTGACAGGACTGTTCCAATTCTGTATAGTTTAGGCAATTTAACTCCGGGATACGGGGCGGCAGCCACAGTCTTGAGTTTGATTGCCGAAATTGAAATTGCAAGAGGGTCGCTTGAAGGGCAGCAAGTGACAAGATTGCAGTCCATCAGACTGACCCCTACGGCCTTTATGGCTGCAGAGGAGGGCGGTGAAGAGATCTCTGTTCTAGAAAAGCTGTCTAAGCTTGTTGAGGATAAGGAACTCTGTCCAGACTCAAAGAATTATGTAGAGCAGATGGCTGGCTATGCCGATTTAATCTTAGGGGCGTCTTGGCGCTAAAGAGGTGTGTTATGAGTAATTTGAATATTAATAGTTTATTCTCAGAGAGCTATCAGCAATCACGAGAACGATTTTTAACAACAATGAAGGATAAAGGAGCTGAGATTCTTTCCCTATTACATCCAGATGAAGGTCCTAACATGACACCGCTTTATATGGATGTTGCTTCTTTGAAAAGAGCGGGAAACAAGCAGGGAATTGTCCTCGTTTCAGGTACCCACGGACCCGAGGGATTTTGCGGTGCTGCATGTCAAAATTATATGGTGGAAAGAGGTGGTTTAGCTAAGCTTTTGGAAACAGTGAATGTCTTCTTCATTCATGGCCATAATCCTTTTGGTTTTGCTTGGAATAGACGTTTTACTGAGAATAACGTTGATTTGAATAGAAATTATGCAGATTTTGAAGAAAGTCAGTCCTTTCTTAACGTAGATTACTTAGAAATCAGTGATTTAATCCACCCTCATGACCTTACAGAAGAATGTTTCGACCAAATAAAATTATGGATCAGTGAGAGGGGGGCTTCGGCTTTTCATCAGGTGGCCTTGAGCGGTCAAAGGGTTGATCCAGACGGCATATTATATGGAGGTGTGCACGGGGAGTGGTCAAACACTATGATCAGGTCTGTCTTGCCAGGTCTACTTGGAAATCTTGATGATGTGGTCGTTATTGATATCCATTCTGGCCTAGGAGATTATGGGGTAGGGGAAATTTTCAGTGTCTACCAAAATCATGATCCGAGACAAGCTGTTCTTGCTCAGTGGTATGACGACTTAATAGCAAGAAATGATTCAAGCAATGACGCTAATGCAAGCGGGGCTTCGGAACAATATGTTACAGACGGGGATTTTTGCAGTGCCCTCACAGAAATTTTACCTCAAACCACAGTCTATGCTTTCGCTTTGGAGTATGGAACTGTTGAGTTTGATCGTGTTTTTCAAGCTTTGGTGCGAGAAAATTTCGCCTACCATAAATACGGCCTTGACGATGATCGGACTTTAAAGGCAGGGCAAAGGCTTCGTGATTGTTTTTATATCAATAGTCCAGAGTGGAAAGAATTAGTCATCACACGCTTTGAAGATATTCTCGTGAAAACACTCAGGGGATTACAGAAGCTTTCAGGGGATTAGAAAAACTTTAAGGGTGGTTTGGTATTTTTATCCAGACACGATCTCTTGGCAAATCAAGACAAAGGGTAGTTATGACATATTTTTCGAGGCAGAATCTGACACGCCGCACCTTTTTAAAGGTTGCTGCTGCAGGGCTGGTGACAAGGGCTGGAATAGCAGATAAGGCCGTCGCCTCAGAGGCGGAGAGCGCCGCAGAAACCTTTGAGGATGTCTCAAAAGCACGCGCCATTCTTGCCGCAAGCCCAGTTGTTGATTTCCATACGCATTTCGGACTATGGCAAACTATGGGGCTGCCAATTTCCTTTGTGGACCCAATGGTGAAACCCATGTCAACCCATCGCCTAGACCGAAATATATCTGAGCATCTTGCTGGCGGTGTGAACTGTGTCTATCTCGATATCGTGAGTGATGTTATGCTGACACGCCTTGGCAGGCCTGGGAATAAACTCCGCGATTTTAAGAAAGGTGAGGCATGGCGGGAATACCTCCGCCAATATGATATTCTTAAGTCAATTTTGAAGAAGGATAGGCTAGAATTTTTGCAAAGTCCTAAGGATATTCCTTCTGTTTCCAAGCAAGGGAATCTGGGCGTCTTTTTTTCTACTGAAGGCGGCCACATGATTGAAGATGATCCTGAAAAACTGGACGTTATGTTCGAACATGGTCTGCGGCGTATACAACCCATTCACTATGTCTCTACAACGATCGGAGATAATCAGACAGATGAGAAAAAATACGGAGGACTCTCAGCAACGGGTAAAGAGATTATTAAGAGAATTACTGAGAAAGGCATGATGCTCGACTGTGCCCATGCAAGCTTTGCTTGTGCAGCTCAGATGGCAGAGCTCTACGGGAAGCCTCTCGCACTCTCGCATACGATGATGCATTACATGAGCCCTCAGTATGGGGCTTTTGGCAAAGCGCAACGGAGCCGATGGATCAGCGAGGACCATGCACGAATGATTGCCTCTACAGGGGGGGTGATTGGCACTTTCCCTATTAAAGCCCCTTGGGGAGTAGACACTCTCGACCAATTTGTTGAACTTGTTAAAGTAATGATGGATACAGTCGGCGAAGACCATGTTTGTTGGTCAACGGATTTAATCGATAGTGCGCGCCCAAATTTTCTCCCTAGTTATAAAGACTTGCCTTTTATTGCACAGGCTATGCTCAAGTCTGGATTTGACAAACAATCCATACAAAAATTCTTTGGTTACAATGCCTTGCGTGTGCATGAGGCAACTGTTAGCGAACCTATTTTAGGTAATAGACGGTAACGACGATTTTAGGCCCTTTTTGTGCTGCTTTCTTAAAACTTGGTTGGTCGTAAGCATCTCTAGCCCCTGACGTGCCATAGCCTTCGAGTGGATAATCACCCCTCATGTCTAAGTCATAGTTCTCATTCTCATCATGAAAAAGAACGACAGCGTAAGGCCCTTGTTTAAGTTCAGGAAAAGCGAGCATTATTTTGCCTTTTTGGGGGGCAATTTCTCTATAGCCTACAGCCTTGTTAAAATCATAGGCCGCGTAAGAGTTTTTCTCGTTAAAAATCATAACAATTATTTTGCCCGTAGAATTTTCAATCCCTTTTATGGTGACAGTAACGCCTTCTGCGGGCAGCTCAGCATCGTCAACGGAGGGGGGCTTAATATGCGGACTGCTTTGGGGGCTGGATTTTTTGTCCTCTGTTGCTTCTGTATCTTGATGCGCAAGACTTGCAGACCAGGCTCCGAACAAAAGGAGGCCAGCTGTGATACTTAAACTAAGGAAAATATTCCCTGTCGCTTTCATTTGAATTCTCCTAATAAATTATTGTGATTGCTTGGATTGGTTATCTGCATTTTCTATTTTTTCTGCATCCCAGTCCGGTGGAGCAATGATATATTTTAGCTTGTTCATTCCTCCTCTGGCCTGAGCAATAGTTCGATAAAGACGTGTAAACCCATGAAAAAATACAGTCAGAGGGTTAATTGAATTAATGGGTGAAACCAGGCCGTAGATCACTTGAGTTTTTTCTTCTGCAAAAGTGCCAAACAGTCGATCCCATATAATGAAAATCCCTCCATAATTTGTATCAAGATACTCTTCATTGGAGGCATGATGAACTCTATGATGACTGGGCGTATTCATTATGGTTTCGATCGGTCTCGGAAATTTCCCAACAGCTTCTGTATGTAAAGCGGTTTGATAGAGTTGCACGATAATTTCTGAGAAAAGGACGAGGACTGGATTAAAGCCTATTAAAACTAATATTAACCCGCCGAAGAGGGGCCACACACCATCCATAGGGCCAAACCTGTAGGCAACCGATATGTTAAAATACGGCGAGCTATGATGGACAGAATGGGTGGCCCAAGCAATATTTACCCTGTGCATGAAGCGATGTTCCCAGTAATACATAAGATCAGCCAGAACAATACAAATGAGAGCAGTACCTATGGAGTTCTTTATGTCAAAGACAGCGAATTGATAACCGCCATAGATTAGGAAAACATAGAGGCTGCCAATGAGAAACGCATTAATTATTAAAAACCCATATAGGGTTAGATAATTAGTTATCGTATCACCTATAAGAGTGAGATTGAATTCCTTTTTGAGAATATATCGAAGAAATTCAAAGCCGAGAAAGATAAAAGAGAGGAAGAAAAACCAATCACTAAAAAACTGTGTCCAATAGTCAATTTCAGTTTCTGTCATCTTTCTTAGAAGAACGTCCATCAAATTACTCCTTCGGTCCCGATCTGCCCAAAAAAATATTCTATTGCTTAAAGATAGAACACAGGTTAATTATCATTATTGATAATCTATTTAGAGAAGAGTAAGTTTATTGTCAATAGTGATAATTAACTTATCTGGGAGACTAAGCGATGGCTAGGCCGAGTAGAAAGGCAGAACGAAGAATGCAAATCTTGGACGCTTATGGCCTCTGTCTTTCCGAATACGGCGTAAAAGGTGCGACTTTAGAAAAGGTATCTGAAAAAGCAGGGCTGGCTCGGGCCCTTATTCGTCATAACGTTGGCAATAGAGAGCAGCTTTTTGATGCCTATATTGAATATTTTATTGGGCAGTCAACTGATGCACTCGATCAGTTGTATAAAGCATTACCGGCAACAGAGCGGCTTAAGGCTCTGGTAGCTTACTTGTTTGACGTCTCTATTTCAGACCGTCAAATTACACAGATCTCATTCGCTTTACTCATACAAGCATCTCATGAGCCATATCTGGCGAGAATCATGAATGACTGGAGCGATAGCTTTCTAAATTTATTGAAGAAAGTTATCCAAGAAGATTATCCAAATGCGCAAAACTCCTTAATTGAAACAATTGCTTATGGTATAATGAGTTTGAGCTATAACGTGGACTCGACAGCCCTTACCGGTATCCAATCATCGGCAAGGATTGCAAGTCACGCAGCAGCAACACTCTTGATCGCTGAATTAGATAGGTCCAATCCTGACAGCTAAGCCGTCTTCAGAACGGAGAATCTATTGTCTCTGAGCAGGCTGTCTGCTACTGTTTGCAGATGAAACAGGCCGCTGAAATAATAAAGCTCCATCAATCATCCTCTAAGGCACAGGCACAGGAGGTAACAGATGCTATTGCAGCAGACGTGGCTAGAGCACTTGACAAACAACTTGAAGAAATGATTGAGCAGCTTGAGAAAGTATCTTCCTGCCAGCAATCGGGCCCCTCTAGTTTTCAAATGCAAGAAATTCATGCCTTTGCGGCTTTTTGTGCTGGCCTTGAGACAATTGCTCAAACGCTGATTCCTCATCTTCGGGCAGTTTATGAAGCTGAGATGGCGAGGCATGAAATTGCCGAGGATCGTTGTCAAAGTCTTTATGCTGCTCGTGCCCGTGAGTTTCACCGCTATTTGATACAATTGGCCAAAGTGCACGGTCTTGCCTTTGAAGGAGCCCCAGAGATGATTGGTGACTTTGAAGAAGGCGTTCTGGCCAATTTCGAAGCAAAGCTTAGAATCATGAGTAAAGTTTAATCTTTGTTCAGATTATATTCATCTGCCTGCGTATAAAGTTCAAGGCAAGATGAGTAATGAAACAAGCAAATTTATGGGACAGTTATGATGAAACAGATGACATTAAGTGGTTTTGCGCTGCTCGCTTTTTTTGCCTATGGGGATGTATTGGCTGACGATAAGAAAAAAGAAGATCCCGTTGCAAAATTGAAAGATAAATACACTTTCACCGACACTACAAAGAAATGCATTAATACGCGACTGATCTACAGCACAAGGGCTATAGATGATAAAACAATCCTTTTTCAAATGAGGGGTAAAAATAAATTTTACCTCAATGAAATGAAGTATAAATGTCCGCGGTTGAAATTTGAAGATCGCTTTAAATATACTCTTAGAGGGGGAACAAATCTCTGCAGTTACGATGTGATTACTGTTATTGATAGCTTTATGAATTCTTTTGGATCCTGTGGACTTGGTGAATTTCGTAAGCTAGAGAAGCGTCCAAAGGTAGCAAAAGCAGACTAAAGAGTGACGTTGATTTAACCATTGATCGCAAAGAAAAGTCTTTTGATCGTAATGTGATAGAAAATACGCTAAGGCACGATATTAAAAAAGTGTCTTGGCGTTTTTTATTGACCGCGTCATATTCTATGTCAGGATTAGGGTTGAATGGTAATCCATTGAGGGGCGTCTATGTCTAAAAAAGTTGTTGGCCTATTTAAAAATAAAGAAACGACCTTCTGGGTTTTCCAGTTGGTTGGCTGGGCAGGCTATTTTTTAGTGCGCCTATTTGGTGGTTTGACCAATGGATATACGCCAGATGAATATTGGCCGCTTGCATTAATCGCAACGGTTATTGGGTTTATTCTTTCTATCATCATTCGCTATATTTATCGTAGTTTCGTAGAGAAAAGTTTAGGGCTGATCTTAATCATAACACTGCTTGTTTCTGGAAGCGCTGGTCTCTTGTTTTCGTCTCTAGAACTTGCGGTGGCAACATGGGTGATTGAAGCTGATCCATGGTATGGGTGGGAACGCTTTGGAAATGCTATGTTTGAAGCGACAGTGATGCTTGCTTGGTCTGCTATTTACTTTGGTTATCATTTTTATGATGATTTTCAAGAGCAGCAAGAAAACGCTTTGAAAGCCAATGCGATGGCGCATCAAGCCCAATTGAAAATGTTACGCTATCAACTAAATCCGCACTTCCTCTTCAATACCCTTAATGCTATTTCCACATTAGTTTTGGAAAAGGCAACGGAAGAAGCCAATGAAATGCTTTCGAAGCTTTCCAGCTTTTTGCGCTACACCTTGGTCAATCAGCCGACTCAACGGGTCAATCTTGAACAGGAACTTTATGCCCTTGCTCTCTATTTAGATATTGAGAAAGTTAGATTTGCCGATCGTCTAAACATTGAATATTCAATTGATGAACGGACGAAGACTGCGCTTATTCCAAGCTTGATATTGCAGCCTCTGATAGAAAATTCTATTAAATATGCCATTGCCCCAAGTATTGATGGGGGACTTATTCACATTAAAGCGACCGTTCACCATCATAGACTGTATCTAGCCATTGAAGATGATGGCCCAGGAATTCAAGATGAAAATAACATCGTCAGTTCAAGTGGGTCTGGTGTTGGGTTGGCGAATACACGAGAGCGTCTCAATCAGATCTATCCCGGGACGCACAGCTTTAAAGTAAAGAATATGGAAGAGGGGGGTCTGTGTGTACAAATTAAAATCCCACTTGAAAGAGATAGACCTGTCCGTGAAAAATCGGCAGAATGATTTTTAACAAAGAAATGATAATAAAATACTAACGACTATATTGGGAAACAAAACATGAGCACGAACATAAGAACACTTCTCGTTGATGATGAACCACTTGCGATTCGAGGTTTGAAGATCAGGCTGGAACCTTTTGATAATATAGAAGTAATTGGGACGTGTTCAAACGGGCGAGAGGCCGTAAAGGCCATTAAAGAAGAAAAGCCTGACCTTGTTTTTCTTGATATTCAAATGCCGGGTTTTGATGGGTTTTCAGTCCTTAAGTCCTTAGTTGGTGAAGCAGAGTTGCCTTTAATTATCTTTGTTACAGCCTTTGATCAATATGCGCTGGATGCTTTTAAAGCTCATGCACTTGATTACCTGCTAAAGCCAGTTGAGGAACAGCGTTTGAAAGAAGCAATTGTGCGCGTCGAAGAAGCCATGCAACAACGTGTCGCTATAGAACAAAATGCCCGTTTAGTAGAATTAATTGAGAATATTGATAATGCACCAAAAGAAGCTCTGACAGCAATCCTAGAAGGGTCTGCCGATAGTTCCACAGAAGTCTTTGAGCCACAGCTTCGTATAAAAGATAGAGGACATATTACGATCGTTGATGTGAAGGATATCGACTTTATTGATGCTGCTGGTGACTATATGTGTATTCATGTCGGTGAGAAAACTCACATTCTTCGTGAGACTATGAAAAATATGATCGCACGACTCGATCCCAAAATTTTCCAACGTGTACACCGTTCTACAATTGTGAATCTTGATATGGTGCTTGAAGTAAGACCCCATTCAAACGGTGAATGTTTCTTGACTTTATCATGCGGTGAAGAATTAAAGGTTAGTCGCTCTTATAAAGACGTCGTCGGTCGATTCCTATAAGCTTGCTTATTTTTTGAGAATTGTAAATTCCCCTTGCTTGCCATAATTATGTCTATAATCTATGAGGTTATAGTATGATATTGTCTATAAGTCGGGGATTGGGCTGATGAAAAAACCACAAAAATATCTGACACGAATGGGATTATTCTGTATTGCAGTCTTGGCGATTGCGGCCTTAATTTTTCCGAGTTTGAAAGATGCCTTTATGGCCAACGCCATTTTAAATGGCGTAATCATTGGCGCGTTGCTTCTTGGTCTTTTCTATGCTTTTCGGCGTGTTTTTGACCTTTCTCCAGCCGTGGACTGGGTCAACGACTTTAAGAAACGGGGAGATGAGGCCTCCAGTGCAGCCCCCAATTTAATGGCGTCTGCCAGTGCCATGCTGAGATCTCAACATTCTGAGTCCATGCGCATGTCCACCATGTCAATGCGAACGGTTTTAGATGGTATAGTGAACCGATTGGAAGAAAGTCGCGAAATCTCGCGATATATGACAGGGTTATTGATTTTTCTCGGCCTTTTAGGCACTTTTTGGGGATTGCTTGGGACCATAGGGGCCATAGGTAAAACCATAAATAGCCTTTCAATTGACGGGACCAATATTGCCTTGATGTTTGATGAATTGAAAGATGGCCTTCAAACACCGCTTGCAGGTATGGGCGTCGCTTTTTCAAGTTCTTTGTTTGGATTGGCAGGTTCTCTAGTGCTTGGATTTTTAGACTTGCAAGCCTCTCAAGCGCAAACTAGGTTTTATAACGATGTTGAAGACTGGCTTTCTAGTGTTACTAAGCTTTCGCGAGGTGAAGAAGGAAGTTCAGGTCTCTCTGTTTCTGGATCACCATCCGCTTATGCCACGGCAGTTATGGAGCAAACGGCTGAAGGGATGGAACGTCTAGAGAAAACATTGAAACGCGGCGAAGAAGACCGGCATCATTTACAACAAACTATGTTAGAGATATCTAAGGCTCTGAATAAACTTGCAGACCAATCAGATCAACCACCCCAGCCACCTCAGCCAATGATGGATAGTGCCAGTCGCTCGCATCTGTCAAATATTGATGTGGGCATTAAGGCTTTGTTAGATTCCAGTACAAAGGCCAATGAGCAATTGAGTGAGGATCTTCGGAAAGAAATTCGCGTCTTGTCTAGAACCATAGCCGCTGGCCTTGAAGGCTCAACAACAGAAATGCACAATGAATCACAGCCTTTAACAGCAACGAAGGATGATCAATAATGATCGGATCACGTCGAAAAATAGGCGGGGGTTCTTCAGATAACAGTTGGCCGGGTTTCGTCGATGCTCTGTCCTCACTGTTGTTAGTGATTATCTTTTTATTATCAATGTTTGTCCTTGCGCAATTTTTTCTTGGGAAAACACTTTCAGGAAGAGAAGAGGCTCTTGCTGAACTGCGAGGAAAGGTGAAAGAGCTGGGAGATCTCTTACAAGTCGAACAGAAGGCTAATGTGGATCTAAGAGCATCCATTGGTAATTTATCCGCTTCACTCTCTCAGGTGAATGCGGAGCGAGATCAGCTAGACCAGGCCTTACAATCTGCACGGGAAAGCCTAAAGCTTTCTGACGGGCGTGTGCAAGAATTGACACAAATGCTATCAGCTACGGATAATCGTCTAAATGCACTACAAACGAAAGAAGGACAAACAAGCCAAGAACTTAAAGTGACGAAAGAGCTTTCAGCCCGTCAAAAACTACAACTTGCGGCCTTAGAACAAAATGTGACGGCGCTCAGAGATCAGTTAGCGCGTTTGGAGACTGCTCTTGAAGCCAGTGAAGAACGAGATAAGAAAAACCAAGCCGTCATCGTAGAACTTGGCAGTCGATTAAATAAAGCTTTGGCGAGTAAAGTTGAAGAGTTAGCGGGCTATCGCAGTGAATTTTTTGGTCGCCTTAAGCAAGTCCTTCAGGATCAGCCAGGCATTCGTATCGAGGGGGATCGTTTTGTTTTTGCCAGTGAACTTTTGTTTACAAGTGGTTCGGCAGAATTAGGTCAGCAGGGAAGGGGTGAACTGCGTAAGTTTGCTGAAACGCTTTTGATACTCTCAAGAGAGATTCCCGGTAATTTAAGCTGGGTCTTACGTGTGGACGGTCATACAGATCGTGTACCGATTTCCAGTGCACAATTTGCCAGTAACTGGGAACTGTCGGCTGCACGAGCTATTTCCGTAGTGAAATATCTCATCATTGCCGGGGTGCCAGCTGAACGATTAGCCGCGACAGGTTTTGGGCAGCATCAACCTTTGGATGATCGTGATACTCAGGAGGCTTATTCTAAAAATCGGCGCATTGAAATGCGTCTTGACCAAAGATAAGATGTGATATTTTTTTGAACAAAGAGTAGGCGGTTACACACCGACTCTTATTTTCTTATCTTATCCGGCTGGACCAAACTGTAGGTCTGCTAACCGTTTATAAAGACCGTCTTGTTGCATTAAATCTTCATGACTGCCTTCCGCAACGATACGGCCTTCATCCATCACAACAATTCTATCAGCTTTCTTGACGGTTGCCAGTCTATGAGCAATGACAATCGTTGTGCGACCTTTCATTAATTCATCTAACGCCAGTTGAACTTTACGTTCTGATTCTGCGTCAAGTGCACTTGTTGCTTCATCCAAGAGCAGTAAGGGAGCATCTCTGAGGATCGCACGTGCAATGGCAAGCCTTTGACGCTGGCCGCCAGAAAGGCGTGTGCCCCGCTCACCGAGATAGGTATCAAATCCTTCGGGTTGGCGTTCAATGAATTCCAGAGCAGATGCACTCTCCGCCGCAGCGACAATTTCGTCTTGCGTCGCTTCAAGGCGACCATAGCGTAAGTTTTCTGAGACTGTATCCGCAAAAATGATTGTTTCCTGAGGGACAAAGGCAAGGTGCTCTCGGAACTCAGAGGGATCACAGTCCTGGATATTGATGCCATCATAAGACACTTTGCCTTGCTGAGGATCGTAAAACCGAAGAAGAAGTTGAAGCACAGTTGACTTTCCTGCGCCGCTTGGCCCCACCAAGGCAACAGTTTCACCTTCCTTCACATTTAAGGTGAATTCATGCAACGCTGGATAGTCGAGCTTACTAGGATAGGCAAAAGTTACATCTTCAAAACTCACTTGGCCTGAGAGCTGCTCAGGAAGTGCGACAGGTGCCTCTGGCGCTTTTATGGTAGGAACTACAGCTAAAAGCTCTGCTAGGCGCCCAGCAGCACCTGCAGCGCGTTGCAGATCACTATAGACTTCCGACAGAGCACCGTATGCGCCAGCAACAAAAACAGATCGAATGATGAACTCCAAAAGTTCACCCCCAGTCATGGTTCCTTGCATCACGTCTTGAGCGCCGCTGTATAGAACTGCAGCGATAGAGGAAAAGATTATGAAAATTGCACCTGCTGTAAGAGCAGATCGTACAGTTATCCTACGCTGAGCCATGATGAAGGCTTCTTCAGTCGCCCCTGAGAAGCGACGGCTTTCCTCATTTTCACGTGTGAAGGCTTGAACAACATTTAGGGCAGCAAGGGATTCATTGGCTCTGGCCCCCACATCAGCAACGCGGTCTTGACTTTTACGAGAGAGATTGCGCACTCGGCGTCCGACTAATACGAGAATGAAAATAGTGACAGGTATACCTATCATCACATAGGTCATAAGGCCTGGGTTTTGAATGAATAGCCATATTGTACCCACCAGGGCGATCAGGACGTTTCTTAACCAAACAGAAAAACTACTGCCAACAATCGTTTGAACGACAGTGGTGTCCGCTGTTAGTCTTGAGACAATTTCCCCTGGGCGGTTGGTTTCAAAGAATTCAGGGCTCATGGTAATCAAACGTTCATAAACAGCTTTTCTGATATCGGCGACAACGCGCTCTCCAAGCCAGGAGACATAGTAAAAGCGCATCGCTGTAGAAAAGGCCATAACACCGACAATCGCAAGAAAGATGACGAAATAATCATTCACTTTCTGGGCATCGCTATTCGAAAACCCATTATCGACCATGCCTTGAAGGGCTGTAGGAATAACGAGAACAGTGGTCGCTGCAATGGTGAGAAAGAAGAGCGCAAGTGCCATGCGAATTTTATAGTTTCTAAGGAAGCTCCAAAGAATTTTCATCTTTGATAGTTTTTTATCTTTTGGGGCTTCATCGCTGGAACTATGTCCAGGTGTCGTGTGTGGATCGCTCATAAAACAGATTCTTTTTTGGATTCTTTATACGGAAATTTAGTCTCTTCATATAGGGGCACAAAGCGGGATTGCCAACCACCAACTTGAAGATTTTTACCTTATTTCATGAAAAAAGCTGAATATTTACACTTTTTTTTACAAAAGACAGATTCATGACTTGCAATCCCCCTCAGTATCGGTTAAATCCCCCTCAAATTTGGAGATATGAAATGAAAAACGATATTCATCCAGACTACCACACAATCAATGTTGTGATGTCAGACGGTTCTACATTCCAGACACGCTCTACTTGGGGCGCTGAAGGAGACACTATGACTCTTGAGATTGATCCAAAAGTACACCCAGCTTGGACTGGTGGTAACCGTATCGCTGTTGAAGGCGGTCAGGTTGCACGCTTTAAGAAGCGTTTTGGTTCTTTCTCACTTAAAAAGTAATCACGCTTTTGCATTGACTGTGTCATACAGTTTGACAAAACACTGAGCTCAAGAGCTCAGTGTTTTTTTTGTTTTGAGATCCTTGTGCGTTTTTTTCTATCTTTAGTATTTGTTAACCCATTCCCTATACAACTTTAAATGAAAAAATTTAGTTATGGGGATAATCTAAATGTTTAGAGTATATATGACGCTGGTTCTGTGCCTGGTGGGGTTCAGCTTTTCTAGCCAAGGACATTCTGCAGAGGGGCAGTCTTCTCAAAAGGGAAAGCTGTCTGAAAGTAAGCCACATATTAACTGGGTGGAATATGATTATCCTATTGCATACAGCTATCGAGGGCAGGATAAAGGGCATGGACTCGGGGATAAAATTAGCGCGCTCTTAAAGACTGAACTCTCAGGCTATACCCACTCAAAGGTTCAAGGGTCTATCCCTCGTCTTTTCAGGATTTTTAATGCAGAGACCTCCTGCAGTATTCTTTTAAAATCTGAAGAGCGCCTCTCTCATATTTATTTTACAAAGCCTGTACATATTTTCATGCCACGATATGTCTTTATGCATGCAGATACTTTTCAGAGATTAAATCTTGATACCAAACATGATAAAAAAGTCAGCCTTGCTAACCTACTCAAAGGAAATCCCTCTCTTTCTTTTGGCGTTGTAAAAGGGTTGGCCTACGCCCCGGCTGTGTCCAAAGTAATTGAAGACCATAGAGATCAGGCGCTAGAATTATCAACCATGAAGGTTACGGACACCCTCATTAACATGCTGAATAACAAGCGCGTGGATCTTGCAATTGATTATCCGGAAAATATCCAACATTATTTTAAAGTGCAAAAAAAGCCCTCAAACCTCATTGGTATACCTATTGACGAGACACCGTCTTATGTGGGAGTTCATATTGGCTGTTCAAAAACGTCTGACGGTAAAGTGATCATAGCGGCAGCGGAAAAAATTTTGACACACTATGTTACAACGGAAGACTATAAAGCCTATTCAAGATATTGGATTGCGAGTGGCTTTATCGACCATTTTAACGACTTATATGGACAATTCCTTGCTGTGAATTATCCTCAATTCTAATTTTTTTATCCCTCTCAGTGAAGCTGATCTAACGTCTCAGTAAATTTTTTTTGTTTTTGCTTTTCTGAAAAAACATTGTAAGAGAAGTTTAACTTTAATAAGGGATCGGGACAGGTTGCCTGGTTCTGTAAAGGCCTCTCGGGCATTGTGTTTATTCACATGACCCAAAAAGGTATGACAAGGAAAATACTATGACAACGGACGTCCAGATTTTAGAATCTGCGGTGGTTCGGTTTGCAGGTGATTCTGGTGACGGAATGCAGCTGACCGGCAGCCAATTTACGAACTCTACTGCGCTTTCGGGCTCAGACTTAGCGACATTTCCAGATTTCCCTGCGGAAATCCGCGCCCCTGTTGGGACGACGTTTGGGGTGTCTGCGTTTCAAATTAATTTTGGTGCTAAATCGATTAAGACGATAGGTGATGAGCCTGATGTTTTGGTTGCGATGAACCCTGCGGCGTTGAAGGTCTCTTTGGATAATCTTCGGCGGGGTGGTTTGTTGGTTGTTGATGCGGGCAGTTTCACCAAGAGGAATCTTCAAAAAGCGGGTTATGAGACGAATCCCCTTGAGGATGGTTGTCTTGAAGATTATCAGCTGATCACGTTGGATGCGTCTAAGCAGACGGTTGAATCAGTGAAAGAGTTTGGCCTTGGGAACAAGGATGCGCTGCGTTCAAAGAATATGTATATGCTGGGGTTGATGCTTTGGATGTTTGACCGCAGCAGAGCGCCGGTTACGGATTGGCTTGAGAAGAAGTTCGCTAAAAAGCCTGAGATTGCGGCAGCGAATATTGCGGCATTGAATGCGGGGCATGCTTATGGAGAAACGGCTGAGTTATCCACCAGTATAAAGCGGTATCACATTGGTGCAGTGAAGCAAGAGCCGGGTCTTTATAAGACGGTGACGGGTTCTGAGGCTTTGTCTTGGGGCTTGGCAGCGGGCGGAGAATTGTCTGGATTGGATATTGTTCTTGGGTCTTACCCGATTACGCCGGCCTCTCCCGTTTTACATACGCTTTCGTCGTTGAAAGACCTTGGCATTCTGACGTTCCAGGCGGAGGATGAGATTGCGGCAGTCTGTGCGGCCTTGGGGGCTGCTTTTGGCGGGGCTCTGGGGGTGACATCTTCGTCAGGCCCTGGGATTGCTCTTAAGGGGGAAGCGCTTGGGTTAGCGATTTCTACGGAATTGCCTTTGGTTGTTGTGAATGTCCAGCGCGGAGGTCCATCAACGGGGTTACCGACCAAGACGGAACAGTCTGACTTGTACCAAGCCATATACGGCCGGAACGGGGATGCGCCTTTGCCGGTGCTCGCGACCCGCTCTCCTGCGGATTGCTTTGAGACAGCCATTGAGGCATGTCGGATTGCGCTCAAATATATGACGCCGGTTATTTTACTGTCGGATGGCTTTATTGCGAATGCTGCGGAGCCTTGGAAGTTACCGGATATGGAAGCGCTTGAGCCATTTGAGGTGGCGTTTGCGTCGGCCCCAGAGGACGGGGAGTTTAACCCTTATCAGCGGGATGATCTTTCGCTAGCACGGAACTGGGCGAAGCCGGGGACGCCAGGATGTATGCACAGAATTGGCGGGATTGAGAAAAGCTATGATACGGGTCATATCTCTTACGACCCTGCGAACCACCAGAAGATGACGGATGTCAGAGCGGCGAAAGTTGCGGGTATTGCGCGGGAAATTCCGCCTTTAGAGCCTTCGACGGGCAGCGCGGGTGCTCGGATAGGTGTTGTGGGATGGGGATCGACCTTTGGTCCGATTGAGGAAGCGGTGAAGATTGCTCGGTCAGAAGGAGTGGATGTGAGCCATGTACACTTCCGTCATCTGAATCCGATGCCGTCGAATACGGATGCTTTATTGAAATCCTTTGATCATGTTCTGATCCCTGAAATGAATACGGGTCAACTGAAAACAGTGATCCGCGATCGTTTCTTTATTGATGCCCAGCCGTTGAATAAGGTATCGGGCCAACCATTTAAAATTACTGAAGTGCTGAACGCTATTCGCGATCTCGCCTCAGAGAAGGCATAGGGGAGGGGAGACGATGACAGATCAATCACCACTAACCATTAAAGATTTTACCAGTGATCAAGAAGTCAGATGGTGTCCGGGTTGCGGAGACTATGCGATTTTAAAATGTATGCAGAGAACCTTGCCTGAGATGGGCGCGACGCTCGAGAATACAGTCTTTGTCTCTGGCATTGGCTGTTCGAGCCGGTTCCCTTACTATATGAACACCTATGGGTTCCATACCATTCATGGTCGAGCCCCCGCGGTAGCGACCGGGCTTAAGTTGGCAAATCCAGATCTTGATGTTTGGTTGATCACAGGCGACGGGGATGGTCTTTCCATTGGGGGGAACCATACACTGCATGCGCTGCGGCGGAATGTGGACCTGAATATTCTGTTGTTTAACAACAAGATTTATGGCCTGACCAAAGGACAATATAGTCCCACCTCAGAAGTTGGGATTAAGACCCCGTCTACTCCTATGGGGTCTGTGGATCCCAGCCTTAATCCGATTAACTTTGCGCTTGGCTGCGGGGCTAAGTTTGTCGCACGGACAGTGGATACAGCCCAAAAACATATGCCTGGTGTCTTCAAAGCCGCACACCAATATAAAGGCGCTGCTTTTGTTGAGATCTTGCAAAATTGTATCGTCTATAATGATGATGCATGGTCCGATATTACGGATAAGAAAACCGCCCAAGACAAACAGTTGCTTCTGGAGCATGGGGAAAAGATGATCTTCGGGAAAGAAGGGAACAAAGGCATTGTCTTTGATATGGATAGCTTCAGCCTGAAAGTGGTCACCATCGGCGAAAATAATATCACACAAGAGGATGTTTTAACCCACGATGAAAGCCATATAGGGATCGCACGCTTGCTGGCAGAACTCGGAGCGGGAGACGGAGAGCCTGTGGCTATGGGCGTCTTGTATCAAGAAAGCGTCGACCTTTCTTATGAGCGTGCTGTCCACGCCCAAATCGACCACGCAAGGCAGAAAAAGAAAAGATCTATTAAAGACATCGTCCTCGGCGGACAAACCTGGCATGTCAAATAAACAAATAGATATATAGAAGAAAGTAAAGAGGCGATTTTCGCCTCTTTTTTTGTTATGTGTCGGATGAAACTATGAATAAGTGTTTGATATCAATTTATTTTATAGTTTTCTCTTATTTAAGCAGTATACCCGATCTCGGTAGAAAATTTTATAGGTTCGTTAAGTAATCCCCAGTATCACAAAGAAGGTAAGGTGATGTAGTAAATAGTATTGAGGGGCGTTATGAGTTTTAAAATATACAGACAGAGAATAAAATTTTCAAATTTAAGGCTGCGCGGCAAAATTCTGATCGCTGTTAACATACCTCTGAGTCTGTTCCTTGTACTCTGTATTGTCATAGTGACCAATGCAGAAGCGATGACTCATTGGATGAGAGATGTGGCGCTATTGATCGGAATGTTTATTTTCATCCTAGGCGGCTTAGGCGCCTATTTTGTAAGCAGGTCCATTGCCGTTCCTCTTCAGTATATTTGTGAAACCATTGATAGATTGGCACAAGGGAAAAAGCTTGTGGACTGCCTTGGTCAAAAACGGGGCGATGAAATAGGAGAGATCTGTCAAGCCTTGCAGGTCTTAAATGATGTGACTCTTAAAAAACAGGCGCTATATGATGAAGAGCTAGAGGAATTACAAGCTCTTCACCGTATTTGCCGTTAACGCATCAGCACAAATTCTTCGGCGCTTGATGGATGGATTGCAACGGTTGCATCAAACTGAGCCTTCGTTAGGCCTGCTTTTACAGCAATGCCGATGCCCTGCATAATCTCTGCAGCATCTAGTCCAATCATATGGGCACCGACAACAACATCTGTTTCCTCAGCGACGATGAGCTTGGTCAATGCTCGCTCTTCAGAGCCACCAAGAGTGTGTTTCATCGGTTTGAAACCGCTTTTGAAAACTTTAATTTTCCCATTATATTTTTCAAAGGCTTGTGCTTCAGTAAGACCGACAGTTCCGATAGGGGGTTGGCTGAAAATAGCGGACGGAATAGCATCATGCTCTGGGCTTGACGGCATATTGCCGAAGACTGTATTTGCAAAGGCATGGCCTTCTTTAATGGCTACAGGGGTGAGTTGAACCCTATTGGTCACATCCCCAACTGCATAGATGCTGTCCACAGAAGTTTTTCCGTATTCATCAACGATCACAGCTTGTGCTTTATCCAGCGCAACACCGGCATCCTGAAGACCAAGGCCATCGGTCTTAGGCGCTCGGCCTGTAGCATACATGACAGCGTCCGCTTCGAGGGTAGTGCCATCAGTCAGATGGAGAATTACTCCTTTTTCAGTTTTGTCTATCTTTGTCACATTCAGACTGGTTCTAAGGTCGATCCCTCGAGCCTTCATTTCTGTTGCAAGACTGTGTTGAAGATCAGTATCGAACCCTCTCAGTATTTGTTCGCCACGATATAACTGTGTGACTTGGCTACCCATACCATTGAAGATTCCAGCAAATTCCACAGCAATATAGCCCCCGCCAACAATAACGATATGGTCGGGTTGTTTCTCAAAATGCAAGGCTTCGTTACTGGATACAGCATGTTCAATGCCAGGAAGGTCAGGCATCATTGGCCAGCCACCAACGGCAATGAGAATATATTTTGCTGAATACTCTTGATCCCCTACACGCACAGAATTTGGCCCAGTAACAAGAGCTCTGCCTTCGATCATTTCTACGCCAGCATTGGATAGGGTATTGATATATAAACCATTTAAACGGTCGATTTCTGCATCTTTACGTTCAATTAGTGTTTCCCATGAAAAACTTGTCTCTCCTACAGTCCAACCATAGCCTTCAGCTAGTTTAAAGTCTTTCGAAAAACCACTGGCATAGACGAGCAATTTTTTAGGTACACAGCCGCGAATGACACAGGTGCCCCCAATGCGATATTCTTCAGCCACTGCGACTTTCGCTCCGTAGCTTGATGCGATACGGCTGGCCCGAACACCCCCTGAGCCTGCACCAATTACAAACAGATCATAATCATAAGACATATATATTCCTGACTCTCAGATAATTCTTGCTCGATGCAATCCTGAGATTATTAGAGAAAAGATTTCTTCTCTATTTAAAGTATTTCAGCTAGATTTGAAGAGGAAAGAGATCAATTTCTTGTGAAATAGGGTGGATGGAAAAAGTTCAGGCAGTTGTAATTGGGGCTGGGGTCGTTGGCATTGCTTGCGCTCGGGCTATGCAATTGGCCGGGATTGAAACCCTTCTTGTTGAAAAAGAGGCACAGTTTGGCAGCGGTGTGAGTAGCCGAAACAGTGGTGTGATTCACGGCGGTATTTATTATCCTTCCGGCAGTCGGAAGGCGGCACTCTGTGTGCAAGGCAAAGAATTGCTGTATAAATATGCTCAAGAAAGAGGAATTGATCATAAACAGTGTGGCAAGCTTGTCGTTGCAAATTCAGATTATGACCTTCAAAAATTGAGAGATATCAACAAGCAAGCGATCCGAAATGGCGTGAGAGATCTGAAATATTTAACCGAAGAAAAAGTGAATGAAATTGAACCGCTTGTTCAGTCGATTGCTGGTTTATGGTCCCCGTCGACAGGGATCATTGATGTCCATGATCTGATGGTGACGATGTTGGGAGACTTTGAAAATTCTGGTGGGACGTATGCTCCTAATACTGAGATTTTATCTGCTATGGCTATGGCCAAAGGGATCGCTGTCGAAACATCAGACTTTGTTGTGCTTGCAAAAACGGTTGTTAATGCTGCTGGCTTAAGCGCGCAAAAAGTGGCCAAAACCATCAGAGGCTTGGATCAAAAGTTTATCCCTAAACAATATTTAGCCAAAGGAAACTACTTTTGGTTAGAAGGGGAGGCGCCTTTCAAATGTTTGGTTTATCCCTTGCCAACTAAAGCTGGTCTGGGAGCACACTCTCTTATAGATTTTAATGGAAGAACTCGTTTTGGCCCTGATGTGGAGTGGATAGAAGAAGAAGACTATACAGTCACCTCCGAGAGAAAAGAACATTTTATTTCTTTAATTAAACAATATTATCCTTCTTTGGATGAAGAAAAGCTTCACCCCGATTTTGCTGGGATACGTCCCAAAATTGTAGGGCCTGATTTGGGCGGCGCAGATTTTTTGATTCAGAATTCTCAAGAGCACCAGGTGACAGGCTTGATTAATTTATTCGGGATTGAAAGCCCCGGCTTAACAGCGTCACAGGCGATTGGTGCCACTGTGACAGAGATGATAAAGGGTCTATCATGAAATTTATCACGGCTATACTTGTTGCCATCTGCTTAAGTTTAGGATCTTTTGCTTGCGACATTGTTCCTTTGCCAGAGGCTCGTAGTAATCATGCCGTCGCGTGGATTAATCCTATGAACTCAACTAAAGCGGATCAAACAATGATTCTTGTTGCGGGAGGATTGAAAAATGGTCGCACCTGGCAGCATGTGAGCAAGGATGTCTATCTTTTTAAAAAAGGCGCTAAACAGTGGGAGGAAATGCCACCGTTGCCGATTAAGGAACAAGGTGTTTTAGCCGCAACAGCAGTGGGTATTGGGGCACATTTTTATATTTTTGGAGGCTATACAGTAGCTGAAGACGGGAGCGAGAAGTCTACGTCTTATGGTGTGAAGTTTGACCCTGCTAAAAAGACCTATACCCGCTTACCGCCTATGCCAACACCTGTGGATGATACAGTGAGTTTTGTCTATAGAGAACGCTTTATTTACCTTGTTAGCGGATGGCATGATACGGGTAATGTATCTCTGGTCCAGGTTTATGATACGATTGAAAAAATATGGAGGAGGGCGACAGACTATCCAGGTTCCCCTGTTTTTGGTCATGCAGGAGGAATTATTGGCAATCAGTTTATCATTGCTGATGGCGTCGCAGTTGTTGGAAAAACCAAAGAAGGACGGCGAAAATTTGATACAGTGAACGAGCAATGGTTAGGGACCATAGATCCTGAAAATCCTTTGAATGTGACATGGAAAAGGTTGCCCCAATTGCCAGGGAAAGGCAATTATCGCATGGCTGCGGCAGGCATTTCAGATGCCAGTTTTATGCTTTTCACTGGGGGATCGTCAAACGCATATAATTATAGTGGGATTGGCTATAATGGTGAGCCCAGTCAACCATCGCCGCATACATGGGGGTGGGATTTCAAGGCAGGAAAATGGCGAGTACTCAAGAATTGGTCTAAAGCCACTATGGATCATCGCGGTCTGGTTAAAATTAATGAGACGTGGTTTACGGTTGGTGGCATGGGCAGGGATCAGAAACTTTTGAAAATGTCCTATCCCCATCAATGGTAATAGGCTTTGGAATGTTTTCTTTCCTAAAAAAGCCCAAAGATTTTTTGAGAATGCTATTTTTTCCTGTTCAAATCAGAGAAATTTGCTACATAAGAGGCAACCTCAAAAGTCGTTAGGCTTATGTATGATGTCAAAGCAATAAAAGTAGAAGGTAACCATGGCTGGCCATAGTAAATTTAAAAACATTATGCACCGTAAGGGCGCACAAGATAAGAAGCGCTCTAATCTATTTTCAAAACTCTCAAGAGAAATCACCATCGCCGCAAAGATGGGAGGGGCTGACATGGACTCAAACCCTCGGCTACGCCTTGCTGTCGCTACTGCGCGGGGGCAATCTATGCCTAAAGACAATATCACACGGGCCATTGCTAAGTCAGAAGCCGGTGATACAGAGTCTTATGAAGAAATGCGGTATGAAGGCTACGGCCCAAATGGAATCGGTGTGATCGTAGAAGCTCTGACCGATAATAGAAATCGTACAGCCTCTGATGTACGGTCAATTTTCACTAAATCTGGCGGCAATCTGGGAGAGACTGGCTCTGTTGGTTTCATGTTCGATCGTGTCGGTGAGATTGTCTATAAAGCTGAAGTTGCAGACGAGGATACCATGTTTGAAGCTATTCTCGAAGCGGGCGCAGATGAAGTCGAGAGTGATGATGAAAGTCACACGATTTACACAGATCCATCAGATTTACATGCAGTGATTTCTGCTTTAACAGCGCAGTTTCAAGATCCCGAAGCGGCCAAGTTAATTTTCAAGCCAAAAGAGCCAATGGATGTTGATAAAGAGGGTGCTGAAAAACTCATGAATTTGATTGATAAACTTGAAGAACATGATGATGTTCAAAATGTTTATGGAAACTTTAGTGTTTCAGAGGATGTCCTCGCGCAACTCGCATAATTATCCTTGGGAGGGAGCATGCGTCTACTTGGAATTGATCCAGGATTGCAGAAAACAGGATGGGGTGTCGTGGAGAGCCATGGCACCCGTCTGATTCACGTAGGCAATGGAATTGTAAAGTCAACGACTAAGCTCTCTCTTGCTGAAAGATTGGTGGAACTACGAGACGGTCTTGAAACTGTTTTGAAAGAGTATAATCCAGACAGTTGTGCCGTCGAAGAGACATTCGTCAATAAGAATCCCACTTCTACTCTAAAGTTAGGTCAAGCGAGAGGAATTGCCTTGCTTGTGCCAGCAAGTCATGGTCTGATGGTGTCAGAATATACACCAAACCATGTGAAAAAGTCTGTTGTTGGCGTTGGGCACGCTGCAAAAGACCAGGTAGATGCCATGGTTCAGGTTTTGTTGCCAGGGGTTAAAATAAATGGGTCAGATGCAGCTGATGCTCTTGCAGTCGCAATCTGTCACGCACATAATGTCCATGCAAATCGGGCATTGGGAATTAGGTAAAAATCTATGATCGCTAAACTTACAGGTATTCTTGACGAAATCGGCGATGGCTGGGCTGTTGTTGATGTCAACGGTGTAGGATATCTTGTGCATTCAAGCGCGCGAACCTTAGACAAGCTTCCTACCAAAGGAGAGGCTGTCCAGTTTTTTATAGAGACTGTGGTGCGGGAAGATGCTTTTTTGTTATATGGTTTTGGGGATAAGCAAGAAAAAGAATGTTTCACCCTTTTATGCAGCGTTCAAGGCGTTGGGGCAAAAGTTGGCCTTGCAATTCTATCAGTCGGTTCACCCAGTGAAATTCAGACGGCCATTGCAGCTCAGGACAAAGGTGTGATTAGCCGAGCAAGCGGTGTGGGGCCAAAACTTGCCGGCCGGATCATTAATGAATTAAAAGATAAAGTTGCTTCGCTCGCTGTTTCAACCGCTTCGCAAATGCCCTCCGATGGCAGCGTTTCGGCCTCTCCTGTTAATGATAAAGGAGATCAAGTGCTTGCGGATGCAGTGTCTGCGCTATCAAACCTTGGGTACCGCCCTGCAGAGGCTCACACAGCAGTTGCAATGGCACGGTCGAAGGTTGAAGGGAATATCTCTGTGAATGCTCTTATCCCTCTAGCTCTTAAGGAGCTTGCTTCTCTATGATTGAAGACGGTGAAGAAAGATTAATTGATACAAGTGAAGGCCATAGCGATTACGCTGAGAATGGGTTAAGGCCTCAGACGCTTAATGACTTTATCGGTCAAACGCAGGCGAGAGAGAATTTACAAATTTTTATCGAAGCGGCCCGCACCCGCGGGGAAGCCATGGATCATGTGCTCTTTTATGGACCTCCTGGCTTAGGTAAAACAACACTGTCGCAGATTGTTGCTCGAGAATTAGGTGTAAATTTTAAAGCAACATCAGGGCCTGTGATTACAAAAGCTGGGGATCTAGCAGCTTTGCTCACAAACTTACAAGAGCGGGATGTTCTCTTTATTGATGAAATTCATAGATTATCACCAGCAGTTGAAGAAATCCTCTATCCAGCCATGGAAGATTTTCAGTTGGATCTTATCATTGGAGATGGTCCAGCAGCGCGGTCTGTGCGCATCGATTTACCTCCCTTTACTCTTGTAGGCGCCACAACAAGAACTGGGCTGATAACAAAGCCTCTTAGAGATCGTTTTGGCATTCCTACTCGCTTGGAATTTTATTCCGCTGAAGAACTCTGTGAAGTGGTAGAAAGAGGGGCGAAATTGCTACACCTTTCGATGAGCCATGACGGCGCGATGGAAATTGCTGCCCGTTCACGGGGAACGCCCCGTGTTGCAGGTCGATTGCTTCGCCGAGTGCGAGATTTTGCTATGGTAGCGGGCAGTGAAATTGTTGACCAAAAGACTGCGGATCAGGCATTGAATCGTCTTGAAGTCGATGCATTAGGCCTGGATATGATGGATCGTCGGTATTTGTACTGTATAGGGGAAACATACGGCGGTGGACCTGTGGGGGTTGAAACCCTTGCTGCCGCTTTATCCGAAGCAAGAGATACGATCGAAGACATAATTGAGCCATACTTATTGCAGATAGGTTTAGTACAGCGAACACCGCGTGGGCGCCTCTTATCCGCAAGTGGATGGAAGCATCTTGGCCTGACCCCGCCTAAAGGGAGTGACGTTCAAGATCAATTCGATTTATTGAAGGAGTAGCAGATGAGTTTAAAACCGTCTGAGGGAGTATGGACTAACGGAGAATTTTCTTTTCCAATCCGGGTTTACTATGAAGATACAGATGTTGGCGGCATGACCTATCATGCCCGCTATGTCAGCTTTTTTGAACGCATCAGAAGCGAAAGCATTCGGGGATCAGCCGCAGATGTCTCTGTTCTTATGGATATGCCAGAGGAAGAGGGTGGTCCGGTAGTTTATGTGGTTAGAAATATCAATGTAACCTATCATAGACAAAGCACTGTCGGTGATATTCTGAATGGATTTTCTCGTGTGACCAAGGTTCGAGCCGCGGCGATCGAGATTGCTCAGCGCATTGAAAACGAGGCAGGGGAGCTGGTTGCCGAAGCAGAATTATTGGTCGCAATCGTTGACAATAAGGGCCGCCCTAAGCGCTGGCCACAAACTGTGAAAGCCGCATGGTCTCAGTGGATGAATGAATATCAAAGTAGCAATGATGAGGGTGCATCATGAATGGAATAATGGCACTAGCAATGCAGGCAACAAACCAGGCGTTAGAAGCCGAAACTCTTGCAGGGAGCAAAACGGATTTCACTTTTTGGTCGATGTTTGCTGAAGCAGATATTGTCGTGCAGTTGGTTATGATCATGTTGATCGCATCAAGCGTGTGGGGTTGGTCGATCATCTATAATACATGGCAGCGGGTAAAAGATGCGCGTCAAAAAAGCGATGACTTTGAAGATGATTTCTGGTCAGGCCAATCCTTAGATGCCTTGCATGAACGTCTGCGGACCAATCCTGATCATCCAATGGCAGCAGTCTTTGTCACAGCCATGAGAGAGTGGCAACGGTCCATGAGTGGTAATCGATCGAACGTTGATAAGTTAACCATACAGGACCGTATTAATAAGGTGATGCATGTGACAACTACCCGTGAAATGGAGCGACTTGAAGGGCAAGTTGGCTATCTTGCTACAATTGGCTCTGCTGCGCCTTTTGTTGGGCTGTTTGGGACAGTCTGGGGAATCATGAATGCTTTTACGGCGATTGCGCAGTCTTCAGATACATCGCTTGCATCAATCGGCGGACCAATTGCTGAGGCATTGCTTGCAACAGCTCTTGGCCTTGTCGCCGCGATCCCCGCCGTGATTGCATATAATAAACTCTCTACAGACCTTGGTCGTTATGCGGCCCGTGTTGAAGGCTTTTCTGATGAGTTTAGTGCGATCCTATCGCGTCAACTTGATGAGCGTGAGTAGGTGGTATTATGGGCATGCAATTAGGTGGAGGTAGTATTAAATCAAGAAGAGGGGCGGCTGGTCGCTATCGGCCTCTTGCTGAAATTAATGTGACGCCCTTTGTTGATGTTATGCTTGTGCTCTTGATTATTTTTATGGTTGCTGCACCTTTGCTTCAGCCGGGTGTGTTAGTGGACTTGCCAAAAGCTTCAGTAAAGACACTGCCTCAAGATAGTAAGCCATTGGAAATTACTATTGACCCTAAAGGGGACATATTTATAGCCGATAATGCGATCGCAGACGGAGAATTGAAAGAACGCCTTTATGCAATAGCAGGTAACAATCGGGATGTGAAAATTTATATTCGCGGTGATACGTCTTTAGAATATGGACGTATTATGCAAGTGATAGGCATGATTAATGCCGCTGGTTTTACCAAAGTTGCTCTAATGGCAGATAATCGATAACGGGTTCGATGACAAAAGAAACACTGAACATGCAGACGATATTAACCGCGATCAAAAATATGGATCGGGGTCTTGCCTTTTCTTTGGCACTGCATGGAGGCATCGTAACTGTTGCTTTAGTGGGCCTTCCTGAACTTACTTCTAAGCGACCTCCTGTTCCTGAGCCCATACAAATTGATTTTGTAAAGGTGGAAAAGGAGAGGAAGATTGTCAAAAAGGCTGAAGAAACTAGAGAAGAACCTCAAGAAGAAAAAAGAAAACCTTCCTATGCAAAGAATGAGGCAGTGGCTGCATTAACACCTGATGCCATGCCAACGTTAAAACCAGCAAAGCCGGCAAAAAAGCTTAAGCCTAAGCCAAAACCTAAGGTAACAAAGCAGATGCGGCTTAGAAATAGCATTCGGCCAAAAATGAAACCAAAGCCGCCCAAACGGTTTAAATCAAGTAAGATTGCTGAACTTATTGATCGATCTTTGAAAGAAGAGACCAAAGAGACGCCCAAACCTAAGAAGAAGGCTAAGAAGCCTAAAGCGAAAATAAAAGAGCCTAAGAAGAAGGCGCCGAGTTTCGAAGGCTTGGCGGGTCGGATTCGTGCAGCAGCAATAAGAGATGCGATTGCCTATAAATTAAATAACTGCTGGAATCGCCCAAAAGGGTTGAAAAACAGTGAAGATATGGCAGCTCCGATAAGATTGTACTTGAATTTACAGGGTGAATTAGCGCGGAAGCCAATCATGTTAGACGGCGATTATGATGATGCAGCTCAACCATTTAAAAGGGTATTTGGAGATAGTGTAATCCGCGCAGCTATGAGTTGCGGAAAATTTGAGGAAGCTATTCCAATCATAAAAGCCGGAAATAAATATTTTGATATTACCTTCCGTCCTCCAGATATTTATGAATAAAATCTTTTGGCATTCGTAAGATGAACTAACCAAATTTCGGCCTTATTCCTAAAATAAGTTAGATGCAGCTTGTTTGATGATCATGAATGCAGTAGATCAATAGACATCGCTATGTTTTTCAAGGCTATGACTTCAGTTGGGTAAAAGGGTTTCTCTTCGCTATGCTACGATTTTCTATCTTTATAAGTCTTTTTTTCTTAAGCGTTTTTTCTGTTCAAGCACAAATGAAAATTGATGTTGTTGGCGGGAAGGTCGAAGCTATCCCCGTTGCTATTCCTGATTTTCATCCTGATGTGGACATGGAAGTGGACGGGGTTATGTTAAGTGAGATTGGCGCGGGCATTGCTTCAGTCATTACCAATAACCTTCAATCTACTGGGCTTTTCAGAGCGCTTCCTCATAACAGTTTTATCAATAAAGACGTCAACAAGGATGCTTTGCCTCGATTTGCTCAATGGAAACCAATAGGCGCACAAGGACTTGTAACGGGACGCATGGTTCGCCTTGATAATGGAAGTTTACGTGTAGAATTTCGACTTTGGGACGTTCTCTCGGGCCGTCAACTTGAAGGCGTGGGCTATACAACACCTGTATCAAACTGGCGCAGAATTGCTCATGTTATTTCTGACAAAATTTATACACGAATGACAGGGGATGAAGGATATTTCGACACCCGGATCGTATATATTGCAGAAAGTGGCTCAGCCCTCAATCGTATAAAAAGGCTTGCGATAATGGACCAAGACGGGGTGAATCAGCAGTTTCTGACAGACGGGAGTTATCTTGTCTTAACACCGCGTTTCTCGCCAAATCGTCAAGAGATAACTTTCTTGAGTTATTATAACGATCGACCACGCGTTTATCTCTTGAACATTCTCAGTAATAAATTCGAAATACTGGGTGATTTCAAACAGAATATGACTTTTGCGCCTCGTTTTTCGCCAGACGGGAATAAAGTTATTATGTCCTTATCTGAAGATGGAAATTCTGATCTGTATGTCATGGACTTGAGAACTCGAAAGAGCAAGCGCCTTACTAATCATCCAGGTATTGATACTTCGCCGAGTTATTCTCCAGATGGATCCAAAATTGTTTTCAATTCAGATCGAGGCGGGTCTCAGCAACTCTATGTGATGAATGCGGATGGCTCTAATATTAAACGTATTTCATTTGGGCGTGGCCGCTACGCAACGCCTGTTTGGTCTCCACGCGGTGATCTTGTAGCTTTTACAAAAATAGGGGATCGCAAATTTAGAATTGGTGTGATGCGGCCTAATGGGAAAGGTGAACGTCTCTTAACGAATGCCTATCAAGATGAAGGCCCTACCTGGTCTCCAAATGGGCGCGTTTTGATGTTTTTTAGAACAGACCCTAATCAAATCAATGGCAAGGGGCGTAGTACACTTTGGTCTGTTGATTTGACTGGATATAATGAACGGAAAGTGAATACAATAGGCGATGCATCAGACCCGGCCTGGTCTCCGCCTCAACCGCTCACCAAGAAATAAAATAAAATGCCCGCTTCATTGGCGGGCATTTTACTTTTGGTAAATAGTTTTTGTTTTTCTACGCTTAAAGCGCTGCTTTACAGAGGTTTTGCGTCAAAACTCTGATCTGCAACGCACAAAAACCAAGGGTTTAGAAATGTCTTTAAATCTTTAGCGTAAGTTAGATCCTCTCCGCCAGGAACAGTTACACGACCACCGGCAGCGAGTAATACTGCGTGCGCAGCCGCTGTGTCCCACTCACATGTAGGGCCTAGGCGGGGGTAGAGGTCAGCTTTTCCTTCAGCCAAGAGTAATAGCTTTAAGGAAGATCCAATTGATACATTTTCAGCCCCTTGATAATCGGCAAGATAGTCTTCAAGTTCTGTTGAGCGATGCGATTTACTGGCGACGATCGTCATGGCGTCAGGATTTGTTTTGCGACATTTGATGGCGCGAGTATTGGTGACTTTTCCACCGACAATATCAGCCTTCCAAGCCCCCTCATTGACGATTCCCCAAAAAAGCTCATTACTTGCAGGGACTAAGACAAATCCCATGATAGGCGTGCCATCTTTAATTAGTCCAATGTTTACGGTGAAATCATTGCCTTTTTTGATAAATTCTTTGGTGCCGTCCAAAGGATCTACTAGCCAGAATGTTCCACCGCTAATATCCGGACATTTGCCTTCAGATTTTGCCTCTTCGCCAACCATGGGAATAGAGGGTGCTATTGCAGATAAGGCCTTTTCAATGATAATCTCACCTCTCCGGTCCGCTTCTGTTACAGGAGATTCGTCATTTTTATCATAAACACTAAAATCTGAATGAAAGACATCCATGACTGTTTCACCAGCTTCTAATATGGTTTCCGTGAGGGGAGAGACTAAGCTTTTAAGGTATTCTGGAGACATTTTTTGTCCTTATTACAAGAAAAATACATAAATTTGTGATTTGTTAATACTTTGTTTGCCAATTTAGGGCAATAGTTTATGCTCATGTTGAAGTGAGGAATTTATGAAAAACGCAGATTTTGCTGGATTGTTGTGTTCACGTTTATGCCACGACCTTGTTAGTCCTGTTGGGGCAATGAGTAATGGCGTTGAATTGTTGCACGATAAAGGCAATGCGGACATGCAAGAGCAGATCGTAGATCTTCTTGAAGATTCTGTTGTTCAGACAACAAATAAGCTGAAATTTTTTCGGCTTGCTTTTGGTCTTGGTGGTGGATTTGGAGCGGTGATTAATCTTGAAGAGGCGAAGCTGGCTCTTGCTTCTTTGTTCGATAAATCAAAAGTCACCATTGCTTGGTCTTCTGATGTGGCGGCTGCAGATAAAAACCTTATGAAAATCCTTTTGAATTTAGCACTGGTTGCCGGAGAATGTGTTATCGGTGAGGGGATTTTATCAATTTCACTTGAAGGATTAGAAAGTGACGCTGAGGAGTTAATCATTATTAAAGCCTCTGGCGCTCGTTTAATCATTCATGAAAGTGTCGCTTCAGCTGTAGAGAAATCACTAAGTGATGTGGATGCGGATCCAAAATCAATTCCTGTTTGCCTGGCAAAATCGTTAAGTCTTGAGAATGGTTTGGGAATTCGATTGGATCGTGGAAATGAGACGGAAATGACCTTTATAGTTTCAAAACAAGGATAATTTTGAGTGGAGACCACTTTAGGCTTTACAGTGGATTTTATTTGAACCTAAAGTGACACCAACTATTTGGTTTATGATGGCAATTATAGATGACAATGAGTAACGGGGAATAAATATGGATGACCTCTTAAATGAATTCTTAACGGAAACATCAGAAGCGATTGATGTTGTTGATGTTGAGCTTGTCAAATTAGAGCAAGACCCGAACAACAAAGAAGTTTTGGATAATATATTCAGACTAGTTCATACAATTAAGGGGACCTGTGGTTTCCTAGGTTTGCCAAGACTTGAATCTGTTGCGCATGCTTCAGAGAATGTTCTTGGAAAATTCCGCGATGGTGAGCTTGAGGTTACCGAGCATGCTGTGACTGTTATTCTAGAAAGCTTAGACAGAATTAAAGACATTCTTGCAGGCCTTGAAGAAACAGAAGAAGAGCCGCAAGGCGATGACAATGATCTCATTGATCGCTTAGATGCTATTGCTGAAGGCAGTTTAGCATCAGAACCAGAGGCTGATGTCATCGAGGCTGATATTGTCGACCAAGGGTTAGGTCGTCCTCTAAAAGCTGGCGAAGTTACTCTTGAAGAACTAGAGGCTGCTTTTGCTTCCGCTCCAGGCCCTGAAGCTGGTGGTGCTGATGATAGTGCTGGCGACGAAATGGATATGGAAGCTGAAATGGCAGCTGCTATGGAAGAAGAACAGGCTGCGGATATCGTAGAAGCAAATACGTCTGCGTCTGAACCTCTTTATGATCGGGTTGGCGGTGAAGATGCAATTGCAGTGATGGCACATTTAATGTCCTCGCGGTTGCCGAATGATCCTAAGCTTTCTAAATTCTTTAAAGATTCTACCGTCGATCAGCGAAAAGGTCGTCTGTCCGGTATCATGACAGCTCTCTTTAGGGACGATCTAGATTCTGCGGATAATGTTGCGCGTTTAATGATAACCATGCCTGGTTTCGATGATAAATGTTTTGATGCATTGCTCGTATTCATGAAATCAGTGATGACAGAGTGTCAGGTTGAGGCGGACACCCGCGATGAAGCGATCATGAGTTTTGAGCTTGTCAGAGAGGCTGTGGTCTCTTCTTCGAAAGCGAAAGCAGAGGCCGCGACAGCTAAAACCTCTGGAGATACAAAGCGGACCTCACAGTCTATTCGTGTCAGTGTCGATTTGCTTGAAGATTTGATGAATATGGTGTCCGAACTTGTACTGACGCGGAACCAATTGCTTCAAATCTCTAGAGATATGGATAATTCTGAGCTAGGGGTGCCGCTTCAGCGTCTGAGTCAGTGTACAACTGAACTTCAAGAAGGTGTGATGAAGACACGCATGCAGCCGATTGGTAATGCATGGGCGAAATTGCCTCGTATTGTTCGTGATTTGACCGTTGAACTTGATAAGAAAATTGAACTTGAGATGCGGGGTGCTGAAACCGAGCTGGATCGTCAAGTTCTTGAGCTTATTAAAGATCCTTTGACACATATGGTCAGAAATTCAGCAGACCACGGTGTGGAAATGCCAGCAGAGCGTCTTGCACTAGGCAAGCCTGAGACCGGCACGATTATTTTAGACGCCTACCATGAAGGCGGTCACATTATTGTGGAAATTAGAGATGATGGGCGCGGCATTCCAGTGGAGAAGCTGAAAGGCAAGATTCTTGAAAAAGAGTTGGCGACTGAAAGCGAACTCTCTGAGATGTCTGATAACCAAATTCAAAAGTTTATCTTCCATCCTGGTTTTTCTACAGCAGAGAAAGTCACATCAGTTTCAGGCCGAGGCGTTGGCATGGATGTTGTGCGCTCAAATATTGAAAAAATTGGTGGCACCATTGATATGGTTTCTATCGAAGGGAAAGGCTCTACATTTGAAATTAAGATTCCGCTGACACTTGCTATTGTTTCTGCCTTGATCGTCAAAGCAGATGGCGAGAGATTTGCTATTCCTCAGATTAGTGTCCTGGAACTTGTTAGAGCGTCATCTGATTCAGAATATCGTATTGAGAAGATTAAAGATGCCCCTGTCTTGAGGCTGCGCAATCGGTTGCTACCACTCGTTTATCTGAATGAGATTCTAGACTTCTCAACGCGCGAAGAACTGGAAGCCGATGAAGACAAGGATGATTTCATCATTGTGGCACAGGTTGGGGCCTATACCTTTGGTATTGTGGTTGATCAGGTCTTTGATACTGAAGAAATCGTCGTTAAACCTGTGGCGCCAATCTTGAAGGATATCCCTATCTATTCTGGAAATACAATCCTTGGTGACGGTAGCGTGATTATGATTTTGGATCCAAATGGTATTGCGGCCCGCTCGAATGCAGGTGCCTCTGATCAAGTTGAAGACAAAGTTGAGGAAGATGTGGTTCACAAAGCAAGTTCTGACGAAAATGAGAGTATGCTGGTGTTCAGGGCAGGTTCTGAGAATAATAAGGCTGTACAGCTCTCCTTGATTGCGCGACTTGAGGATATAGCAATTGATGAAATTGAAATGTCTAATGGCCGGCATGTGGTTCAGTACCGAGGAGCCTTGATGCCGATCATTAAAGCTGATCCGACGATGGAATTCGTCAGTGAAGGCCGACAGCCTGTTCTTGTGTTCACAGACAGAGAATATACGATGGGCCTCGCTGTAGATCAGATCATGGATATCGTCGATGACAAGCTTGATATTAAACTGGCGTCTGACAATGAAAGTGTTGTTGGTTCTGCTGTTGTAGATGGCAATACTACAGAAATTATCAATGTGGCATACTTCCTAGCCCAAGCCTTCTCTGATTGGCTTAAGAGTAGGGACACGGAAGAGGATGTTGCCCCAGCAAAAGATGCGCATGTTCTCTTAATTGATGACAGTGATTTCTTCCGGAGTATGGTGCGCCCCGTCTTGACAGTTGCTGGCTATAAAGTAACAGCTGTGAACGGAGCTCAAAAGGCTTTGGATCTTCGAGAAGATGGAATCATGTTCGATCTTATTGTTTCTGATATTGAAATGCCTGATATGACAGGCTTTGAATTTGCAGAAGCTATTAAATCTTCGGGAATTTGGCAGCATACACCTCTTATAGCGCTTTCGAGCTTGGCAAGTGATAAGGATATTAATCACGGAATTGAAGTCGGTTTTGATGATTATGTCGCTAAATTTGATCAAGAAACACTGCTGCGCAGCTTAGCTCAGCAGCTTAAACTTCAAGGAGATGCAGCATGAATGATCTCGTCGTAAGAAATGATCTCAGCGTTGTCGCCAGTGGATCAGGCAGTCAAGATTATGTAACTGTAAATCTTGCAGGGCAATTACTTGGCATTCCAGTATTGTCAGTGCATGATGTCCTTAATCAACAGCGGATTACAGCCATTCCTTTATCTCCAGAGTGGGTTGCAGGTGTTTTAAACCTTCGTGGGCGTATTGTGACTGCAATTGACCTGAGAGTGCGAATGGATTTGCCGCCAAGAGAAGAAGGTCAAAAATCTATGAGTGTTGTGGTCGAACATAATGATGAGCCTTATAGTTTACAAATTGATTCAGTAGGGGAAGTTTTGTCTCTTTCAGACGAGCTTTTTGAGAGGAACCCTATTACGCTGGATCCTAAGTGGCGCGATGTCAGTAAAGGCATCTACCGTCTGGAAAATGAGCTGATGG
The DNA here is from genome assembly GCF_031598375.1 of Temperatibacter marinus. NCBI lineage: Bacteria > Pseudomonadati > Pseudomonadota > Alphaproteobacteria > Kordiimonadales > Temperatibacteraceae > Temperatibacter > Temperatibacter marinus. Next base: position 2,261,214 of record NZ_CP123872.1, read on the forward strand.
CGGTTTTGGATGTAGAAAAACTTCTAGATCTAGAGTCATCGTCAAAAGCAGCCTAAACGATCGGGGAGGAACTGATGAAAAGCTGTTTAGTAGTGGATGACTCTAAAGTTATTCGAAAAGTTGCAAGGCGAATTCTTGAAGAATTGAACTTTGCAGTAGAAGAGGCTGTTGATGGTAGAGATGCCCTAGATAAGTCTGTTGCCAATACACCAGATGCAGTTTTGCTTGACTGGAATATGCCTATTATGGATGGTCTTGAATATTTGACAGCTTTGAGAGCAAGTTCTGATATTCAAACTCAGCCGATTGTTGTATTTTGTACAACAGAAAATGATATGTCCCATATCCGTCGTGCCATCGAAGCTGGTGCTAATGAATATATAATGAAACCTTTTGACCGTGAGATTATTGAAGCGAAATTTTCTCAAGTTGGTCTACTGTAAGAGTATTAAAACGTGATTTCTCACCGATTATCATCGCAAACTACAGCACCCGCTGGCGACACCGTTAAAGTAATGGTCGTCGACGATAGTGCAATAATTCGTGGATTTATTTGTCGTTATTTATCAGAAGATTCTTCGATTGAAGTCGTCACAACAGCCAATAATGGTGAAGTGGCTGTGCGTATGTTGAAGGATAATCCTCAGATTGAGGTTGTTTTACTTGATATTGAAATGCCGGTAATGGATGGTCTAACTGCCTTACCTAAAATGATTGAACTGAGGCCTGATTTACAGGTTATTATGGCTTCTACCCTTACAAAACGGAATGCCGAAGTCAGTTTGAGAGCGATGCAGCACGGTGCTGTGGATTATGTGCCTAAACCTGAAACAGCGCGTTCCGTAAATGCTTCTATTGATTTCCGTAGGGAAATTGTTGAGAAGGTGAAAGCTTGGGCAAATCGCAGTCGAAAGAAAAAAGGTGTTCCTGAAGTTAAGGATAGCTCGACAAAACCTGCTGCGACTAATTTTGCTCGACCGACAGCTCGTCCTACTGGCTTTGCTGCGCCATCCCGTCCTGCAGTTAAGCCCGCAGTTGTCTCCTCACGTCAAACAACTGAGGTGAAATCGACCTCAAGCGCTTCTGCAATACAATTGCGTAAGGCGGCACGGACAAAACCTCAAATTTTGGCAATTGGGTCTTCCACTGGCGGCCCCCAAGCGTTGATGAAGTTTTTTAAAGGGTTCAAAAAGAAACCAAGTGTTCCCATTGTCATTACACAGCATATGCCGGCTACTTTTACTGCTATTTTGGCAACGCATATTGGAGAGGCTACAGGCTGGCCTTCTGCTGAAGCAAAAGAGGGTGACACTTTAATGCCGGGACATGTCTATGTGGCTCCTGGTGATTGGCACATGCAATTTGTTAGAGGTGATGGCAAAGTTAAAGTAACTCTTAATCAGGGACCGCAAGAAAATTTCTGCCGACCTGCTGTTGATCCTATGTATCGCAGTTTGATTGAGATTTATGGAGATCGTATCCTTGGCGTTATACTGACAGGTATGGGGCATGATGGTTTAAAAGGGTCTCGAGATATCGTTAAAAATGGGGGGACAGTATTTGCTCAAGATGAAGCATCTAGTGTCGTTTGGGGAATGCCTGGCGCTGTATCTACAGCAGGGTTATGCTCTAAAGTAACACCCATTGATGAGTTAGGTGAACAAGCTGAGAAACAGCTCGATGGAGGCTATTAATGCGCCCAAATGATTTTGAATTTTTAGCAAAATTTCTAAAAGAGCGTTCAGGGTTAATGCTTACACAGGATAAAGTGTATCTATTGGAAAGTCGGTTGACTCCAATTGCTAGAAAGTATGGTCATGATACTTTAGATGCCTTTATCGCAAGCTTTAAAATGTCTCGTGACGAAGCTCTGAACGTTGAAGTGACAGAGGCGATGACCACAAACGAGTCCTTCTTTTTCCGTGACAGTACACCATTTGATCTTTTTAAAAATCAGGTTTTGCCAGTCATCGAAAAAAACAGACCGACAAAGCGCTTGAGGATATGGTGTGCAGCAGCTTCAACAGGTCAGGAGCCTTATTCACTGGCAATGATCTTAAAAGAACAGTGGCATAAGTGGAAAGATTGGAAAATTGAAATTGTTGGTACTGACATTTGTACAAAAGTGCTCAGCAAAGCCAAGCAAGGACATTATAGTCAATTTGAAGTTCAGCGTGGTCTGCCAATCCAAATGCTCATTAAGTATTTTGAGCAAGACGGTGACGTGTGGAAACTAAACGATGAAATCCGTAATATGGTCTCTTATCGTCCCTTTAATCTGTTAAGTAGTTTCACGACTTTAGGTAACTTTGACGTAATCTACTGCCGGAATGTTTTGATTTATTTTGATCAAGAAACTAAGGGCGATGTTTTAGATCGAATGCGTCGACACGTAGCTGATGATGGAACATTATTTTTAGGTGCGGCAGAAACAGTGCTTGGAATTACTGATAAATTTCAACCTGTTAAGGGTCAACGGGGCATGTATACACCAAGCTAGCGCCTTTAGATTTAGTAGGATATTTCTGCAAAGTCTGGCAAAGATCAGAATAAAAAAGCCACGCAAGATAGCGTGGCTTTTCTTGTTTAGATATGGTCTAAAGCTTGTTCAATATCAGCAATCAGATCATCGACATTTTCAATGCCAACAGATAACCGAAGTGAGGCATTTCTAATACCAAGACGGCGTTTAACATCATCATCGACATCAGAATGTGTCATGCTGAAGGGATGTTCCATCAAACTTTCTGTGCCTCCCAGAGAAACGGCCAGTTTAATAATCTGTAAGTTATCGAGAACTTTGAAAGATTCTGCTTCACCGCCTTTGATATCAAAACTAAAGGTTGACCCAGCGCTTTCACTCTGACGCTCGAAGATCTCTCTAGCAAGACTTTCTTCAGGTAGAAATTCCAAGTAATTGATGCTTTCTACTTTTGGGTGATTTCTGAGGTAGTTGGCAATGATGCGAGCATTGTCGGCGCTGCGCTCCATGCGAATTTTTAAAGTTTCAAGACTGCGCATGATGAGCCATCCTGTATGAGGATCGCACATGGTCCCTAGAATTGTTCTAAAGCCTGCTACAGGCCCCATAAGCTCTGCAGAGCCTACAACAGCACCAGCTACAACATCACTGTGGCCTGCCACATATTTCGTGAGGCTATAGACTGATATGTCAGCGCCGCATTCTAAAGCTTTTTGCCATACGGGCCCTAGAAATGTATTATCTGCAATTACAAGAGGGCGGTGCCCTTCTTGCTGCAAAGCAATTTCGTCGGCTAAACGCTGGCATTCTTTTAGGTCAACAAGGCCATTGGTTGGATTTGCAGGCGTTTCAACATAAATGACGGAAATACGTCCTTTGGATTTTGCTTGCTCTAAAGCTGGGGCCAAGGTCATCTCTTCAAAGCCACTTTCAAATTCGACACTTTGAACACCGTATTCAGGTAAAATATTTCTTATAAGATATTCACTGCCGCCATAGATGGGAGCAGAATAAACAATCACATCACCAGGTCTTAAATAAGCCATCAGAGTCGTCGAAATTGCTGACATGCCACTGGAAAAGGTTAGTGCTTTATCGGCATTTTCCCATAAAGCGAGGCGATCTTCTAAAACTTCTAAATCAGGATTGTTAATCCGGCTATAGATTAAGCCGCTCTCCTCGTTAGGTTTGGCTTCTCTCTTTCCGTAGGCAAGCTCGAAAAATTCTTTCCCATCTTGGGCGCTATCAAACACAAAGGTTGAAGTCATGAAAATTGGTGGCTTTAAAGAGCCTTCAGAAAGCTTTGGATCATAGCCATAACCCATCATTTGGGTCTCTGGTTTCAATACTCGATCACCGAGCGTTTTTTTACGGTATGCTTTTTTCATTCTATTGTCCTCGTCTCACCCTTAAGATCTCACCCTTTGGGTCTATATCACGAATAATTGTTTCTGGTGCAAGGAATAATTTAATGTATGGTGATGAAAATTTAGGGATTCTTGTATGGGCGACGTATTGAACAAAAATGTTGGCTTGCTAATTTTATCGCAAGCCATAGCAATTTCTTCTGTAATAGGCATGTTAACTTTCGGTCCTGTGGTTGGCGCAAAACTAGCTCCTGCTGCATGGATGGCGACCTTTCCTGTGACATCCGCGATTATAGGGTCTGCTACGTCTACAGGGATGATGTCGTTGTTTATGGATAAATTTGGGCGCCGTATGGGCTTCCGACTAGGTAGCCTTTTTGGTTTTATTGGGTCATTCATTGCAGTTCAAGCCATATTCGATCAGAGTTTTTATCTTTTCTGTTTTGGTATGTTCCTCTTTGGAGTTTTTCAAGCCAGTGGTTCTTATTTTCGATTTGCAGCAGCAGAGAGCGTTAAGCCTGACCTAGCTCCCAAAGCGATCTCTTACGTTCTAGTCGGGTCGGTCTTTGCAGGTGTCATTGCACCCATCGTGTCACGATATTCGCTTGAGCTTTTTCCAGAGGAACCTGTTGTTGGGGCTTTTGCCTATGCAGCGATCGTTATGCTCGCCTTACAAATACCTTATGCTTTAATGGGATCGACCCATAAGTATAGTGCTATAGAAACAGAGGATATGGCTGAAAAGCCTGCACGATCTCTTTCAATTATTATGAAGCAAAAGGCTTTTTGGGTTGCATTGGTTAACTGTTCCTTTGGTTATGCTATGATGGGGTTTGTTATGACAGCAACACCGCTGGCAATGACGCAGTGTGGGTTTACAGACCAGACAAATTTAGATGTGATTAGTATGCATTCCATGAGTATGTTTTTACCTGGCTTAATTACAGGGACATTGATTATCCGATTTGGTGTCATTAATGTCCTAACGATGGGGCATATCTTTTTTGCTCTTGCTTTTCTTGTGGCCCTTATGGGTATCGAGTATTGGCACTTCACTCTTTCAATGATCTTACTGGGAATTGCTTGGAATTTTTGTTTCGTAGCGGGTAGTTCTTTGCTAACAAAAACATATCGAAATAGTGAACGTGGTAAAGTGCAAGGACTGAATGAGACGGCTGTTGTTGTCAGTATGGCTCTTGCCTCTTTAGGGGTTGGGTATATATTAATGGAGCTTGGATGGCAGGCAGTTAATCAGATTGCTTTTAGCCTCCTAATTGTAGCTATTGTTATAACAGTTTTGTTTAGAAAATCAGCCCATGATCTTGAAAATTAAAGGATTTATCGATGCTTGTAGTATTGTCCCCTGCTAAAAAATTGGATTTCGAAAGTGAAAATTTTCAATCAGGAGGAGAGAGTCCAGCACTCTTAGGTGAAAGTGAAACGTTAATAAAAGTCGCACGCAAATTACGCACTGAAGATTTGAAGTCGATGATGGGAATTTCAGATGCTCTTGCAGAGCTGAATGTTGCACGCTTCAAAGCTTTTGAGACGCCTTTTAACACGACCAATGCACGCCCCGCCCTTGATGCCTTTAAGGGGGACGTTTATGTGGGCTTAGATGCGCCGTCAATGACAGAACAGAATCGTGCTTTTGCTAACGAGCATGTTCGCATTTTATCTGGTTTGTATGGGCTGTTGAAGCCCCTGGATTTAATGCAGGCTTATCGGCTTGAAATGGGGATCAAATTCCCGACGTCTAGAGGCAAAAATCTTTATCAGTTTTGGGGAGATGCGATTACAAATGAAGTCAACAAAAGCCTGAAAGAGGGGGATGCTGTTATTAATTTAGCCTCAAATGAATATTTCAAGTCTATCAAACCTAAGCTTTTAAATGGACCTGTAATCACACCAACTTTCAAAGAAATTAAAGAGGGTAAATCTCGTGTGATTTCATTTCTGGCTAAAAAGGCTAGGGGCCTAATGACACGGTGGATCATTGATAATCAAATAACCAATCCTGAGACTTTAAAAGGCTTTGCACTAGAAGGATATGCCTATGACCCTGAATCGTCTTCAGAGACACAATGGATATTCTCTCGCCAACAACCTTAAATTATTTAAAGACTAAACAAATGTTTTATTTGGGGATGGCATATTTCATGATACCATCCCTTTTTTATTGCTTACTTGGGAGGGGCAAATGCCATCATTTTTATTAAATGGTCAGCACATATCACATGAAGAAGATTCCGATATGCCACTCATGTGGTATCTTAGGGATATCGCAGGACTTACGGGAACAAAATACGGCTGTGGTGTGGGCCAGTGCAGTGCCTGTACGGTGCATGTGAACGATATGAATATGCAATCTTGTCAGGTCCGTCTGGGTGATATTGAAGACGGCGCCAAAGTAACGACCATTGAAGGCCTTGCTCGCGGGGATATGGAGCACAAGCTTCAAAAGGCGTGGGGAGACTATAATGTACCGCAATGCGGCTATTGCCAAGCAGGCCAAATCATGACAGCGGCTGCTTTGCTTGAGCAAAATGCTAATCCTAGTGAACAAGAAATTGACGAAGCTATGTGGGGCAATATCTGTCGCTGTGGTACATATCAACGGATCAAGCAAGCTATCAAGGCAGTTGTTGATGGAGAAGTATCATGACACTTTTCTTAAAGAATATTTCATCCGATGTTTCTCGGCGTAAGGTATTGAAAGGACTAGGAGGATTGGTTCTCTCTGTTCCGCTGGCATCCACGTCAGTTTATGCAGATCTCTTGATTGATGAGGGAAATAATGGCGACGCCTTTAAGCCATCAGCTTATTTTTCTATTCATCCAGATGGACAAATTAAGATTATGATCCACCGGGTCGAGATGGGGCAGGGCACGCGCACAGGCCTGGCTCAGGTGATAGCCGATGAACTTGAGGTCAATTGGGATGACGTTGATTTCCTACAGGCTGAAGGCCATGAAAAATATGGCGTTCAAAATACGGACGGATCCCGGTCAATTAGAAATTACTATTATCCTTTAAGAAAAGCCGCTGCCGCAGCAAGGATGATGCTAGAAAGTGCGGGGGCAAAACATTTCGGCGTCCCATTCAAGGGCGTAAAAGCAGACAATGGCTTTATCGTTGCAGGTTCAAAAAAGGTTGCTTACAAAGATCTTGTTACAAAAGCTAAAGCTGAAAAACCTCCAGTTGATGATGCTGTTAAGCTAAAAGATCGAAGTGAATTCAAGCATATTCGTAAACCACGACAAATTCTTGATATGCATGATATTACTCACGGTAAGGCGCTCTATGCCCAGGATATTCGCTTAGAAGGTATGTTATATTCTGTGATTGCACGTCCTCCTGTCCCAGGTGGGGTTGTCAAAAGCTATGATGATTCAGCAGCAAAAGCAGTTAAAGGTGTTGTTAAAATCATTAAAATGCGCGACCAAGCATTTCCATCAGGCTTTATGCCTCTCGGTGGGATCGCAGTGATTGCCACCAATACTTATGCGGCAATGAAGGCGAGAGACGCTCTTGAGATCGACTGGAATGATGGGGCTAACGCCTCCTATTCTTCTGATACTTATGAAAAAGCTTTGTGGGAGAGTATAGAAAAGGGTGGCAACCCACTTCGTAAAGTTGGTAACGGCGCAGAAGGATTGAAAGAGGCTTCTAAAGTCCTCTCAAGCCAATATTATATTCCTCACCAAAGTCATCAGCATCTTGAGCCACCAGCAGCTGTCGCTGAATGGAAAAACGGTGAATGCGTGATATTTGCCTCTACGCAAACACCGCAAAGGTCAAGGCAGATGGCTGCAGCTTACTGCGGCGTACCAAAAGAGAAAGTGACATCTCATTCTCCTCTCTTAGGCGCTGGCTTTGGACGTAAGTCGAAACCAGACTTTTCTGCAGAAGCTGCTTTCCTGGCAAAAGAAATGGGCAAGCCGGTTAAGGTGATCTGGACTCGCGAAGATGACATGAAGCACGGCTACTACCATACTGTTTCAGCACAGCAGATTGATGTGGGACTTAATGAAAATGGGAAAGTTACTACATGGCGTCACCGTGCAGCCTATCCCGCGATTGGGGGAACATTTGACCCGCGTGCAAATGGGCCAAGCGCTTTCGAGTTGAGCCAATGTGCAGGGGATTTACCCTTTGATTTAGACCATATGTCTGTGGAATCTTGTGAGGCGAAGACAATGACCCGCGTGGGGTGGATGCGATCAGTAAATTGTATTCATCAAGGGTTCGCTGCGGGCTCTATGGTCGGTGAAATTGCTGCTGAGACAGGGAAAAACCAGCTTGAGACATGGCTTGAATTGATTGGGCCTGATCGAATTGTTGATATTAAGTCTGAAGGCATGCCAACCTATGACAATTACGGAAATAGCACTGAAGATCATCCTTTTGATACAGCCAGACTTAAGCATGTGCTCCGCAAAGCTGCAGAAATGGCAGGCTATGAAAATGATCAAAGTAAAGATGGAAAAGGGATAGGCCTCGCTGTGTTTCGCTCGTTCAATAGTTTTGTTGCGTGTGCCATTGAGGCTGATGCATCTCAGGACGGCATAAAAATCCCGCGCGCTTGGATTGCCGTTGATTGCGGTGTTGCAGTTAACCCTGATCGCATCAAATCTCAAATGGAAGGGGCCGTTGTTTTTGGCATGGCCTATTTCTTCCATAGTGCCATCACCATGGAAAATGGCCGCACTGTTGAAGGCAATTTCGACACGAACCCTCTACCAAGGATTGATGAAGCCCCTCATGTTGAGGTTCATATTGTTGATAGTGAAGCCTCTCCAGGTGGTGTCGGTGAGCCCGGAGTGAGCCCTGTTGCAGGAGCCATAACAAATGCTATCTTTGCGGCGAATGGTCAGCGGATCAAACGCTTACCCTTTAAGGGGTAAACTAAGCCGAGAAAAGAAAAGATGTCACCCTAAGCTTGTTTTGGGGTGACTTTTTATTTATGAACAGCCATAACCCTATGAAGCTTATCAGGTGATAGGCCTTAGAAAGAGTATCTCCAAATGGCGCCTCCACTTCTCAGTATAAATACGATTTCCTTATCTCACGGTGTTGATCCTATATTTGATCATCTCGACATGCATATTCGCGGGCAAGATCGTCTTTGCTTATTGGGGCGAAATGGTACGGGGAAATCAACTCTGATGAAAATCATCGCTGGGCAAGTTGAGCCTGATAGTGGTGATATTTGGTGGCAACCAGGCGCGTCAGTGGCTTTTCTACCTCAAGAGCCGGACGCAAAAGGGTTTGAAACACTGTATGATTATATTGCAGATGGACTGCCCACTGATGAAGCAGATCAAACCTACCGTGTGGATGTGCTTGTTGAAGACCTATCTGTCAATGCGACCGCTACACCTGATAGCGCTTCGGGTGGAGAACTTCGAAGAGCGGCATTAGCAAAAACGCTTATTCAAGAACCTGATTTGCTGCTTCTTGACGAGCCAACAAACCATTTGGATATTCATACCATTTTATGGTTAGAGGGCTTTCTTCAAAAATGGCGTGGGGCTTTTATATTGATTTCTCACGATCGTCGATTTTTAGAAAAAGTAACCTCCGCTTGCTTGTGGTTGGATAGAGGGGTGGTGAAACGTCTTGATGCTGGATTTGATAAATTTGACGCATGGATGGACGAAGAATTAGCCAATGAAGAAATGCGGCGCAGTAAGTTAGATAAAAAGATTGCAGAAGAAAGTCGATGGGCGGTAGAAGGCATAAGTGCACGCCGGAAAAGAAATCAAGGCAGATTACGCCGCCTCTATGATATGCGTGCTGACCGCGCTGCTCAGCGTAAGCAAACAGGCAGTATCAATCTTCAAACTGTTGAAGGTGGTAAAAGTGGCAGTATGGTGATCGAGGCGAAGAGCATAGAGAAGTCCTATGAAGGCCGCACATTATTCTCTGATTTTTCTATTCGAATTAAACGCGGGGATCGTATTGGTATTATTGGCCCAAACGGCGCTGGGAAGTCAACTCTTATCAAATGTCTCACTGGGGAAATAGAGAGTGACGGCGGGTCTGTGCGTATTGGCACCAATTTGGATACTCTATACTTGGATCAACGCCGTGATAACTTAGATGACACTATGTCTGTTCGTGATACGGTGACAGGTGGCGGCGGAAACTGGGTCACCATTGGGGACGATAAAAAACATGTAATGGGGTACTTAAAAGATTTTCTCTTTCGAGCAGATCAAGCTGATACACCTGTCGGAGCACTTTCGGGTGGTGAGCGCAATCGGTTACTTTTAGCGACTTATTTGATAAAGCCTTCAAACTTTCTTGTACTTGACGAGCCGACCAACGACCTTGATATGGATACACTGGACCTCCTTCAAGAAGTTCTTATGGAGTATAAAGGGACGATATTGTTGGTTTCTCATGATCGAGATTTTATTGACAGAATTGTAACATCCACCATTGTGTTTGATGGCGAGGGCGGTGTTCAAGAATATGCTGGCGGGTATGCTGATTATGAAGAAACTGAACTTACTAGGTATGATCAAGAGGCTGTGGCTATTCATAAGCCATCGACTAAAGCCACTTCGCAAAAAGTTATCTCCATAGAGACTGCTCAATCAAAGAAAAGTAAAAAGCTTTCCTATAAGGATCAGCGTGAATTAGATATGCTTCCGGCAGGAATTGAAACGCTCTCTATGCAAATTAGTGATCTTGAAGCACAGCTTTCAGATCCTGAGCTTTATTCAAAGAGCCCTGAAAAATTTCAAAAGGTCAATGCAGACCTCAACCGAAAACAAGAAGAACTTGAGACGAAGGAAATGCGTTGGCTTGAACTAGAGGAATTAAAGGATAGCTTGTCATAATTTATCAAGATCTCTGGATCAGATTAGTAAGAGTGACATAGATATTCTTTGCTTGTGTCTCATGCCCTTTTGAACTAAAAACACACCAAATAAAAGACACAAAGGGCCTATGGCCCCATTACTCAAGGATATATAATGGCTTCTTTTGAATTTGTTTATCAGATGCAAAATCTGACGAAAACTTACCCTGGTGGTAAGACAGTTCTTGATAATATCACATTGAACTTTCTCCCAGACGCAAAAATTGCTGTCATTGGTCACAACGGCGCCGGTAAATCGACGCTCATGAAAATCATGGCTGGTATTGAGACAGAACACGGGGGTGACTGCTGGGCTGGTAAAGGCGCTAAAGTTGGCTACCTGCCTCAGGAACCACAATTAGATGGATCTTTGGATGTCATGGGCAATGTTATGCTAGGTTTGGCTGAGACGAAAGCATTAGTTGATGAATTTAATCAAGTAGCTGGCGATTATGGCATGGATCCAGAAAACATGGATTTGCTCACGAAAATGGGCGAATTGCAGGAAGAGATCGATGCCAAAGATGCTTGGGACTTAGAAAGTCAGGCAGAAGTGGCTATGGATGCGCTTAGATGTCCTCCTGGTGAGTGGGATGTGGATAAGTTGTCCGGTGGTGAGAAGCGCCGTGTTGCCCTGTGTAAGCTTCTCCTCGAAAAGCCAGATATGCTATTGCTTGATGAGCCGACTAACCACCTTGATGCAGAGACCGTCGCCTGGTTAGAGCAATATCTACAAAATTACAACGGCTGTGTGATTCTCGTGACGCACGATAGATATTTCCTTGATAATGTTGTGAGCTGGGTTCTTGAACTGGATCGCGGTAAAGGGATTCCATTTGAGGGCAATTATTCAGCTTGGCTTGAAATGAAAGCGAAGCGGATGGCACAGGAAGAGCGTTCAGAAAAGTCACGCCAAAGTGCCATTACCCGTGAACTTGAATGGATTAAGCAATCTCCAAAAGCCCGTCAGGCAAAATCTAAAGCGCGTATTAAAGCTTATGATGAATTAGTGAATGCCAATAAAGAGGCTGTTGCTGGGACAGCTCAAATTAAAATCCAACCCCCTGAGCGTTTAGGCGCAAAAGTGATTGAGCTTGAGGGCGTGACAAAAGGGTTTGGTGATAAGCTGTTATTTGATGATTTAACATTCAGTCTCCCACCTGGGGGCATTGTCGGCGTGATTGGGGCCAACGGGGCAGGTAAAACAACGCTCTTTAAGTTGATCACGGGCGAAGAAACACCGGACGCTGGTTCTGTTGATATCGGGGATACCGTGCAGCTTGGGTATGTGAATCAAAGCCGTGATGCCTTAGGCGGTGACAATACTGTTTGGCAGGAAATTTCAGAAGGCCATGATATCTTCTATTTTGGCAAACAAGAGATTAACACACGGGCTTATGTTGGGTCTTTTAACTTTAAGAAAGGTGATCAGCAAAAGAAGGTCGGTCAACTTTCCGGGGGGGAGCGAAATCGTGTCCACCTTGCAAAGATGCTGAAAGAACCCGCGAATGTGTTGCTTCTCGATGAGCCTACAAACGATCTTGATGTTGAAACATTGGCAGCGCTTGAAGAGGCTCTAGAGGTCTATGCTGGCTGTGCTGTGGTCATTTCTCACGATCGTTTTTTCTTAGACCGATTGGCTACACATATCCTAGCATTTGAAGGGGATAGTCATGTGGAATGGTTTGAAGGAAACTATGAAGATTATGAAAAAGATCGCAAGCGTCGCTTAGGGGACGCCGCGGCTCAACCGCATCGAATTAAATATCGCAAATTTGAGCGTTAAAAGTAATATCTTTTAAGACACTGAAAAGACTGCTTTAAGGGCGGTCTTTTTTTATTTTTAGATGACATAAAACCTGTCCGGACAAGAAAATATTAAAAAATAGAGCTGTCCTGACAGGCTTTTCCTCGTTTTTTCGGTGTGAGGTTTTTATGAAGAGACCACACGAATAACAAAGCGAGAAAACAATGTTACATTTATTATTAGCTTCCACCATGCTTTTGACGGGGGCACAAGAAAGCAAAGTATCAACCCCAAATTCCTTGCAAGAGATTTGTTCTCTGCCAACGTTAGACTGTGAAATATCTCACCAGGGTGTTGTGGTTGGAATGAAAGGAAATACGACGGGTTATGAAACAGCTATAGAAGAGGCATCAAAAAGATTTGAAGCGTATTTTGGCAGGCCCGCCCCGAAGGCGGCAATTATACTTGGCAATAGTGTGTCTGATACCCAGAGACGCCGCATCAGACAGGATCATCCCGTGGTTCTGCCTTGGTTAACCCCAAAAGACAAAAAAGCTCTTATTGAAAGAAGTATCCGGCAACAGTTGAAACAAAGAATGCCAAACCTGACGGACGCTAAGTTAGATGCCATGGTTCAACAGTCTCTTAAAGCAAGTCAGAAAGCAAAGGGCGTTAAAGAAGGCGCAGATGAATTGCACCAAGGAGTGGTCGCGCATGAATTGGGCCATCTATATTTTATAGAAACCTATTGGCCGAATAATCTCATGGATATTGGAAGCCCGTCAGCAGGGCATATGGCCAAAGAATATGGGGGACCTGCTGCTGATTGGTTGGATGAAATTGCTGCGGTTCTTTTAGAAACACCTTTTTTAAAAGCGCAGAGAAGGCAGGGCTTAAGCGAAATTGTTAGAGAGGCACGCTTGGATGATCTTTGGTCTCTGGAAGAGTTTTTCTTTATGACCCATCCAGCCTTCGAGCAAGCGAAAAAAGTTATTAAAGCACGCCAAAATACTGCGGAAGGACGCTCCAAAGGCGGAGTCGTGATCCTTTCCAAGGAGGATGTTCAGTCTAAAGGGGGAAGGTCACCCTTAAATTTCTATCTCCAAGCACAAGGATTTGCTGATTATTTGATAGAAAAAACAGGAGATAAGAAGGTTTTTGCTTCGATTGCAGAAAGCCTGTCAAAAGGGGGATCCTTTATTAGCTGGCTTGAGACCAAAGGTCAGGTTTTGGGAATTCCATTAACGGTAGCGAAATTGGATATCGACTTCAAACAATGGATTACGCAGACCTACAAAAGAAAAGACCGTTAGTTGTTTAAGACAGGTATTTTCTTCTCTATGTTTACTGACTAATAGCATTAAGAAGCTTTTGAAGCTTTTCTAGAGTCTCTGCTTTTAGGGCTGCGTCCTTTGAGTATTTTTCTAGAAAAGCTTTTCTTTCTTCAGGGCTTAGATGTGGAGGGATGATAATGACTTTTTCCTTGCGTGTCGAAGGGGCGTAATCACTGTGCGCTTTGGATTGGTTCAACTCTATGAGGATCGTAGAATAACCAGTAAATTCTGTAGGCGATAGTAGACCGTCTTGATTGGCGTCGGCGGCATTAATCAACCACGAGAGAGCCTGATTTTCTTCAGCAGGAATATTCTTTAAATCTTTTATTGAGAGAAGGCCGTCTTTATTTTGATCAAAATATGTGAAGACCTTTTGAGCATTTGAAAGAGGTTTATCATTCACAGGTAAACGGTAAAGATAATAAGCCAATAACAATGCCGTTAATCCAGAGAGGCAAAGAAAGAAGGGCAGCCTTTTTCTTCGGTTCATTTTTTTTTCATCTAGAGAATGAGAGATATGAGTTCGAATAGATTCACTGGCTGTGATTCCTGCTTTTTTGCTGGCTTCCATAAAGGCAGACTTCTCCGAATGAGACACTCTCACTTCGATGGTTTCACTCTTCTTTTCCGGTCTTTTCGCCATACTATAGATTATAATGCTTTCTCATAGATATGATAAGTTTTATAGACCTCACCCCCGAAACGAGTCAGCATGTTATTCATGGCTTTATTATCTTCTAAAATCCAGGAAAATTCACTGAAGACACCGCCGTGTTCAATGACTCCCTGCTTAGCCTCTTCTATGATATTATAGAGCATGGCCATGCCTAAACGATTGCCGTGGATAGATTGCCTCATCCCCATGAGCGGCGTACGTATGCGCATATCTGTATTCTTTGTTAAGAAGAGGCGTTTGATGAGTTTAAACACACCAAAAGGGAAGAGTTTGCCGTCTAAATCTTTGATCATTGAATTGATATCAGGCAGATTGATGATGAAGGCAACGGCTTCGCCGTCTAGTTCTGCAATCAAGGTTCTATAGGGCTTTACAATGGGTTTCAGCGACTTGGCCATATGAGCAATTTCGCCGGATGTCATAGGGACAAAACCCCAGTTATTTTCCCAAGCATCATTGAAAATATCAAGAACAAGGGCGAGCTCTTCATCAAAACGAGACATATCGAACTGACGTGTAGTGACGCGATCACTCTTGTCGGCCATTGCTGCAATTTTTTTGATCTTTTCAGGCGTTTCTGATTGGGTTTCGTAGCCATAAGCAAACATGCGCTGTACAACTTCAAAGCCTTGATCTTGTGTCCATTTGGTATAGTCAGGTCGGCCGTGAGGCATCATAATCATAGGCGGTGTATCAAATCCGTCTGCTAACATACCGCATTGTTCATTCGGTGAAAGATTCCATGGGCCTTGCATTCGTTTCATGCCCTTTTGTGACAACCAATTTTCAGCCGCCGCAAAAAGGGCCTTGGCAACCTTTTCATTTGCGGCTTCAAAAAGGCCGAAATGTCCCAAATTTGGTCCCCATTTTTCTTGGGCGAGAGAGTCTATTTGTGCTGAAATTGTTCCCGCATCTCTCCCGTCTTGAACGGCGATATAAAAGATATGATCAGCATGCTCGAAATAAGGATTTTTTCCAGGAGTAAGTGCGTCTAAACGCTCAAACATCAAAGGCTTGATAAAAGCAGGGTCATCTTTATAGATCTCATACTGAACCGAGATGAAACGCTTCAATTGTTTTTTACTTTCAACACGCTCAATCTGAATAGTGGACATGTTTATCTCCTGAAAACTTGAGCCCATTTCCCTAGGCTTTTTGCGTCAACTTCACTGAGTCCATAGCGCATGATGAGTGCCATAGATAGGAAGAGACTTGTAAAGGCACTTATAATCATAAATGGGGGGTCTAAATATGATTTATAGTGGATGCAAATGAGAAAAGGTAAAAGGCTTAAAATACTGACGGCCACTGGACGCAGTAGAGAAGCTGAATAAGGTTTTACTGAATAGGTGATCATACATTCAAGCATGGCTAGCCAAGCTGTAGTATTAAGTCCGCTGGTGGCGGCTATCGCAGCGCCTATGACACCATACTTAGGAATGAATAAATAGCTCAAGACACACATAACAGTGAGGCCGACAGCGCTATTTACAGTCGATAAACTGCGATGGCCTATCATTTCAATTATCGAGGTTGAAGGCCCACTCATGGCTTCAAGAGCTCGTCCAAGAGAGAGGATAATGATTGCTGTAGATGCGATCATAAACTCTTTTGGCATTGTTGCGAGAACATCATAATGACCGGTAATTAGAAGGGCACAAATTGGGAGGGCAAAGGTAATTGAAAGCCGCGTAGCATATTGAAACATCGAACTAAGAGCTTCTTGGTCACCCAGGGCTCTCTTTTCAGAAGCAAGTGGGGCCATGACATATTCAAAGGTAAGACGAATAACTTGAAGGATGCTCGCAATTTTACGGGCTACAGCAAAATATCCTGCAGCAGCTGCGCCGCTAGCACCTGGTAAAAATTGATTGAGTAGAATGACAGGCACTTCAGAGAACATACGTTTTGTAAGATTGGCAGGCATTAAATTCATGCCATAAATCAAGACTTCATAATTAGACTTTTTAAAAATTGGGGATCTTATGACCTCAGAAATAGAATAATGTTGTTTGACAAGTTTGAGGCCAAACAGTGCTGCAACAAAAACACTAAGAAAATGCGCGATGAATAAGCCATGACTGACCATTCCAGCAACTGCCAAAGAGACGCCCAGAATCAATCTTAGGATTTGTTCATAAAAAATTCTGACTTTTATTTCTGGCCCAAAAGTCCTTTTCGCGCGAATAGAAGCTGTAGAGACCTCAACAAGAGTCCAAAAGGGAAGAGTGAAAGCGTAGAATCGCATGATGGAGACAAGCTGTTCACTATCTTGGTTATTCGCATTGACAACAGCGGCTAAATCTTTAGCGAAATAAACAATTATTAAACTGATACTAAAAGCAAAGAGAAAACTAGCTTTCAAAGCAAAGCCTGCAATTTTGTCTGCCTCTGCGGCAGTTGCCTGAGGAATATAGCGTTGCAAGGCTGTGGTCATTGCACCATCCGTAAATGCAGCAATGACTTTTATGGCTGCCCATAAGAAAGCAAAAAGACCAAAAGTCTCTGCTCCGTACAGCCAAGCGAATGCGATAACAGAAACTGCTTCGATTAGAGCGCCAAGCCGACCTAAAAGTACAGCACCTGCTCCTGACGCAACTCTTTGATGATCCGTATTTTGCCCCATAGAATCTTTATCCATTATACTGGCTGACTTTTGGCAGGTCTCACGCGAGGAGAGGAGCCTTCTTCAGTGTTAAACAAAACAGCGTAGCCGATTAATAAGTATAAAATAAAGGGGGACCAAGCGGCAATGAATGGGGGAACAACGCCGAATTCGCCCATAGAAAGCATAAAATTATCTGCCACAAAAAATGAGAAACCCATCGCCATTCCAGAAAAAAGCCGCATAAAGAGATTGCCTGACCGATGCACTCCAAAAGCAGCAAGGGCCCCAAGCAGAGGCATGAGAAGAATGGCGGCAGGCGCTGCTATTTTCTGCATGAGACTTGCTTTTAGTGTGTCCGTTGGTAGCCCTTCACGCTCTAATTGATCAATTGAATTGCTCAATTGTCTATAGGGCACGTGCTTCGGGCGCACCGTGAGAGCAAGAAACCGTTCAGGGGGGGTCGGAATTGTCCAGTTCTGTTGTTCGACTTCTGTTGTTTCATGGGTATTGATGTTGAAATTTCTAAGGCCAAACAGTGTCCATTTTCCATCTTGATGATGAGCAAAATCTGCTTGTTGCATCCGTGTCATGCGCCCAAGATCGTCACGCTCAATAAGGGAAACATTATCCAAAATGACTCGTGACCCTGCTTTTGTGACTTTATTAACGCGGACAAGAGTTGTCCCTTCGGTTAACCAGACCGCTCCTCTAACATCGGGAGCAGGGGGCAAATTAATGGCAAAATCATTCTCTTTCCAATATTCTAGATCCGCATTGGCTTTGGTCACGATGGTGTCATGAAACGCAAAATGAGCGAGGGCTATAATCCCACTAGCCACACCTAAGGGTAAGAGAATTTTGTGGGAAGATAGGCCTGTCGCCTTCATGACGATGATCTCGCTATTTTGGTTAAGAGTTGCAAGAGTTAGTAATGTCGCTAAAAGCCCTACAAAAGGGATGAATTGCGTCATGAGCTGAGGATAGCGCATCATTAAATAGGAGACGATAGAGCTAAAGTCAGCTCCTTCAGCAGCCATAATGTCATCTGCCTGCGCCAGAAGATCTAACATTTGAAGAACGGTACACAGGCCTATAAGGATGCCTAGAAAACGTCCAATATACATTTTGATAACATAGACCGTCAAAGTCTTTGAAGGCAGCAGTGCACGTCTCATTGAGCGAAGAGTTATCATCCTCTGATCCTCATGATTTTCTTCATTCCTTTTGCAAGCGGTGTTTTTACTGCCTGCCAAGCTTTATCGACCCACAGAAGGGGATCTCCTCCTACCTTGTACGCGCTTATTCTAAAGAGAACTATACTTAATAGAGCAAAGGCAGAAAATAATACCCATACAGTAAGGAAGGGGGACATGCCTGCTGAGGATATGGCTGTTTCCATTCCTTCCATCACTTCATTGTATATGATGAGCAATGCCAAGCCAATGACCACGCCGCTTCCTTTTCCTGTTCTTTTATTGCTGATGCCCATCGGAATCGCTAAAAAAGGAAGGATCAGAAAAGTTAGATTATGCATGAGACGCCAATGAAGGTTACCTCTGGAAGAGTTCCGATCTTCTTCACTAAGGGTCGTATCGCCACTATTCATCCATAATTCAGGTAAAGTTTGTTCAAGTTCAGCGCCGCCCCGCATTCGGAATGGTTCTGCCGAGGGTAGTTTTATCGCTAAATCTTGCTGCTGAAAATTAAGCACACGTGGCTTATTCTGTTTCTCATTCATGTCAACAAGCACACCGTTAAATAATCTCAAAATAATTGTATTTTCATTGCTAGTCGCAAAAAACCCGCCGCGCTCAGCAGTCGCAATGATTGTTTGATCAGCATTGTTTTTTTCGAGAAATATGCCGAACAGCTCGGCGCCTGCGTTCCGAGACTCTTCGATCCTAAGCGTCATGCTGCCGATTTCAACAAATTCACCAACTTTAATGCTGGCACCTAATGCGCCACTTCTAAGATTAAAGACAAGATCGCTATAGGCATATCGACTATGAGGTTGGATCCAGCCGGTAAGTGCAATGTTTACACTCATTAAAAGGACGGCGAGCATCATAAGGGGCCTTACTAGCCGCAGTAAACCGATACCTGAAGAAGTAATTGCATCCAGTTCGCTTGATAATGATATTTTTCTAAATGCAATGATAATCCCCAAAAATAATCCTATGGGCAAAGCAAGGCCAAGATAATGGGGGGTAAGGTTGGCTAACATTTCAAAGACAACCTCAACAGGACCTCCTTGATTGACAACAAAATCAAAGAGGCGCAACATTTTTTCTAGCAGAAGCAAGAGGGCTGCCACAGCTAATGTCATCATTAGCGGCGTAAAGACCTGTCTTAATATATATCTGTCAAGTTTTGTAATCATAACTAAGTCAATGTAGTAGCACAGCCATTTTTAAATTTCATTCATTATTAAGTATTCTTTTATCTTTAATGTTCACATTTAATTGACTGGGTAATATGGCAAAAGCAGGGTGACATTATTTTCATTTGAGGGTAAGAGGGACACAATTTTGCCACCATCAAACAGTTAAAAGAATAGACGACAGTAAATCCTGCTCTAATAAGAGGCAGGGCCAAATAATAGATCAATAGGGTAGGTCATATGTTGACACAGTCTCATCTCCGTATAAAGGCGCGGTCCATGTGCCTTACAGTTTTGGCGTTTTTTTCAATAACAGCGCTGGCGGACGAGAAAATTCCCTTATCTTTTTCTCCTCAATCAACTCTTGAGAAAGAAAGCCTTGCCGCTTGTGGTCGGGACCAAACAGACACATTTTTGTTCGTGAATGTTGTCGACCTCCGATCTGATGAGGGCAATATAAGAGTTCATATTTATCCCAATAAACCTGAAGAATTTCTTAAGAGTGGCAAAGGGTTTAAGGTTGATGTCCCAACGAAAAAGAAAGAAAATATGATCTGTCTCGCGATACCAGATGCAGGAGACTATGCTGTGACTGTGATGCATGATAAAAATGCGAATGGCAAGGCAGATGTCTTTTCTGAAGGCTTTGGCTTTTCAAATAATCCAAAACTTGGTTTAAGTAAGCCAAAATATGAAAAGGTCGTCATGACTATTCCTCGTGGCGTTACCGCTATCAACGTAAAAATGAATTATATTTTCGGTAGTGATAAGAAGAAAGTTGACCGGCGTCGTCGACTAAGAAGACACTAAAGGCTATCAATTTTTAAATAATAGAGGTAGACTGCACCTTAAAGGACTGTGGTGCTGGGCTAAAAAAATACTGTAAATTTTGAGTTTAATTCATTAGAATTTCCATTAAATACAGAGCAGTCAGTGATTTAAATATGTTTGTGGGGTAGAGAATTACGGTGAGTCAAGATAACGGTCATACACCTTTAGTGGCTATTATCAGCAATCCTTTGAGTACTACAAATCAAAGGAAGTTGCCAGCCATACGCCGCCTTATCGAGCAGCATTCAAATATCATCCATTTTGAACTTGATCATATTGAATCTATTCGCGAGGCGCTGGAATTGTTTGAGCGGGTTGGCCCAGATCTCATTGTCATTAATAGCGGCGATGGAACAGTAGGCGCTGTTCTCGCCATGATCTTGCATAAAAAGATCCTCTCAAAAGTACCACCCATTGCTATTATGCCAGGCGGCAAAACAAACATGACGGGCGCGGATTTTAATGTGAAGGGTGCCCCAGATGCTGTGCTGAGAAAAATTCTGGCCATTGCTAAAAGCGGTGATATGGCGGATCACATTGTCGAAAAAAACGTGATCGAATTGGATATGAATGATGGGTCAGATGTTAAAGTTGGGACTTTCTTTGGAGGGGCTGGCGTGGTGCCGGCCATTCATTGGTGCCGAAATTATGCACATACTTTAAAGATACCTCTGCCACTTGCCCATGCTTGGACCATCATCAATTTGATTTTGTCAGCCTTCGGTTTGAGTAAGCATAAAGGTATTATGGTATCCGATGATATGACGATCCATGTATTCGGTAGCGGCCATTTTACGGGTAAATTTTCAATCATGTCAGTGACCACTCTTGATAAATTATTACTTGGTTTGAAACCATTTAATAGTGTGGATAAAGGCGGTTTAAAAGCCGCTATGATTCGTCCCGATGGGCGGTCCTTCTTACGGGCTGTAATTGGCTTGGTAACCCGCCGGTTTGGGAAAAGGGTAATGGAAGGCATCAATACCCGAAATAGTGACGAAATTCGTATTGATACGACCAATGCTGTCACCTTAGACGGCGAGATATTTCAACCGACAGAAGGCAAGCCTATTATTTTGAGAGGGGACAGAAAAATGGCCTTCTTGAGGTTATAGATGGATAAAGGAATGGAACCGAAATATCACATTTCAGAGCTTATCCAGCAAGAGTGGCAAAGGCCCGTGAATGAGATCACACGTAAAGCTGCAGAGGATATTGCACGCAAATACGGCGACAGTGTTGTTGCTGTTCTATTTTATGGCTCCTGCCTGAGAACGGGGGAAGTTGAAGATAGAATATTAGACTTTTACGTGATCGTTGATGATTATTGGAAAGCATATGGGAAAAGTTGGCTTGCACGCGGAAATCAACTGATACCACCGAATGTCTTTTATCATGAAATTGAAATCGACGCGGTTGTCACTCGATCAAAATATGCTGTGATATCGCTAGATGATTTTGAAAGTCGGGTGCAGGATGATTGCTTAAATGTATCTATTTGGGCCCGTTTCTGTCAGCCTACGGTTCCCTTGCTTGTAGAAGATAAGTCAGTAGGCTTACGTCTTCAGAGGGCGATCCAACAAGCTTGCCTAACAATGCTTGCGAATGCGTTGCCGATGGTTGAGGGGCATGTCTCTAGCGACTCTTTGTGGGTGGAGGCGTTTAATAGAACCTATGCGTCTGAAGTGCGTTCTGAGCCTGAGGGGAAAGGCTTAGAAATATATGAGCTTGATAAAAAGCGTTATGATGAATTTTATGATGCTCTTGCAAACCAGCTGTTAGAAACAACAAATTATAACAGGGATGCAAGGCCTGAAGATAAACTTGCGGACAGGAAAGTTGGACAGAAACTTTGGAAAAAAAGAGCTAGAAATGGAAAGATAGTCAGTATTTTGAGGCTTATGAAAGCTTCTATGACATTTGACGGAGGTATTGATTACCTTGCCTGGAAGATTAAAAGACATTCTGGTGTGGAAATCGAAGTTACAGAGCGAATGAGGCGCTTTCCAATTATTTCGGGACTACTGGTCTTTATGAAAATGCGCGGTAAGGCTTTTAAGTAATTAAATCAACTCATTAAAAATAAAAAAGGACCTGATTTTTCAGGTCCTTTTCTTTATGGAAAGTCAGTCTGTCTAGGGTAGTGGCTCTCTTTAAGAGAGGGTTATCCTTGGAAGAGTGAGAGGATTGATTGCGGGCTCTGGTTAGCGATGGAGAGCGCTTGTATACCCAACTGCTGCTTAACCTGCAGAGCTTGTAATCGAGCACTTTCTTTCGCCATGTCAGCATCCACAAGGTTACCAATACCTGTTTCGATCACATCTTGAAGTTTACCGGCAAAATCCCGGTTTTGTTCTAAGGCTGTGGAACCAGATCCAAGGCGTGTCAGAACAGAGTTCAAATTATCAATAGATGTATTCAGGGCTGTTACAGCAGAGGAAGCCAGTGTTGAGGTGGTAATAACCTGCGTCGACGAGATGGTAATCACAGAGCTACCCAAGGATAAATTCTCATGGGCAACGCTCAATGTTTGTGTCGCATCAGCATTGGTAATCGCTACAATTTGATCAGATCCACCGTCAATTAGATTTGTACCATTAAATTCTGCATTATTAATAATTGAAGAAATTTGATTTCTAAGAGCAGAGAAATCTTGCGACAATGCTGATCTGGACGTTGTATCAAGTCCGATATCAGCCGCTGCAACGGCTTTCTCTTTCATCTCTAATAAGAGATCAGAAATTGCATTAGACGCAGCAAGAGCTACATCAACGGATGAAATACCGCGGTCAAGTGACTGTTGTACAGCATTTAAGCCTCTGACATCGCCGCGCAATTTTTGGGCGATAGAAAAGACAGCTGCATTATCTTTCGCAGAAGAAATCTTCAAACCAGTATTAATATTGGTTTGAGTCATTTCCAAGTCATCACTTGTTTTATTCAAATTCCTAAGGGCTGCAAGAGCACTCGGGTTTACGTTAACTGAGAAGGTCATTTTAACACTCCTTATAGACTTTCCATAGGCTGATATTTTCAGCTTCACCCTATATTATGCAACTGACGTGCCAATTTTAATATTGTTCATAAGATATTGTAATTAAACACTAAAAAGCAATAATATTAAGGGTTAAGGGTGGAATTCTTCATAAGGGAAGATAGGCGATCTCTTTATGTGGGAATCTTTTTCTTCCCGTGCAGAGGTGGAGAGAAAGGAGAGGGAGATTCTTGCCCACCACCCTTGATAGGGGTTTATTTGTTCGAGCGCGGCAAGGATGAGGGTGTGGAAGGTTTAGAGTTAGAATCGCTGGTTTTCTTTTTAGAAGAAGCTTTTGTTGAATTACTAGAAGGGCCAGCCTGAGCTGTTAAAGGTAAGAAAAGTTGCGCCAGTGTGTTCATGGCTATAGGGGTCGTTGGATTAAGACCCCCGGTTGCTTGACTGGATACGTGATGATGACTTGAAAGTGTCGCCATCAACAGTTTTTGAAAAGCAAGTCGGTCCGTCACCGAAAGGTTAGATCTATTAATTAATTGATCTATGCGGGTGAGCGAGAGGGGGCCTTGCGTGGTATGAGTAGTATTTGGGCCCAATTTTAAATCTTGAGAAGAAAGGCCTAGACCATCCATGATTAAATTACTTGGTTTAGCGATATTGAAGTCGTTGTTGCCGATTTTGGTGCAACCATCGCCGCATTAGCACCGTACCCAACTACAGGTCTATTTTGCTTGGTCACTTCTTCGCCAATTGACCGTATGATGCCCTCAGAGATTGATTTCATGCGAATCACAACCCGGGTATGCTCTTTGAGAGCGTCCCTGAACGAGTCAGTAACTTTACGGATAAAACCTCGAATGGCAGATTCTTTAGGGCCAAGAAGATGCTCATTCACCTGGAGATGATGTAAGGTCGTTTTATATAAAGCCATGAGGCGAGACTTTTCACCGTGCAAATTTGCCGCATCTTTGGTGGCTCTTGAGAGTAGAAAACCGGTCTCTTGTTTGATCAGCGAGGTTAATTGCTCAGTGATATCGATTAATCGTTGGCCTGGACCTGTGAAATTTTGAGGTTTTTGGGAACTGGTGTCCAAAGTTGACTGTTCCGAGATGTCCTCATCACTCATTGAGGCATCCTTTAGCTTTTGTGTCGGCTTTTCAGATTTTTCGCGGCTTCTTGAAAAAATAGCCATTCGGGGATCAACAGTCATGATGCTACCTCCTGCATTTTTAAGATTTCACTGTAAATTGAATCTGAAAGACCAATACCCCCTCCAGAAGCCATACTTTTCCCCATTTGTTCAACCATCATGCCGCGGAACATTTGTTCTCCAGAGCCGCCTCCCATTGTTTCATCAACGGGAATGTCTTGGAACATTGGCTGTAGCAGTTGGCTAATGAACATGGCTTCAAAACTTTCTGCCACTTTTCGGATTTTCTTATCCAATTCTGGAGAGATGTCTTCCCCCTTAACGCCAGTAATTGACGCTTTGGCCTGCTGGATCTGTCCTTTGAGGAGCATTTCACTTGCAAGGCCGGATTGGGTTACTGTTGATATATCAGTCATTTTTCCTCTTCCTGCCTTACATTGTCCGAATTTCAGCTTGAATGGCACCATTCTTCTTTAAGTCTTGAATGACAGAAATAATATCTCGAGGACCTAGCTCTAGGGCATGAAGCTGTTTAATAAGATCATCAAGCGTGACAAAATTGCCTAACTTATGGAATCTTTTGTTTTTACCATCATCAAAATCTAGGGCTGAGTCTGTGATAACGGGGCCTGCTTGGCCGCCTTGTGCAACGCCGCCAGCACCTGCATTAACGCCGCCTTGGCCGCCTTGACCTTGTTGCTGTGTATTTTCTACTTTAATAAAAAGGTTTGCTTGTGCCACAGTCACCATACTGATCCGTACATCTTGGCTCATGGTGATTGTTCCTGTACGTTCGTTGATCGTAATAACGGCCTTATTGTCAGGAACAACGCGAAGGTTTTCAATTTCAGCAAGTAAATCAACCATTTGCATTGGGTACCCTACAGGGCGGATCATCATTACTGTTGCAAGATCTGTTGCCCGCGCGAGGTTGTTTCCTAAGCGCTTGTTAATTGCAGACTCGATCCGGCGAGCTGTCGTAAGGTCAGGGTTGTTTAACGATATTTTCATAGAGCGCATTTCAGCTAACTCAAAATCATTTTCCGCGACAATGATCGCCCCATTCGTAAGGGTACCGTTTGTTGGGACACCCTGAGTGATGCTGCCGCCATCATCACCTTTTACAGTGAAACCACCAACAGTAAGCGCACCTTGCGCGAGAGCATAAGCTTGTCCGTCTGCACCGATCAAAGTTGTTGCAACCAATTCGCCGCCCTTAAGATCGCTCGCATCTCCGATGGATGAGATTGTGACATCAAGCGCCGATCCCTTATTTGAAAAGGGAGGAAGGTCAGCTGTTACTATGACGAATGCCACGTTTCGTGGCTTCATTTCTTCGCCTTTAATGTTAACACCAAGGCGCTCTAGCATGGACGCCATCGATAGTTCACCAAAGGGAACGTTTCTGAATGTATCGCCGGTGCCATTCAAACCTATGACAACACCGTAGCCCATCAATTTATTCACATGATGGTTTTCAAAAGTGACAATGTCTTTTATCCGTGAGGTTTGTGTCGTTGGTAAAAATTCGGCTTTCGGCTTTGGCTTAGCTTGTTCTGCAGCGTTTTGTTGCTGTGCATTAGCTGCGGAAGGCGCAACAATGATTGCAGTTGCTGCAATGAGGATTGTTGTGAATGTCTTTACCAAAGCGGTCATTTTATAGTCCTTTAAAGCCAAAATTTGCCTAGTTAACAGGCTCATTATTATTTCTTGTGCTTTTATATGCGAGAATTATGCCAGTTATTGAGAGGACTTTACTTGGCAAGCAGCATAAGGCGCTATATACTGTGTCTTCATCTTATGGATCGTGGACGATATATAAGAGTATCAAGAGTTTAATTAAGTATAAGTCGGGTTGATAATGAAAATATCTGGGCCAGGTCGTGTTCAATCAGGGAATGTTAAAAAATCCTCAAAAGCGGGAAAAGGCGATGCAGCTGCTTTTTCGCGAGAGCTTTCCTCTGGGCAAGATGTTGACGCTACCTCAGGTGTCTCTGGGGCAGGGCCTATTTCGCAAGTCAATCCTCTGTTAGGCTTGCAAGAAGTACCAGATTCAACTGAATCTCCCTCAAAAGGTCTGCATAGGGCCAATGATATGTTGGACATGCTTGAGGAAATTCGCAAAGGCATCTTGCTTGGGGCAATCCCAGCCTCACGTTTACGACAACTCGCGGATATGGCACGAGGGAGACAGAATCAGCCTCAGCAAGACCCAAGATTAGCAGAGATTCTTGCGGATATCGAATTACGCGCTGAAGTAGAACTTGCTAAGCTGGGCTATTGAATTCTCGTCCTGCCTTGTTAATAAACTCTTAACTGTTTGAATTGTATTGAGAATATCGCGTTGTATTTTTGTAATATAATTACACGGATATAAAGTATTAAGAAATATTTAATTATCCTTGTACTTTATTAACTAAATCATTATATACACGCAACTGGGCAAGTTATTAGTAGATTTGTGGCACATTCACATTTGGGAAAAGTAAATGACACAGCACACAGTGATAGATCGTATAGAGTTACCATCGGGCTATAAACCTTCAAACGATGAAGAGTTTATGAATCCTCTACATCTAGAATATTTCCGACGCAAACTTGAAGACTGGAAAGACGATATCATGCGCGTATCAGCGGAGACTCTTCAGAATCTGCAGCAAGATAACCTGCGTGAGCCAGATTTGGCTGATCGTGCTTCAAGCGAGACTGATTGGGGCGTAGAACTAAGAACACGGGATCGCCAACGAAAACTGATCTCAAAGATTGATGCGGCTATTGGTCGTATTGATGAAGGTGAATATGGCTACTGTGAAGTCTCGGGCGATCCAATTAACCTTCGTCGTCTGGATGCACGTCCTATTGCTACGATGACTATTGAAGCACAAGAAGCGCACGAGCGTAGTGAAAAAGTACACCGCGACGATTAAACGATAGAAGTTCTAGAGATTGAATAAAAAAGGCAACTGAATTTCAGTTGCCTTTTTTTATACTCTATAATTGCATTTGTAAATCACGGGCTGTTTTGACGAAGGCATTAACGATTTCTTGTATTTCTTCGCTGCTATGAACCGCAGAAATACTGACCCGCATAAGGTTTATGCCTGAAGGGGTAGCAGGGGGGATAGCCATATTTACATAGACGCCATTATTGAGAAGCGTTTCCCAAAAACGCGTTGCCATCAAGATATCATCTAATTTTACGGCAATGATCGGGCTTTCAGCTTTTTCAGTCGCCATGTCAAAACCAGCATCTAAAAGGCCTTTGTGAAGAGCGTGAGCGTTTTCCCACAGTTTTTCAGCCCGCCAAGGCTCGGCCTTGATTGTTTGAATGGCTGCGATAGCAGAAGCGATCACGCTAGGGGGAAGAGACGCTGTGAAAATATAGGGACGGCAAGCACTTCTAAGGATATCCATCTTTGGGTGATTTGACGTACAGAAACCACCAACAGTACCGACCGATTTAGAAAAAGTCCCTACTACAAAGTCTGTGAGATGTTCTACCCCTTCAATTTCCATGATTCCACGACCATTTGGGCCGCAAAAGCCCATGGAATGAGCTTCATCAACAAGGGTCGTACAACCATATTTTTTGGAAATTTCAAGCATTTCTTTGAGGGGAGCTGTATCCCCAATCATAGAATAAATACCTTCTACAACAACCAATTTACCAGCATCTTCAGGCAAACGCTTTAAGCGCTTTTCAAGGCTATCAAGGTCATTATGTTTAAACCGTACTATTTGAGCATTCCCAAGCGCACACCCATCATAAATTGATGCATGACTGTCCGCGTCAATAATAATATAGTCATCTTTCCCAGCAAGGGTTGAAATCATCCCTAAATTTGCCTGGTACCCAGTAGAAAAGACCATGCAATGGTCCATGTTGTAAAAGTCAGCGAGAACGGATTCTAGCTCTTTATGGCTAGAATAGGTACCATTAAGAACCCGTGACCCTGTCGTTCCTGTTCCAAAATCATCAATAGCTTGTTTTGCAGCATTTAAGGCATTTTCGTTAAAAGTCATTCCCATATAGTTATTGGTGCCAGCAAGAACTGTTTCCCGGCCATCAATGACTGCTTTCGTTTGAGACAGAACTTTCTCCATTACAACAGTGAAAGGGTCTGCTTTTTCAAAGGGCAAAGATTTTCTGAGTTCAATGATTGAATCAAATTTATCTAATAGGTCCATGACTATTCCTTAACTAGAAAGATAGGCGAGAGAGTGGTTTAACCAAGGTCTTCTTCAACGGCATCAGCCACTTGTTGAATCGTTTCAAGCTCTGGTAATTTGTTGATCGGTAGTAGGATGTCAAATTCATCTTCAATATCCGCTACAAGGTCCATCACTGTTAAGCTATCCAGTTCAAGATCGGAGGCAAACGTTGTTTCTGGTTTAAGAGAAATCCCCTTTTTGTTGAGAGGGGTGATTAGCTCATAAATTTTGGTACGAATTTCTTCGTTAGTCATAGCGCATACTCTCATTAAAATGTTTAGAATCCAACTATACTCAGAAGAAGAGTATAAAATCTAAGGATTTTTCTCAGCTACTGGAGAAATGTGGACACAATATGAATTCTATATAGTTTTGCAGAGATTAAAGCAAATTTTTTTGCTTATACCAGTTAATGGTTTCGCTAAATCCCTCTTCTAGTGTGTATTTTGGCTTAAATGGAAACGGAGGGGGGCTCTGAACTGTCCAATCTGAATGCGTTAGTTCATTAATTTTTTTGTGAGATAGTAATTCGGGCTTTCTAGTGAGAATAGCTTTTAAACTATTGATATAACCGATTAATTTCAAAACAAGCCACGGAATTGTAAGCGTTTTAATTTGACCATTTGGATAGAGAGGCGCCACTCTGTTTTTCAAATCCTGAGCAGTGTAGCCCTGTGAATTCGCATCGCCGCCTTCGATAGTTGATTGGTTGAAATCTTCGGAAAGTTGTTGAACAATCATGCGTGCCATATCATCGGCATGGATGAGCGCAAATCTATTATTCTGACTGCCTGCAGCAAAGAGAAAGCCTTGTTTTGCCATTTTGAACATAGGTAGGAATTCATAATCCCCTGGACCATATATGCCGCCTGGCCTGATAATCATCCAATCAAAGGGCCACTTAAACGTATGGAGAGCTTGATCTCCCTCCCATTTACTTAAAGCATAATGCGAGAGGCTTGGTTCTCGGGCTGCCATGCTTGATATCATGATAAATTTTTTAACTTTTGAATGTTTCGCAGCTTGCAATGCATTCCAAGCCCCCATTTTATTGACACGCCTGAACCCTTCTAGTGACAGCGCTTTGGTAAGGCCTGCGCCGTGAATGAAGATGCTAGCTCCCTGAGCAAGTAGTGATAAAGATTCTGGAAGTTCGACATCCCCTGTCACCCAAGTTACGCCGTCTTTTTCTTTTTGAGGGCGACGGGTAAGGGCTCTGACATGATAGCCTTCAGTGACCAGATGATCGATGAGGTAAGCCCCTAAAAAACCAGTCGCTCCTGTGAGAGCGACTGTTTTATTAAAGTCAGAAGGCATAGATTAACTCGCTAAAGCTTGCAATTGACCAGAAAGGAATTGATTTCGGGCTTTTACACGAGATAATTTCCCTGAAGACGTTCGGGGAAGGGCACGGGGTGCAACGAGTTCGACAATCACATTAATTCCAGTTTCACGTTGCACATGCTTTTTCAATTCATCAATAAAGCGCAATCTTTCTGCCGTATCAGAGACACGACATTGGACCAAAATGAGAGGAATTTCCTCTGCTTGTTCGCCAGGAACAGAAATGGCAGCCACATCGCCACTTTTGACGCCTTGTAATTGCTCTGCAGCCCATTCAATATCTTGTGGCCAGTGGTTTTTACCATTTACAATGATCATGTCTTTAACCCGACCAACAATGTAAATATAGCCATTTTTAAGATAGCCCATATCCCCAGTATTGAGCCAACCATCCGCGCTTAGACAGGCAGCAGTAGAGTCAGGGTCATTAAAATACTCACGCATTACAGAGGTGCCGCGCACAAAAATTTGCCCGACTTGTTTTTCGTTTAGAACAGCATCTTCAGTGGATCTGATTTCTACTTCATACTCCGGCATGGGTTTGCCGCAGTTAACAACTTCTCGCATGCGCGGTGCATCGTCACTATTATTTACAAGTAAATGCGTTTCGCCTGTTAGAAGGCTTTCGTCCATCAGGTCGATTTCTATGCCCTTGCCAACATCCCCAAAACTTACGCCTAAAGTACATTCAGCTAGTCCATAACTTGGCAGTAAGGCTGTTTGCTTAAATCCGATAGGTTTAAATGTATCCAAGAAGAAGCGCATAACATCAGGACGGATCATTTCGGCTCCGATTCCAGCAATGCGCCAGCTTGATAAATCAAGTTCTTCAAGGGCCGATTGACGTGTTCCAGCTCTGCGAGCGCATACGTCGTAGCCAAAGGTAGGGCTATAACTTATTGTTCCTTTGTTTTTTGTCAAAACACGCAGCCAACTTAACGGTCGGCGTGCAAATTCTTCGGTAGGAATAAAATCAGCTGTTAACTGACAAGTAACAGATGTTAAAAGCGTCCCAACAAGTCCCATGTCATGATAGAAAGGCAACCATGATGTTATTCTATCATCATCTTGTAAATTCACACCGTGATAGCCCATGCCATAGTTATTGGCCATAAGCGATTTATGGGTGACGACAATCCCATGGGGAAAACGTGTCGATCCAGAAGAATATTGTAGGTAAGCCACATCCTCTGTGGTGGGAAGACGCGGGTCTGCATCGCCGGCCTGGGCCATATAGTGATCCCAGTCACCTGTGAATGTAACGTCGGTCCCTTTTTTGGCTTCTTCAAGGATTTCATTCATGAAGGCGGGCGCCATAATAGCATTCGCCTTACTGCTTTGAAGCTGCACGTTTAATTGTGCAACATAGCCTTCTTTTCCACCAAATGAAGTAGGCAGTGGCATGGGAACAGGAAGAACTGATGCATAGGCACAGCCCATAAAAAAAGCGACAAATTCAGCAGAGGTTTCTGCAATCATCGCAATTCTAGCGCCTTTTTCAAATCCCATTCCTACGAGTTTACGGCCCATAGCTTCAGCCATGTCACGCATTTCTGAGTAAGGAAGAGATCGTTTTAGATTTCCACGTGCGTCATAAAAATTAAGTCCACGTTTTCCTTGAGCTGCATATTCAACAGCTTCAACAAGCGTTTCAAAATCAGAGAAACGACGTTTAAGACTTTTATCCACACTAGGGGTTGGTTCTGTCATAAATCAGGGCCACCCATTTTCTGTTTATACTAGTTCACTCAGTATTAATCAGGATTTCATTGTAATTTACATGCAATAAAATACCACTATATTCCAAAATTTGCCTCAAGGCCATCCCTTAGGCAATAATCTTTTGATATATAGATGTTCAGGTTTAAAACCCTTGACGAACCCCTAATTTCACTTCTTTAATATTTTTGAATTACATTTTCGTGCGTAAATTCGCAAGTTTTTTCTTCTGTAATATCAACTTAACTGCAACAATTATGGATCAATTAAGGCTAAACAATGACGGATAAAATCCTCTCACACCCTGAACTAGATATCGAAAATATAAGGAAAAATGCGGATTTCGACCGATCTCGAGTTCATCTTGATCATGCAGGTGCCTCATTTTTATCTAAGCAAACTGTTGCGAGGATGCAACAGCATTTGGCTTTGGAAGCGCAAGTTGCAGGCTATGTGGCTCAAGAACAAGTGGCTGAAGAACTAGAAGATACCTATTCGCTTCTTGCAAAATGCTTTGGTGCGGCGTCATCTGACTACGCCTTGACTGGCAGCGCTGTCGATAGCTGGACAAAATTATTTTACAGCACCCCAATCGATAAAGGACAAAACATCGTTACGGCTCATACTGAATATTGTGCAAATTTTGTTGCCATGGTTCATGACCAAAAAAGGCGTGGGTATGAGATTAGAATTGCTAACAGGCTAGACAATGGAGATATCGATTTAGATCATTTTGATCAATTAGTTGATGAGAATACAGCTCTGATTGCCTTGACATGGATTGGCTCGAGTAGTGGCCAAATATTACCGGCTTCAAAAGTGGGTGAAATTGCGGCACGTAAAAATGCTCTCTATTTATTGGACGCCTGTCAGGCAGCAGGGCATATCCCTGTTAATTTCCAAACTGTAGGGGCTGATATGGCTAGCGGTACAGCTCGGAAATTTTTACGGGGACCTCGGGGTGTTGGGTTCTTATATGCATCTGAAAAGGCTAGGAAGGCCTTAAATCCTGTTGTTATGACAAATAATTCTGCCAGTTGGGAGGCGACATTCGAGATAAAATGCCGTGACGATGCAAGACTTTTCGAAGCTTGGGAGCGGTCCGTGATGACGGTCTTAGGTTTTAGAAACGCCTTGAGTGAATTCCATCAGATGGGTATTCAGGCTTTGACAGATCAAACACGACTGGTCTCTAACTACATTAGACGTCAACTTGAGGCGATGAATAATGTTACAATCGGCTGTCCTCCAGGAAGCGAGGGGGCGATTATTACGTTTAATAAGGACGGACTTGAGGCTGGTGATGCTAAAGCGGCATTTGAAAAGCAAGGGATTGCTGTCAATGTCGCTTCAGTCTTTCATACTCGGTTAGACCTTGAGGCAAGAAATATTGATAGTTTGATCCGCATTTCCCCGCAATATATGACTGCGCAAGAGGAAGTGGATCGGTTCCTTGATGTTTTAAGAGCACTGTAATGGAAAAGCGAAAAAAACCTGTTACAGCGGCTTATCTTGAAAGGGCAGCACTTTTTTACCTGGAGCGCTATAGCTCGAGCCGTAAGAATTTGGAGCGTGTTCTTGATCGTAAGGTGAGACGCAGGCACGAAGACCATAGCCCGCCTTCCCAAGAAGAAAAGGAATGGATTAAGCAGGCTGCTGATAAGTGTGTAAATCTTGGCTTTGTGAATGATCAACGCTACGCAAGTCAAAAAGCGCTTTCTATGCATCTGAGCGGGAAATCAGAACGGGCTATCAAAAACTATCTCTATCATAAAGGATTGTCTGAAGAAGATATTTCATATGCTTTTAAAGACCTAGAAGAGGAACGCGGCGAGGATGCTGATTTAAGGGCAGCCATAATTTATGCCCGTAAACGTGGTTTTGGCCCGTTCAGAATGCGTCATAAGTCTGAAGATCGAGAGCAAAAAGACTTGGCCTCAATGCTAAGGGCAGGCCATTCGATGGAGCAGGTCCATAAAGTACTAAAAGTTTCCTCCGTAGAGGAGCTTGAAGATATTTTATATGGATAAGTTGATCGGTTGAGTGTCCTACATGGGCAGTTTTATGCCTTCTCTTGCAATATTGTATCCTGCCTTGATAACCTGTTTACTTTCAGAGCTTTCAGCGTTGAGCAAAGGATTTGTGTGGTTCATATGGATAAACCAAATTCGATTCTTATCTTTATTTGAAAGAGACTGAAAGAGGGTCATGCTTTCTTTGACGCTTGGGTGAGGAATTTTGGACATATCTCTACCGGGCAATTCATCCCCTGAGAAGAACGTTGCATCAATCAATGCATAATCAACTTTCTTAATTTCTTCACGAATATCTTTACGCCATAAATGCCATTTATTGATATCGGGAATGAATAAAGCAGATTTGCGTGGTCCTTGAATATGAAAGCCTACAGTTTCACTGTATTCATCTCGGTGGGGGACAAGCAAAGGTGTTACGGCTAACGTTTTGCTTAAGCGATATGTTTTTTCATTTGAAAGTTCAAATAAAGTAATATTTCTCTTCTCTACCAGTTGTGACCAGGGCCCATTCGTCTCAATATACTGCTTCATTTTGGGCATGACAAAGACGGGCATTTTTAAGGCACCCATGGCTTCGTGCCCCAGATACATAAGCCCCGTATAATGGCCGATATGAGCATGAGTGATAAAGATTCCGGAAAGTGAAGGGGAGAAAGGTTGCTGATGAAGGCGGTACATGTGCTCAGGAAAATCAGGGCTGGCATCAAAGATATAGCTTTTCTGTGTTTGATCTACATAAGCGATAGAGATAGCTGTGCGTCTTTTGTCTTTGTCCGCCCATCCCGGTAAACAATGGCTTTTATAGCATCCTGCTTGAGGGTAACCAGCATCTTGAGCCGTGCCTAGGATGAATACATAGGGGTGTTTTTCTTTTGAATAAGCCGTTAAAGACAAACATAACAGAGTAACGACTAGGGTGAAAATTTTAATCATCTCTCTCTCTCCCTTTTACGATTGGCTGGCATTAAAAACCCTTTCTCGATCTTAGGCAAGCACTTGTTAAGCTGTATTTTTTTAGGGTAAAATCCAGTTTTGCTTGAATTCTACTCTGCGTAATTATACAAGCAGCATTAATTCCCTCTTTGAGCTATCACTTGAAGGGACGGTCTGTAATTGAAAAAGGGACTTACAATGAGTAGTCGAATTACTAACAATCCATATTGGCAGAATTTCATGGGTCACTCTGCGAATTGGTACAAGCTTACAATCCTTGCTTTTCTTATTATCAATCCAATTCTATTCAGCATTGATCCATATGTTGCAGGTTGGGTTCTTGTCTTAGAATTTATTTTCTGTCTTGCGATGGCACTCAAGTGTTATCCACTGCTTCCTGGAGGGCTTCTTGCCTTTGAGGCGATCGCTTTAGGTATGACGTCGATCAAAACTCTGGAGCATGAAATTGTAGGCAATTTAGAGGTTATTCTATTGCTTGTCTTCATGGTTGCAGGGATTTACTTCATGCAGAAATTGATCTTATTCCTTTTTACAAAGATGCTTGTAAACATAAGGAATAAAGTGGCTCTTTCACTGCTTTTCTCTTTTGCAGCGGCATTTCTTTCTGCTTTCCTTGATGCGTTGACAGTAACAGCAGTGATCATCACTGTTGCCATTGGTTTCTACTCAATTTACCATAAAGTGGCTTCTGGTAAGCACTTCACCCATGACCATGATCATAAAAATGATGGCTCTGTTGAATCGCTGAACCGCGACGACCTAGAGCAATTCCGTTCTTTCCTTAGATCTTTGATGATGCACGCAGCAGTTGGTACGGCTTTAGGCGGCGTATGTACAATTGTTGGTGAGCCGCAGAATATTGTAATTGGTACAAAAGCAGGATGGGATTTCATCGAATTCTTCATGCGCATGGCACCTGTAACATTACCTGTTCTCGTGTCGGGTCTTATCACATGTGCCCTACTTGAGATGAGTGGTAAATTTGGTTACGGCGGTAAAATCCCCGAAAAAGTGATGAATGTTATTGCGGACTATGATCAGTATGAAGACGAGCGCCGCACGCCAAAAGATAAAGCGTCACTTGTCATGCAAGGGGTTGTTGGTGTTTGGTTGATCATTGGTCTTCTAACACATATGGCCCCAGTCGGGATCATC
Organism: Temperatibacter marinus; assembly: GCF_031598375.1. Classification (NCBI taxonomy): domain Bacteria; kingdom Pseudomonadati; phylum Pseudomonadota; class Alphaproteobacteria; order Kordiimonadales; family Temperatibacteraceae; genus Temperatibacter; species Temperatibacter marinus. Next base: position 2,297,073 of record NZ_CP123872.1, read on the forward strand.
GGTCTCTCAATTATCGTTCTTGGCACAGTCCTAACTGGTATCACTGAAGAGCATCAGATTGGTCACGCATTTGAAGAGGCCTTGCCTTTCACTGCCTTGCTGGTTGTTTTCTTTGCCATTGTTGGTGTCATTGCAGATCAGGGCTTGTTTGCGCCCATCACAGAATTTGTTCTCTCACAAGAGGGCTCAACTCAAGTGACTTTCCTATATGCAGCGAACGGTATCTTATCAGCGATTTCAGATAATGTATTTGTGGCGACGGTCTACATCAATCAAATGGTTGAAGCCGCAGCTACTGGTCGTATTGACCGTGAAACATTTGATATGCTTGCTGTTGCGATTAACACTGGAACAAACATTCCTTCGGTTGCGACACCAAATGGTCAAGCAGCTTTCTTGTTCTTGCTTACATCAGCAGTTGCACCGCTTATTCGCCTGTCTTATATGAAGATGGTTGTTATGGCGCTGCCTTATACAATTGTAATGTCAATTGTTGGTTATATTATGGTTGCCAATTACCTTCAGCCTGCGACAGACTGGATGTATGAGAATAATATGATCCAGCACCATGAAGGACTGCCTGGACAAGGCAACTCCGGTGGAGATCACTAGATAAGGGTTTAAACCCAAATTTTCTAAAAAGGAGCGCGAGTCGCTCCTTTTTTTTGTTCTTTGAGTATATTTTTAGACGAATCAGTTCGAATTTATGCTGAAATATAGAGCGAAGGCCTCTTATTGCGGTTTTTTGTTGCAGGCCAAGGAGTTATTTGTTTACACTTTGTTAAGCATTTAATGCGTCGAGGAATAAATTGTAACGAGTAGGGTAGGGGAAGTACCATGAGTGAAGAGCAAGCTATGGCGGCTCAGGAGCAGCATGATGGGGAGTTATGCAAGCTTTCTGGAAAAGTAAAATGGTTTGATGCTGTCAAAGGTTTTGGCTTTGTCGTGCCAGAGGTTATTGAAATCGAAGGCCCAGAAGAAATTTCTAGTGATATTTTGTTGCATTTCTCAGTATTAAGAGAAGTTGGTCGACGAAGTGTGCCAGAAGGGACAACCGTCAATTGTTTTGTGGCTAAGCGTGATCGAGGCTGGCAGGCCGTTGAAGTGGTCTCTTTGGACCTTTCAACAGCAGTATCCCCAGAAGATTTTGGCAGAACCTCTTTTTCGCATCCTGGTATGGATGTTACTGTCTCAAAAGATTTTGAAGATGTCACAGTAAAATGGTTCAACCGAGTGAAGGGCTATGGTTTTGTTTCTTGTGGATCTGGAGATCAAGATATCTTCGTACATATTGAAACCCTTCGTCGTGCTGGATTGACTGAACTTGAACCGGGGCAAGAAGTAAGGGTAAGAATTGGTGAAGGGGAACGTGGTCCGCTTGTTGCACAAATTGCATTGCCTGGGGATGCTTAAGACTTGTTATTTTAAGTTATAAAATATTGGGCTCTGGATAATAGATCTGGAATGTTGCCACATTTAACGTATATTCATGCCATGGACCCTAACCATGGCATTTTTTATAGGATCATTTATGCAGCACTCAATGCGCCTTTTCTTTGCACTTTCTTTATTATGCATCAACAGTTTCTTTGTTCAGGCTCAAGAAAAGGAAAGTTATTTTCCTCTTACAGTTAAAACAGCAGAGAAAGAAGTGACTTTTCAAGTGCGACTAGCCCTAGACCGCGAAACTCGTGCACAGGGACTTATGTATGTGAAAGAAATGCCAGACACAGAAGGCATGCTTTTCATTTACCCAAATGAAAGTAAGCGGTCATTTTGGATGCGGAATACATATATTTCTTTAGATATCATCTATATCAAGCGCAATGGCCGCATTGACAGCATCCAAAAAAATGTACCGACATTGAATGACGACTCTCGCCCTAGTGAGGGGAAAGTCATGTCTGTTCTTGAAATTAAAGGAGGGCTGTCTGATAAGTTAGGGATTAAGGTCGGGGATACAATTAAAGTGCCGCTGAGCTGGCGTTTAAAGGCGCAGTGGTAAGATGTTTCCTGTTTTTGAGTATAACGCAGAGGATTTAGTCGCCTCAGAGGCCCCTGACGGTTTTAACGCTATTACAAGCCACAGCGAATATGCCTGCCATGCAGGGCCAATTTTTGAACGGATTTATACGGACGAGAAGGGGAATGAGCAATGGGAGCGTGGCTTTCGTGTGCTGCCTAAGCATACCAATGCGGGAGCAATGGCTCACGGAGGCTTGCTGATGACATTTGCAGATGTTCTTCTTGCCACCGCAGTCTTTAAGCGATTACCCCCGCCCTTTGTCACAGTGAAGATGACCAGTGAGTTTTTAGGGAGAGCCCCTGTAGGGGCCTGGGTCACTGGAAAAGCATGGATGGTAAAGCGTACAGGCTCACTCGCCTTCTTAGAGGGGCAATTGATGATAGATTCGAAGATTATATTCACAGTTTCTGGTATTTTCAAACATCGTGCTGGTAAAGAATACGGGTAATAATCTTATCCGAAAGCACTAAAAATCAGCAGGAAAGTAAGTTTTTGTAAGATTTTTCACGAAAATTGATTTTTCCCCTTGCATTTATACGCCGTAGGTCATAGATACACACCCGCGCCGGGGAGTGGCGCAGCCTGGTAGCGCACCTGTTTTGGGTACAGGGGGTCGCAAGTTCGAATCTTGTCTCCCCGACCATCTTCTCCTTCGGGAGAAAATACGACGATCGCTTGAGAGACCCAAACCTCGAGCATTCAAAAAGCCTCACTGGAAACAGTGAGGCTTTTTTGTTGGGTATCTTTCTGTTTTTACAAGCTTCTCAAAATACATTAGTCTATTGTTCTCTGATGAAGGGTGAGGGGTGTAGGGATGATTTTACGTAAATTTATTAAACATGTTTCAGAGCAGAATTGGGTTGCTGTTGGGCTGGATGTCATTGTTGTCATCGTTGGTATTTTTCTTGGCATGCAGGTTACCAATTGGAACGAAGGTAAAAAGCAAGAAAGTTTAGAGCAAGAATATATTGCCAGACTTCATCGTGATTTAACAACGACGATTAAAAATACCGAGTATAATATCCGGTGGGATGAAGCACGCTATCAGTCGGAAATGATCATTAAAAAGAGCCTTGATGAAGGAAAGCTGGAAGAGAAAGATTTACAGGTATTTTCAACGGGCCTTTTTTATTTGGGATTCAGAAATGAGCTGGCTCTCAGCTGGCAGACCTTTGAAGAATTAAAGTCTACTGGCTTGCTTAGTATTATTCAGGATAAGACCTTGCTGAAGGATCTTGGTAATCTGGAAGACGCTTACTACCGGCGCAAAAATATCCTTAATAGTATTGAAGACCTTAATAGCACTATTACGTCCCCCTTAATAGATTTCTACTATGTGAAATCAGTAGCACGTAATCAAGCCACTTTAGTATTTGATTTCGAAAAGATCTCTCAAAATAAAAAATTTAAAAATATTGTGAGTAATATAACGTGGCGAACCCATGAGATGTCAGAATTTAGAATGTATCATTACAAGCAAGTTAAACGAGTCTTGGCTTCTGTGGAGGCCATTATGGAGCAGCAAAACATTAAAGAACTTCCCCTTAATGAAGGGCAGTCATAAGAAAGTATAGCAGAATTTTAAGCTTTTAATTTGTTATGGAGCGGCTGTTTTTTACCTTTCCAGCTAAATATGATTTGCGCAGATGGTTTTTTGTGGTACTCCAAAGTTGAAATCTAATATCTTATAAAATAAGGTTTGAATGATGAAAGCACGTATTTACTGCCCTTCTAAAAGTGTAACTCAATCTGGCTCTCGTGGTTCTGATAAGTGGGTTCTAGAGTATGAACCTGCGGGTCAAAAGGCTGTTGAAACTCTGATGGGGTGGACCGGGACTAAAGACGCCCTACAACAAGTGAAGCTTTCTTTTCCGTCACAAGACGAAGCAGAAGCCTATGCAAAGCGTAAAGGGATCGACTACGATGTAAAGCCACAGCAAAGTCGTCGTGTGCGTTTTCAGGCTTATGCAGATAACTTTAAGTAAGCTATCTGCCAGATAGGGTTTTTGGTGAAGGCATTCATTTTGGATGCCTTTTTTTAATCTCAGTCTGTTAGGCCTTCAGTCTGTTAGGCTTTAACCTTAACATAACTGCCAGGGGCATCTTCAAGGGCAGGATAGGGGCCTTCCCCAGGAATACGCGGCTCTGTCTGTCTTTTACTGCGTTTATTCAGCCAAGTGAGCCAGTCAGGCCACCAACTGCCCTCATGCTTCTCTGTGTTAGCCATATAGTCATCTAAAGTATCAGCTTTTGCATCATTCACCATATACCAATATTTACCCCCCGTGTTATCTGCAAGCGGAGGGTTAATCACCCCGGCGATATGACCACTTCCCCCCAATACAAAGCGAGCAGGGCTTTTTACACGATTTCTAAGAGAATAAACGCTTTGTGCTGGGGCAATATGATCATCCACAGTTGCGAGGATATAGAGCGGCGTGTCAATCTGAGACAGGTCTAGGGGTACATCACATAATGTCACCCCCTCAGGATCTTTCAATTTATTATGAAGATACATGTTTTCTAAATATTCGCTGTGGCATTTTTCGGCCTGATTTGTGCTGTCAGAATTCCAATAGAGAAGATCAAAGGCCATTGGTTCTTTCCCTAAGAGATAATTATTAATCAGATATGACCAGATTAAATCATTGGATCTTAGCATGTTAAACGTCAGAGCCATGGCTTTGCCGTCCATATAGCCTTGGGAAGCCATCATAGATTTTATCCCAGCGACTTGTTCTTCATCGATGAAAGTCAGAAGTTCGCCTGCATCATCAAAGTTGGTAAGCGTTGTGAAGAGAGAGGCTGATTTAATCATCTCAGCTTGATTGGTTGCCTGTAAATAGGCAAGGGCTGCGGTCAGCATGGTGCCGCCCACACAATAGCCCGTTGTATGGATCGCTTTCTCACCCGTGATTTCTTGCACAACCTTTAAAGCTTCAAGATAGCCTTCTTGAAGATAGTTATCCAAACCTTTATCACGGTGTTCTGCCGTTGGATTAACCCAGCTGACCATAAAAGTTGTGAACCCTTGATTGACCAACCATTGAACAATGGATTTCTTTTCGTTTAGATCAAGAATGTAATATTTATTGATCCAGGGCGGGAAGAAGACCATCGGTGCTTTTTTAATCTTGTTTGTGGTCGGCGCATACTGAATAAGCTCTATCAGATCATTTTTGAAAACGACTTTACCCTTAGTAACCGCAACATTCTTTCCCACTTCGAATTGACTTTTATCCACCATTGAGATGAGGGGTACACTGTTCTGACCTTCCTGCAGGTCATGCATCATATTTTGCATGCCTTTCATCAGGTTTTCCCCCTTTGTTTCCATCGTCTCCTTCAGAACATCGGGATTGGTCATGATAAAATTACTAGGCGAAAAGGCATCCACCATTTGTTTGGTGAAAAAGTCTATCTTCTCTTTCTCATGGTGATCAATGCCTTCAAGGCTTTCGAGGGACGCATAAATATGTTTTGAGAGAAGGAGGTAAGAGTTTTTTATGAAATCAAAGGTCGTGTTTTCTGACCAATCTTTTGATTTGAAACGTTTATCTCGGCTTGAATCGATGATATCTTCAACGTCTTCACCCGCCTGTTTTTTGGTCGCATGATCCCACAAGCGGCCATAATCTTCGAATAATGCCATTTGATGGCTTACTAATTTCTCTGGATGCTTCATCATCTCATTCGTCATAGAAAAATAGTTTTTCATCAGATGAAAGGGATCAGGCATGCCTGATGGGGGCGATTCTGTTGGTATTTTGCTGAGATATTCAGTGAATAATGACTGTGATTGCTCAGAAGCTTTGACCATGATGTCTGAGAGGGTCTTTAATTCTTCTTCAGACCAAGGAAAATTATTTTGCTCATTCTGTTCATTAGACATAAAATTGCTCCAAAAAAACGCGGCCTGATCTTATGTTATCAAGAAGCGCTTTTAATGCAATAGAATGATGCGTGATATTGCTAAATTCTTTCTTTTGGCTGGACCTGTTATGGGAATCGTGCTAGCGCCACTTTTACCTAAAGTATAAGTCTTGGAGTAAGCTCATGTCTGATAAAAACAATGCCATTGGGGTTGCCATCGCCGGTCTAGGGACTGTTGGCGTGGGCGTTATTCGTATTATTGAGAAACATACTGCCATGCTTGAGCAACGCTCAGGCCGAACGGTGGAAATTGTTGCAGTTTCTGCACGAGATAGAAACCGAGATCGAGGCGTGGATCTGTCGTCCTATGCCTGGGTAGATGACACGACTTCGCTGGCTGACCATGACGGTGTTGATGTTGTTATTGAGCTTGTCGGGGGCAGTGATGGGACAGCTTTGGCACTGGCTAGAAATACACTTAAAAAAGGCAAAGCCTTTGTGACTGCAAATAAGGCTTTGATTGCTATTCATGGAAAAGAATTGGCTAAACTTGCTGAAGAACATGATAGCTTCCTTGCTTTCGAAGCAGCTGTTGCAGGCGGCATTCCAATTCTTAAAGCCCTAAAAGAGGGACTTGCTGGCAATCAGATGAGTAATCTGCGGGGCATTTTAAACGGAACCTGTAATTATATCCTTACACGCATGGAGAATGAGGGCCTTGGGTTTGAAGAAGTTCTCGCAGATGCGCAGCGTCTAGGTTATGCAGAAGCCGACCCCACTTTTGATGTGGACGGTATTGATACAGCCCATAAAACAGCGATATTAGCAGCCTTAGCCTTTGGTGTAGAGCCAGACTTTGCCGCCATTGAATGCGAGGGCATTAGAGCGATTGCTTCCGTCGATATCGATTATGCGAGAACGCTTGGCTATACGATTAAACTTCTCGGCAGTGTACGCCGTACAGAGACTGGTATTGAACAACATGTTCACCCGGCCATGGTTCCCTTGGAAACGGCTCTTGCAAATGTTTCTGGAGCGACAAATGCCGTTCAAGTCTATGGTGATGCTGTTGGAGAAACCGTCTATATTGGGGCTGGCGCAGGTGAATTACCTACAGCCAGTGCCGTCATGGCCGATGTGGTTGATTATGCAAGTGGGAATAACCGTCCGGCTTTTGGTGTACCGTCAAATGAATTGAAAAAACTTATTCCTGTTTCAAGCGATGAACATGTAGGCAGTTATTATATTCGTTTTCGTGTGATTGATGAACTTGGAAAAATGGCTGAAATAACATCAGTCCTTCGTGATTCTAATGTCTCCATTGAAAGTATGATCCAGCTTGGATCTGCTGAAGACGGCGGTGTATATATGGTTCTGACGACGCACCCAATTCAAGGAAGCGCCGTTCACACAGCGATAGAGAAACTACATGCCATAAATGAAATGAAAATATTAGACAAACCTGTGGTTCTAAGGATTGCCAAAGTTTAGTAAATGTGTCATTAGGCATTCATAATTTTGTCTCACTGGTCCCAAATAGTGTGAGGCATGATTTGACATAAAGGAGATATATTATGAGCTCGACCCATTTAGGTAGAGATCTCGTCATTGAATTTGCTCGCGTTACAGAGGCTGCTGCCTTATCTTGTGCGGGGCTCATTGGACGCGGTGACGAAAAAGCGGCAGATGCTGCAGCCGTTGAAGGCATGCGAAATTCCCTCAATACTCTGCCGATCAATGGCACTGTTGTAATCGGCGAAGGTGAACGCGATGAAGCGCCAATGCTTTTCATCGGAGAAGAAGTTGGTTCTGGCGGAGCAGATGTTGATCTTGCTATGGATCCTCTTGAGGGCACAACAATATGTGCAAAGGGTCAACCAAATGCTCTTGCTGTTATTGCAGCGGCACCGAAAGGCGGTCTGTTGAATGCACCTGATGTTTACATGGATAAAATTGCTGTTGGCGGTGGTCTTCCAGAAGGTGTTATAGATTTAGATAAGTCAGTGGAAGAAAATGTAAGATCTGTTGCCAAAGCAAAAGGCAAAACGATTGATCAAATGATAGTCTGTGTCCTTGATCGCCCGCGTCATGTTGATAAAATTAAAGAACTTCGCAGTCTAGGGTGCGGTGTGAAACTTATTGGCGACGGCGATGTCGCAGGTGTTATTGATACCACCAATGAAGAAGCCGGTGTTGACTTATATATTGGGGCAGGTGGTGCTCCTGAAGGCGTTCTGGCTGCTGCGGCATTACGATGTATTGGCGGGCAATTCCAGGGCCGTTTACTTTTTAGAAACGACGATGAGCGCGCTCGAGCACGCAAATGGGGTATTAAGGATTTAGACCGTAAATATACACTGACTGAACTCGCCAGTAAGGAAGTTATCTTTGCTGCAACAGGCGTGACAGATGGTTCATTGCTTGAAGGTGTGCGTCGTAAACCTGGAGGGTTCACAACAGAAACAATCATTATGCGGTCTGAAACCAAAACAGTTCGTTGGATTAAAGCTTTCCATCCTGATGAAGACTAGTTAATCTGAGTGAATGACTCATGATACGATAAAAAATAGTGATGACACGGCGGATACTTTATTAGGTGTTCGCCGTTCTAGTCTTGGCCAGCGATGGTCTTTGAAGCCCTTTATCTCAAGACATGCAGAGGCGATCGCAGACCTTCTCGGTGTTTCCCCAATCGTTGGGCAAATTATCGCCGCGCGCAATATAGACATAGAGCATGCGGCAGAATTTTATGAGCCAAGCTTGAGAAATAGTTTGCCTGACCCGAATGAATTTTTGGATATGGATAAGGCGGTTGATCGATTATGCCAAGCTCTTGAAAGAGAGGAAAAGGTCGCAGTTTTCGGTGATTATGATGTGGATGGTGCCACATCATCAGCACTTCTCATTCGGTATTTTAGAATGATCAATCGGCAGATGATGGTTCATATTCCAGACCGCAATCTTGAAGGCTATGGCCCTAACACGGCTGCTCTGACACGCCTTCATAGCAAAGGGGCGAAAGTTGTCATCACAGTCGACTGCGGCACCTTGTCATTTCAACCTCTAGAAGATGCGTTTAATTTGGGCCTGGACATTGTTGTGGTTGATCATCACAAAGCCGAAACAACGCTTCCAAAAGCTGTTGCCGTTGTGAATCCCAACAGATTAGATGAGAGTGGTCACTACGGACAATTGGCAGCTGCGGGTGTTACTTTTATGCTTTTAGTCGCACTCAATAAAGGATTACGTGAACGAGGCTGGTTCTCATCTCAGCAGATAAAAGAACCCAATTTGTTGTCTCTCTTGGATATTGTTGCCTTGGGCACAGTCTGTGATGTAGTGCCCCTCACAGGCGTCAATAGAGCCTTTGTTAAGCAAGGGTTGAAGATTATGGCCCAGCGTCAAAATGCAGGCATTGTAGCTCTCTCTGACGTTGGTCGTGTAGACGAAGCTCCGAATGCATATCATCTTGGTTTTGTCTTAGGGCCCAGAGTGAATGCTGGAGGCCGCGTGGGAGAGGCTGGCCTCGGTGCGAGATTGCTGGCTTTAGACGATTATCAAGCTGCACGCCAAATTGCAGATAAATTAGATGGTTATAACCAAGATCGCAAAGTTATCGAGGCACATGTGCTCGATGAAGCCTTTTCAATGATGACAAAAAAATACGGGCCAGATGGTGGTCCCGAAACTTTGGTTTTTGTCGCTGCAAAAGGCTGGCATGCTGGGGTTATCGGTATTGTTGCAAGCCGCTTGAAGGAAAAATACAACAAACCAGCTTTTGTGTTAGCAATTGAAGAGAATGGAGAAGCCAAAGGATCAGGACGATCCATCACGGGTGTTGATCTGGGCGCTGCAGTTCTAGAAGCTCAGGCGAAAGAAATTCTTGTGAAAGGAGGCGGGCATGCAATGGCCGCCGGCTTAACAGTGATGGAGGATCGTTTGGATGACTTGGAACACTTTCTCGGGGCCCATATGGCTGAAGCAGTCTCTAAGGCTTCAGAGACTCGCACCCTTGAAATTGATACTGTGACAACCTTTATGGCCTGCCAACCTCAAATGATCGAGGATATTGAAAAGGTGGGACCATTCGGTGTTGGTAACCCTGGGCCTAAACTTGCTTTTTCACATGTGACCCTCACAAAGGTTGATGTTGTCGGGCAGAATCACATGCGGGCAATTTTTACATCTAAAGATGGATCCTCGATGAAAGCCATGGCTTTTAGAAGTTTAGGCGAGCCTCTTGGAAACAGCTTAGAAGGGGGGATTGGCAAAAAATTTCATATCGTTGGAAAGGTGAAAGTCAACACCTGGGGGGGGCGTGAATCTGTTGAGATGACACTAGAAGATCTGGCCTCTTGCTAAAGGCTTCTACAGAGGTAAATTCCCCGCAATGGATGGGGAAGAAGGGTCCTATCAAGAAAATTGAAAAATTATTGCAGAATAATGTAAAAAGAGGTTGACCAAACGAGGGGAAACCTTTAACAAGCCTCTCGTTGCCCAGAAATGAGTAACAGATTGGTTATTTGGTCCCTTCGTCTAGTGGCCTAGGACGCTGCCCTTTCACGGCGGAAACACGGGTTCGAGTCCCGTAGGGATCACCATATCTGAGTGGTCAGAGTAACCAAGCATAAGAATAGCGGTCCCTTCGTCTAGTGGCCTAGGACGCTGCCCTTTCACGGCGGAAACACGGGTTCGAGTCCCGTAGGGATCACCATTCTTTATAAAATAGCAGGCTTCGGCCTGCTTTTTTTATGATCAATCTCTCTTTAAATTACGCGTCCTTTGTTTAAGATATCCTTAGGGTCAAGAGCTGCTTTTATTTTTTTGAAAGCAGCAACTTTTTCCGGATGTCTCAAAGCTAGTTCTTCACGTTTAAGGGTACCAATACCATGCTCTGCAGAGATGGATCCCTTCATGGAGCAGACTAGGTCATGGATGGCTGCGTTCATCTCTGGCCAGTGGTTTAAAAATGTCTCTTTAGCCATGGTTTCGGGTTGCATGATGTTGTAATGGAGATTGCCATCCCCAAAATGCCCAAAGGGGGTTGGTCGCGCCCCTTTAACAATAGATTGAATTCTATGTGGGGCCTGTTTCATGAAGGATGCAAGCTGCTCAAGTGGTAGGCTAATGTCATGCTTTATGCTGCCCCCTTCATACTTTTGGGCTTCTGAAAGATTTTCTCTTAAAGCCCAGAGAGCCTTTTGTTGTGCTTTATTTTGGGCAATGACGGCATCAGTGATGGCCCCGCTATCCAAACATTCAGCCAGTGCCTTTTCAAGGCTGTCAGGACCTTCAATCTCAATATCAAATAGAATTGACCATGGGGCAAGCTGGGAAACGGGTGCTTTGCCCGCCATGTGCTTTTCCACAAAGTCTAAGCCAGTCTTGCCCATCACTTCAAAGGCGTGCAACCCTTGATTTGAGAGTGTTTGTAAAGCATTCATTAAAGGCAGGCACTTATCAATGTCATGGACAGAGAGCCACCCCGTAACAAGAGTGTTTGGTTTTGGAAAAAGCTTTAGCTTTGCTTTTGTGATTATTCCTAGCGTTCCTTCAGAGCCAATAAGTAGATTTTGTAGATCAAAGCCCGTGTTGTCTTTTTTTAAGCCACCAAGGTTGCTAAAAATAGTGCCGTCAGGCAAGACAGCTTCGATACCAGCAACCAAATGACGCATCGTGCCGTAACGAATAACATGAATGCCGCCTGCATTGGTTGCCATCGTCCCGCCAATTGTACAGGAGCCTTCTGACGCGAGCGATAGAGGGAAATGATAAGGCTCTGCTTCTGTGTGAACGGTCGATAAAATGGCCCCAGCTTCCACTGTTATGGTCATCGTATCAGAGCAAGGTGCCTCTACACGAGACATCTTTTTTAGGGAGACCAGGATTTCTTCTCTGTTCTCTAATCCAGGAGTACTACCCCCAACCAATCCTGTATTGCCCCCTTGAATAGAGAGGTTTACTTCTGCTTTGTTGGCCAAAATTAGAATTTTTTGCACATCAGCAGTAGACATGGGCATCAACATCAGGGGGGTCGACCCATGAAATTTATCGCGCCATTCACTTAAGTGAGGGGCGATAATATTTTGATCCTCTGTCCACTGATTTTCAGGCAGCAAGGCTTTGAAATCTCTTAGATGTTCAGTCTTGATTGTCATGCGTGATCCTTGGGTGCGGCAGCGCGTTTCAAACGATCATTTATGGCGATGCCAATACCCGTTGCAGGGATAGGTACAACCGCAATGGCTTTTTTCCCAGCCTGATCAGCTTTTCTTAAACTGGCAAAGAGATTTCGGCCGGCTTCCTCTAAATGACCCTTTGCCGATAAATTCAGGTTTCCTTGATTATCACCAAACCCTATAATGAATATATCGTCATTAGGTGGTCCACTATACTTTAATGTCACTTGAGTATTCGGAGCATAATGCGAGCTCAGTTGCCCCGGAGCCGTAATTTCTGATCCTTCACGATCAAAAACAGGACACTTTGCGACAGCTGCAATTTCATCACTCTGAATTGTTCCAGGTCTAAGAAGAGATATCTTATTGTTTTCAATGGAAATAATAGTCGATTCTAAGCCAACAACACAAGGCCCACCGTCTAAAATGAGGCTGACTTTACTTCCCAGACCTTCCTCTACATCTGCGGCACATGTTGGAGAAATTTTGCCTGATGGGTTGGCACTGGGTGCCGCGATTGGTTTATTCAGTTCTGCAATAAGTGCTCGGATGGTCTCATTTTGTGGACAGCGCACAGCAAGAGTATCAAGACCAGCAGAGACTGCTTTGGCAAGGCTGCAATTCTGCTTCCGCGGTAAGACAAATGTGAGCGGACCTGGCCAAAATTTGTCGATTAATTTCTGGGCGGTTGTCTTAATATCAACATAACGCGCAGCCATTTCTATGTCAGAAACATGACAGATTAAAGGGTTATATGAAGGGCGACCCTTGGCGGCATAAATTAGAGCAACAGCCTGCTCATTGCTGGCATCAGCGGCAAGGCCGTAGACAGTCTCAGTGGGAATGGCAACCAACTCTCCATTAGAGAGGAGGTCTAGGGCTTTTTCCTTCGCACCTGCAGCATTTTCTTTAATGATCACTCTTATAATCCTTGATGTACGTGATAAAAAGGCTATGTTCTTTGAATACTTTGATGATGATAATATCGCAAGTGTAATGTTCTAATGAGTATGGAGGTATAAGTTATGACTGATTATAAGGCTCCCCTAGAAGAGATCAGTTTTGTCCTAGAAACAATCAGCAGCATGAAAGAGTGGGACAAGCTCCCGGGCTTTGAAGATGCGTCTGAAGATATGGTGGCAGCTATCCTTGACGAGGGTGGGAAGTTTGCCAGTGAAATGATTGCCCCAACAAATGGTCCCTGTGATTTATTTGGTGCAAAATTGAATGATGGGGTTGTTACAGTTTCTCCAGAATTAGACCCAATTCATAAAGCTTATGTTGAGAATGGATGGAATACACTAGCCAATAATCCTGAGTTTGGTGGCCAAGGGCTTCCTGAAACATTATCGCTTGCTTTCGCAGAAATGCTAACTTCAGCGAATATGGCTTATAGTCTTCACTGGATTCTCTCTAACGGTGCCGTTAGTGCGATTCAAGCCCATGGGAGTGATGCCATCAAAGAGAAATATCTACCGAAGATGGTTTCTGGTGAATGGTCTGGCAGTATGAATTTGACCGAACCAGCTGCGGGATCGGATGTTGGGGCCTTAAAAACCAAAGCTGAACCGCAAGAAGACGGCAGTTATCATATCAAAGGTCAAAAGATTTTTATTTCTTGGGGTGAGCATGAATTGAGCGAAAATATCATTCACCTTGTGCTTGCACGGACGCCAGGCGCCCCTGAAGGAACGCGCGGCATTTCTATGTTTGTTGTCCCTAAGTATCTTGTGAAGGATGATGGAACACGAGGCGAACGGAACGACGTGAAATGTGTTGGGGTAGAGCATAAGCTTGGTATACATTCTAGTCCCACATGTGTCTTATCTTTTGGTGAAAAGAATTCTTGCGTTGGCTATCTTGTCGGCCGCGAGAATAAAGGTATGGCAAATATGTTTACCATGATGAACCATGCAAGAATTATGGTGGGCCTTCAGGGTGTTTCTATCGGCGAACGGGCCTATCAGAATGCTGTGAACTTTGCAGCAGAGCGCATACAGAGTGCTCAAATTGGATCAAAAGACAGATCGTCTGTGGCAATTATTAATCATCCTGATATTCGCAGAACGTTAATGACAATGCGTGCTCATATCGAAGCTGCACGTGCCATTCTTTACCGGAATGTTTGGGCCATTGATCAAGCTCATAAATCTACGGATGAAGAAGCGAAGCGCCTTGCATTAGGCGAATCTGATTTGCTAACGCCCCTTTCTAAAGCCTATGCAACTGATATCGGGTGTGAAGTCGCATCAATGGCAGTTCAAGTCTTTGGAGGTATGGGATATGTCGAAGAAACTGGCGTGGCGCAATTCTATAGAGACATTAGAATCGCCCCGATCTACGAAGGGACGAACGGCATTCAGGCTTTAGACCTTGTCGGGCGGAAATTGAATATGGACGGCGGTGAACATTGGAAGCATATGATTGCTGAGATCAAAGCTTTTGTTCAATCTATGGATCGCTCTCTTTCTGGTCAAAAGGAAGGACTTTCAGAAGGGATAAAAGCCTTAGAATCTGCCTCAGAAAGTTTATTTGCGAATGGCTTTGAAGGGCTCGTCGATACAGCTGCGGGCGCAACGCCTTATCTGAGGTTATTCTCAACTGTTGTCGGAGCGTATCTTCTTGCAAAGCAAGCCGTTATAGCGGAAAGACGCTTAGCCGGTGATGAGGGTAATCCTGTCTTCTTAAAAGCAAAAATTGTGACTGCTAAATTCTATATTGAACAGATTTTACCAACAGCTGTTTGTTTACTTGGCCCTATAACTGCGGGAGCTGACCGCCTCTATGAAATCGAAGAAGAAGGTTTCTTAAGGCAAGGATAGGGTAATTTTAGCCCACATCTGTGCAAGAAATGAAAAAACGGGATGCAACTGTTCAATAGCAATTGCATCCTGACCGCCAGCCTTCTATAAGCAGACAATGATAGATAAAAGGAGGATCCCTGGTGACTGATATTCCAGCAGATATTCAGGAAATGAGCTTTGAAGCAGCTATGGGCGCGCTTGAGCAGATTGTATCTAAACTTGAAAGTGGTCAAGCACCACTAGAGGATAGTATTGATCTGTATACGCGGGGCACTCTTTTAAAGAAGCACTGCGAAGCAAAATTGGCTTCCGCCCAATCGCGTATTGAAAAGCTAACTCTTTCAAATGATGGGCCCACAGGTTCTGAAACATTTGAAAGTGACTAGGCCATGCCAGATTTTCAAAATCAGGCTTTACTTGATGCCCTTCAATCAACGTCTAATGCCGTAGAAAAAGTACTAGACCCTATGCTAGCCCTTCCCAAGGGGCCTGAAGCTCGGGTAGTAGAGGCGATGCGTCATGCTGTCTTTGCAGGCGGTAAGCGGTTGCGGCCTTTTCTAGTTTTAGCCAGTAGTACTCTCTTTGACGTAGGGAAACACCAAGCGTTGCGTGTTGCAGCGGCAATAGAATGCGTTCATACATACTCGCTGGTTCATGATGATTTGCCTGCAATGGACGATGACGATTTGAGACGGGGTCAGCCAACCGTTCATAAAGCCTTTGATGAAGCAACAGCAATTCTGGCAGGAGATGCCTTGCTAACGCTTGCTTTTGATATTCTCTCAGATGAGAAAACCCACCCCGATGCTAATGTGCGGGTACGATTAATCGCAGCTCTAGCGCAAGCAGCAGGGCATGCAGGTATGGTTGGCGGTCAGATGATAGATATGCGTGCAGAAGAGTTTGATCTTGACCAAAATGCAATTTATCGTCTGCAGCAAATGAAAACAGGGGCTTTGATCGCCTTTTCAGTAGAAGCCGGCGCTATAATGGGTCATGCTGATAGTCGAATGTATCAACATTTGCAAGGATATGCGCGGGATTTAGGTCTTGCCTTTCAGATAGCGGATGACATCTTAGATGTTGAAAGTACGACAGAAGAGGCGGGAAAGGCTATTGGAAAAGATGCAGAAGCCGGCAAAGCAACACTTTTGGGCTTAATGGGACTTGAAAGAGCAAAGAAACAGGCCCAAATATTAGCAGATCAAGCGATAGAGCATCTAAAAGAATTTGATGAGAAAGCTTCCCTTTTGCGTGCTGTAGCTCATTTTGCTATAAACCGCCGAAAATGAATCGAATAATTTCCTAAAGAGGATAAAGAGTAATTATGACAAGTCGTCCAGAGACGCCCTTACTAGATAAGATTACTAAGCCAGCTGACCTTAGAAAGCTTGAGAAATCAGAGCTGCGTCAGTTTGCGGACGAACTGCGTCAAGACATGATTAGCGCTGTGTCAGTTACGGGAGGTCATTTTGGAGCTGGGCTCGGTGTCGTAGAACTGACAACTGCGTTGCATTATGTTTTTAATACACCTGAAGATCGATTGATATGGGATGTGGGGCATCAGGCTTATCCTCATAAAATTCTTACAGGCAGGCGCGAACAGATGCGAACCATCCGACAGCCCAAAGGGTTATCGCCTTTTACCAAAAGGAAGGAAAGTGATTTTGATCCCTTTGGGGCAGGCCATTCTTCGACAAGTATTTCTGCTGCAGTGGGGATGGCAGTCGCGAATAAGATGGATGGTAAACCAGGTAAAGCCATTGCTGTCATAGGGGATGGATCAATCAGTGCTGGTATGGCTTATGAAGCTATGAACAATGCGCGAGAGGCTGGTAATAGACTGGTGGTCATTTTAAATGATAATGATATGTCAATTGCTCCTGCTGTAGGCGCGATGAGCGCTTACTTGGCCCGTGTACATAGCTCTAAGAGTTTCTTGAGTGTGAGAAACTGGATGAAGAAACTTGTCGATAAGTTACCGCGAACGCTTGGTGATTATTTTAGACGCAGTGAAGAATATGCACGGGGAATTGCCACAGGTGGGACGCTTTTTGATGAATTAGGTCTGTATTATGTAGGGCCTATTGACGGCCACAATATGGATCATCTGATCCCCATATTGGAAAATGTAAGAGACGCTGAAGACCAGGAAAGCCCGATACTTGTGCATGTGGTCACTGAGAAAGGACACGGTCATCCTTTTGCTGATCCTCATCAGGAGAAATACCATGCGGTGGCCAAATTTGATGTTGTGACAGGAGAACAACAAAAGTCTGCTCCTAAAAGCCCAACCTATACCAATGTCTATGCAGAAGCTCTCATCCAAGCTGCGGAGAAAGATGATAAAATTGTTGCCATAACTGCAGCGATGCCCTCAGGGACTGGGCTTGATAAGTTTGGGAAGGCCTTTCCTGAGCGAACTTTTGATGTTGGTATCGCTGAACAACATGCTGTAACTTTTGCTGCGGGGCTAGCCTGTGAAGGCTATAAGCCTTTTGCCACCATATATTCAACTTTTCTTCAACGGGCCTATGATCAAGTTGTTCATGATGTCTGTGTGCAAAATCTACCTGTAAGATTTGCTATTGATCGTGCAGGCCTTGTAGGGGCTGATGGTCCAACGCATGCCGGCTCTTTTGATATTACTTATCTTGCAAGCCTGCCAAATATGGTTGTAATGGCCGCTGCAGATGAAGCGGATCTCAAGCATATGATTGCCACAGCTGCCGCTTATGATGACGGGCCTATTGCTGTACGCTATCCCCGCGGAGAAGGGATGGGCGTTGAGCTTCCAAAAGAAGGCGAAAAGCTTGAGATTGGTAAAGGGCGTATCATGCGCAAAGGCACAAAGGTTGCTCTTCTCTCATTGGGGGCTCGCATGGCAGAAGCTCTAAAGGCAGCGGATGAACTTGAAAGCCGTGGTCTTTCTACAACAGTGGCAGATGCCCGCTTTGCAAAGCCATTGGATACAGGGTTAGTGAATGATCTAGCGCTTGGTCATGATTTGGTTGTTACAATTGAAGAGGGATCCATTGGGGGCTTTGGGTCTCATGTGAGCGATCATCTTTGTGAAACGGGACTGATGGATGGTCCTTTGCGATTGCGAACGATGAAATTACCAGACGAATTCCAAGAACATGGCAAACCAGATGAAATGTATGCTGATGCAGGCCTCACAGCAGATGGTATTGTTGAGACAGTTTTAAAGGCACTTCAAAGAAATGATTTATCTCCAGCGGCAGATGAGAGCGCCTAATCATGGCCAAGAAAATTCGTGCAGATGTTGCTTTAGTGGAACGCGGACAGGTTGAAAGTCGGGCCAAAGCTCAGGCCTTAATTATGGCAGGAAAAGTCTTTCTTGGTGAACAAAAAATCGCCAAAGCTGGCCATCAAATTAAAGAAGATCAATCCCTTGATGTAAGAGGGAAAGAGCATCCTTGGGTTTCTCGAGGGGGGTTGAAACTTGAAAAAGCCATGAAAGAATATGCAATTGATCCTCAGGGATGGACAGTGATAGATGTGGGTTCTTCAACGGGAGGGTTTACTGATGTTGCCCTTTCTCACGGGGCGGCATGTGTTTATTCAGTTGATGTTGGGCATGGACAGCTTGCTTGGAAATTACGCAGTGATGATCGTGTGGTTGTTCTTGAAAAGACAAACGCTCGCTATCTAACTGAAGAGCAAATCTCCACAGCAGCAGATATGGTTGTCTGTGACGCAAGTTTCATTTCTTTAAAAACAGTATTGCCAGCAGCACTGTCCCTTACCAAAGAGCAGGCTTGTATGGCAGTCTTGATTAAGCCTCAATTTGAAGTCGGCCGTGATAATGTTGGAAAAGGCGGCGTCGTCAGAGACCCAGCCCTTCATAAAGCTGTCTGCGATGATATGCGCGATTGGGTGAATAGTCTGAGTGAGTGGACAGTTCAGGGTATTACAGAAAGCCCAATTAAGGGCCCCGAAGGGAATATTGAATTCCTTCTTTATGCAACCAAGGGGGCGGGGAATGAATAAAGGTCAAGAACGGGTTCTCATCGAAGAGATTGGAGCGCAGGGAGACGGCGTCGGGTATATTGGAGAAAAGGCAGTCTATGCGCCAATGACAATGCCTGGAGACGAAATATTAGTCGAGATCATTAAAGAGCAAAAGTCTTCCTATGCGACTAACCTTCTTCGGATTGAAAAAAACAGTGCGCAAAGAGTTGATCCCCTTTGTCAGCATTTCGGTAAATGCGGTGGCTGTCAGTTACAGATGCTGCCTAATGACCAGTATAAAAAGTGGATTAAAAAGCGGATTACATCTGCACTGGATCATCACGAATTGTCAACAGAATGTGTCTCAGAACCGCTCATTAGTCCGCTTCATTCAAGACGGCGCGTTGCTTTAAAAGTACTTAAAACAGGAAAATCTCTGAAGTTAGGATTTAATCGTCAAGGGTCCGCACAGCTTGTTGACTTACAGGAATGCCCGGTGACTGAAAAAACCATCACAGCTTTATTTTCACCGCTGAAGGAGTTGTTGAATGGGGTGCTAAAAAATCGTGATAGTGGCAATGTGCATATTACCTTAGCTCACTCGGGTCTTGATCTGTTGATTGATGTTCCTCACGAGCTGACTTTAACAGATCGTGAAGCTCTATCAGACTTTGCTCATAAATATGATGTAGCAGCCATTCATTGGATGGATCGCGATTTTATGGATCCCGTTCTTATCAGGCGCGAGCCTGTAATGCTCTTTGGGGACAAATTGTCTGAACTGCCACCTGCGGCCTTCATACAGGCGACACAAGCCGGAGAAAAGAGCTTGATTGATGAAATGGCAAAGGCTGTAAGAGGGCACAAGCGTATGGCGGACCTTTTTAGTGGAATTGGCACATTCAGTTTACCGCTTGCTAGTGAAATGCAGGTTCTCGCCGTTGAAGGGTCAAAAGCTGCAACAGACGCACTCCAAAATGCCGTTAATAGTGCAACAGGCCTTAAGAAAATCCTTGTTCGGCATCGTGATCTTTATAGAAGGCCGCTGACTTTCAAAGAGTTGGAGGCGTTTGATGCTGTCGTATTTGATCCCCCTCGTGCGGGAGCAAGAGAGCAAGTTATAGAACTTGCACAATCGAACGTTCAAACAATTGTTGGGGTTTCCTGTAATCCAAATACGTTTGGCCGCGATGCTAGGCTGTTGGTTGATGGGGGATACACCCTAGAGAAAGTTGTCCCAGTGGATCAGTTCTTATTTAGCCCTCACCTGGAAGTGGTTGGGATCTTTAGACGTCATCAATAATCAGAGCAGGTTTGTTTTTGGGAATGCCATGACCAATATCGAGCCAGTGGTCTTTGATAATGATTTTAGCTCTAGCATTTACCAAGTCTATGGGATCAAAGTCGCTTGCAGGCTCACCGTGGGATAGCATATAGACGAGACGTTTATCTTCCACTTCATCATAGATTGGAACGGCGACTACTTCATCCAGAGTGCTGATGCCCCGCTCATAAGGGGTCAGTGATTTAAGGTAATAGACGGAAGGTGTCGTGATGACATCTTTAAGATCTTTATAGATTTGTTTCTTTGTATTTTTATCAAATAAAAACAAGAGATTAAGTCCGTTCATCTCGGCCTTGAATAGGGCGCATTTCGCACTGCCTGCAAAGAGAATATTCGCGTGATAGAAAGCTTCGTCTTGATAAACATCCAGAATTAATAAATGGGGAATACTCTCTGGAATCCGCTGTAATTTGAAAGAGGATTTAGTCGGTAGGCCGTCTTTATTTTTGGGTAAGCTGTGCCAAAAATTTAGATATTCAGAAGCAATTTCGCCGATCTGCATTTAGGGCCTTTCGATTTCGAAGATAAAAGATTTAGCTGCTGTTGCCGACTGTAAGGGAATTTCTTCCATAGGTAAATGACCGACTTTAGGATAAACGATTAGGCGGCCGTTTGGTAAGCGCCTGTCCCACTCATAAGCAGAGGAGACGTGGATTAACTTATCCTCTTCTCCCCATAGAATTAAGGTGGGAACTGTGATCATTTCAGCTTGAATGTCTGGTTGTTTTTTTGCATAGCCAGCAAAGCGCATTCGTGTAGCTCGTCGATTTCCTTCCACTCGATTAAGGTCAAAATATCGATCAATCATTTCTTTAGTGATGAGAGTGTGATTTGAAATGCTTTTTTTTGTGCCTTCGACGACAACACTGCGCGGTGTTATATATTCAAATAGTAAATTAATGACCGGAATGGGAGCGAGTTTAAAAGCAAGAGGTCTATCCGTTTCACCTTCATCGGTAAGAACGCCCGCTGCATCCAATAGAATAAGCCCTTTCACTCTGTCTGGATAGGTGAGCGCATAATGAGCGCTAATTCCGCCGCCCATGCTATTGCCTGCAATATAGAGCTGAGCGACCGCTAGCTTTTGCCTAACTTCTTCAACAACAGTCGTCATACAGTCATAGGCATAGTTGCAAGAATAGCCCCCTGTCAGTCCATGGCCAGGCATATCTATAGCCACAATATGAAATTGATCACTTAGTATCTCAATCCAGGGGTGCCATGTATGAAGGCTGCTATTTGATCCATGGATTAGAAAAAGGCTGGCTTCTTTTGGATCTCCATACGTTTGAATATGAACTGTACCGCCTGAGAGCGCGAGCCACTGGCTCTGTTCATTGGCATATTTCACCTTTAACGATTCAATGGTTAAATCAGGTTCAGAGAAAACAAGGAATGCAGCAAGAAAAAGAGCAAAGCTATAAAGAGCGATTTTGAGAGATTTCATTGTCAGCTCCTCGTCATGGACTATGCGCAAGGAACTGGTTTGTCGTTAGACCTGAAAATGGCCCTGGAACCCCTTTTCCAATATCAATCCATAGATGCTCATTCCCCTTCTGGATATGACCACCATCCTCGGAATATGTAATAAATTCTTGTTCGGCGATATCTTTAGCAACAGATAAGAGAATAGGAATATTTTTATCTCGCCTTTCATCATAGAGAGGTAAAATTAAGCTTTCATCATAGAGATGGAAATTTCTTCTATGTGGAGAAATCATGCGACGCCAAATACCAGCAGGGTGTGCAATAAGGCTCTTAAACCCCTCATAAAGCGGGTGTCGATCTTCTGCAGGAAAGAGATCTAAAATATTGGTACCAGTTAATTCCATTTGATATCGTTCATAGACGTTTGTGCCTGTTAATTTGATGCGAACACAAAGGGAATTATCTTCCTTTCCTTGTTCAATAGTCTCTGAGGGGTCTTCCACCTCAAGGACTGATAGATAAGGGACACATTCCGGTACTTCAAATGGCTTAAAGTTGGATTTTAAAGGAATAATTTGGCCGTCCATTTTGATGGATTGCCAATAAGTTAAAAAGTCTTTTACCAATTGAGAGATAATCATTATGCATTTATGACATAGTTAATGATTTCTATCTACCCACATTGTGCTTTATGCATCAGAATTTGATCGGCTAAGACAATCGCCATCATTGCTTCCCCTACAGGCACAGCTCGGATGCCAACACACGGATCGTGCCTGCCTTTGGTCATAACTTCAGTGGCGTCACCTGAGCGAGTAATGGACTTTTTAGGAGTTAAGATAGAGCTTGTTGGCTTTACAGAAAAACGACAAACCACAGGTTGCCCTGTCGCAATGCCACCAAGCACACCTCCTGCTTTGTTAGAGAGATATACCGGATTTCCGTTTGCATCTGGGGTCATTTCATCTGCATTTTCTTCGCCTGTAAGCAAAGCGGCTTCCATGCCTACGCCAATTTCGACACCCTTTACAGCATTTATCGTCATCATAGCACAGGCAAGATCGCTGTCTAATTTCCGGTACAGCGGCGCCCCGATACCTGCGGGCACGCCCTCAGCAACAATTTCAATTACTGCGCCAATGCTACTGCCCGCTTTTCTAATCTCCGTTAGTTCTTTTTCCCAGCTTTCAGCTGTTACCGCAGAGGGACAAAAGAAAGGGTTTTTATGCACGGTTTCCCAATTAAAATCATCACGATTAACTTTTGTAGGGCCCATTTGCACCATAGCGCCGCGAATGGTAATAGTGTCACCTATGATCAAACGCGCAATGGCACCGGCGGCAACTCTACTTGCTGTTTCCCGGGCACTCGAGCGCCCACCGCCGCGATAATCACGAAAACCATATTTAGTGTCATAGGTTATGTCAGCATGGCCGGGTCGATATGTTTCAGCAATATTGCCGTAATCCTTTGATCGCTGATCTACATTCTCGATCATAAGCTGAATAGGCGTGCCCGTCGTTTTTCCTTCAAAGACACCCGATAGGATTTTTACTAGGTCAGGTTCTTTTCGCTGGGTTGTGAATTTGCTTTGACCAGGTTTTCTTTTATCAAGGAATTGTTGAATATAGGCTTCATCTAAGGGAAGTCCTGGAGGGACGCCGTCAACAGTACAGCCGATAGCGGGCCCATGACTTTCGCCCCAAGTCGTAAATCTAAACACATGACCAAAGGTATTAAAAGACACGGATATTCTTCCCTATTTATCGAGTTAAAGTCTTCATATGGTCTTCATCAAGTGGCATGCAAACAGAAGAGAAGCCTGAATCTACATGATGATTTTCACCGGTTACGCCAGACGATAGATCGCTAAGCATGTAAAGTCCAGCACCTGCAATATCGTCCATAGTAATATTGCGCTTAAGAGGGGAGTTCTTTTCGTTATATTTCATGAGCATTCGGAAATCACCTACGCCACTTGCAGCCAAGGTTTTCATTGGACCAGCTGAAATAGAATTGACACGAATGCCTTTTTCACCCAAATCTCGTGCTAGATAGCGAGTAGAACATTCCAGGGCAGCTTTTGCCACACCCATAACGTTGTAGTGAGGTACAACTTTTTCTGCGCCGTAATAACTTAGAGTGAGGAGGCTTCCTCCGTCGGGCATCATTTTTTCAGCTCTTTTAGAAACTTCAACAAAAGAGAAGGCTGAAATATTCATGGTCATGAGAAAGTTATCAATAGACGTGTCCACATATCGACCACGTAATTCTGATTTATCACTATATCCAATCGCATGAAGAACAAAGTCAAGTTTGCCCCATTTTTTTTCAATTTCTGCAAAAAGAGCATCCATTGAGTCTGGGTCGGAAACATCACATGGCAAAACCATATCAGATCCGATACTTTCGGCAAGAGGGCGGACTCTCTTTTCTAGGGCTTCACCTTGGTATGAGAAGGCAATGTCAGCCCCTTGATCGGCACAGATTTTCGCAATTGCCCAAGCCATAGATCTATCATTGGCTACGCCCATGATAAGGCCTTTTTTGCCTGCCATCAGTTTTGTCATTGATCTTTCCTCCATTAAACGCCCAGATAAATGTAGGGGCGCGATATTTTGATGCAGTCTATACCAAAAAACTCAGTAAATACAAAGGTTAAATCGATGAAGTATCACGTGAATTTTATGAAAGACTTTCACTTTTTTGTGAAGGCTTCTCTGTTTCTTCTTTTTCAGATTGTGTTACTCGATCTGAATGTTTAGTCCAGGCTGCATTAAATTCTGCACCGAAAATAAAACCAATACTAACCACATAACAAAAAAGTTGTACGATCACGACCCCTGCGAGGGATCCGTAAGTTACGTCATATGTGCCAACTGATTTTAAATAAGCAGAAAGCCCTTTTGCCGTCAGAAGGAAGAGAGCAAGAGTAAGGATTGCTCCTGGCAAACGGAAAGGTCGGTATATACTACGCGGTGTGAGAGCAACATATAAAACATAGAGGCCAATCAATAAAAAGAGAGGGCTAATTGCAAAAGTAAGCCAGGTCCAAAAGGTTTGCAGACCCCCAGTCATAATGTCAGGGAAGAGGCTGTTGATCGCTTTTATGATCGGAGGGCCCATGACCTGTACTGACATTGAGAGAAGGATCAAGAAGGAGGAAATTATGACAAAAGCTAAGCTTTCTAAACGTCGTTTCCAAAAGCTGTGACCATATTCTCGACCAAAAGCGCGAATGACAATTTCGCGGCCAGCTTCTATGCCATTTGCAGCAGTTAGGAGGGCAAAAAGGATAGAAAAGGTCAAAATCTCTTTGCCTGCATTACGCAATATCCCTTGAATAGGCGTGTTCAATGTTTGACTGACCTCTGGAGGGAGGAGGGAGAGGATAAATTCTATTGCTTCTAGACCCTGATCAGATTGGCCAACAACACCTGATATAGAAATCATAAAAATCAAGAAAGGAAAAAGACAAAACATGGCGAGGAAAGCCATATTTCCAGCTGCTGCCATGCCGTGATTGTGGCCAAACCCTCGGCCTGCATCTCCGAGAATTCGTAGTGCCATGCGAGTCTTGCTATAGATATATGTAGATGAAAATTCTGTCATTAAAGTCCCTTGTACCTGAAAAGCTTACAAGGATAACATCTTTATTTCAATCCTGCTTTTTCTCTGAGTTCAGGACCTTTACCGCCCGTCCAACCTCGAATGAGGATTTCCAGCTCTTTATCTCTAACATCTGGTAGCATAACCGTAAGGTGCACATAGAGATCTCCTTCAGCACTGGCTTTGCGGACACCTTTACCGCGGAGTCTCAATCGTTTGCCACTGGAAGTTCCTTTTGGGACACGAACAGTCAAACGACCATGCGGTGTCGGAATTTCGATATCCCCACCAAGGACGGCTTCGTCAAGAGAGATGGGGCATTCCATATGAATGTCACTGCCATCACGTTTAAAGAGAGGGTGATCAGCTACCAGAATTTCAATAAGAGCGTCACCAGAGTTGCCCCCTGCAACACCAGGGCCGCCTTGCCCAGGAAGCCGGATGATTTGCCCTTCTTTTATACCAAGGGGAATTTTGACATCTACTTCGCGTCCATCGTTCAGCATAAGACGGCGCGTGCTGCCTCTGATCGATTCTTCAAAGCCTATGGTGATTTCATAAGTGACATCGATGCCTTTTCTCTTCGGTCGTCGGAAAAAACTAGATCGTTCCTCTTTGGAGCGTTTTTTTTGTTTTTTGCCGAAGAATTCCGCAAAAAGATCCTCTTTTCCATCCACGTCCATCCCAAAAGCATTAGTGTCTTTCGCTTTTAGATCTTCCTCTTCTACAGAACCACGGTCAAATCTTGCTCTATAGCGTGCGCGCTCTTCTGCTGCTTCTTGATAGGGGTGTTTCGGTTGTCTGTCTTTTGGGCGCGGGCGGCCTTGCTCGTCAATCTCGCCCCGATCATATTTTTTTCGCTGTTTTTTGTCAGACAATAATTTAT
Source organism: Temperatibacter marinus (assembly GCF_031598375.1). Classification (NCBI taxonomy): domain Bacteria; kingdom Pseudomonadati; phylum Pseudomonadota; class Alphaproteobacteria; order Kordiimonadales; family Temperatibacteraceae; genus Temperatibacter; species Temperatibacter marinus. Next base: position 2,323,198 of record NZ_CP123872.1, read on the forward strand.
AGGCATTATTGACCAATTTGAATTTTTCAGCAATGCGCTCATCATCACGATTAAAATCGGGATGAAGTTCCTTTGCGAGGGCGCGATAAGCGGCTTTTATGTCTGCTTCAGAAGCAGATTGAGCAACGCCTAATATGGTATATAAATTTCCCATCATACTTGTAACGAAAGTAACCTTTAAAATATCAATTGATAGATAGAAATTTCTATCTATCTCATATACTCTAATTATTGTATCAGAAAGATAAAATTTTAACTAATTTTTTGAATGAGAGCTTAAAATGTCCCTAGTTGATCATAAACACCCCTTTGAATTGTTCGAAAAATGGTTTGGTGATGCCAAGTGTCGTGAGGCTGACGTTCCCGAAGCCATGTCACTTTCAAGCGTCAGTCCAGATGGTAAGCCCAGTTCTCGTATGGTGCTTCTTAAGGGTGTTGATGAAAGAGGTTTTGTTTTTTATACAAATTGTACAAGCAGAAAAGGGCAGCAAATACAAGGGAATAGCCATGTAGCTCTTCTTTTTCATTGGAAAAGCTTAAAGCGCCAAGTCCGGATTGAAGGGCAGGCAGTACCTGTCACTGAGGCTGAGGCAGATGCCTATTTTGCTTCGCGCCATAAAGACAGTAGGATTGGCGCTTGGGCATCAAAACAATCTCAACCTATGGAAGGTCGTTTTGAGTTTGAAAAACGCATTGCAAAATATGCTGCAAAATATACTTTAGGTGATGTCCCAAGGCCTGAATTTTGGAGCGGTTTTCGTATTAAACCTACTATGATTGAATTTTGGCAGGATCGCAGCTTTAGACTCCATGAGCGCAACGTTTATTCTTTACAGGATGATGGGCAGTGGGAAGTCTCTACACTTTATCCATAAGTGAGGTAGGGAATGGTCTTGGCTATTATTTACTGGACTAGTCAGTCTATGAAGGGTAGAAAGAAGCAGGATTAGGCTTTCTTTAAAGTCATGAGAATTATGGAGAAGATTGATGGACGGTGGTATTGTTGCTAATGAGCATTTTGAAGCAATTCAAACCCTTTTAAATAAACAGCGGGAAAGCTACCTTCAAGAAGGTTTTGTGAGTGCCGCAGTTAGAATTGACCGTCTCAAGCGTGCAAAAAATCTTGTTCTAAAATATAAAGATGAACTGTTAGATGTCATCAACGAAGATTACGGAAATAGATCTAAAGAAATTGGTCTTGTGACAGACGTTATGGCCGCAAATGGTGCACTTGCAGATGCCATTAAAAATGTTAAAAAATGGATGAAGCCCGAGAAAAGGGGGTTGATGTTTCCCCTTGGGTTGCTCGGTGCGCGGGCCCAAGTGAATTATCAACCAAAAGGGGTGATGGGTATCATTACGCCGTGGAATTTTCCTCTGACAATGATTTTTGTACCTCTAGCTCAAGCTTTGGCAGCAGGAAACCGGGTTATCATTAAACCTTCAGAGCATACGCCAAAGACGTCAGATTTTATTCAGAAGATCATCTCAGAATCCTTCGACGAGACTGAAGTCGCTGTTTATACAGGCGGTGTTGAAGTCTCTCAGGCCTTTGCATCGCAGAACTGGGACCATTTAATGTTCACTGGCGCCCCGGTTGTTGGCAAACTGATTATGCGGGCAGCAAGTGAAAATCTTGTGCCTGTGACCCTTGAGTTAGGCGGAAAGTCACCTGTTCTAGTCTCACGTGGGGCAGATCTTAAGATGGTTGCTGAACGTGTTGCTACATGGAAAATGACAAACGCAGGCCAAATCTGTCTCACCGCGGATTATATTAATTTACCAGAAGATAAGAAAGATGAATTCATTGAGGTCTATAAGCAGACGGTATCTGAGATGTTCCCAACGCTTTTGGAAAATGATCAATATACGTCTATCATTACAGAACGTCACCGTGATCGGATGCATGGCTATCTAAAAGAATGCGAAGACAAAGGGGCCACAGTTCATACCATTAATCCAGCAAAAGAAGACTTTTCTCAGCAGCCAGAAGGCATGAACAAAGTGGCACCTGCAATTATTGAGGGTGTGGACGATAGCTTTAAAATTATGCAGGAAGAGATTTTCGGGCCGCTTCTTCCCATTCGGACATATTCTAAATTTGAAGAAGTGATTGATTATGTGAATGATCATGAAAGACCATTGGCGATTTATTATTTTGGTACGGATAAGGCTGAGATTGAAGTCGTTTCACATCACACCACGTCTGGCGGGTTAACAATTAATGATTGTGTATGGCACGGTGCCCATGAAACTCTCCCTTTTGGTGGTGTCGGCAATAGTGGAATGGGACGTTATCATGGATTTGATGGATTTAAAGAGTTTAGCCATCACAAGCCTGTTTTGAAGCACCCTGCAAAGATAGGCATCAACAAGTTGTTAGGTATAGTCCCACCTTATGGGGCAACACTGAAGCGCACAGCGAAGATGGAATTGAAAAAATAGTCTTATTCCATAGTTTTTAGTAAAAGGAGTGTTGGTATGGCAACTCAAGAAGAAGTTATAAAATTTTTGGAAAAATCTTACCCGCACTTGCCAGTTTCTATAAGATCTATCCAACAAGGCACAGCTACAATAGCCATGGAAGTTGGCAGTTCTGCTACCTTACGCCCCGGCGGTACGGTAAATGGGCCCACTATGATGATGATGGCTGATGTTGCACTTTATATTGCCATACAAGGGATGGGAGAGCTCACCTTAATGGCAGTTACAAGCAGTTTGAACTTTAATTTCTTAAGGCGCCCCAGCCCAGATGCAGCCTTAATTGCTGAAGCAAAAATATTGAAGATGGGCCGAAATCTTGCTGTGGGGGAAGTGACAATTTTTTCTGAAGGAGATACGGCGCCCGTTTGCCACGCCACAGGCAGCTACGCATTACCGCAGAAAAGTTCCTAAACAAAAAGATTATTTTTCGTGAACCCGCAAGAGGCCTTCTTGCTGAATGCTTGCGACCAATGTGCCATCTCTTGTGAATATATGCCCGCGCCCTAAAGCTCTAGCGCCGCCAGTCCATGTACCTTCTATGGCGTTAAACATCCATTCATCTACTCTAAAGTTTCGGCTATGAAGATGAAGCGCATGATCAAGACTGCAGATGTTTTTTATCCGGGGATCGAAAGGGACAAAACCATGAGGCCTAAAGGTTCCTGCAATAAGGCCCATGTCAGAGAGATAGGCTAGCAACCTGATATTGTTTTGCCGGTCATCATCCCCGTCGTACCGCAGCTTAAACCAGAACCCACCGTGGATATCTTTGGGTTTTGGGTTAAGTATTTCGACCCGATCATAGGAACGCATTTCGAATGGAACAAGTGGTTTTTCAATGCGTTTTCTGAGCGGTTCGGCTTTCGGGCCCATTTGATCGATAACATGATGGTAATAGGCATGATCATCAATTAATTCTTCCGGAGGCGGGACATCAGGCATCTTTACTTGATGCTCTAGACCTGTTTCTTCAATATGAAAGGACATGATCGCTGTAAAAATAGCGTCTCCATTTTGGATTGCATTTACCCGGCGGGTACAAAAGCTGCGGCCATCACGGATCGGATCAACTTCATAGATGATTGGAATTTCACTATTGCCGAGACGCATGAAATAAGCATGCATGGAATGCAGTTGATATTGAGATTCTACAGTGCGTTGACAGGCATCTAAGGATTGTCCAATCACATGACCACCGTAGACATGTTTATTGGGCCATTTATTTGGAATGCCTTTAAATAATAATTTATCTAACCGTTCTAATTCTAGACCATCAATCTGTTTCTGGTAATGCGCATCAACCATATAATGTTACTCTTTAATCTCTTCTTCATCACAGTGTATTCTATAATATTCTCGAACACCAGTTCTGTTAATTGCATGAGCCGACTGTAATGGTGCGGGAGGCGTTTGATCAAGCGATTTAAGCCAAATGTTGCCCTGTAAGCGCCACAATAAGGCGCTGGCTTTAATGATGAAATCAAGCAACATTAAGCTATACATGATCCAAAGAGGCCAACTGTTTAGCACGCAAATATATCCAAGAATGACTCTGGCTCCTATGGTGCCGATAAGTGTTGCCATCATGGGGAATCGCGTATCACCTGCACCCCGAAGTGTTCCACCAACAGCAAATTCGATGGCCATGAGTGGTTGGCAAAGAGCAAGGATAACAACAAACATTTGAGCGTGGGCAGCCACAGCAGGATCATCCGTTAAGAGATAGCTTAGTGGCTCTCTAAATAAACCAAAAACAAGAGCCAAAAATGTCATACAGAGAAGAGCCATTTTAAGGGCAACATAACCTGATTGACGCGCTTGATCTGGCTCGCCAGCGCCGATACGTTGTCCCGAGAGTGTCGCGCCTGCAGACCCAAAAGCTATACCGATGACAATACAAACACTTAGAATATTTATGCCAATTCCATAAGCAACAAAAGCTTCCGTGCCATAAGAAACAAGTAGAGCCATAACAATGATTGATCCTATTTGTATGACATATTGTTCTAAAGCTGAAGGAATGCCTATTTTCGCTAATTTTTTGAACCGTATTGGGCAAAAAAGATAGTCCCAATTCGGTTTGATTTCGTGTTTTCCTTGGGCCCAAATGATGAAGTAAAGGGCAGTAATCCCCACTTGCGCAACACAAGCGCCAACTGGAATTCCAAGAGGCCCAAGGGCTGGTAAACCAAAGGCTCCCATAGTGAAGCCATAGGCCATTACAATATTGCTGACACTGGATACAGCCATGATTTTAAGAGGCCTAAGCACATTGCCAATGGCTCTATAATTGGTTGATAATGTAAGATTCACTGCATAGATGACACAGAGGCAAGCTATGGGATACATCATCGTCGTTGTTGTTGCGATAAGAGAAGGGTCGTCACTAAAGATACTGGCAATCTGTTCGGCGAAAAGAAACACAGGGGTCGCTATCGCTAGGGCGATAATGAAAGAGAGACCGATTGAGCTTGTTGCAGCTTTATTTGCCTCTTCATAGTCCTCAGCACCCCATGCCCTTGCTACTAGAGCTGTTGTGGCAACTGACAGAGCCATAGCCGCAGCCATCAGGAGGAAGTTAACCCGTGTCGCAGAAATGACTGCAGCACTGGCATCTGCCCCTAGAGGGGCTACAATATACATATGAGCGATCATTGTTGAGACCGCAAGCATATTGCTAACAATATTGGGGGCAGCAAGCTTCCAAACTGTTTGATAGGGGAAAGACTTCATAAGGTCCTGATTTCTATTCTATTTTAATTCTATTCATGAATACCATAGAGCCCTTCATAAAGCACATAGTTTATTTCTCATAAGATTATGCTTGATTTTGCGGTGCAAAAAGCCATTATCACCATGAATTTTAATTAGTTTTGGAGGAAAGTATGACTAAGATTGTGGACATCAATGAACTTGAAAATTTTGTTGGAGAAGTTACGGGAACCAGTGAATGGTTTCAAGTTACTCAAGATCAAATTAGCCTGTTTGCGGACGCGACACACGATCATCAATTTATCCATATTGATCCAGAACGCGCGGCAGATACTATGTTTGGCAGTACCATTGCGCATGGATTTTTGACGTTGTCTATGCTGTCACATCTTGCCATAGATTGTATGATAACAATCCCAGATCCTGAAATGGTGATTAATTATGGACTTGATACAGTGCGGTTTATGTCGCCGGTAAAGGTCGATAAGCGCATCCGAGCGGTCTGTAAACTCGTAGATGTACAGGTGAAGGGCGCTGGAAAACGTGCGCTTTGCAAATATGATATATCGATAGAAATTGAAGGCGAGAAACGTCCAGCCATGAATGCAGAGTGGCTGATGATGTTTATGGCGAAGAAAAAGTAATAGTATCATTAATTTGAGTAACTTAACCTAAAAGTAGGTTGGTCCCATTTGTTTAAGGAGGTATTTTATGTCTGAAATTCGTTATGACGGACAAGTCGCTATTGTCACGGGTGCAGGTGGAGGGCTTGGACGCTCTCATGCGCTAGAGCTTGCCAAACGTGGCGCGAAGGTTGTTGTAAACGATCTTGGGGGGGCTGTTGATGGATCGGGTGGATCTGTTTCTGCAGCTCAGGCAGTCGTTAATGAAATTGAAGCTTTAGGCGGCGAAGCTTTGGCCCATGGTGCCAACGTTCTTGAGCGTGAACAAGTTGAAGACATGGTTGCTAAAACTATAGAAAAGTGGGGACGCATTGACGTTCTTATCAATAATGCGGGTATTTTGCGGGATAAGTCATTCGCTAAGTTAGAGATGAGTGATTGGGACCTTGTCACAGGAGTTCACCTCACAGGCACAGCCAACTGTACACGAGCAGTCTGGCAAATTATGCGAGATCAAAATTATGGACGTATAGTTGTGACATCTTCTTCTTCTGGTATGTATGGAAATTTCGGCCAGGCAAATTACGGGGCTGCTAAGTTGGGCGTGGTTGGTTTAATGAATACACTCTGTCTTGAGGGTGCAAAAAATAACATCCATGTTAATACTCTTATTCCTGTTGCTGCGACACGCATGACAGAAAGCTTGATGCCTCCTGAGATGCTTGAGTTATTAAAGCCAGAATTGGTGACACCAGCCGTGATTTATCTTGCTTCAACAGAGGGGCCAAATAGAACAGTTCTCTCTGCCGGTGCAGGGGCTTACTCTCGTGTTGTCATTCAAGAAACCGAAGGGGTTGCTTTCCTTGAAGAAGACGCAACTGCAGAAAATATTGCGGCGAACTGGGGGACAATTGATGATCACTCAACGCTTAAAGAGTTAACGGCGGGCAATGAACATACGATGAAATGTGTTCAGATGGCGTCTAAAATCCGGTCTTAACGTGAGTTTCCACATAGGGTCTTTAAAAGCGGTGTTTTTACATCGCTTTTTTTATAAATTTGGCAAACTAGACTAATCAGTCTTGTATTTAGAAAATAGTCTGGCTAAAAGTAAAGAGTGGAAGTTAGGGAATCATAAGAAATGCAGTCTTTGAAGCTACTTGTTGGATCAAAAGCTCAGGAAATAATCCGTCGAAACGGAGGGTTGTTTTCCGATCAGGTGCGTCTGGTTCTTGGAGCTTCAGGGGGGCCTAAATGGCTGATTTTAAGAGGGCTGGACGATTATATTTTCGGAGATTGGCTTTTGAAAAGCCGAACACCAAAAGATTTACTTGGTACAAGTATTGGTTCTATGCGCATGACGGCAGCATGTACTGACGATCCGAAAGAAACCTTTAATGACCTCCTAAGGGTCTACTGCGAAATGAAGTATTATAAAGAGCAAACCTACCATGATTGGACAGCGAGTGCTTATGATTTTTTTAAAGAGATTTTTACAGACAGCCGCAGGAAGGCCATTGCCAATGGAAAAGATCGCCGCCTAAATATCATTGCAACACGATGCCGTGGATTGGCGGGTCATCCAACTTCCTTGTTTTTGAATATCGTAGGCCTTACAAAGGCTTACGCGCAGAATTTGGTTGATCGTAAGCATTTATCTAAAACATTTGATCGTGTGATTTATTCGATAGAAGAAAGTGGTTTACCGCTTGATCATTTGCAAGAATTTAACATGCTTCAGGGGCGAATTGTTTCGGACAATGTTGTGGATATTTTGATGGCTTCAGGATCAATACCGGGGGTTTGGGAATCTGTTGTCGATATTCCACATGGTCCTAAAGGGACAATGCGGGATGGGGGGATCACAGATTATCACTTTGATAATAAATGGGTTTTGGGAGAAGATGAAGTTGTTCTCTATCCACATTTTTATCAACATATCGTCCCCGGATGGTTTGACAAAAAACTCAAGAGGCGTCGCATGTCTGGATCAAATTGGGATAATGTGGTGATGCTTGCTCCTTCGGATGAGCTGGTTGCGTCTTTACCAGGTGGTAAGATTACAGATCGCACTGATTTTACAGCCTATTCAAATGATCAACGCTTGAAAGTTTGGAACCACGTTATTGACGCGGGGTATCGAATGGCAGACGAATTTCAAAATCTTGTCGAAAATTCAGAGTGTCTCATTGACCGAATGGAATTACCGACTTAGTTTAATAGTAGAGAAGTAATAGCTTGGGAAGGCTTGGGAAGTAGTATGAATATTGAGAACGGCGTCTATAAAAGCGCGTTAGAGTATGGACAAGAGGATAGACTTTGCAACACGCTTGGTGAACTTGTTGATTTAATTGTTGAAGAACATAAGGACAATAAAGCCTTTAGTTGCGTCTTGCCAACAGGGCATGTTGCTGACATGACTTACGCAGAATTGGGTCGGGCTTCTGATGCACTTGCATGTTATTTGAGACAGGATTTGGGCCTAGAGCGCGGTGACACAGTTGCTCTTATGTCGCCTAATATTATGTCTTATCCCATTGTTGCTTTTGGCGTGTTCAAAGCAGGTCTTAAATTGACAAATATTAACCCTTTATACACGTCTGAAGAGGCCAATCACCAGCTTAAAGATAGCCAAGCTAAAGTCATGTTTGTGATCGATGTCTTTGGGGATCGGTTAGCTAAAGCGACAGAGGGGTCAAATGTAAGTGAAGTTGTCTCTTTATCCCTAACAGATATGTATTCATGGGTACCCAGAACTCTTTTGAATTTTGCACTGAAATATTTGAAGAAAATCATACCAACACCAACTGTTTCATTCTGTGATAGTTTTATGGGGGCTTTAGTAAAAGGCCAAAAACATATGAATGCGGGCAAATGTGTTAAAGACTTTCGAGACGGGCAGACCGCAGATGAAACGGCTGTTTTCCAATATACTGGGGGAACGACAGGAAAATCAAAAGGCGCTGAGCTTACTCATGATAATTTGGTTTCAAACATCTCTCAAGCAAACAAAAAGAATTTAGATGTTCTTAAAGATGAAGATCATACATTGATGTTGGTTCTGCCGCTTTACCATGTTTATGCCTTTGCCGTTGGTTTTGTCTCAAGTTTGAAAACTGGGACGCATATTGTGCTCGTGCCAGTACCGAGACCCATGTCAAACATTAAGAAGGTTTTTGATAAATTTGACATTTCTGTCTTCCCTTCAGTCAATACACTTTACCTTGGGTTGCTGCATGAACCGTGGTTTCGTGAAAATCCGCCAAAATCTTTGAAATATTGTTTCTCTGGTGCTGCTCCTCTTCAACCCGCTGTTGCTCAAGAATGGAAAGAGTTCACGGGCTGTGACATTTACGAGGGATATGGTTTAACAGAAGGAACTTGTATTGTCTCATCTATGGATTTCAAAGCTGCTCCCGTTAAAGGCAGTGTAGGTCAACTTATTCCAGGAACCAGTGCCCGAATTGTAGACAATGGTAAAGACATGCCGATCGGTGAGAAGGGCGAATTATGGCTGGCTGGCCCTCAAATTATGAAAGGCTACCTCAATAGACCAGAAGTGAATGCGGAAAGTTTTGAAGGAGAGTGGCTCAAGACCGGAGATGTGGCTCAATTTGATGAAGAAGGCAATCTTTACATTGTTGATCGAATTAAAGACCTTGTCATTGTCTCTGGATTTAATGTTTTTCCAACAGACTTGGAAGCATGCATGACTCAATTTGAGATGATTGATGATGCGGCAGTTGTTGGGGTGCCTGATGATGAAACCGGAGAGCGATTAATTGCTTATGTGATCCCAAAAGGAGAAGGGGTCACAGCCGAGGCTATCATCGAAGAATGCCGAAAACACCTGACAGGATATAAGGTACCAAAGACCATACGCTTTGTTGATGAAATGCCAAAGTCACCTGTGGGCAAGGTTTTACGCAGAGAATTGCGTGACAAAGCGATTGCTGAGGAGTGCAAATAGATGGACCTCAATCTGAAAGGAAAGAAAGTCATCGTAACAGGCGGGACCCGTGGTATTGGGGCTGCTATTGTTGACCTTTTCCTTTCTGAAGGGGCGGAAGTGGCTTATTGCGCACGAAGTGCAGATCAGGTTACTGAAACGGTGAAGGCGCATCAACAAAAAGGATGTGTTGTCTACGGAGCCGCTGTTGATGTGAGTGATAAACAAGCCTATTTGGCCTGGCTTAGGAAGGCCGTTGATGACCTTGGCGGCCTAGATATCCTGGTTCCAAATGTAAGTGGAGGAGCTCAGCCAGGCCTTGAAGGTTGGGAAAGTGCCTTCTCAATAGATCTGATGGCATCAGTTATGGCATGTGAATCGATGCTTGAAGTGCTTTCAAAGTCGTCTTGTGGAGCCATAACAGTGATAACAACCATTAGTGGGCTCGAGCAAACAGGCGGCCCGTCCGCCTATGGCACGCTCAAAGCAGGTCTTGTAAGTTATTGTGGTCAGTTAAGTGAACTGGCTGGTGCCCACGGCGTTAGAGTGAATTGTGTATCACCAGGCCCAATCATGGTGAAGGATGGGTTTTGGGGGCAAGCGGAAGGGCAAAACCCAGACATGGTTGCTCAAGTCAAAGCACGCCATCATTCTGGGCGATTAGGGACGCCTGAAGAGGTTGCAAATGCTGTCGTTTTTCTCTCATCTCCTCAAAGCAGTTGGATAACGGGCACCAATCTCATCATTGACGGCGGTTTTACGAAACGTATTCAATTTTAAGAGTTGAAAAAGCCATTTCTGGAAGTTCTATATAGATAGTGTAGGTAAGAACAATTAGTTCTTGCACTCAGTTCGTTCGATTCCTACTATGTTTTATCTTATTATTTGATGTAGAAATGTTCATGGCATATAAAAAATGGCTTAAATTTATTGGTATCATTGTCTTTGGTGTTCTCGTTTGTACTTTTGGCAGTGCTTATCTTATTTCTGTTCACGGATTTGAGTGGCAATTCTACATTTTTGTATCGACAATGTTAGTGAGTAGTATCCTTCTATATAATACAATGGCCATACATGCAGAGTTCCTTACAGCGGATAATCTCTCAGCCGTTGAATTTGAAACACTTGAAACCGATTTAGCAAAAAGCTTAGAGAGTAAGAGACGTGTTGATGCTTTATTGAAAGAGCAAAAAAAATCATTTGCAAAGTTAGCGAATGAGCTTGCTAAAGCTAGGGATACAGCAGAACAGGCCTCTATTGCAAAGTCAGAATTTTTAGCCACGATGAGTCATGAGATTAGAACCCCTATGAATGGTGTTCTGAGTATGATTGATTTCCTTATGGAGACAGATCTGACCGAAGAGCAACAGGAAATTGCTGATACATTGAAACATTCCGGTGAGAGTTTATTGACAGTTATTAATGACATCTTGGATATTTCAAAACTTGAGGCCGGAAAAATATCAATCGAAAACCAAGCTTTTGATTTACAGTTAAATATTCAGCAAACCGCAGACTTCTTTCGTTTGAAAATGAGGGAGAAAGGACTGTATCTTACTTTTGATATTAAAGAAGATATTCCGGCATACTTTGTCTCTGATGTTACAAGAATTAGACAAATTCTCTTTAACCTGGTTGGAAATGCGATCAAATTCACTGAAGAAGGGGGAATTACAATTTCTGTGACAAAAGTTGCAGAGCTTGCTGACGATCGTATGTCGCTGAAATTTGAAGTCAAAGATACAGGGATTGGTATCGCACCTGATGCACAAGACGCTTTGTTTGAAAAATTCGCACAAGCTGATGCCTCGACCACCCGCCGATACGGGGGGACAGGATTGGGACTTGCTATTTCAAAGCAATTGACGGAGCTGCTTGGAGGCGAAATTGGCCTAGAGAGTAAACCTTATGAGGGCTCAACTTTCTGGTTTACGATCGAGGGCGGGGTCAGCAGCGGTGAAAATATTCAAGCACCTCAGCTACTGTCGTCCTTTCATCAGGCTGAATTCGATTATAAAGTTAAAAAACCACTGAAGATCTTAGTGGTTGATGATAATCAGATTAATCTGAATATTCTTTTCCGAATATTAAACAAAGGCCACGAATTAGCCAGTGCTATGAATGGGGCAGAAGCCTGTACATTGGTTGAGAATATGAAGTTTGATTTGATCCTAATGGACGTGCACATGCCCGTACTTGGGGGAGTTGATGCTGTCAAATGGATCAGAGCAATGGAACCTGAGATTGCCTCAGTCCCAATCATTGGATGTACAGCAGATGCATTTCCAGATCAGATTGAACGATTTAAGAAAATTGGTATGAATGATGTGGTGACAAAACCGATTAATAAACGGGTCTTACTCGATATTATTAATTCTGTCATGGAGCAGGAAGTTTTCGAAATTCTTTCAATAGATCCCCCCTCAGACTCTATCAGAAACATAGAAAAGCAGTCTAAAACTACTGCGGTGAAGTCCAAAAAAACTGAAGAGGATCTGATGGCAGATCTACTGGATGAATTATAAGGAGCACCGACGTATACTCCTCAATGAAAAAGGCGGGTTCCATTCCCGCCTTTTTGTTTACCCAACTGATTACTGACCGTTTATGAAAGAGCGGATGTCATCATTAAGTTGTTTGAGACTTGGATGGTGAATATACATCATGTGACCGGCTGGATAGTATGTGTATGTGACGCGGGCAGGATCAATGCCGCTGCGGTCAAGTGCATATTCAGCACCAAGCAGAGGTGTCGCAAAGTCATAATAACCTGCTGCATTAAATACCCTTAGGTCTTTATTACCCCGCATGGCTTTTCCAATGAACTGGGTCACATTCATATATGGCTCGCGCCACATGCCTGTGCCAATCTTCCAATTCCAGCTACGAACACCGCCAATGATTGTATATTCGCGATCAGGATTGAATTTTAAGCGGTCGCGAACCCAGTGATTCAGTGCTGCAGTATAACCACCATCAATGCCGTAAAAACTAGGGTCAATTTCAGGCCTTTCGCTGTTGCCAACTACTTCCTTACCTTTGAAACGACTGTCAAGGCGACCAACAGAGTAGCCTTCGTCCCTTAGAAGCTCACGGTTGAATTCTTGGTAATGGACACGGAGATTAGCCAACTCTAGATAGCGTTTGCTGAGACCCGTAAACTTCATAAGGCCTTTTAAGATTTCTTCTCTTTTTTTCCCTTTAAGTTTACTGCCAAGAAGGAGAGCAGGTGCATAGTCTTCTACTGCAAATTGTCTGGCTTGCTCTACAAAATCAGCAAGCGGAACACCTCCACCAGCTTTTCCGTGATATTGTGCGGTTGCAGCCATGGTGGGGAGTGCCGTCATATAAGCAAGCTCTGCACCTTCTGCATAGGCATAGACACTGAAATCAAGGATCGTTGAGATGAGAATAATCCCGTTTATAGAAACATCGTCATACCGTCCTTCTAAGGCATTAATCAACATGGCTGATCGTGTGGTACCGTAACTTTCGCCGCCTATATATTTTGGGCTATTCCAGCGACCATTGCGGCGCAGCCACGTTCGAATAAAAGTGGCGACAGAAGCGGCATCTTCACGAAGACCCCAGTAAGTTTTACCTTCACCGTCCCCCACTGTGTGTGAAAAGCCAGTCCCAATAGGGTCAATAAAGACCATATCAGTAACGTCAAGCAAGCTATCATTATTGGCTGCTATGTTAAAAGGCGCCGCGCCGTCATCCTTTGCATCGCTAGGTAGAATAATTTTTTCAGGTCCCCAGGCCCCCATATGTAACCAAACAGAACTTGATCCCGGTCCGCCGTTATAAAAGAAAGCGACAGGGCGTTTAGAAGTGTCCTTAACACCGTCTTTTGTATAAGTAATAGAAAAGAGTTTGGCGTCAGGCTGTCCGTCCTTGTTTAAGGTTGTGTATTGAGCCGTCGCTGTATAATTAACTTTCTTCCCTTTAATAGTCACAGAATGCTTAGTGATCGATTTATCTTCAATGGCTTGCGTTGTTTTCGTTGAATCAGCTACTACCGAACCACTGAAAGCAAGAGCAATGAAGCATGCAATTATATTCTTCATAAAATCCCCCTTTAGATGAGTTCTAATTAATCTATAAGGTTTACGGATTAGGTCAAGAAAGACCTTTGTATATTATAGAATATAACGAATATTAACGATCAGTATTAGAACCTATAAGTCAGGGCACTGATCACAGTAAAGCTGTTGTTTTTGTCCACGATAGGGCTAAGCTTAGCGCCTTTCTGAAGAAAGTTTGCATTTGCGATGAGGCTTAGGCGCCATTTATCAGAGAGTTTTTTTAAGTAAAAGAGGGACGCTGTGTACTTTTCAAGATTAGAGTCTGGTGTGTAAGCCATTAAGCCACTTGCTTGTGTATTTTCAGGGCGAATTTGATAAAAGCTATTCATATAGCTCTGATCCGCAAGGCGAGTACCTATACTGACATTAAAAATATCCTCATCTAAGCGTAATCCAAAGCCGAGGTTCAGGTCCAAATAAGCACCTTCATGCCCTGAAGCGATATCTTTCGCTGCAATTGCATTTAAAGAAAACCCATACAACTTAAAAGACCCAAACAAGCGCGCTTCAACGGCCATACTGATATCTGGCAGACCTGGAAAGTCTTCTGCATCTCTGTTTTGAAAGTTTGGGGCAATAGACCCACCAAATTCATACCCAAAACCAGGATTGCCGTATTTAACAAGATAGCCGCCAACGCCTTGTGGGACGTTTAAAAAGAAACGTTCACCGTAACGAATATCAATATAGGGTATGACTCGGGCTTTATAGGAGGAAGAACCCATATATTCTGGAGAAATAATACTTCCAACACCCATATCAAGTGTCCAATGTGTATTATTGTTATCCTCAGAGATACTAGGAAAACTGAAGAAAAAACCGATGACAAGAACAAGTTTTGAGTGCTTAAAGTATTTATTCGTATGTAGAGCTGTCATAAATATTTCCTGAAAAGCCTTTGTTATCTTTACCTAATTCTTTTTACGTGCTTATTCGGAAATGGATCAAAATCTTTAGATCTCTTTGTACCGCCTAACGCTTCAAAAAATAAATTTACAGGGCAATAGAAAAAAAATATAAAAAATCTACATCTTAACCCTTGAACTAAAGGCCTGTTCCTCTTAGATAACATTCACGCATTAGCACTCAAAGTTGGAGAGTGCTAATACCGATAATTAATTTATTTGTTCAACAGTAAATTGGGAGAAAGAAGATGGCTCTACGTCCACTTCATGACCGCGTTTTAGTAAAGCGCTTAGAATCTGAAACAAAAACAGCAGGCGGAATTATTCTTCCTGACAGCGCACAAGAAAAGCCTTCTGAAGGTGAAGTTATTGCTGCAGGCAACGGTGTTAAGACTGAAGACGGCAAAATTGTCGCTCTTGATGTCAAAGCAGGTGACAAAATTCTTTTCGGTAAATGGTCTGGCACAGAAGTTAAAGTTGACGGCCAGGATCTACTGATCATGAAAGAATCTGACATTATGGGTATTATCGAATAATCGATTTCCCACTCTACTTAAGTAAAATAAAAATTATAGGAGACCTTCAATGGCTGCTAAAGACGTACAATTTGGTGAAGACGCTCGCAAACGCATGCTTGCAGGTGTTGATACACTAGCAAATGCTGTAAAAACTACCCTTGGTCCTAAAGGCCGTAACGTTGTTCTTGATAAATCTTTTGGTGCCCCGCGCATTACAAAAGACGGCGTTTCTGTTGCAAAAGAGATCGAACTTAAAGATAAGTTTGAGAACATGGGCGCTCAGATGATCAAAGAAGTTGCTTCACGCACAAATGATGTCGCAGGTGACGGCACAACAACATCAACAGTTCTCGCACAGGCGATTGTTCGCGAAGGCATGAAATCTGTTGCTGCTGGCATGAACCCAATGGATCTTAAGCGCGGGATCGACCTTGCGACTTCTGCTGTTGTAGAAAACCTTAAAGGTCGTTCTAAAGACATCACAACAAACGAAGAGATTGCTCAGGTTGGCACAATTTCCGCAAACGGTGAAGTTGAAGTTGGTCGTATGATTTCTGAAGCTATGGAAAAAGTTGGCAAAGAAGGCGTTATTACTGTTGAAGAAGCTAAAGGTCTTGATAGCGAATTAGACGTTGTTGAAGGCATGCAGTTTGATCGCGGTTATCTCTCTCCTTATTTCATCACAAATAGTGAGAAAATGACTGTTGAGCTTGAGAGCCCACTTATTCTACTACACGAAAAGAAGCTTTCTAACCTTCAGCCAATGCTTCCTCTTCTTGAGAAAATTGTTCAAAGCTCGCGTCCGCTTCTGATTATTGCAGAAGACATTGAAGGCGAAGCCCTCGCTACGCTGGTTGTGAATAAGCTGCGCGGTGGCCTGAAAATTGCTGCTGTTAAAGCACCAGGCTTTGGTGATCGTCGTAAAGCAATGCTTGAAGATATTGCTATTCTAACAGGTGGTCAGGTGGTTTCTGAAGAGCTTGGTATCACTTTAGAAAATATGGAAATGGAAATGCTGGGTACAGCTAAATCTGTGAACATTACCAAAGACGACACAACTGTTGTAGACGGTGTTGGCGAAGCGGATGATATCAAAGCGCGCTGTGATCAGATCAAAGCGCAAATCGAAGCAACCTCGTCTGATTATGATCGTGAGAAACTTCAAGAACGTCTTGCTAAGCTTTCTGGCGGTGTTGCTGTCATTAAAGTCGGCGGTGCAACTGAAGTTGAAGTGAAAGAACGCAAAGACCGTGTTGATGATGCTCTTCATGCAACACGTGCCGCTGTGGAAGAAGGAATTGTTGCCGGTGGTGGTACAGCTCTTCTTTATGCAGTTCATGCTCTTGAGAATGTAACAGGTGAAAATGACGATCAGGATAAAGGCGTCAATATCATTCGTCGTGCTCTTGAAGCTCCAGCTCGTCAAATTGCTGAAAATGCAGGTAAAGATGGTGCAGTTGTTGCAGGAAAAATGCTAGATCAAGGTGATGTTAACTTTGGCTATGATGCGCAAAACGATCAGTATATTGATCTTGTAGGCGCAGGGATTATTGATCCAACTAAAGTTGTTCGTACAGCTCTTCAAGATGCCTCATCTATCGGTGGTCTGATGGTTACTACAGAAGCAATGGTTGCTGAAATCCCAGAAGATAAAGCACCTGCTATGCCTCCTATGGACGGCGGCATGGGCGGCATGGGCGGCATGGGCGGTATGGGCTTCTAAGCCAGCCGACACAGCATTCAATGCAAAAAATCAAAACCATCAGCCACTATGGCTGGTGGTTTTTTTATTGACAGAATTAACTTTTTGTCACATTAGTGTCGCGAAATTGAGACATAGAAGACATCAAACTATGACACATAATACTCATCAAATGGCCCGTACAAAAGTATGTGATGCCAGTAAAGGCTGCAAAAGCAAGCTCCGACGATCATTCTTTGATTGTTAGAACCAACGTTTTTGTATACCGCCACAGCTATGTGGCAAAGATGCCCAAGGGGCATATGATGGATGAGTGTGATGTTTATTTCTGCACAACAATGGGCCGATACGGCTAAAATCGAAACTTTATTGGATTGTGTTTTTGGCAAAGAGCGGATCTCTAAATCTTCTTACAGTCTTCGGCGCAATATTGAACCCGTTCGGGGTTTGAGTTACGTCTTTAGAAATAGAGAAGAAATTTTGGGGACGATACGGTTTTGGCCCGTTTTTCTACAAGATTTTATGACTGGCAGTATGGATAAGGTTTTACTTCTAGGACCTCTTGCTGTTTGCTCAACGCTGCAAGGCCAGGGGGTTGGGACAGCCCTTATCAGGAAAGGGCTTACCGCAGCAAGGTTTCAAGGATATCATAGGATCGTTCTTGTTGGGGATAAGGACTATTATGCCCGATTTGGATTTAAGCCTGTGGAGCCAAATCGAGTTAAAATGCCCAATGGAGAAGACGCTGAGCGGTTGTTATATCTAGACTTGCGTCAGGCCAGTGACCTGCCTGAACTGGGGGCTTTGGTGCCCTATGCTCCCTTGGAAAGTGGAGGTCAAGAGACTGCAGACTGTCACCAGAAGGGAAAATGGCCATTTGCACGGCTTGCCAGTTGATATCTTTCTCTCTTAGTCCTACATTTGAGAAAGATTGTAGGAATTATAATGAGCCAATTAGAAGATATACTCAAAGCTTTAGAAGGACAGAGGCATCCGCCTGTCCATTTATGGAATCCTGACTATTGCGGAGAGATCGATATGGTAATCCATAAAGATGGGACTTGGTCATACATGGGAACCCCCATTGGACGACAAAGAATGGTAAATCTTTTTGCTAGCGTTTTAAGATTTGAAGAGAATGGCCGTTATTATCTGGTCACGCCTGTTGAAAAGATTGGAATTCAGGTTGAGGATGTTCCTTTTGTTACAACACTCATGGATATTTTAGACGAATCTGAAGGCCCAGCAATTCATTTTGAGACAAATGTAGGGGATAAAGTGATTGTTGATCAAGCACATCCCCTTGAGGTGTTATATCTTGAGGGCCGGGATGAACCCCGTCCATATGTGACAGTTCGATCAAACCTCAAAGCAAAAATTAATCGAGCAAACTTTTATGAACTCGTTGAAAATGCTGTCGAAGTTGAAAATAAACTTTGTGTCAATTCGAGAGGGGGCTGTTACAGCCTAGGAGATATCTCTGATGTATGATTGGATCAAAACAGCTGTTGCTCCTATGTCAGCAGGTCGGAAAGGGTTTCGAAGTGATTTCGACCTAAATCCTTCTGTGCGCGGGAAGACTGTTAAGCCGTTTCAAGGCCGTAAAGCTGCTGTTTTAGTACCTATAATCCATCGGGATGAGGGATATAGTATCTTGCTCACTCAACGGACAGATGATCTGCCTACTCATGCGGGGCAAGTGAGCTTTCCAGGGGGGAAAATAGATCCTGTTGACAGATCGGCTCAAGATGCCGCTCTAAGAGAAGCATGGGAAGAAATTGGATTGCAGTCTGATTATGTGGATATTATTGGCACACTTGATACTTATGAAACGAGTACGGGATTTGAAGTGTCGCCCTTTGTTGGGGTTGTCCAAGAGGGCTTTCTTTTAAATCCTGACCCTTCAGAGGTAGCGGAAGTATTTGAGCTACCTTTTGATGTTTTTCTAAATCCAGAGAATCATCAAATCCATAGTCGTGAATATCAAGGCATAGAGCGGTTTTTCTATGTGATACCATTTAAAGATTTTTATATTTGGGGGGCAACAGCAGCGATGTTGGTGAACTTTTATGAAATGTTAATGGCAGCACCGGTTCAGAAAAAGGCTTGAAGCCCCTTGTCAGGTAGCCCATATTAACCTGAACGACTGCATCTGGGAGATCTACATGTTTGCACTAATATTTCGAATTATACTATTTCTTGCTCCAATTTTAGTTCTCATTCTTTGGATCCGCTGGCGCATGATCAAAGTGCAAGACGGCGAAAATCTTGATCAGGAATTTAAGAAAGTCAGAAAATATATCCTTGGCCTTCTGTTGTTGATTGTTTTGGCTATCGTAGGATTGAAATTAACAGAGAATGAAACAGCCAATGCAGGGGCTCAATATATTCCGCCACGCCTAGAAGATGGGAAAGTCATTCCTGGGAAATTCAAAGACCCTAAGGAAGAAAACCAACAGGATGACGGTAAAGGCGGCTCAAGTAAAGACGGCTCAAATAAAGACGGCTCAAATAAAGATGGGCGCAAATAATAGCATTGGGGTCTATATGGAAAACCTAGTGCAGTTTTCATGGCTGAACACTCCCGGGGTGCAAAGGGTTTCACAAGCTCTGGGCGGAGAAAACCTTCGCTTTGTAGGAGGCTGTGTACGTGATTCATTGTTGGGAAGACCTGTTAACGATTTGGATGCCTGTACACCTTTTTCGCCCGATGAGGTTATGTCTCGGCTTCAGAAAGCAGATATAAACGTTATCCCGACTGGTTTAAAGCATGGCACGGTTACCGCCGTAGCATCCGGTACGTCGATCGAGATTACGACATTAAGACGGGATGTGGAA
Source organism: Temperatibacter marinus (assembly GCF_031598375.1). Taxonomy (NCBI): domain Bacteria; kingdom Pseudomonadati; phylum Pseudomonadota; class Alphaproteobacteria; order Kordiimonadales; family Temperatibacteraceae; genus Temperatibacter; species Temperatibacter marinus. The sequence goes on from NZ_CP123872.1 coordinate 2,343,017, forward strand.
ACGGATGGCCGTCGGGCTGAGGTGTCATTTACAGAAGATTGGTCTGAAGATGCAAAGCGCCGTGATTTTACAATAAATGCACTTTATCTGACTGTTGAGGGGGCAATTTACGACCCTGTTGGGGGGCTGGGTGATTTAAAGGAGTCTCGTGTTCGGTTCATTGGTAAGCCGCGGGAGCGGATCGGCGAGGATGCCCTCAGAATTTTAAGATTCTTTAGGTTTACCCTAGGATATTCTAATGGCCCGCCAGACCCTGAAGGTCTAGCAGCCGCTCTTGAAAAAATGGCCATGTTGAAAATATTATCAAAAGAGAGAATTAGAGATGAATTGGTGAAAATCTTAGAGCATCCTGATCCAAGCTCTATTCTTGATTTGATGAGAAAATCCGGGTGTTTTCCCTATGTATTGCCTGAAAAATTTTGGGTCTCTGTCCCGCTGAAACATATGAAGAATACAAATGCTAATGTACGATTTCTATCGCTCATACGTCGGGAAAAGAAGGTCGTAAAAGAAGCGGCTAAAATTCTACGGCTAAAAAATTCTACGCGAGCGCATTTACTGAATATCCTTGATTGCCAAGATGTCTTGAAGGAGGCCGTTACGCAGTATGGTTTACTATATTGCTTATATTATTTTGGTCGCCTTGCGTTGGAAGATGCGCTGATCCTGTGCGGCGAGGAATCTAAGGTGCATAAGCTCCCGCAAAGCCTGACATTTCCCCTCAAGGGTAAAGATCTTATAGAAGCCGGAAATCAGGCGGGACCAGTCATCGGAAAAATGCTCAAGGACCTTGAAATTGAATGGCTTAAATCTGAATGTAGGAAGACAAAAGAGCAACTTCTTAAGTTGGCTGCTGCGTATCCATCCATATGGTGAATGGCCCTTCGTTAGACAGGTTAACTTGCATGGAAGCTGCAAACTCTCCGGTTTCGACAGGCACACCTGCAGCTTCTAGTTTTTTACAAAATGAGTGATATAAGGCTTTAGCTGTTTCAGGATCTGCCGCTGCTGAAAATCCAGGACGATTGCCTTTCTTCCAGCTTGCAGACAGAGTAAATTGGCTGACCACGAGAGCAGCCCCCTGGATGTCCAGAATACTTAAATTGGTTTTGCCGTTTTCATCTGGAAATAATCGACATTTAGCTATTTTAGATGCTAAATATACTGCCTCATCTTCCGTGTCTCCGTCCATTGCACAGAGCAAAATCAAAAGGCCGCGCTCCGTTCGACCAATTTCCTTATGATCGACAATAACATTGGCATGGCTTACTCGCTGCAATAAAGCTCTCATACTTACTCCTAATCGAAATAACACATACACTGACGAGATAAAGCCACCAATGTGCCGTCTTCAGCGTGAATGGTGCCACTCTGTTGGCTATACCCGTGAGCAGCAGCATCTGCCTTATAGTCTATATAAAACCAACCAGATCCATCGATTTGTTCCATAGGGGCAACCACGTCAATCATCCATGTTAAACTTGAGATCACCATCTTTGACGTATAATAGCTCATGACGGCGGCTGGAGGGATATCAGCCAAGGCCAATATCGCAGGTAAAGGATTGCAATTTAAGGCCCCGTTATGTTTGACCCACATGCCCACGCGCCGCTCTTTCATCCCAGACATAGGAATACCGCCACCAGTCCAATGAATGTCAAAATTCACGAGGAAATTTGGTAAAGGGCTATGTTGAATTAAACGACGTTCCATCACCGCTGCAGAGTCTCTTGCTTCTGCCTTCATTGGCAATTCATGAGGAATTGTTTCTCGGGTTTCTCTTGGAACGCCAAAAGCAGCCAGAGATTGAAAGCATAGTTGACCATCGGGCGCGATAATATTGGTAGAAAGTTGAGTGACATTTTTACCTTCCCGCGCCTTATTCGTTTCAATGGAAAGTTTTTCTGCAGGCGTTGGGGCGACAAAGGATCCCATAAAAGAACGCAGGGTGCGCTTGTCCTCAATTTGCTGGTGCATATGCTCGCAAGCAACAGCGGCAACAAGGCCACCAAAACCGGTTCTTCCTTGCAGCCAATTTTGGCTCAATTGAACATAATTTTCTGGAATTGTTGCCATAATATCTTTTATGGGTAAATCAGAATCGATCATTATATGTCTCCGAAATTTATTCTAAATTAGACCCGTAGGTTTGATAATTCAAGAGCGCTCTCGGTTTAACTGGTTGATTGCACTGTAATGATAAAAGTATTGCCGTATAAATTAATTTTAGCCTTTAAATTATTGTTATACAGGGATTTTTGCAAGGCTTGTCTTAATTGACTGATTGAAAGACCACTGTCATATCTGAGGATGTAATGGGTATTCTTCCGCTTTATAGTTCTGACCGTCAGGGACCGCATTTTATCCAGTGTTTTTAGGTCAGCCTCTAAGATTTCAAACAGCGCAGGTGTAATGTTGATAAATTCTACGCCGTAAATTAAGCTTTCGAAAATATCCTGAGGTATGTCTTTTCGTGAACTGGATTGCTGAGGAGATTCTGCTTTTGTTAAAGGCTCTTTTGATGCAGAATCAGACGGCTGTTCTGGGAGAATATGGGCTGAAATATACTGGGCGAGGACTTGACTTTGTTCTTCAGCCATTTGAATGAGAGTGCGGGTTTCACAGTATCCAGTACAAGCGCCCGTGAGTGTTGTTTGTTGTTCTCTCACACCAAAAGATGAAACAATTTTTCCAGTAGAGACTGTGTAGATCTCGGCGGTTGTCTTGATTTTCAGTGTCTTGTTTCGACCAAGGTGACGCGAGGTTCCTTTGACAGATACAAGGATTAGCTGTCCAATGCCTTGCTGTTTAAAAAGACGGAGTCGGTTGAGAATATCAATTTTGGATCCATACCGCTGGGTTTGTAGAGACTGAACATTGATGAATTTTTTTGCAAGATGTTGACTGAGGGCTGCTGAACTTCGGCTTTCAAGAAGTGTTTTTGGCGGCAACCCTGACTCTTTGGGAACAGGACCATTATAAAGGCTTACCACGGCATAGCTTGAGGGAAGGGCAGTAGAAGAGTTGGGCCCTTCGCTTTGGCAAGCGACAAGAACGATTGAGAGAAGACAGAGCGTGAGTAATTTTAAATCAAACATCGTCCATTCCTAATTGCGAGCTTTCAGAAACCATCTTTAATAGTGTGTTTATATAGACGTTGCTTCAAGAAGAAAGTCAAGAATAGCGATACGGCCATGCTTGGTATCCCAGAATATAGGATATCCGTAAGAGAATTTTCCTATATTCTGGATAGTCTAGTATATTTTAGAAAAAAAAGTCATCTTGCGTAATACTTGTGGCCTGGACATCTTCAAGAGTTATAGAATTCCCATTGCCGTCATAGATGACTGTATTTGCATCCTCTTGTCGTATGGTGAGATCGTCAAATTTAAGACCACTCCATGCAAGATCCAGCATATCTTCACCATCCTCGAAGTCAGTGATCACATCATCGCCCCACGGACTGTAGAAAGAAAATTTATCCTCTCCAGTCCCGCCTTCTAGAGTGTCATTGCCGCCGCTGCCTTTAATGACATCATCGCCTGCACTGCCTTTGATATGATCGTCACCTTGGCTGCCGAAGATGCGTGTCTTTTCTTCATAGCCTTCATTTATGCCTTGATCCACTTGAATCAGAGTTATGCCGTCCAATTCTACATTGCTGAAATCATAGGTATTTCCTGAGGCGAGAGTGATTGTCGTACTCTCTGCTGCAGTGCCATCAATTTTTTCAATATTTCTTAGGTCATCGATGCGAATGTCAGTAGGCCCATCATTTGTTACCACGATTTGATCATAGCCAGACCCCCCATCATAACTGTTGAATAGATCAAACTGACTGCCATCTGCCCCAGTGATCAAAATACGATCCTCTCCAAAGCCCGTAGAGATGGTGTCACTCCCATAGTTGTCATAGACATCATCGTCTCCAGCGCCTGCATTGATGATATCATTGCCGGGGGTGCCAAAGAGTGTGTCATCGCCGTCAGTTCCTGGGATATAATTAACTGTATCTTGTGTACTCATTACTTTACTCCATAAAATAGTTAGGAATACGTGTATATACTAAACTAGGAATAGAATAAAGGCGTAATGATATACTTTTTAGTTTTATAGGGGCAGTCCTTCCCCGAGAGAGGCTGTTTGGCGAGAAGTGTAAGGGGATCGGTAAAAGCTTACTAAGCGCGTTAAGGGGATAATGATCAGGCCGGTTATTGAAAGGATTACACAGAATAGTCTTAAGAGAAGAAACCGCGACTGAGAGGATCAAAAATGCTGCGAACAGCATGGCTCCCTGCAGAAGGCAATGATTTTTGTATTCTGAATGTTTTGGGAGGAGAGTGGTGCCCGCACTCGGAATCGAACCAAGGGCCTGATGATTACAAATCAACTGCTCTACCATCTGAGCTATACGGGCATTCCAACAATCGGAATTGCTTGTCAAAGGCGCTGTGCCCTGAAAGCTCGCGCTGTATAGAACAGCTTTTTAAAAGGTGCAAGAGGAAAAAATAAAAAAATGAAAAAATTTTATCTGATTCATTTTTCAGAAGCGAAAAGAGTCATAAAAAGAGTGTCTAAACCAGAAAAATTACGATGAAACGTTTCACCTCAGCCGTCTTGCGATCAACGGTTTGTCAAATGCGGTGGGCTGATATTGTATTATGACTTGAGCAGACATATATTAAGTGTGTAGCCAAGAGGTGAGAGACAAACTTCATCCAAGAGCAACCGACAGTTAAATATAAAGAGCATTTAAAAGCTCACGCCATAAAAGTATAATAAAGAGGATAGAACCATGTTTACAACTTTTGCATCGCTGAACCTAGAAGGTAACGCAACACGATCAGCATTTGCTGGTAGTTTTTCAAGCCGTCGCAATCGTCGTCAAAGACGCGCTAAAGGCTAGAGAATACGAATTGGGTGGTGGCTGAAGATTTCCCGATCTGCATTTCCTCCCTCCCTTACGGGAAATAAAGAAGCCACTAGTCAGAAGCCGAGTTAACAGCTTATACCGGATATATCCCCCCTGTACTTATCCGGTTCCTTCCCTGAGAGCTGCTAACTCGGCTTTATTATTTTTGACAACGCAGGTGCTCAGTTTCTTAATTTTATTTGCAAATATTTTATGCGCTCAGTACATAGATCTTATGACCGATTTATTCACAGCAGCAGAAATTCCCTTAAACAGTGGTCCGGATTGGTCGGCCGAACTTGCCATGCAGAAACGCGCGGGCACGGGCTTTGTTATCGGTGTCGATGAAGTGGGGCGAGGGCCTCTTTCAGGGCCTGTGGTGGCGGCTGCCGTAATTCTTGATCCACAATCCATTCCCTCAGGTCTTAACGACAGTAAAAAATTAACCGCAAAGAAGCGAGACTATCTTTACGATCTTTTGTTAGACTCTGTTGTCGATTATTCAGTTGCGGAAGTTTCTGTAGAGGTGATTGACGAGATTAATATCCTGCAAGCATCTATGCTAGCTATGAGGAAAGCTGTAGACCCTTTATCAGAAAAAGCAATCGGTGTCTTAGTGGATGGAAATAAAAATCCTGGCTTTAATCCGGCCCTGCCAACAGAAACGCTTGTGAAAGGGGATGGACGCTCGCTTTCAATTGCAGCCGCTTCTATTTTGGCTAAAGTCTACCGAGATCGATTGATGCAAGACCTTGCCAAAGACTATCCGGGCTATGGCTGGGAGACGAATGCTGGCTATGGCTCTCAAAAGCATCGAGATGCATTAAGGACTTTAGGCGTAACACCGCATCACCGAAAAAGTTTTTCCCCCGTGTCCGAGCTCTTGGCGAGTTCCCCCCAAACTTCTCCCTAAATAAAATACCACCACAGAAGCCTTTATCTATGATTTGGTTGTATCGATCGAGGCTTATGCGCCTTTAACGAGTCTGCCGTCGAGGAAATATTAAAAAAATCATATTTTTTTGAAAAAAATACGCAAAACACGATCTAGTGGGTCAGGATTCATCGGCACACTAGGTTTAGTAGGTGGGGATTCGTTATTGATTCCGATTCGGTCCTAAAAAGATGCATTTATTAGCCAACCTACTGATTCATAACAAAGAATCACTTGACGAAGAATCGGAAGCGACTCATAATGGCTTTCAGAAACGCGATGAACTATTCATAGAGAGATCATAAATGATCCAATTTATCGCGCATGCCGGGACGGAGTTGATTTTATGGCTAGTAAAGTAAAAAGCACTGCAAGAAGTAGCGCGATGAGTGAATTGCCCTTGAATAAAATTGTTCAGGGTAGCTGTGTTGATGTATTGAACAGTCTACCTGAAAAGTCTGTTGATGTGATCTTTGCGGATCCACCTTATAACCTTCAGCTGAAAGATGATTTGCATCGTCCGGATAACAGTAAGGTTGATGCAGTTACAGATAAATGGGATCAATTCAGCAGCTTTGCGGCCTATGATCAATTTACAAATGAATGGCTTGAAGCGGCCCGTCGCGTCCTTAAGGACACAGGAACAATTTGGGTGATCGGTTCTTATCACAATATTTTCCGTGTGGGCTATTCTATGCAAAATATCGGCTTTTGGGTCTTGAATGATATTGTATGGCGTAAATCGAACCCAATGCCGAATTTTAAAGGCACACGATTTACTAACGCACATGAAACAATGATTTGGGCGTCTAAGTCAGAGAATGCTAAGGGCTTTACCTTTAATTATGATGCAATGAAGGCGATGAATGATGACACACAAATGCGGTCCGACTGGGTCCTCCCAATCTGCGCGGGTAAAGAACGTCTGCAAGATGATGAAGGCAAAAAAGCGCATGCCACTCAAAAACCTGAAGCGCTCCTCTACAGGGTCATAATGTCTTCGACTAAGCCAGGAGACGTGGTATTGGATCCTTTCTTTGGGTCAGGGACAACAGGCGCCGTTGCGAAGAAGCTAGGCCGTAATTTTATCGGAATTGAAAGGGAAAGCCGTTATATCAAAGTGGCGCAGAAGCGCATTGACGCAATCAACCCACTTGAAGATGAAGTGCTTGGGTATACACAAGGTAAGCGGGCTGCACCGCGCGTGCCTTTTGGGTCTCTTATTGAACGCGGTATGATTAAGCCAGGTATGGTGCTGAAGTGCAGCAAAGGTAAATATTCTGCCAAAGTTAGAACAGATGGAACTTTAGTTTCTGATGATGTTAAAGGATCCATCCATCAGGTTGGTGCCAAAGTTCAGGGAGCCCCAGCGTGTAATGGTTGGACCTTCTGGCATATTGAAAATGAAGGTCAAATGATGAGTATTGATGTGTTTAGACAGCAGGTTAGAGCTGACATTAACTAAATAGTTTAAATAGTTTGCCCGAGATACTGACCACTCAATGCCCGAATGTTAGTATCTCTCTCCTGGGTGTGATGTTCCCAAAACATCACACCCTTTCTTTTTGTTTTTCATAGTTTTCTATTAACTGAGATGAAGCAGTGCTTTTATTTTGTCCAGGGTACAGAGACCGTAAATTCTAGTGTTTTTCCTTCCTGAGTGACAATGCTGATCAGGGATTGCCCAGGTCTAAGGGCGACAACTGCATCATCGCTGTAGCGACTATATTTGTGGCTATGTACAAATATCCCAATTTGAGAACCCAAGTCTCTAACGAAGATCTCTCCACTCCTTTTGACGATTTCAAAATGTTGATCTGCAAAGCTACTCAGTTCCGGAAGAGGGAGGAAGTACCCACTTTTTGACTGGCGAGCTTCCTCAAATCCAGCACCTAAGTTACCTATTTTAAAAGGAAAATCTTCGACCTTGATGGGAAGGTTAAAGTAGGGGGCCATTTCTGGAGAACTGCTTGTGATGGTGACGCAGTTTAAAGGGGCTTCCGTTGAGGCATCTTCAAGTGGGCTGCCTTTTGGTGTCTCGCTATAGAAACTTTTTAAGCGCGCAGAGAGTGTGTGAACCACAAAACGAACAAGGGGGTCGCTTAGGCTTTTTCTAAAAGTGTCTGCTTTGATGAAAATGACTTTTGTTGGCTTTGCAACCTTCGCAGTGACAGACCTGTTTACATTGTCAATCACACTGGTCTCACCCATGAGTTCGCCGTCAATAAGACTTGCGATCCGTGAGGATTTTCCGAGCTCATCCAAATGCCAAAGGTCAATGCGACCTTCTAATATGATGTACACACCGTGGCTGGGCTCACCTTGTTCAAAGATTATTTGCCCTGTCCGGTAAAAAATTTCTTCGCCTTCATTTAAATTCATTATAATCCTTTCGCATGCCTCGAATAGGGATAGCGTATTTTTTTACGGAGGGACTTGATTGCTATCAAGTTTATAGCCCAGCAGTTTTTTTGGCGACTCTCAAAATATTCTTGAGCATATCTTCGGTTATGCGTCCTGTATTCACATTATAGCGAGAGCAATGATAACTATCGATTAAAATAAAAGGTTGGTTGGGCAGATTGTGAATGGCACCATGCTCAAAGCGAAAGTCTCCTAATTTATAGTCATAAGCTTTAAGGATCGTCTCATGCGCGATGCGGCCGAGGGCGACCAAGACCCTTAACTTTGGTAGCTGTCTCAGCCTTGCGTGTAAGAAAGGGCGGCAATTTGAAATTTCCTCTGGCGTGGGCTTATTCTGAGGAGGAACACAACGTACCGCATTGGTGATGATTACATGATTGAGGGTGAAGCCATCATCTATGCGATTGTCGAAACTAGCATTCGAGAGGCCTTCTGATTCTAAACATTTAAAAAGCAGAGTGCCTGATTGGTCCCCTGTAAACGGTCGACCTGTGCGGTTTGCACCGTGTAAACCTGGCGCTAAGCCAATGATTGCTAGGCGTGCATCCAAGTCGCCGAATGACCCTGTTGCCTTATTGAAATAATCTGGAAATGCTTTTTTATTTTCACGACGAAAGGCAACAAGCCGTTTACACCGCAAGCATCCTGCGCGCGGTTCCCCTTGTTTTGAGTGAGAATGATCCCAAACTTGCTTGGCTTGATTAACTATAATTCTTTGTCGCTTTTGAGTTGTTCAATTTTATTATGGAGGTGTACCATATCTATAAATTGATCGGATTGGCGTCTGAGTTCATCAGCAATCATGGAAGGCTGTGTGCTGTTTGAGCTAATCACTGTGACCCGAACACCTTTTCGCTGGATTGCTTCTATTAATCGGCGGAAGTCTCCGTCGCCGGAAAAGAGGACGATGTGATCAATGGTTTCGCTTATATTCATCATATCAACGGCGATTTCAATATCCATGTTGCCTTTGATTTTTCGGCGTCCATGTTCGTCGGTGAATTCTTTCACGGGCTTTGTTATAAGAGTAAAGCCATTATAGTCTAGCCAATCGATAAGGGGCCGAAGGGGGGAATATTCAGCATCCTCTAAGATGGCAGTGTAATAGAAAGCTCTCACCAATCGGCTTCTCTTTGCGAAAAAGGCTCGGAGGCTTTTGTAATCAATTTCCATATCTAGCGCACGTGCCGTTGCGTATAGATTGGCGCCATCAATGAAAAGCGCAACTTTTTCTTGAGGATAGAAAAGCATAATAAATCCAGTCTTAAAAAATAAATAGTTTCATATATCTCACCTAGTAAAATAGTGTGAAAGGCAAGAGGGAGTCTATACAAATTTTGGGAGTTCCTATAAAAACATCCTTATGTAGTGAAAATGCAAGGACTTAACGTATATATGATAAACGATAGTATGATTATTATTGGATTGGGTGGCAATTTGTCCTACGAGGGGGCACGCCCCGAGATCACACTAAACCGTTCGATTGAGTGGCTTTCTTTACAAGATATAAAAGTTCTTGAATGGTCACCCTTCTATATCTCGCGACCTGTCCCACCCTCTGGTCAGCCTGATTTTGTCAATGCTGCCCTTCAAATTGTTACAGATATGAGCGCTGCAGAGCTTTTGGAAGTCCTTCATCAGTGTGAAACAAAGTTCGGAAGAAAGCGCTCTGATCGCTGGGAGGCCAGAAGCCTTGATCTGGATTTATTGGTTTTTAAAGGACAAATTCTACCCTCCCTTGATGCGTGGAATTCTATCGTAGAAAATCCAGACCCTTCCGCTTTTACAAATGATGTAATGGTGCCGCATCCGAGATTGCATAAGCGTTCTTTTGCCTTGACGCCGCTTCTTGATTTATGGCCTGACTTTCATCACCCAATATTAGGGGTGTCAGGAAGAGATCTTCTGAATGAAATTAAAGATCAGCCTATCGAGCTGCTTGATCAGAAATGATTATGAAAATACTGGCTTTACAGCTTTGTTTAACCACTGTATAAGCCGATTAATTGTGCGCCTGATAAGGCTGAATAAAAAATAAGGTGAACCAATATGGCACGTGTAACCGTTGAAGACTGCGTAGATAAAGTCACAAACCGCTTTGAACTCGTTCTTGATGCTGCAAAAAGGTCGCGTCAAATTTCGAGCGGCGCTCCTCTTCTTGTTGATCGTGATAACGATAAAAACGCTGTTGTTTCTCTTCGTGAAATTGCTGATGAACTTGTTGAGCCAGAAAAGCTTAAAGAGTCTATCGTGCATGACATGCGTAAAGTTGTAGAAAAAGAAGAGCAAGAAGAAGTTGATATGTCTATTCTTATGGCTGGTATGGACGCCGACCAAGAATAGTCTTTATCTTGCAAAAGATAGGGATGTATATCGCTTAACAAACCCGGTTTTATCACCGGGTTTTTCTGTTTTTATTTCTCAGGTCTATTATATTATAATAAGCCTGAATTTTGTATGATTTGTGTTTGATGTAAGGATAAATATCTGTGATCCGCCAGTATGAACTTGTTGAACTTGTTAGTGCCTATGATCCCAATGTGGATGAAGCTCTTTTGAATAGAGCTTATGTATTCGCCATGCAGGCTCATAGAAATCAAACAAGACGGTCAGGGGATCCCTATTTTTCTCATCCCCTAGAAGTCGCAGAAATTTTAACAACAATGAAGCTTGATTGCGATACAATCGCGACGGCTTTATTGCATGATGTTGTTGAAGATACAGCAGCGACAATAGAAGAGATTAGAGAGCTTTTCGGGGATAAAGTTGGTGAACTTGTCGACGGGGTAACAAAACTTTCAACTCTTGAGATGCAAACTAAGGATCAAAAGCAAGCCGAAAATTTCCGAAAATTCGTTCTGGCGATGTCCAATGATATTCGCGTTTTAATGATTAAACTGGCTGACCGTCTTCATAACATGCGTACCCTGCATTATTTTGACGATCGTCCTGATAAGCAAGAACGTATATCCCGCGAAACTTTAGATATTTATGCGCCTCTAGCTGAGAGAATAGGCATGAATGAGCTCAGTGATGAGCTGCAAAATATATCCTTTCAATATATCGACCCTGAGGCGATGAAGTCCATTACGACGCGACTTGATTATTTGGTACGTCAAAGTCCAACTCTTGAGGAAGATATTCGAAAAGAAATTGAAGACCATATGAATAGAAATGGGATTATGTGTACAGTTTCTAGTCGTGCCAAAAGGCCTTATTCAATCTGGAGAAAGATGGAAAAGCAAAATATATCCTTTGAACAGCTAGCAGACGTTCTTGCTTTCCGTGTTATTGTCGATGATGTGGAGGCCTGCTATAAAGCATTAGGCTATGTTCATATGGAATGGCCTATGGTGCCGGGGCGGTTCAAAGATTATATTTCCACCCCAAAACGAAATTTTTATCGTTCTATTCATACAGCTGTTATTGGGCCGTTTAATCGCCGCGCTGAAATTCAAATTAGAACTGAATTCATGCATAAAGAAGCTGAGTACGGCGTTGCTGCGCACTGGGCATACAAGCAAGACAGTGATCTCATGGAAGGCATGAACTATCGTTGGGTTAGAGAGCTGTTGGAAATTCTAGACAATGCCTCTCATCCTCAAGAATTCCTTGAGCATACCAAGCTTGATCTCTATCAAGATAAAGTTTTTTGTTTCTCACCAAAGGGGGAATTGGTTTCTATGCCGCGAGGCGCAACGCCTGTGGATTTTGCATATGCTGTTCATACTGAGATCGGTGACCACTGTGTAGGAGCGAAAGTCAATGGCCGAATGGTGCCTCTGCGATATGAATTGAATAATGGAGATCAGGTAGAAATACAAGTATCGAAAGGACAAGCGCCTTCTTCTCGATGGGAAAGTTTTGTCATTACCGGAAAGGCGAGAGCCTCTATTCGGAGACATCTGCGAAATAAGGAGCGTAAAGACTATATGGCTCTTGGCCGGTCTCTGATCGAAAAAGCTTGTATCCGTGGCAAGCTAGATTTTTCTGAAGTTGCTATGCGCGAAGCAAACAAAGTCCTAAACATAGATACCATTGAAGAAATGTATACGCTTGTTGGGCAAGGAACATTGCAAGAAGATGAAATTCTTAGTTCTGCCTATCCAGGGTATAAGCGTGATGCGAGAAAACAGCATTTACCGGATGTCCATTCAGAATGGGAAAAACAGAGCGAAAGCAGTATTCAAATTGGCGGGGGCAGTGAATTAGGGGGATCTATTCACTTTGCAGAATGTTGCTGTCCAGTTAAAGGCGATAGAATTGTAGGGGTGAGACTTCCTAAGCTTGGTGTAGAAATTCATAGACTGAACTGTAAAGCCCTGAATGATTACGAAGAAAATAGTGACATTTGGCTTGAGACCAATTGGAATGAGGATGATGAGGATAATGCTTATTATCTTGGGCGTCTTCTTCTTTCGGTAGTGAATGAAATTGGGGCTCTAGCAACCATTGCAGCTGATGTGGCAAAAAGAGGTGCGAACCTCTCGAATGTGATGATCACAGATCGAGATCCTGAGTTCGTTACCATGGTCATCGATGTGGAAGTTAAAGATGCTAAACACCTCACGGATGTCACCCGCGCCTTAAGGGTAAGTGCTGTATTAAGTAGTGTTGATAGAATATAAAAAGAATGGAACTGAAGATGAATACTGAAGACGTATTGAATGAATTTCGTGATGCTGGCGCTTTGTTAGAAGGCCACTTTAAATTATCAAGTGGGAAGCATAGCTCCGTTTATTGTCAATGTGCTTTGGTGCTTAAAGATACGTGGCGTGCCATGAAATTATCCGCAGCTTTTGTTGAAAAATTAAAGGCAACGGGTGTGGACGTTGATATGGTTGTTTCTCCTGCCATGGGCGGCGTTGTCATTGGCTATGAAGTGGCAAGAACACTAGGGATTCCTGGTGTCTTCACGGAAAGAGTTGAGGGTCAGTTGGAATTAAGACGCGGCTTTGAAATTCCCCGAGGGGCTAAAATACTGATGATGGAAGACATCATTACCACAGGCCTTTCTTCGCGAGAATGTATTGAATCTATCGAGGCGGCAGGTGGCCATGTTGTAGCAGCTGGCTGTCTGATTAACAGAAGCGGTGGTCGTGCTGAGGTTGGTGTTCCAATTACGGCTCTTGCCACAATTGATGCACCTATTTTCGATCCATCAGAAGTGCCTGATGAATTAAAAAATATTCCTGCAGTAAAGCCAGGTTCACGAGGTCTTAATAAATAACCTATGGTGATCGTCAGGCAATAACTATGAGTTAAAGAGTAAATGCTGTTTAAAAGAAAAAATAAATTATCCAAGTGGAAATCGTTCCTACGATATGTTTGGCCCGAGGCAGGGTTCAAGCGAGCAAACACGTACCTTTTTTATAGATTGGTTCGCTTGCCAGGGAGTACACATAGTATCGCAGCAGGTGTTGCAAGCGGGGCAGCTGTTTCCTGGACGCCTCTTTGGGGCTTGCATTTCATCTTAGCAGCAGCCTTAGCCTATGTATTACGCGGTAATATCATTGCCTCCGCTTTTGGGACAGCTGTCGGTAATCCTTGGACTTTTCCAGCGATTTGTGCCTTAAACTATCAAATTGGTTTAGAAATATTGTCTTTATATGGCATGACAAACTGGCCTGCATTTAGTATGGAGGCCGTATTAGAGGCACCCGGTGATTTTTTTATGCCTTTAATGGTTGGCGGTGTCCCGTCAGGTATCATGATTTGGTTTTTATTTTATGGTGTAATGAAGTTAGTTCTTGAAACGCATATGGAAAAGAGAGCTGAGCGAAAAGCACTGAAAGAAAAGCAACGGAACGATCAGGATTAATTTATGTCTCGAAAACTCAGATTAGGTGTCAATATCGATCATGTAGCTACCGTGCGCAATGCGCGAGGTATTGATCATCCGCATCCTGTGAGAGCAGCTGAAATTGCTCAAGCCGCTGGAGCAGATGGTATTACAGCTCATTTACGAGAAGATCGCAGGCATATCCGCGACGATGATATAGAACGCTTGATGGAGATCCTCACAGTGCCGCTCAATCTTGAGATGGCAGCGACAGAGGAAATGCTAAAAATTGCTCTTAGGCATAAGCCTCATGCAGTTTGCATCGTACCTGAAAAACGAGAAGAATTAACCACCGAAGGGGGCTTGGATGTTGTGGGGCAGGTCGCACGCTTGCACCCCTATGTACAACAATTGAAGGCCAATGGCAGTCGAGTAAGCCTCTTTATTGATCCCGATAAAAAACAGATTGATGCAGCAGTAGAGTTGGATGCGCCGGTTGTGGAATTGCATACTGGCTCTTATTGTGACTTAACAGGGGATGCTCGGGCAAAAGAACTTGATAAAATTCAAGAAGCGTCCGCATATGGGCATTCTTTAGGGATTGAAGTTCATGCAGGGCATGGACTTTCGTATGAAACTGTAACTGATATTGCTGCAATTCCAGAATTGATGGAGTTAAATATTGGACATTTCCTTATTGGTGAGGCAATTTTTATCGGGTTGGATAAGTCTATAAAAGAGATGCGAAGATACATGGATGAAGCAAGAGCAAGTTCATGGTAAATCAGATTGGTACATATAAATTTTCCGATCCAAAACTGTTGGAAGAGGCATTGTCCCATCCATCTCTTGCGGGTAAGTTAAATTATCAGCGTTTAGAGTTTCTTGGGGATCGTGTTCTTGGCTTAGTTACGGCCGAGCAACTTTTTATGACTTTTCCCAATGAAGCAGAAGGTAAGTTGAATAACCGTTTTGTGTCGCTTGTTAGAAAAGAAACATTGGCTGAAATCGCTGAAGAATCTGGTATTGTAAAAATGATTACTATGTCACATGGGGCAGAAGGAGAAGGGACGCGTAGCAAAAGTGCAGTTCAATCTGACGTCTGCGAAGCTGTGATTGGTGCTATTTATCTGGACGGTGGTTTAAACCCTGCAAGAGATTTTGTACTTAAATACATTAAGCCGCGCATGACACAAGCAGCTTGTGCTTCAAAGGATGATAAAACAATTTTACAGGAATGGGCACAAGCACGGGGGCTTGCCTTACCTGAGTATACAGAAGTGGGTCGATCAGGGCCCGATCACAGCCCCGTTTTCGAGATTATAGTATCCGTAACAGGATACGGTGAAGCTAAGGCTACTGGCACCAGTAAAAGAGATGCGCAACAGGCCGCTGCCAAAGCTTTATTACAAACATTAGAAAGTCAAAAATAATGGTCGACGTTCAGGATATGCGTTGTGGTTTTGTTGCTCTTATAGGAGCACCAAACGCAGGAAAATCCACATTACTCAATGCTTTAGTTGGTATGAAGATTGCGATAGTAACCCATAAAGTTCAAACAACAAGAACGCAATTGCGTGGCATTGCCATTCATGAAAATAGTCAGCTGATTTTTGTTGATACACCAGGTATTTTCAAGCCAAAAAGACGGTTGGATCGCGCCATGGTCAGTGCGGCATGGCAGGGTGCTGATGATGCAGAAATTATCGCTCTTCTCGTAGATGCTCGCAAAGGTCTGTCAGAAGATGTTGAACGCATCATTGAAGGGTTAGAAGAGAGTGGGAAGAAAGCTATACTGATCCTGAATAAAATTGATCTTATCAAGCGGGATAGCTTGCTAGCTCTTTCTACGAAATGTAATGAATATGATGTATTCACAGAGACATTTATGATTTCTGCTTTAAATTCTGATGGTGTTACAGATCTTAAGTCTCATCTAGCCTCTGCTGCCCAAAAAGGTCCGTGGATGTATCCAGAAGATGATCTTTCTGATGTAACCATGCGTGTGCTGGCTGCTGAGGTTACCCGTGAAAAAATCTATTTGCGCCTCCATGATGAAATTCCTTATGCCATTACAGTTGAAACAGAAAAATGGAAAGAACTGAAGGATGGTTCTGTCCGCATCGAGCAGGTGGTCCACGTAACTCGGGACTCGCATAAACAAATCGTTATTGGTAAAGGCGGGTCTATGCTTAAGAAACTGGGTTCCATGGCACGCGAAGAGCTTGAAGAAACCATGGGTCGACGGGTACATCTCTTCTTGCATGTTCGGGTGACTGAGAAATGGCAAGATGATAAAACAATGTATCAAGATATGGGGCTTGACTGGGTAGAATAATGGATTGGATCGATGAGGGTATCGTGCTCAATGTGAGCAAACACGGTGAGAATGATGCCCTTTTAGAGTGTATGACGTCGGCCCATGGGCGCCATCGTGGTTTCGTTAAATCAGGCATGTCAAAGCGACAGAAAGCTATTCTTCAACCCGGAAATCTTCTGAAATTGAGCTGGCGGTCTCGCATTGAAGAAAACCTAGGCCATTTTCGGGTCGATCCAATACATAGCCCTCTGGGGGGCATCTTATCTAATCGTGCTACTTTAAACTGTCTCTCAGCTATTGTTTCTGTTTATGGGTCAACATTGCCAGAGCGAGAGACTCATCCTGAGCTATATCTTGCCCTTCAAGCTTATATTAACCTGTTGGAAGAGGAAGGGCATGGCTTGGCGATTTTAGGAGCTGGTATCGTCAAGCTGGAGGCAGGGATTCTTTCAGCCTTAGGGTATGGCCTTAATCTTGAAGAATGTGCTGCGACAGGGGTGAAAGATGACTTAATTTACGTCTCTCCTAAGTCTGCACAGGCAGTTTCAAAAGCAGCTGGAGACCCATACAAGGCAAAAATGTTACCTTTGCCAACTTTTCTACTGGAAAATCCTGCAAATCCTATTACACATAAAGAAACGCTAAATGGATTGACTCTCACGGGCTATTTTTTAGACCGCTATATATGGGCAGTTTATAAAAAAGGGCAACCATCAGCGCGGGAAAGAGTTATTCATCAGCTTGGACAGCAGATGCGAGAGAATAAGACCGTTGGGGAAGGGCAAACATGACGGAAAAACCTGACTTTAGTGAAAAAATTATCGATGAAAGTTTCTCTGATGCGCTGAGTGAGCGCTATTTGGCTTATGCTTTGTCGACGATTATGTCGCGCTCCTTACCCGATGTTAGAGATGGCCTTAAGCCTGTCCACCGTCGACTTTTGTATGCTATGCGGCTATTGAAGCTGGACCCAAAAACAGGCTATAAGAAATGTGCCCGCGTTGTCGGCGATGTGATTGGTAAGTATCACCCTCATGGGGATCAATCTGTTTATGATGCGATGGTGCGTTTGGCACAGCATTTCTCTGTGCGCTATACCATGGTGGATGGCCAAGGGAACTTCGGAAATATTGACGGTGATAACGCAGCAGCCATGCGATATACAGAGGCACGCTTAACAGCTGCTGCCACGGCCCTCATGGACGGACTAGATGAAGATGCTGTTGATTTTCAAGAAACCTATGACGGTGAAGATAGTGAACCTCTTGTTTTTCCTGGCGCTTTTCCGAATTTATTAGCAAACGGCGCTACAGGTATTGCGGTTGGAATGGCGACATCAATTCCCCCTCATAATGTGGGAGAATTAATTGACGGCCTTCAATTGCTAATCGATGTGCGCCGTGATCCGAGTAAAAATTGCTCCAACAAAATGTTGATGCGTCGTATTCCTGGCCCCGATTTTCCGACAGGCGGCATTATCGTAGAGAATGAAGAAACTATTCTTAAGGCCTATGAGACTGGGAAAGGGTCAATGCGCGTTCGGGCACGATGGGAAATCGAAGACTTGGGACGGGCTCAATATAATATCGTTATTACTGAAATTCCATACATGGTTCAAAAATCTAAGCTCATTGAGAAGATTGCTGAACTCATAAACGACAAGAAATTACCAATTTTAGCGGATGTAAGGGACGAATCTTCAGATGATATTCGGATTGTCCTTGAACCTAAAAATAGAAATGTAGAATCGAAAGTATTGATGGAAAGTCTGTTTAAGATGACAGACTTGGAAAATCGTTTCAGCTTAAATATGAATGTGGTCACACGAGATCACACTCCGCAGGTTCTCTCGCTAAAGGATACTCTGGAACATTTCCTTGATCATCAGGTGGATGTTCTCATTCGGCGTACAAATCACCGGTTAGATAAGATTAATAGACGCCTTGAATTGCTTGAAGGCTATTTGATTGCTTATCTCAATCTGGATGAAGTCATTAGGATTATTCGGGAAGAAGATGATGCGAAGCTAAGCTTGATGCAGACCTTTAATCTAACTGATAATCAAGCCGAAGCTATTTTAAACATGCGTCTTCGAGCTCTTAGAAAACTAGAAGAAATCGAGATCCAAAATGAGCATAACAAGCTCTCTGAAGAGAAGGGCGGGCTTGAAGCCCTCCTTGCAAGTACAGACCTTCAGTGGATTGCCATTGGGGATAATTTAGCCAAAACTAAAGAAATTTTTGGTCCTGAGACTGAAGTTGGAAAACGGCGCACAAGCTTTGCTGAGGCGCCGACCATTGAAGTCATGCCTATTGAAGCAATGATCGAAAAGGAACCCATTACAGTTGTTTGTTCTAAGCGTGGCTGGGTAAGGGCTATCAAAGGGCACACTAAAGCTGAGGAAGTCTTAAAATACAAGGATGGCGATGAAGAGCGTTTCCGTTTCCATGCCTATACAACTGATAAAATATTTATGTTTGCTTCTTCTGGGAAAATGTTCACTCTTGGTGGGGATAAATTGCCAGGCGGGCGCGGTCACGGCGAGCCTATTCGGTTAATGGTGGATATGGATGCAAGTGATGAGATCGCCGCTTTGTTCCCTCATGTTTCTGGGGCAAAAATGTTTGTTGCATCGAGCATAGGTAAAGGGTTTATCACTGATATGGATGCTGCCATCGCAATGAAGAAGGGCGGCAAGCAGTTAATGAATTTACCAGGAGAAGCTGTAGCTACGCACTGTCATCTTATTGAAGCAGGGCATGATAGTGTTGCCATCATTGGAGAAAATCGTAAATTGCTTGTTTTTGGACTTGATGAAGTTTCAGAGCTAGGACGCGGGCAGGGTGTCGCATTGCAAAAGTATAAACAAGGGGGTATGTCCGATATTATGCTCTTCAAATATGAAGATGGACTTACCTGGGAAATGGGAGGCGATTCTGGGCGTATGCGGACGGAAACTGACCTTGCCCCCTGGAAAGGGAGACGCGCTACTCAGGGCCGTTTGCCACCTATG
Source organism: Temperatibacter marinus (assembly GCF_031598375.1). NCBI lineage: Bacteria > Pseudomonadati > Pseudomonadota > Alphaproteobacteria > Kordiimonadales > Temperatibacteraceae > Temperatibacter > Temperatibacter marinus. The sequence continues at coordinate 2,362,402 of NZ_CP123872.1, forward strand.
GGTTTCCCAAGGAATAATAAATTTTCTTAATCAGAAATTGACTTAATCATTTTCATAAAGACTGTAGGAAGACCTGCAGTCTTTATGTCTTTTATACGGACCCATTCCCCATTTTCAATATTAATTTTATTGGTGAGAGATGTTTTGTAAATATCTGTAATTAAATGAAAATGTGTGAATGTATGCTTTGAGGTTTCTCCTGCTTTTATAAAAGACCCTCTGCCGGGACTATAGGTCAGTGACTCGCCTAGGTCTGGGAGAGTATCTCTTTCGACCCACGGCGTGTGGGGGAGGCCGAGCATCCCTCCAAGCATGGCTGAATCATCACGTCTGACTAAGAGTATTTGATCTTCATATCGTAGAATAAAAGCTAGGCTGCGACGGGTTGGTTTTGTTTTTTTTGCTGGCTTTCTCGGGAAGGTTTCTGCATCGCCATTTGCAAATGCTGAGCATTTTGTTTGAATTGGGCAGAGAAGACATTTGGGCTTCTTAGGGCTGCAAATGGTAGCCCCCAAATCCATCATGGCCTGGGCAAAATCGCCAGGCCTATCTTTTGGCGTTAGGCTAAGCGTTTCTGCCTTAATTTCTTTCTTGGCCTGCGGGAGGAGAGTTTCAATCCGATGCAGCCTTGTTATAAAGCGTTCTACATTGCCATCGACTACAGGTGCTTTACTTTCTCCAAAAGCGATGGCGGCTATGGCCGCTGCAGTATAATCTCCAATGCCTGGCAGTTTTACTAATTCTTGATAAGTTGTAGGAAACTGACCCTGATAGTCAATTGCGACCATTTGGGCGCACTTATGTAGGTTTCTGGCACGTGCGTAATAGCCTAGACCTGCCCATTCTGCGAGGACATCTTCTTGAACGGCACTTGCAAGATCCATAACTGTCGGCCAGCGTTTTAGAAATTTATCGAAATAGCCTTTTACTGTGGCAACAGTCGTTTGCTGGAGCATAATTTCGCTCATCCAAACTTTATAAGGGTCTTGTGTTGTCGGGGGTTCAGCACGCCACGGCAATGTTCTTTTTTCTTGATCATACCAAGCTAGTAATTTTTTCGTTATGGAAGTCACGCTGAAAACCCTTGTACTCCGATCGCACTCGTCGCATACTTGGAGCAAATAGATAGGTAAGTCAATGGCAGCAAAGTCTAAAAAAGCAATAGTGGGAAATAAGCGCTCGTTTCGTAGGCAAACGGCAGGCACGCTTGCACGGGCTCTGACAGATAAAGCCATAAGACAAAAAGGCTTTATGAAGGCAGAACTTATTACAAAATGGCCACTGATCGTTGGGCGCGAGTTTGCAGACTCTGTTATGCCTGTCTCTCTAAAATTTCCTCCAGGAAAGCGACGAGGGGCTACATTAGAAGTGAGGACACAGTCAGCTTTCGCCCCAATTCTTCAGCAATCACAATCCCGAATTCTAAATAAATTGAACATTTATTTTGGGTATAGCGCAATAGAGAAGATCTCTATAAAACAGGGGGCGATGCCCCAAAAGAAAACACGACTAGAAAGACAAGTTAAGCCACTTAATCATCAAGAAACACAAATAATTGATCAGATTACAAACGGTCATGATGAAAGTGATCTTGGCAAGGCGGTAAAAAGCATGCTAACCACTGTATTCTCAACCAAAAAATTTTAGATAGGTTTTGTTCATGAAGTCTTTTTTCATTTGTGTTTTCATCGTTGTCACTTCCCTTTCTGTTACTGCGCAGGACACCACAGGATCTCCCGCTGAACAAGGTATAGGACCCTTTATAGGAGAAGTTGCTTACGGCGATCCAAAGGCGCCGGTCGAAGTGATAGAATATGCATCCCTTACTTGCCATGTCTGCGGAAATTTTGCTGAGCGAACTTTTCCAATGTTGGAAGCGGATTATATTAAAACAGGCAAAGTGCGCTTTGTTATTAGGCACTTTCTCCTCAATAGAGTTGATTTAGCCGCCAGTGTTATTGCCCGCTGTGGCACGGAAGATCAAGCACAGAAGATGGTTAAAAAATTCCTTGAAACTCAAGAGGATTGGATGCACGCAGAGAAACCACTGGATGCAATCATGGCAATTGGTAAAGATCACGGATTAATCCCCATGCAAATGCAAATGTGCATAAGAAACCAAGATCTAGCGCAAAAATTGATTGATATGACGAAGGCTGGGGCTGAGATGTATAAAATTCGCGGGACACCAACTCTTGTGGTAAATGGTATGGTCGCAGAGGATAAAAGTTATGCTGGATTAAAGAAAATGATTGAAGCAGCCCTGAAATAGTCGCAAATATAATAGAAATTGATTTTGATTAATAATTAGGAATAGGTGCAGTAATGCGTAAGAATATATTGAAACTCTCAGCGATCACATTTTTAGCACTAGGTCTTGTTGCATGCGGTGATAGCGGGGATGGTGTAACAACCGGGAATTACACCTCTGCGGAAAAAAGTCAGCTAGATAAACCTGAGGGGGCTGCAGGCCACTTTGGTGATCTTGTATACGGTGATGCCAGTGCCCCAGTAGAAATAATTGAGTATGCCTCAAAAACATGCCCGCACTGTGCGACTTTTGAGAAAACAGTTTTTGAAGAGATTAAGAAAAAATATATCGATACTGGTAAGGTACGGTTTATCTACCGTAATTTTGTCATGAATGGCCCTGACCTTAAAGCTTCAGTGTTTATGAGATGCCAAGATGAAGACTTCGCTAAGAAGACCAAAGCTATTCTCTTTGAACGTCAGCGTGTTTGGCTCGCAAGTGGCGACCCGGATGCAGGACTTGCAACTGAAGCACGCCGCTTAGGTCTGCCGCGGACACGCTTTGATAAATGTTTATCAAACAAGGCAATGCAACAACATTTGATTGACATGACTACGCAGGCACAAACTGTTTTTGAAGTGGATGCAACGCCGACCCTAATCGTGTCAGGGGGCAAAGTTACAAATCCAACACTAGAAAATATGGAAAAAGCTATTGAAGCAGCTTTAAAATAGCGTAGAGTTAAAGGCCTTGCTCTTATGGGGATAAGGGCAGGGTCTATTTTTCTTAGGGGGAACCGTCGTCTATGGATTTTTCGCGACTGCGATTATCTGGGTTTAAAAGCTTTGTGGAGCCTACTGAGCTTCACATTGAACCAGGCCTTACCGGGGTCGTGGGGCCTAATGGTTGCGGAAAATCAAACCTCTTAGAAGCCATTCGTTGGGTTATGGGTGAGAATAGGGCGAAGTCTCTCCGCGGTTCAGGCATGGACGATGTGATCTTTGCTGGGACTGGCAAGCGCCCCGCACGCAACTTGGCCGAAGTTACATTAGTTCTCGATAACTTTGAAAGAGATGCTCCTGCTGGCTATAATGATCACGATACAATTGAAGTTACGCGTCGTATTGAACGTGAAAGTGGTTCTTCCTACAGGATAAATGGTAAAGATGTGCGTCAAAAAGATGTGCAGCTTTTATTTGCTGATGCCGCAACAGGCGCGCATTCGCCCTCGCTTGTATCGCAAGGAAGAATAGGCGCCTTAATTAATGCGAAACCTCAGGAACGGCGATTAGTGCTAGAAGAAGCGGCTGGCATATCTGGCCTGCATCAACGCCGTAAAGAGGCTGAGAGTCGTCTAAGAGGGGCTGAGGGAAATCTGACGCGTCTTCAGGATGTTGTGGGCCAAATGGAAGTTCAAATCTCTAGCCTTAAACGTCAAGCACGCCAGGCAGCACGCTATAAAGCAATTGCTGGTGAGATTAGACAAGTAGAAGCCAGCCTATTGTATTTACGCTGGCAAGAAGCCTCGGAACAAGTGATCGCGTCCGAAAGTAAAATGCGCCAAGCCGGCAGTATCGTTGCTGAAATCGTTAAAAAAGTTGCTATTCTCTCTAAAGAACAAGCTCACGCAGCTTCGCTTCTGCCAAACCTTCGAGAAGCGGACGCAAGCGCTGCTGCTGCTTTGCAACGTTTAGGGCATGAGAAAGAATCACTGGAGAACGAAGTAAAACGCCGTGAAGAAACGCATAAATCATTGCTGGCAAGACGCGAGCAACTTCATGAAGATAAGGGGCGTGAAGATGAAATCGCGAAAGACGCTCAGTCTGCACTTGATAGATTATCCAAAGAAAAATCAAGCCTAGAAAAAGACAAGGAACGGGAAAAAGATAAAGAGAGTGAAGCAAGGGATCATCTTGAGTCAGCGCAAAGTGCAGCTGGGGAAGCGGAACGAGAATTTGATACGCTTTCGGAGGTCGCGGCGCAAGCTAGGGCTCGCAAGTCATCATTAGAGAGTGATTTGTTGGCGATTAATCGCCGCCTTGAAAGACTGAACTTTGACGGGGAACGGTTAAAGAAAGAACTTAAAGATTTAGAGAACGATGAGAGTGGGAAAACCGTTAAATCGGCTGAAGAAAATGTAGAAAGCTCTAAGAAAGAACGAGAAAAAATTAGCAATGCTGTTGAAGCAATTGAAATAAAGCTTAATGAAGCACGCCTCAATCTATCGCAGGCCCAGACAAGAACTGCAGAGTTTGAGAGTGCATACAAAGCGACTCTATCTGAAGTGAAAGCTCTTGAGGATCTAATTGCAAGTGCAAGCCAGAAAGGCGCATCACCTCTGAGCGAAGATATAACAGCAACAGCAGGTTATGAAACTGCTGTGGGCTCTGTTTTTGGGGAAGATATTGATGCGTCAAAAGATGCTGAAGAGACTCGCTACTGGCAAATGCTGAAACTATACAATACTGCCCCCGAGTGGCCCTTGGGAGTAAAGCCATTGAGTGAAATTGCAAAGGTGCCAGAAATTTTGTCTCGTCGGATGCTCATGACTGGTGTTCTTATGGACGAGGATGCTGACGGCTCCAGTTTGGCGGAAATGCTAAAACCTGGACAACGTATTGTTTCAAAAGATGGGCGCATGTGGCGCTGGGATGGCTTTGTGAAAAAAGCCGGCGCCCCAAGTCGAGCTGCTCTGCGATTAACCCAGCAAAATCGTCTTACAGACTTAAACTCAAAGGCCATTGACCAAGAGAAAGCCTTCTCGAAATCGACAAATGCAGTTCAAAAGGCTGAGGCCATTTACAAGGATTTACAGGAAGAGGATTCACAGGCAAGAGCAAGTCGAGGGGATGCGGAGCGCGCACTTCAGGCTTCTAGGCGAGCATTATTGGTTGCTGAACAAGAAGAGTCTAAGAAGGCGACACGGTTAAATGCCATCCAAGAACAGCAAGGCCGTTTAAAATCCGAACGTGAAGATCAGAAAGCTCGACATAAGGAAATCAGTGATAAAGTTAAAGATTTGCCTGAGATTGAAACCTTAGAGAATGATCTTAAAGAAAAACGCGCTGTTGTAGAGAAATTAAGAGCTGAATTGTCTGCGGCGCGTACAAAATACGACGGCTTGCACAGAGAAAGCACAGCACGCTTGGATCGACTGAAATCCATTACGTCTGAAATGCAGGCTTGGCAAGTCCGTAAGTCATCTGCTCAAAAACATCTTGATGATCTTTTTTCCCGTGCTGATGATCTAGAACAACAACTTGAAGCCCTTGCTAAAGGCCCAGAGAATATGGAGCAGCGACAACAACTGCTTTTATCGGCGCTCGCAAAGGCCGAAGAAAGTCGCACAATCACGAGCGATAAATTGGTCAGCGCGGAAGCAACTCTGTCAGAAGTTGATGAGCGTTTGAAGAAAGCGACTTTAGAGCAAAATGAAGCTCGGGAAATCCAAATTAGACTTGAGGCTGCTGTCGAGAACGCGGCGGATAGAAGAAGATCTATCGCTGCGCAAGTCGGGGAGCGTTTTGAATGTGCGCCAACAGAAGTTCTTGAAAAGGTAGGCGTGGAAGATATTGAATCGCTGCCAGCTATGAACAATCTTGAAGAAAATTTGGAACGAATGCGCCGCGAGCGTGATCGCATTGGAGCTGTCAATCTTAGAGCCGACGAAGAGCTCAAGGAAATAGAAGACAGTATGGGGGGAATGCTTGATGAGAGACGTGACCTTGAAGAGGCAATCGCTCGTTTACGCCATGCCATTGCAGATTTGAACAAAGAAGGACGAGAGCGACTTTTGTTGGCCTTTGAAGAAGTGAACAGTCATTTTGAAGACCTCTTTCAAACGTTATTTGGTGGGGGTCAGGCACATTTGGCGTTGACAGAATCAGATGATCCTTTGAATGCTGGTCTTGAGATCTTTGCATCGCCTCCTGGGAAGCGTTTACAAGCATTGTCTTTACTTTCCGGAGGAGAGCAGGCTCTGACAGCTTTGTCGTTGATTTTTGCTGTCTTTATTACAAACCCTTCTCCAATCTGCGTACTTGATGAGGTTGATGCCCCTCTTGATGACGCCAATGTTGATCGATTTTGTAATCTTCTTGAAGATATGATTGATCGGACCAAGACGCGGTTCATGATAGTGACCCACAATGCGGTTTCAATGTCTCGTGTGAATAGGTTATTTGGTGTGACCATGGCCGAGCGCGGCGTGTCGACGCTTGTATCTGTTGACTTAGAAAAAGCTGAAGCTCTTCTGGAAGGATAGATCATGGTATCTTTTAAAGGGGTTTTTATCGCCTCTTGTGCAATTGTCTTAGCTGGAAATGTCGCGGCTGATGAAAAGCAAGATTTTGATGATTTCATCATTTCTATCCAAACAGATAATGATTTCTATTTCTCTGATAGGGACGAAGAATATACGAACGGACAACGTCTTAATGTCAGCTTTCCTTTTCGCAAAGAACCAAAATGGCTTATGAAGGCAGTAGACTGGTTTCCCGTTGGAGAGGAAAGTAAATTTAGGCGCTATTCTCTGACTTTTGGGCAATCAGTTTTCACCCCTCGCGATGTGTCTCGCCCTGATATCGTCATAACAGAACGTCCTTATGCAGCTTATGGCTATTTAGGCGCTGGATATGCTGATCCGAAAGATTTTCACACTGACCTTTTTAATATTAATGTTGGAGTGACAGGAAAATTAGCCCTTGGAGAGGCCATTCAAAAAACATTGCATGATCTAAAGGGAAGTAAAGAGCCTCAAGGATGGGTCCATCAGCACGGCGAAGAGCTGACACTCATGGCACAGTTCGTCAGAATGCATGCAGGTCGTGAAGGCAGCCTCATAGGAGGAGACTACTGGGATGTCACGCCGCATTCTGGTTTCTCACTTGGGACGCCGAATTCACACCTCATGGGGGGAGTGACTTTCAGAGTTGGGACAGCTATAGGGCGTGAGGCAGGCGGATTACCTGTTTTGCAGCCTCAAATGATCGTTCACGATATCTATCGCTCGGACCCCAGTTTTGCCTTTAACGTAGTGGCTGGTATAGAAAGTCGTTTGGTTCTCTATGATTTTTCTCTTGATGGATCACTTTTTGGTGGCAATAAACATACTGTTGAGAAGAAAACCTTTGTAACTCAAGCCCATCTAGGGTTTGTTGCTTATTATAGAGGATGGCGTTGGGGGTATACTCACATCATTGAATCTAAGAGATATGATCTCCAGAAACGGCGTCATACTTATGGCAGTATAACCCTCTCAAGGTATTTCTAAGATGACGACAGAGAAGCCCTATAAAAGAATAGTATATTTCCTAGGTGGTCTACTGCCATATGGACCTCGCTATTATTTACCTTTCTTAAAACGAGGGGCACGGCAGCATTCAAAACTGTATGACCGCTCGATCTCATTCGAAAAGAATGGAGAATGGCAAGGATCCCCGGAAACTCTTTTACGTACAACTGAAGAAGGCTGCAGAAATGTGGAGACGCGATATCGGTTTCTGGCTTGGGATGATTTAGTCAAGGGAAGGCTAGACAGGAGTTTTATTGTTGCGACCTTGCATAGTTATTTGCTTTTTATAAGGCTAATTTTTTCAGGTGATATTTTTAAAATCTATCGATACTACTGGGGCTTTGGTAATGGAATTATGGTGCTTGCTGTTATGCAGCTTCTGATTCAATTTGGGGGGCTTGGTGTGGGGCTTCTCGCTTTTAACTACAGTTCAATTGATGTCTCTCCTGTGATTGCGTGGAGCTTGAGTTTCCTTTTTGGTTTTTTTGCGCTTGTTTTTGTTCAGTGGCGGGGGGATCCTTTTCGATTCCAGATGTCTAACGAGTTGCTAAGGATGCGTTGGGATTATGCCCATGGTCAATTCGATGATGTTAAGCCTCGATTAGAACGTTTCCGCCTGAATTTGAAAGAGAGTTTACAACAGGAAGACTGCGATGAGTTTATTCTTGTCGGTCATAGTTATGGTTCTCTGATTGCCGTTGACATGATGGCGGATTTGCTACGAGATGTGCCCGAAGAGAAAAGTAAAGCCAAAAAACTTGGCCTTGTCACATTGGGCTCTATTCATCATTTTCTAGCGGTCTTGCCTTCTGCGGTAAAATACAGAAAGTCTTTGGAAGAGGTTGGGTCCAGTAATCGTCTATATTGGTTCGAACCCTTTATTCCTCAGGATGGCATGAATTTCCCCAAATGTAATCCGATTCACGATTTTACGTCTGTTCAGCCAATTTCAGGCCCTCACCAAAAGTCTGTAAAGTATAAAGAACTCGTTCGGCGAGAAACGTATGCTAAGAAGAAACGAGATTTCTGGAGTATGCATTTTCAATATTTAAAAGAGGGTGACTATCAAGGAGATTATAGCTATTTTAGAATAATCTGTAGTGATCAGCCATTAAGTGAAAATTATGGACTCCGCGAGAAGTCAAAAAAGGGCTTTGTTAGACCGCAGGAACTAGGATAATTTTATGGCAGAAGACAATATATCCCAAAAAGCGGCTTGTCCCTTTCACCCCCCAAAACCTAAGCATAGGAAACACGGGCTCTCTTTCATTCGACGGCTTTTTTTGGGACGGAAAATGGATATGCTCGGAAACTATACGGAGAAAGCATATAGTTATCTTATGGGGAAAAATAACATGGGCTTGGGGTCCGTCTATGCTATTAACTGTCTTGAAAGTACACGCAAGGTTCTTGTCGACGAATCTGATGACTTTCCGAAAAGTGAGGTCATGTATCGGACTTTGGAACCTCTGGTTGGGCGCTCAGTCTTTTCAGTAAATGGTGAAGAATGGAAAGCTCAACGCAAGAGGCTTGCCCCTGCCTTTGCCCATCTGCATGTCCAACGCGGTTTTGGGGGGATGATGGCCGCAGTTGATCGTATGCTGAAAGAAGTAAAGGTTGCTGCTGAAGGGGACGGCCTTATCGATATCGACAAGGTTATGTCGAAAGTCACAGCAGATGTCATCTTTAGGGTGATGTTCTCTGGGTCTTTGGATGGGCCACGCGGTAATGCCATATACACTAATTTCCAACGCTACCAACAGGAGCAGAGGTATTTTAGTTTGCGGACCCTTATTAATTGGCCTCGCTGGATGCCTATCCTTGGTCACCGACAGAATAAAAAAGCAAGAGAAGCTGCATCCTCTATCAGGGAAATTCTTTTTGATATTGTTACTCAGAGGATAGCTCTGCCTGTCGCTGACCGGCCGGAGGATATGCTGACAGCTATTCTAGTTGAATATAGTAAAGATTTTAAAGATGATATTCCAGTTGTAGAGTTGGTTGATCAAATTGCTTTTTTCTTTCTTGCAGGCCATGAAACGACAGCGGCTTCAACAACGTGGGCAAGCTACCTTTTGTCTCAAAGTCCGGAAGATGAAAATCGACTTGTTCGCGAAGTGTATGATGTTACTCAAAAAGAGCCAATAGAGTTTAAAGACCTAAAGAAGCTTAGATTTGTAGATGCTGTTTTTAAAGAGTCTATGCGGCTTTATGCTCCGGTGCCTTATTTTCCTAGAGAGAGTACCAAACCAACGCAAATTAGAACGCATAACCTCAAAAAGGGATCTCAGATTACGGTGAATGCTTATTTTATCCACCGCAATACACGGTGGTGGGATCAGCCGGATCATTTTATTCCAAGCCGTTTTTTGGAGGAGGGGGGCTGCCCAGAAAATAAGCTCGCCTTTATTCCATTTTCAGCAGGTCCAAGAATTTGTCCGGGGGCTAACTTTGCTACAGTTGAAGCGACACTCATTTTGGCCTCCTTATTCAAAGAATATTCTCTCACCTTAGAAGAGGACTTTGCAGTAGAACCCTTTGCGCAACTCACTTTAAAGCCCAAAAAGGGGATTTTAATGCGCGTTTCTAAAAGAGACGAACCTTCGTCACTTGAGTGAAGAATTTCTCACGATCAACATTACGAAAACATTCTGCTATGCCTTTGTTTTTTATAGTAGTTTTTCGGCTTCACTTTGAGCAATGTAAAATGCTAGAAAAACTGTCCCGCAAAGGCTTGACAGGCTAAAATCTTGATCCTATGGTGCGCGTGCTTTTGGCAGTGATTCTGTATTGTTTTGTTCAGACACTGGCTCTTTCAAAAGGTGGTGCAGTTCATGACTGATGATGAGCAAATTAAATCTTTGGAAGAGCGGCTCAAAAAGGCCAGAAACCAAGGCGAGCCTGATGTTGATGAAGGGGGTAAACCTTCACCCATGGGACTAGCCTGGAAGCTTGGTATTGAGCTTGTCATTGGAGTTGTAGTTGGCCTCTATTTAGGCAGTTATATTGATGACTGGTTAGGAACGAAGCCAATTGTAATGATACTTTTAGTCTTGCTAGGTTTTGCCTCAGGAATTCGGAATGTTATCAAAGTCGCCAGTGAGATGAACAAAGAGACGGATGATCAAAAGCAGTGATGCCATTAATTGGCATTTTGAGTTTTTATTGGATCAATCTCGATATATCCGGGTAAGCCTAATCCGAACTTCTGTGGGGTGGCTAGCCGAGTAAATCGACAAAGTTATAAGAGACAATAGTCGTGGCAAATAGTCCTTTAGAGCAGTTTAACATCAAAACAATCTACGAGATTAATATCGCAGGTTATGATGTTTCCTTCACCAACAGCTCCCTCGTGATGACCCTTACTGTTATTGCAATTTCAATTTTCCTTCTTGGAGGAATTAGAAAGCAGTCAATGGTTCCGGGTCGGTGGCAGTCAATGGTCGAGATGGCGTATGAGTTTATCGCCAATATGGTGCGTGAAAATGTCGGTAAAGAAGGGAAACAGTATTTCCCATTTATCTTCACGCTCTTCTTGTTCATTCTAGGCTGTAACCTGGCGGGAATGATCCCAGGAAGCTTTACATCAACTTCACATATCATCGTAACATTTGCGTTGGCTGGTGTCGTTTTTGTAGGCGTAACATTGATCGGTTTTGCAAAGCATGGTCTTGGATTTTTAAAGTTGTTCGCACCGTCAGGTGTGCCAGCTCCCTTGTATGTCCTGATTGTGCCAATTGAAGTAATGTCTTACTTCACGCGTCCGATTTCACTGTCTGTGCGTCTGTTCGCAAATATGCTAGCAGGTCACATTATGATGAAAGTATTCGCAGGTTTCGTAATTTCGCTAGGCGCTCTAGGCGTTGGCGGTGTTATCGGCGCCATTGGTCCGTTTGCTTTTAACATTTTCCTGACAGGTCTGGAAATATTGGTGGCCTTCCTTCAGGCCTATGTATTCGCAATTCTTTCTTGTATCTATCTGCATGATGCTATGCATCCTGCACACTAAGGTAGACAAGAGAATAATTTTAACTGACTTAACAACTTGTAAACTTTGAAAAGGAATTCAACATGGAATTAGAAGCTGCAAAAATGATTGGCGCTGGTATCGCAACTCTTGCTCTTGCTGGTGTAGGTATTGGTCTTGGTAACATCTTTGGTTCATTCCTCAATGGTGCTCTACGTAACCCATCAGCTGCTCCAAAAGTATTCGGTAACCTTCTTCTAGGCTTCGCCCTAACAGAGGCTGTTGCTCTCTTCGCGCTTGTTATCGCGTTCTTGATCCTATTTGGCTAAGATCAGATTTCACTTTAGCCCCGCATTCTACGGAGTGCAGGGGTATACTGTGAAGGTAGTTTTGATGGTCGGTTCCCTTGGGAAAAGACAATCATTCTGATGTAACTCTAAGGAAAAGAGACAGGATATGGCACAAGCCGAAAATACTGTTGCAATGACCGAACAACCTGCCAAGCAGGCTGGTTTGCCGCAACTTGACTATACCACCTTCTCTGAGCAGGTGGCCTGGCTTTTCCTGACCTTTATCGTTCTCTATATCATCGTGTCACGCATTGCCTTACCTAAGGTAGACAAAGTGATAGAAGAGCGTGATGAGAAAATCGCTACTGATCTTGATAAGGCTGAAAAGCTACGGATTGAAGTTGATGAGATTAAAGCTTCTTACGAAGCCTCACTAACGAAAGCCCGTGCGAATGCCCAAAAGGCTTCTATGGAAACAAAAGACGCTATTCAGGGTGACATTACTAAAGCTGCGGACGAATTGGACGCAAAGCTGTCTAAAGAGGCAGATGAAGCTGCAAGTAAAATTGCGGCTGCTAAGGCTGATGTCATGGCTGATCTAGAGTCTGTTGCTACAGAAGTTGCCAATGATCTGGTTAGCAAACTCACAGGTCTGGAAGCAGACGAGAAAAGCATTAAGGCTGCAGTTGCAGCTGAGCTTTCAGCGAAAGGAGCGTAACAATGGCAGGTGATGCATTTTACCTCAGCTCAACTTTTTGGGTTGCTGGCTCTTTCGTGGTTTTTATCGGTTTAGTCGTTTATGGCAAAGCTCATAAAAAAATCGCTGATATGTTAGATGAGCGCTCGGCTGCTATCGCCAAGCAAATTGAAGAAGCACAAAGCCTTCGTGATGAAGCTGAAAAGCTGCTTGCTGATTATCAGCGTAAGCAACGTGAAGCTGAACAAGAAGCCTCTGATATTGTTTCTGCGGCCAAAGATGCTGCATCAGCTTTAAAGGCTGATGCTGAAGCTGAAATTGAGAAAATGATCGAACGTCGTACACGTATGGCTTCCGAGAAAATTGCTCAAGAAGAAGCAAGTGCCGTTAAAGAAGTGAAAGCTGCTGCCGTGGATGTCGCAATTGCTGCTACAGAAACTGTTTTGGCTGACACTCTTAAGGGGAAAGCTGGTAAGCCTCTTGTTGAGGCATCAATCGATGAGATTGAAGCAAAGCTTTCTTAAGACTCATTACTAAGAATTAAAAGGCGCTCTCTACTTATGTCGGGGGCGCCTTTTTTTATCATTTCAATATTTTTCTTATTTCATAATGACAGAATGATAGGGTCTGTTAAAACAGTGAGATGAGTGAAGAAAATCAAAGAATTGAAAAATTGATGATTTGGGCAACACGAGCAAGCAGTTTGGTTGCGCTTACTCTCGTCGTGACAAAATTCTACGCCTGGTTTTATAGCCAATCTGTGGCACTTTTTGGGTCTATGCTAGATAGTGGGCTCGACCTTGCAGCTTCGCTCATGACTCTCTTTGCCGTGAAGACAGCCATTCAGCCCGCGGATGAAGATCATCGATTTGGTCACGGCAAAGCCGAAGCCATTGCAGGTCTTTTTCAAGGATCGCTCATGGCGGGGTCTGCTTTCTTTTTGTTATTTGAGAGCGGTCGGGCTCTTTTGGCTCCGCGTCCAAGCGTGGCGCAAGACCTTATCTTAGGTGTTTCTGTATTTGCGATCGCGTTAACACTCGTGCTCGTTATTTTTCAATCCTATGTAATAAAACAGTCTAACTCTTTAGCTGTGCAGGGAGATCATCTTCACTATATGGGTGATTTAATGCTTAACTGTTCAGTTATTGCATCAGTTTTCCTTGCAAATTATGGGCTGACTTATGCTGATGGAATTTTCGGCTTTTTGATTGCAGGTTACATTCTGAAAGGATCTTACGATGTGGCCAGACCGTCTATAGATATGTTGATGGATCGTGAAGTGCCCTTTGAGGAGAGAGAGCGTATTATTCAGACAGCTTCTTCAGTTGATGGGGTGAAAGGTATACATGAAGTGAGAACTCGGCTTTCTGGGCGTTCCACTTTTATACAGATGCATATAGAAGTATCCGGCACACTTTCAGTAAACGAGGGGCATGCTATCGCAGATCTTGTTGAGAAAGCCCTAAATAAAGACTTTCCAGAGGCAGAAACTCTGGTCCATATTGACCCTTATCAGTCCTAAGAAGCCTTTTTATTTGGGCACTCTTCCACTCGTAAGCATCTCATCTGAAATTTCTTTACCGCGAGGTAGCTCGCTTTCGCCTATGGTAATATTTTCAGTATTGAATGATTTTATGTGGTTTATATTCGCTACATAAGATCTATGAATGCGCAAAAATCGTTCGGGAAGTTTCTGAGTGGCAGACTTTAGGGAGCTATAGGCTACAAGTTTTTGCCCACCTGTAAGGCAGTAGGTAACATAGTTACCCATGCTTTCGATATGCGTGATTTCATCGGGTCTTAACAGATGGGTGCGCCGTTCAGAGATAACTTCGATAAGGCTTTCTTGGGGCCTAGCATTATTTTTACTGGCTTCAAATAGATAGAAATGAAACATTTTAATAAATCCTACCACCAGGACAGTTGTATTGATTAAGAGGCTATTTCGAAAAAACTCAGCGCCTGTCCAAAAATCTACAGTCTGTCCCAGCAGGAGGGTTTCATAAAAATAATAATCTAAAAGGCGTTGAAGAAACCCAGCGAGTAAAAGCATGCCTGCATAGCTGATGAAAAAATTCTTATACTGTCGATTTAAGAGATAGCGAGGCATCAAAATATAGATCATGCAGTAGGCCGCTGCGATTCTGACAGGCAATAATATAAATTCTAAGTAGAAAGAGGCGAAATAACCTCTGTCAGGATGCATCCAGATTAAAGAGAAGCTTACATAATAGGTTAGCCAAAAGAGTAAATGAGACACAGGGCGGGATTGAAAAATATAATAGGGGCTAAGCCTTGTCTCCGGGTGACCGAGATCAGAGTCTGTTGCCGTTTTATTCGTCATGCTAATTCCTGTGTTCGTATAATTCCTACTGGATTTCATATAAAGCAGTCTTGCTGGGACGCGTCAATCTTTCCATAGATTAGGGCCACATTAACCTAAATCACGACAGCTATTGAAGGAAAAATTACCATGCTAAACTATTTTCGAACCAGTCTTATTGCAGGAGGACTTTGTATAACTGCTGTGCTGTGTTCGCCTTTGGCGGCAAAAGAATTACCGCGCCATGCCGTTTGGGGCGCAAAATTTTCTCTGAACACAAGCGCAGGCGTTACAGTTACCAGTGTCGAACCAAATATGGCGCTCTTCAAGGCGGGCCTCAGAATGGGGGATGTTGTGCTTAAAGTGAATGATCAAGCAATCGGAGGCCCTGTTTCTTGGTCAAAAATCACAGCATCATTGATTGCTGGTAGGCAATATAAACTTGTTGTGAGACGGAGCCTTGAAGAGCTGGTTTTCTCAGTAGAACTGCCACCGGTACAAAAAGAACGCTATGATCATCTGGAGACCACTTATACGTCAATCATCAATGATTATGGGATACGCCAGCAGGTAATCATTACAAAACCAAAACAAATGAAAGAAGGGGAAAAGCGGCCAGCCCTCTATATCCTCACTGGACTTAGTTGCAGCAGCGTTGAATTGACACGTCCTCCTGGCCGCAGTCACAACTGGGGTAGAACGCTAAGAGCTCTTGTCGAGGATACAGGCATGGTTGTCTTGCGTGTTGAGAAGCCAGGGCTTGGGGATAGTGAAGGGGACTGCGGCAGTACAGACTTTAAAACAGAATTGAATGGATATGAGGTAGCCTACAAAATGCTGAAATCTCTGCCCTATGTAGACGAAAATAACGTAGTTGTGTTTGGGTCGTCTATGGGCAGCGCAATTGCACCCTATCTTGCGAATAAATATGGAGCGGCTGGCGTGATCTCAGATGGAACCTTTTATCGCAGCTGGTTTGAACATATGCTTGAAATAGAACGCCGTATAAAGCGCATGCAGGGGAAGAATGACACAGAGATCACGACACTTATGACTCAGGCCTATATACCGCTTTATTATGGCATGCTCATCGAGAAGAAAAGCTACGGCGATGTGATAAACAAGACTCCAAGTCTTGCACAGTATAATTATCATGGGCCCGATCATATGTATGGACGCCCTGTGCAATATTATCATCAAGTTCAGGATTTTGATTTTGCAGGGAATTGGCAAAACCTAAAAATTCCTGTGCGGCTTCGTTGGGGAACCAATGACTGGATCATGAGCGAGTATGATAATGATTTGATTGTCAGCACCCTTAAGCGGGCCGGCAACACCGATGTGATCCTTGAAAAATATCCAGGACTTGATCATTGGAGCACAGTGCACAAAAGTGAAGAAGATAGTTTCAATGGTCGACCCGGTCAGTGGGAAGAGGCTATTGCTGGAGGACTTGTGGCATGGGCACGGGAACTTGCAGGCCTGAAATAAAGGAATTCTGATTATTAACCATAGAGCCCTTTTCCGTTTTTCCTAAAAACGAAGAAGGGCTTCTTTGTCTTAGGCGCCTATATATTAAGAAGCGCTTGGCATTTAAACGGAACTAGGGCAAATAGAGGAGAGCTGCTTTATTTCAGACGAGGACATCTATATAATGATTACAATATTCGGCATTAAAAACTGTGACACTATTAAAAAAGCTCTTAAATGGCTCGATTCGATGGATGCTGAGTATAAATATCATGATTTTAGAAAAGACGGTGTCGATGACGAGTTGGCGAAAACACTCGCTGAGGCTGTAGACACTAACTTATTGATAAATAAGAGAGGCACCACATGGAGGAAACTCGATGAGGCGACTAAAGAAAAGGTCGAATCTGGTTGTCATGATACCGTAATAGGGCTAATAAAAAATGAGCCTGCCGTTGTTAAGCGACCTGTTTGGGCTAAAGGGAATACAATATTTGTAGGATTTAAATCTGAAGAACAAGAGCGAGTTCGCACACTTCTTTAGAGGGATCCGATTGAAAAGAGGCCTGTATGGCAGAAGTGCCAATCTTTCAAGTCGACGTTTTTTCAAGTGATCAGCATTTGGGTAATCCTGCAGCTGTTTGCCCTCTCACAGAATTCCTGGAAAATGATATCTTACAGGCAGTTGCACGCGAGAGTAACCTTTCTGAGACGGCCTTTATCGTACCAACGCCAGACAAAGAAACAGACTTCGATATAAAATGGTTCACCCCCAATAGTGAAGTTGATCTTTGCGGGCATGCAACAATCGCAGCAGCGAGCATCGTGCTTAGTTTCTTGGAAACAGACTGGGAACAGGTATCCTTTGATACCATTGACGGCCCTGTCCATGTCAATCAGAGAGGAGGATTGTTTAGTATTACCCTTCCAATGATTGATGTTTCTCCTATCGAGGCGCCTACAGAACTTAAAGAGGCGCTCAATGGATTTGACTGCAAGCATATCTATCATTCAGGCACGACATATCATATCGTCTATGAAAGCCGTGAGACGCTCGCTAAGTTAGACCCAGATTTTGATCTTCTCAAACAGTCTACATCATACGGTTTTATCGCTTCAGCTCCTGATGAGACTGGGGAAACAGATTTTGTCACCCGCTGTTTCTATCCATCGCTGGATATTGAAGAGGATCCAGTCACCCTTACAGCCTACCGGATTGTTGTCGGTCACTGGGCTTCTGAAAAAGGGAAAGATACATTTATGTCCCACCAACTCTCAAATCGAGGAGGACAACTCTGGTTGAAGAAAAATGGGCGTGATCTAACCATAAGCGGTGAAGCAACGATGATCTCTCAAGGCAGTTTGTTTATTGCTGGGTTAGATTAAATCTTGATTTCTCAACCGAAAGTACCATTTTTACTATAGGAAATTTAAGGGGAATAGACGATGACAAATGTTCATGATTTTAAGGCAAATCTCTTGAACGGCACTTCAGCAGATTTAAGTGAGTTTAAAGGCAAAGTGCTCCTGATAGTGAATACAGCCAGTAAATGTGGCCTAACGCCGCAATATGAAGGCCTGGAAGCGCTTTATAAAGATATAGGGAATGAGAACTTTGAAATTTTGGGCTTTCCCTGTAATCAATTCGGCAATCAAGAACCAGGGTCAAGTGATGATATTGGTGAATTCTGCCAGATTAATTACGGAGTTTCGTTCCCAATGTTTGAAAAGATAGAAGTGAATGGTGATAATACTCATCCACTCTATCAGCATTTAAAGTCTGAAAAAAAGGGCTTGCTTGGCAGTCAAAAAATTAAATGGAATTTCACGAAATTTCTCATCAATCAGGCTGGGGAAGTAGTCAAGCGATATGCGCCCACTACAAAACCTGAAAAAATAAGGTCTGATATTGAAGCTCTTGTGTAATAGTTAAGATGTTATTTTAAAAGGCCCTGAGTATAGGGCCTTTTTCTTATGTGTGATCATTCAGACCATTCATCGGTTTCCTGAATATCTTTCTTAACTAGCATTCAAGTTCTAGAGGCTGGCAAAAAGATGGCCTTTCAATATCATCAAGAGCTTTCTTCTCTCGTTGCTTGTCTTCACCGACGAGCGAGGCGTCTATTTTTTGATTTTCTCGATTGTGGCGTGTCTAATTGAATAAGTGCAGGCCAGGCCCCTTGCGCCAAAGCTTCTAACGTCGGGGTGGCTTGACCTAGACGATTGCGGTAGAGCCATAGGTTAGCCATCACACGCTCAATATAGTCACGGGTTTCATAAAAGCTAATGCTCTCTATAAAGAGAAGAGGGTCCTGATCATATCGAGTGTCTTTTCGCCATTTCAGTAGATTTCCTGGGCCCCCGTTATAAGCAGCCAGAAGCATGAGTAAGTTGGCTTCTGTGTATTCCATCTTATTCAGGTATTCCACATATTGTTGACCTAGTGCCATATTATATTCAGGCTCAGTGAGCTTATCTCGGTTTTTTCTTAATGTTCTGTTACGGCTATAAAGAACACGCGCTGTCGCTGGCATCACTTGCATCAAGCCTCTAGCGCCGACATGACTACGGGCACGGCTTCTGAAACCACTTTCTTTCCGCATCATGGCAAAAATTAGAGCTCTGTCCACCCGCATTCCATCGGCTGGCTTCCAGTCAGGTAAAGGATATTTCACCGAAACTGGAGCTCTTTTGTCTAATCCGCCTGCATAGCCTAAACGGATTTGAATGGCTGGTAAATTCAAACGAGAGGCAAGAGCCATCAATTGCTTTTGCACGGTCACACCTTCTCGGCCCCACAGTAATCTTAACTCTTCATCTGCTAGATCATCACGGCCAACTTCAACCAATGCAATGGCACGCCTTACAGCAGGATAAGCATTTAAGCTGAACATTTCCGCGGCTGTGAGTTCAGGAAGAGACCAATCAAAAGAAGGTTCAATTCCCAGTTGGTAGCCTGCAATCATGCCGTAAAATGTTTCTTTATAGCCGGAGGCTAAGCGCAAATGTTTTTCTCCGAGAGCTGCGTTATTGTCTTGATAGGCTGTACGAGAAGCCCAAAAATGACCAGCAGATGTTAACCAACTGTTTGCATCGTCAGAAAAAGTAAGCTTTTTAAAAGAGTGATGGGCTTTATCTGTTAGGCCTTGTCTATAGGCAGAGAGGCCAGCAATCCAATCATTGAGGGCTTCTGTTTGTGAAGAGAGCGCTGAGCCATATAGAGAAATTGCGCGGGCTTTTTCATCTTTACCATCATAATAATAACTTGAAGCAATTCGGGCCAGAACTTGAGCTTTTTCGTGATCAGTTAAAACCTTTGTGGCTTCCATGGCCCAATAGCGTCTTTCAGCTCTTTCAGGTTCTCCTCTTCTGACGTGAGTTCTTATCCTCTTCTTAAAGCGATAGACAGAAGAACGAAGCGCTCTATTTCTATAAGGGACGGCAGGACTTTGGCGAGCACTTTGGCCTGTAACGCCTGGATATTTTGTTTCAACTGGGCGACGAGGCGCATTGGCACGACCACGTCTCTTCATGGCCAGTCTGTATACTGAATAGGCATAAGGATGATCAGCATAGCGTGCCATCCATGCTGCTAGTTCATGATATTTGGATCTGTATTTTTTTGGGTGCATTAATTTTTGATAGCGAACATGACCCAGTAGAATAGTATTTTCCACGCGTTTTATAAGCCGTTCTGCGCGGCGCCAATCGCCTTTCTTTTGATAGTCAAAGATTTGGCGATAGAGTTTTTCGTCACTTTTACTTAAAATTCCAGGCACATTGTTTAGGCTTTCCCCAGGTAGTGTGGAAACATCTTTGGATTTGTCTGCGCTGTAACTGACAGGGGAGAGCACAGCGACAAAGCTGAAAACAACGAACATATTTGTTAGAGAACGTGCAGCGGAGGAGAAAATAGCCATTAAGTGTTCATTTCCAATTCGTTTAATTTAAGTTGAATGGACTGCAAATCGTGCCAAGCATCTTTTTTGAGATGTGTCGCTTTCATCAGGTAAGCTGGGTGATAAAGAGGCATAGCGGCAAAAGTCTGATCCTTAAGAGATAAATCCTGCCATTTTCCGCGGTACCGAGTAATGGATCCCTCTAAACCTAACAAATGACTAGAAGCTATTTTGCCTAAGGCAATGATGATTTTTGGCTTTGCCAATTCTATATGGCGTTTCACAAACGGCAAGCACATGGCAATCATTTCAGGACTAGCAACAGGTTTCCCAATGGGACGCCATGGGACAATGTTACTTATATAACAGTTCTTTTGGCGATCTAAGTCGATGGCATTAATCATTTTATCAAAGAGTGTTCCTGCTGTAGATCCCAAAAAAGGCTTTCCTGTGCGATCTTCTTCTTGGCCAGGAGATTCTCCAATGAACATAATGGGAGCACCAACAACCCCGTCAGCAAATACAGTGTTGCGCGCAGAGCGTTTGATATGGCCTCCATCGAAATTTTTCACAGCGTCTAGAAGGGCCTCAATGGTGTCACAAGAGGCTGCTAAGGCTTCCGCTTGTTCTGGCGTGCCCCCTGTGGACGCTTGCACAGGACGAGCTGCAACAGGACGAGGAGAGGCTGTAGGCCTATTGCTCGTACGATTATCCATAAAGGCCTGAACTTGTGCATCACTAACTTTAGACGGCGCCGTTTGCGGCGCAGAAGTTGCGCCTCCTTTTGATTGAAGAGGTATAGATGTTTCCGGCTTGGTTTCAAACCAATTAACAGGTGTGTCAGAAATGGCTTCATCAGCACCCATATCCAAATGCCATTTGAGCATGTCAAATGGATCGATATCTTCATTTGCTATTAAATTGTCTACTGTTTCTGTCATGCCCACTCGATCTATAAAGAATCCAGCCCCAAAACTATCTTAAACGATGCTTATGGGACTTTGCACCCTATTTTTTATAAATATCTTCATCATCTATTTGACCAAGAGATAATTAGATTGCATAAAGTCACTAAAGACTGTTCTAAAGGCAGTCTAATCACGGAAGAGTAATTAAGGAGTGGTTCATATGGAACGCGAATCCATGGAGTTTGATGTCGTCATCGTTGGTGCAGGGCCGTCAGGATTATCGACAGCCATAAGACTTATGCAGCAAGCCCAAGAGAATGATCAGGAACTAATGGTCTGCGTGATTGAGAAAGGATCAGAGGTTGGTGCTCATATTCTTTCTGGAGCAGTCGTCGATCCACTGGCTTTGAACGAACTTATTCCTGATTGGAAAGAAAAAGGCGCCCCTATGGGTGTAGAGGTGACAGACAACCAGCACTGGGCTTTAACTGAATCAGGCAAAAAGTCTCTTCCTCATTTTATTATGCCGCCGCTGATGTCTAATACAGGGATGCATACCCTATCACTTGGGAATTTTACAAGATGGTTGGCGGAACAAGCTGAAGCCATGGGTGTTGAAGTCTTCCCAGGTTTTGCTGCTGCGGAAATTCTGTATCATGAAGATGGGCGAGTAAAAGGTGTTGCAACTGGTGACATGGGCCTTGATCGTGAAGGAAAACCTAAGGATGGAATGCATATGCCTGGTATGGAATTACATGCCAAATATACTGTATTTGCTGAAGGGTGTCGTGGTTCCCTATCTAAACAACTGGAAGAGAAATTTGATCTCAGAAAAGACTGTCAGTTCCAGACCTTTGGTATTGGAATTAAAGAATTATGGGACATTGAACCAGAAAAACATTCTGCAGGTCGTGTGATCCACACGCAAGGTTGGCCGCTTACAGAAGATGCTGGGGGGGGATTTATATACCATCAAGAAAACAACCAGATTGCGATCGGATTTGTTGTCACGCTTGATTATAAAAACCCTTATCTCAGTCCCTATGAAGAATTTCAGCGCTTTAAGCAACATCCTGAAGTCCGCAAAATTCTTGAGGGCGGACGACGGGTCGCTTATGGCGCACGGGCCATTAATGAAGGGGGACTTCAATCAGTGCCCCAGCTGCATTTCCCTGGGGGCGTCCTTGTTGGCTGTGCCGCGGGATTTGTGAACGTGCCGCGCATTAAAGGGACTCACAATGCAATGAAATCTGGCATGCTCGCAGCCGAGAGCATTTTTGAAGCTGTGACAGCAGGCAGCGAAGGCACTGTAGAGCTTACCAGCTATGCAGATAAATTCAAGAATAGCTGGATTTATAAAGATCTCCATAAAGTGCGCAATGCGCGACCTGCACTGGGTAAATTTGGTATGAAACTGGGGACGCTTTACGCTGGTTTTGATATGTGGATGAATACATTAGGGCTTGGCAGCATTATGCCAACTTTAAAGCATGCGCATAAGGATAACGAATCCACAGGAAAAGCAGTAGACTATCAACCAATTGACTATCCAAAGCCGGATGGGGAAATTAGCTTTGATCGCTTGACCAATGTTTCTTTTTCCGCAACAAATCATGAAGAAGAGCAACCGTGCCATCTGCAGCTTAAAGATGACACAATTCCCGTGTCTGTTAACTTGAAAGAGTATGCAGGGCCTGAGCAAAGATTCTGTCCTGCAGGGGTGTATGAATATCTTGAAAGTGAGGAAGAGGGCATGAAATTGCAAATTAATGCTCAAAACTGCGTTCATTGTAAGACTTGTGATATTAAAGATATCACTCAAAATATTAATTGGGTTGTTCCAGAGGGTGGTGGGGGCCCGAACTACCCAAATATGTAGACTATGGTTTTTGCCATGCAGGTTTTAAAAATTGAGGCGGTAAGCCGTCTCAATTTTTGAGTATTAAAGTAGAAGAGAATGATAAGAAATATTTCGACCCGCTCTGCGGTAGTAACGAGCCTTCTGGTTCTTCTAAGTGGCTGTGGAGCCGACACTGCTCCACTCCAAGATATTAAAACGCAGACGTCGGTTGTCGGCGGCCATTCTATTGATCGTCAGAAACAAAGAATTTCAAGCAATACTAATAAGTTATCTCCTTTTCTTGCCGGCGTGTTAGCACGAAATGATAGCCAGTATGATAATAGTGCTGCCTATTTCGCAGAAGCTCTATCTCTTGATCCTGATAGCCCCTTTTTAAAGGAAAATGCTTTTACCAGTTATTTTAATGCAGGCGATTATGAAAAAGCGACCGAATTTGCACCTGAACTTGCAGCAGGTTCAGATAATGAACTTCTCCATATTCTTATCGCTGCCGACAGTATCAAAAAACAAAAAAGCGAACTCGCTCTCGCGCAATTAGAAAAAGCACCGAAGAAAGGGTATGGCTTTATCATCTATCCTGTGATGAAAGCCTGGGCCTCTGCACAGAATGGCGATAAAGAACAAGCTTACTCTCACCTTCAAGAAATGAGTAGATCTCAAAGTCTGAAGATTATTGCATTAGAGTTATCAGCCTATGTTGCAGATTATTTGGGCGATGTGACCAAAGCAAAAAGCCTTTATAATCAACTCCTTAACGACCCTTCTTCTAAAAGTTTTCAAGTTGTGGTTGCTTATGCTTCTTTTCTGAAAAGGCATGGAACACCCGAAGATATTGTTAAGATGATCTCGCTTGCTGTGAAACGTTTTCCAAATAATCCTTATTTATCCGGAGATGGCCGCTTCCTGATACAGGGGGCGCAAAAAATACCTCTGTTTATAGATCCGATTGGCGGGGTGTCTAATGTTTTTGTGATGTTAGCAAGAGACCTCAAAAATTATCAAAATAAGCAGATGGCGTTGGCCTTTTTTAATTTAGCAATCTTCTTAGGCGGAGCGAATTCTGACTTGGTGCTTCAGCAGGCGCAATTATTAATGGACCTTAAAGACTATTCCAGTGCTGAAAAGAAATATGCTTTAATCCCACAGTCCAGTCGCTATTCTCAACTTGCTTTTATGGGACGTGTCAGAGCTTTATTTTCCGGTGAAAGAGATCAAGAAGCGTTGGTTCTTTTGAATGAAAAGTTATTAAAATATCCTAATAATATTAGTATCTTGGGACAGTTGGCAGATTATCACAGAGGCCAGCAATCCTATGCCAAGGCCTTAGAATTTTATAACCGTATTCTGGCCCAGAGGTTATCCTCCGCAGAAGGAGATTGGTATTATTATTTTGCACGAGGGATTAGCTACGAGCAATTAAAAATGTGGCCTGAAGCTGAGGCTGATCTGCTCTATGCCCTTAAACTTTCTCCGAAACAAGCTGATGTCCTGAATTATCTCGGCTATAGCTGGGTTGATCGTAAACTTAATATGATCAAAGCTAGAGAAATGATCGAAGAAGCTGCTTCTCTAAGTCCTAAAAACGGGTTTATTATTGATAGCTTAGGATGGGTATATTACCTTACAGGGCAATATACAAAGGCCGTGAAAACGCTTGAAAAAGCGGTTCTTCTTGAGCCTGGTGACGCAACGCTTCACGAACATCTCGGGGATGCTTATTGGAAAGTTGGACGTCATATTGAAGCGCGTTTCCAATGGAAGCACGCCTTGAATGCAGATCCCGATGAAGAACAGATTAAAACCATTGCGGTGAAACTGACTGAAGGCATTAGCTAGGTGATCCATGCATACGCGAACTGCCCCTGCTAAAATCAATCTTTTTCTTCATATTACAGGGCGCCGAGCCAACGGTTATCATGAGATAGAGAGCCTTTTTGTTTTTACTGAACAGGGTGATAGACTGACAGTAGAGCCCTCAAGCTCTGGACAAGATAGTTTCGCCATTAAAGGCCCTTTTGCTGACAAATTGATAGCTATGGGGGGTGGAAATGAGGAAAATCTTGCCTTCAAGGCTCTGCAGTCAATGCGACCGTATGCTCTTCATCAGCCTGCAGTATGTTTGACCTTGTTTAAAGCATTACCGGTCGCTGCTGGCATTGGCGGTGGGTCTGCCGATGCTGCTGCAACACTCCTTTTATTAAATGACTATTGGCAAACAGGATTAGATTCTGAGACGCTTCATTCGATGGCTTTGGATTTGGGTGCGGATGTCCCTGCTTGTTTATCCCAGTCGCCTCAGTGGGTGTCTGGAATAGGGGAAAGGCTAGAGCCTGTCATCATAAAGTATCAGCCTTATATATTACTAGTAAACCCCTTGGTCTCTACAGAAACCCCTTTGGTGTTTCAGGCCTATAAAGAGTCATCAGTTTCTTTTGATGACGTATATACGTCAAAAGACGGTGTCTTAAATTCTCTCGCAGATCTTTCCATCAGTACTGAAAATGCTCTAGAGGAGGCTGCCTGTGCAATTACAGGAGAAATTAGACATGTATTAAAGGCCCTCAAATCTCTTAAGGGTGCCTCACTTGTACGCATGTCTGGTAGCGGAGCCACTTGTTTTGCTTTGTTTGACGATGAAAGGGCACTTATCAAAGCTCAGAAAAGACTTCAGTCATCTCATCCGCAGTGGTGGACACAAGCTGATAAAATTATCACTGGTGATATTCTTTGAACCAAGTCACAAAATTTGTCAGACCTTCGGTAAGGCTAGTTTTGGGTTTAAAACCTGTATGTTTATTGATTTTCGTGATGTCAGCCGAGGTTTCATAGACGTCTCCTGGCTGCATGGGCATCATAATCTTTTCCGCCTCTAAGCCCAGAATATGCTCTAATGTTTCTATGAAAGTCATCAACTGGACAGGTTGATTATGGCCAATGTTAAAGATCGATTGTAGGCTGTTTTCAGGAGGGCGGTTCAAGAGGCGAAAACACCCGTCTACAATATCAGCCACATAGGTGAAATCACGGCGTAAATCGCCTTGATTGAAGACTTTGATCGGCCGACCTGCTAGGATTGCATCCGTGAAGAGCCACGGTGCCATATCAGGGCGACCATAGGGGCCGTAAACCGTAAAGAACCGCAAGCCTGTGGCTGCGATGCCGTATAAATGGCTATAGGACTGGGTCAAAAGTTCATTTGACTTTTTTGTGGCCGCATAGAGAGATTTGGGTTGCTCGGTCATCCGGTCTTCTTGGAATGGGGCAGTAGTACTGTCCCCATAGATAGAGGAAGAAGAAGCATAAATGAAATGCTTCAATTCTTTTTGGTGCCTCGCAAGCTCAAGCATATTGACATGCCCCACTAGATTAGACTGAGTGTAAGCCTGTGGGTTTGTCAAAGAATAGCGCACCCCGGCCTGAGCCGCTAAATGATATATGTGTGAAAATTGATGTCCCTTGCCCAGAGATTGAAGAGCGTATTCGTCACTTATATCCAGTTCTTTAAATGTAAATTTGTGATCATGGTCCTGCTCTGTCAGAGATTTGAGACGCGTTTTCTTCAAGGCAGGATCATAATAATCATTCAGGTTATCGATTCCGATGACTTCATGGCCTTCGCTCATCAATTTCAGGGTTAAATGATAGCCAATAAAACCCGCAGCGCCTGTGACTAATATGCTCATTTTAATTCCTTTTCCCTGTTAAAGACCATAAGGAAGTCAGGGGGTTATGGCAAGCTGAGATGGTGGGAATGTAAAAAAAAACACAAATATAGAAAAAAAATGAAGAAAGGACTTTACAGGTGGTATGTTTTTTGGCTAATACGCCTTCACGACGCTCTCGCAGTGTCCCCTTTATCTTTGATGATGGGGTGTAGCCAAGCGGTAAGGCAGCGGCTTTTGATGCCGTGCATCGTAGGTTCGAATCCTACCACCCCAGCCAAGTCTTTAAAAGCCCGTTCAGGAAACTGAGCGGGTTTTTTATTATTGCAAGCATATGTGCTTCATATTAGAGACTATGGCCCCATTGTAGCCTGCAAAAGAATGTATTGAGATTTTAGGCGTATTTTACTTTTTCTAGTGTTTCTTTTTTCGATTCATTATCAGCTTCTTTTGCTTTCTCATAATTCGGCTTCTTTTTGAGAGGTCGTATTTATATAGAAATATTTATTATTCCATGTCTAGGATTTAAAAATTGAAGAGATATATGTTCGAGCGTGACGAGATCACTAAAGAAGATTCCATCAAGCCGATGATTATATGTAGTTTTGTTAATATAAAAGTGACTATAACCAAGACTGAATATTAGATTATTCTGATATATTTTTATAAGAAGAACGATAACTCTTAGGAGTTTTCCCTGTTTCTTTTTTAAAGGCCTTGTAGAAAGATGAGCTACTATTATAGCCGACCGCGAGAGCAATATTCAGAATTGAAACATCTCCAGTCAGTAGTATTGGCTTAGCTTCTTCTATGCGCCACTGATTGATATAATCAAAGAAATTCATGCTCATGGTCTCATTAAGAGTTTGCGATACATGGTTCGTTGAAACGCCAATATGAGCAGCTAATTTTGATAATGTGATCGTTGAATCAAGATACAGCTGGTCCTTTTGCATAGATGCTTTAATCTTCTTAGCAATACGCAAAGCTTGCTCTTCACCTAAGGCAGAACGACTATATTTCAAAGTTTCAGGTTTTGAATCTGACTTACACTCTTGGCTTTCATCAAAGGCGGGCGCTTGGCGCAAACCCCACAGACCCAATGTCCAAACAAGAAGAAGGATCATGAACTTGCCCACAGTCTCACTCATTAACGTCTGGTTAAAAATATTTTCACTTAACAAAGCCAGAGATAAAAGGCCCCATAAAAGAGTAAATATAATCACTAAAGCGTTGATCCATAGTAACTCACGTTGTCCCATATTAGCGAATTGATCTTTTAAGCGATGACGATATGTATTCAAAAGTCTAATTATTTTGAAAACATATAATCCTGATTGACCAATCAATGAGAGAATAAGTAAGAAAGCAATTGTTAGCAAGATGCCGAGATAAAGACTTCCGCCCAATTTTTCTTCATTGAACACATGCTCTAATGTTTGAGTAGGAAGAATGATAATAAGGCCTGCAACCACTAAGCCCATTAGTGTTAATATGAAATGCTGAAAATGATATTTTTCTAATTTCCAGCTTTTCTCTGCAGTGATGGATTGAACATAAAGCCAGAGGGCAGGCGCCAATGTTAAATAAGCAGGCAGTTCTAACGCCAGTGTTTGAAAACGTAGCGCTGGCATTAATACGGCAAAAACTGGCTCTAGAGAAATGATTGCGCAAGCAGCAAGAAAAATCGACAATGGCACGCGTGAAGGTTTTTGAGCCGATCGAGTCATCAGCAAAGTTAAACACAAAGAAATTTGTCCAAGTGTGAAAACTGCAATAATAAAATTAACGTAGCTTGGCAAATGACCCTCCTTATAAACATCACTTTGTATCGCCTATCTATAAATTAACAAAGAAAAAGTCTCCGAGCCTACAGGATTGCACGACATATATATTTATATCCAATAATAATTAGGCTCAGTTGAAAATAATAATGGATAAGATGATGACAGCATTTCAAAAAATAGGTGGTTTAGCAGCTTGGGGCCAAGCCTTGTGTTATATTATTGGGTTTACCATATTTATATTCTTTTTAGATTTTCCGAGTTCAGATAAACCATTAGAGGCTATTAATTTTCTCATAGATAATAAAATGCTCATCCTGTCGGCTATGACCATTATATATATATTAGCGGCCTTAATCTTGTTGATTTTAGTTTTAGCTCTTCATGAAAAATTAAAATCAGATAACCCATTACTCATGCAAATCAGTACAGCTACAGGCCTTATTTGGGCTGGAGTAGTCGTTGCTAGCGGGATGATATTTACTGTAGGTGCAGAAAGTGTCATTAAAGTCTATGAATATGACCCAGATAGAGCAGCGACATTATGGATTGCTGTCGGTATTATTCAAAATGGACTTGGTGGGGGAACAGAGTTCTTAGGGGGCGTTTGGATATTGTTAATAAGTTGGGTTGCCTATAAAGGAGACCACTTATCCAAGGCGCTGAATTGGTTAGGTTTTGGAATCGGTATTATTGGTATTGCGTCTGTTGTGCCCTCCTTAAGCTTTTTTGTCGATATCTTTGGATTAAGCCAGATTATTTGGTTTCTTTGGTTGGGCACAGTTATGTTATTCACTGCAAAAACTAATTAACGCAGAAAAGAGTTTGACAAAACTGTTTCCATTCACTGAATGGTTTAGAGAACTATGTTACAAAAATTTGGACTTCTAAATATAAGAATATTAACGATGATGCCCGATATTTGCCTGATCGTTTTAGACAGGGGACTAAAGCTGCTGTTCGCAGAATTACTGACGAAGATCGAAATATACTCTGTTTCAGGTTGTGTCAGTATTCAAACCTAATATTGTCACTTACATCAGGTAGTATATGGATACTATGACACCGCTTCAGAGACCCCAAGCTACCTTGATATCTTGAAATTATTGTCTTTAAAGAAGCGACGAGGGCCTACTTAAGCTCTCGCTTTGTTTAACCAATATTTACCTTGATATAGAATTAAAATTACTTAAGCTCAGTGGCATATTATCATGTCTCATAGCCTTTTTCATGAGAATGGGGCAGATTTGAGAGCAGTAATAGAAAGTCTGGGAGAAGGATTAATGTCAAAAGAGACTGAAAAAAATAATCCAAAAGACCTTGCAACTGGCGAGATCGTTGAAGATGTCCTTGGACTGGATATGCGCGGTCTTAAATCAATCTACGCCCTATGGGTTAAACCAAGAGAGTATTTTCAGGCTGCAAAGCAGGCGAACTGGAATAATATATATACTCCGTCTGTGCGGTTGTGGTTGTTTTTCTTTGCTTTATTTTCTGTTCTTAAATTTTGGTGGTTGGAAAATAATCCAGCCATGATCGGGGCTTATATCGTGGGATTTGAAGAGGCTCGTCTTACAGAGCCTGAGGGGGTATCGTTTGAGGAAATCGCTCAAGAAATGCTTCAGCTAACCTTTGCGATCTTACCCTTTTTGCAAATAGCTGTGCTAGGGCTTTTATCTTTTGTCTATCCCTTTTGGGGACGGCCTTTGTCGCGAGCATTGCGGCAACGTTATTTTTTTGCGATCATGATCCCAAGCGCTAGTTTGATGCCCGTTCTTCTGACGGGTATGGTCTTTATCACAAGTGAGTATATAGAGTTATATTCTTATTCTCTGGCCCTTACGGCTTTTCTGTTACATTTTATGGTTAGTTATAGAGGGGTGTTCTATGATTTTACTCTTGGGAAACGCCTCTTCCTCTCTGGGCTTATGGCGTTTGTAGTTGTAGCCCTTAGTACACTTCTAGGAGTTGTGACTCAAATTGGCGGAATCGTATATATTAGTATGCAGTATGGTTTAAGCCCTTAAGGCGTTAAACCTAATGGGACTAATAGGGCTGAGGACGCGTTAGATCATTAATAATTTATAAAAGAGAAGGTAAGAGAAATGGAATTTATTGGATTTATCTTTGGCATCTTTGGGCTGATTGCCTTTGTCAGACAAGAGAAATTGATCAAAACCCTAAAAGAAAAAGGGGTTTTGGACGAAGCTTACAATGATGAAGAGTAATCCTCGTCGGCCTAAGAAATGCTGCAGGAACTAGGTTTCCCAGCCTTTTTTCTATCTAAACTGTTTGGCCTAAGTCCCGAAGTAGGGTGTTGAACCACTCGACTGTGGTATCGAAAGGTTTGCCCCCTTTAATGCGTGAAAATTCAATAGCGTGTAGTTTTCCATCTTGATCTTCATCCTCACCGATAACCCCGCTAATTCCATTCATGGCACACTCAACAGCCTTATCACAACAGGCCTTGATCAAAGCTAGATCCTCAGGGTTAGAGGGAGCAGCTCTAGAATAGTAGCCTGATTTTTGAACCAGTAATTTCTCTGCCTCTAGCAAGTGTGCAAAACGTCGTCCAAACCAAGCACCTGTATTGATAACGTCAAGCTTCACATGACCAAAGGCATCTCTAGGAACTTCTTCTCCGGCGGCTTCCATTTCTTTAACGATGGCTTTGGCACCAGCTCCTTCGGAAATGAAAATATTCACGTTATCGACTTGATCCATTATTTTTTTAAGCCGTCTGGCTTCTTGTTCAATATTGATGTCCATTTCAGGGATATAGACAGCATGCACCGCTTTACATTCTTTGCTGAGTCCAATCTGAGGTAGAAAGGTTTTTCTATCTAGATTGTCTTGATAGCATTTTGCGGTATAGGCTGTGAGCCATCCACAATCTCGCCCCATAACCTCATGCATGATAAGCATCCGTGGGTTAGCGCCTTCTTCTGCGACGATATTGGCAAAATAGCGGGCGCCTTCTTCGCCAGCTGTCCAGGCACCAAGGCTTTGTTTAATTGGAATGACATCATTATCCACAGTTTTGGGCAGTCCTACCACATTCAAATGATAATTATTTTCCGATAAATAAGCGGCAAGGCTTGCAGCCGCGATATTTGTATCATCACCGCCTATCGTATGTAGGACATCAACACCGTCACTTACCAGTTGCTGTGCTGCGACCTTTAGAGGATTATCGCCGTCTTGAATTAATCCACGTTTCATGCAGTCTGCAACGTTCGTGAGCTTTACACGGCTGTTTCCGATGGGACTGCCACCATGCTCGAACAAGACATGGGCGTTATCTCTAATTTCTTTAGATACCTCAAGTTTATCCCCTAAGAGCAAGCCTTTATATCCGTCTAAATAGCAAATGATCTCTGTTTCTGGAGAAATTTTGTTATATCTCTCAATGAGGCGGCCCATGGCTGAGGATAAACACGGGGCTAAGCCACCGGCGGTCAGGATTGCTACTTTTTTTATGGTCACGTCATGTCCCCTGCATTGAATTGTGCATAAGCTCTCTTGTTGGTTTATGCCCCATAGCTTATGTCAGTGCTCTGCTCCAGAGTAGGGTTTTTGTTCATTTTCAACAATAGTTTTTTTAAGATTTTTGGCTCACTGCATATGACCCTGTTCTTCGAGGTGGATGCTAACGAAATACTATGGTTTTGCTATCTTAAATTAGGTTTGCTCTTCTCAATATTTTCTTTATTGTGGCTTTGAAAACATTTTCAAAAAATTGAGGTGTACTGTCGATAAAATGGAGAAAACAATGCTCTTTAAAAATACTTTTACAGCCTGCCTTATTGCTGTTGTATCTCTGACCGTTGGAGCGGAAGATAATGAAACATCTGTCGTGTCAGAATCTCAGTCTCATCAACAGCAGGAAAATTGGGGAAAATTATTCACCTACTTTACTGGAAAGACAACAAGTACGAAGGATCTGTTGGTTGCAGTTGCTGACATTAAACCTGGAATGGAAATTCATCCCCCTCATGAACACGGTGAAGAAGAGATTATGATGATCCTTGAAGGGGAGGGACTGTGGCATATTAAGGGAAAAGAGTTTCCAGCCAAAAAAGGTGATATTATGTTTTCTAAGCCATGGGAAATTCATGGTATTAAGAATACTGGAGAAAAAACACTTCGCTTTGTTGTTTGGAAATGGAATCCCCATAGCCTTACCCAGTAAGAGTCTAAAAAATGAAGCCCCTTAGTCTTATTGCCCCTCAAAACTAAGTATATAGTTTAGAGAGGGATGTTCTTGGTTAGTTTTATGGCCAGCTTTTGATATGTCTTTCTTGAATTGCTTTCGAGGGAGGAAAGACATTTTGTTGATTAAAAGAAGTTTATTTGCATTCGCCTCAATCTGTATAAGTCTTTGTGGTGGCTCGCAATCTACGGTCCGTGCTGGCGACTGGCAAACGGTGGATGGTCGATATCTTGATCGTCAAGAAATAAGGGCCACTGTCGAGAGACTTATTGAAGCACATAACGTGACAGGGCTTGGCATTGGCTTGATAAGCCAAGGCAAAGTCTTCAGCCTAGAGACTTTTGGCTACAGGGACATAAGAAAAAAAGCGCCACTAGAGGTTAATACGCTAATGTATGGCGCCTCCCTCACGAAAGCGACTTTTGCTTATTATGTAATGCAGTTGGTCGATGAAGGACTTATCGATCTTGATAAGCCAATAAGTGCATATCTTCCAAAATCTCTTCATGAATATGAAGGTTATCAGGACTTAGAGGGCGATGAGCGCTGGCGCCGCCTCACATTTAGGCTTCTATTAACTCATCAATCCGGCTTTGCAAATTGGCGTTTCTTACCCCCTGAAGGAGGGTTCGATCGGACTGGAAAACTGAAATTCTTTCTGAATCCAGGGTCCCGGTATGCCTATTCTGGAGAGGGGTTTTTATTGGCCCAGAGGGTGCTTGAATATGGTCTAGGGTTAAACGTCAAAAAGGAGATGCAGTCTCGAATTTTCAATAAATACGGTATGAAGAGGACAGTCTTGGCCATTCGGGGAAAGCCTTTCAAAAATCAGGCAAATAATTATTCCCTAGAGGGCAGAAATGTGGGGAAAATGGCTTTTAAAGATGTAAATGCCGCTGGATCAATGCAAACCACTCTTTCAGAGTGGGCTACTTTTTTAGCAGCTGTAGTTCGAGGCGATGGATTATCGGATCGTAGTAAGAAAGAAATGATAAAAACCCAAATTCGAATTAAATCAGCGCGTCAATTTCCCACTTTTAGTGATCAAACAACATCGAAGTATGATTCAATTGCTCTTGGCTATGGATTAGGGTGGGGGGTTTTCAAAAGCCCATATGGTGAGGCCTTTTTTAAAGAGGGTCACGATGACGGTACTGCAAACTACAGTCTTTGTATTGAAGGCAAAAAAACTTGTATTTTATTGATGAGTAATAGTGTCAGAGCGGAAGGGATTTTTAAAGAGCTTGTGGATACCCTTTTGGGGGATGTGGGACTTCCTTGGGAATGGGAACAGTATACTCCTTATGATTATCCCTCATCAGAGGTTAAATAGAGGATATGGGATCAGCAAACTATTGATAGATCAAGCAAGGGATTCTATATAAGGGATGAATTTTTAACAGCATTATGAATTTATTCGGCAACTTTGCTCAGGACATATCAACAATGCCTTTTTCTTCAGTTATGGGATTATAGATGCTAAAAACAAAAGCTAAAGAGGATAGGCTAGCCCGTATCGCTTTTTTTTGTTTAGGCGGGCTGTTTTCTATGCCAGCAGTTGGTGAGACTGTGGAGACCACAGAAGCTTCTCTCTATGAAGAGATCGCTGTCATAGGAAAAAGACCAACCTACAATAGGGCTCTGCAATCTAGTCTTGAGCTCCCTTTTGAAAAGCACTCCTTGGTCAGTGCCGATGGCTTGATAGCACTCATGGAGGCTGTCCCAGTTGCCGGACTTAGAACAAATTCTAGAGGTGAGTTAACTCTGAGAATTAGAGGCGGAGGGGAGCGCCAAAGCCAGGTCTTTATAGATGGGGCTCCTCTAGCAGTTCCATGGGATGGGCGCGCGGACATATCAAGTGTGCCAGCCCTAGCAATAAAATCGCTTACTCTCTTCAAAAGCGGTAGTCCTCTAGAATTTGGTCCCAATGCAGTTTTCGGCGCCCTGAGCCTCAGTTCCAGAGTGACGGATCAAGATGAGCAGATCGCGGAGCCTACAATTAAAACACAAATAGGCAGTGCAAGATTAAGAAGTTTGATGGCAGACATCAGAGTTGAAAGAGCATTTCTTTCAGCCAGTTATTCAAGCCGATCTGACCTGCCAGCACCCATGATACGGGATAGGGAGGGCTATTCCCCTTATAATCCGTTTCGTTCAGGTCGGCTTTCTAATACAGATCAAAAGAATATTTCTATTTATGGAGGGTATGAATTTACGGCCGGGGACAGCGATCATGTATTTTCACTATTGTATAACAACACTGAAAAAGGTGTTCTTGCAGAAGGACACATCAATCCAAGTGATCAGTCTCCTAGATATTGGCGCTACCCACAGCGGCGATTAGTTATGGCTATTCTCAATGGGAGGGCCCCAATTTCTGCTCTCAACAGTGATTTTACCTATACGATTTGGAGCCAAAACTATGACCAGAAAATAGATCGTTATGAATCCTTAAATTATACCACCCTTATAGAAAGTCAGTCTGAACAGGATCAAACCTATGGAGGGCGTTTCATCGTGACATCGGGCTTTGAAACGAAAGGGCAGCGTTTGATTGCGACTTTTCAAGAAAGTCGACATCGTCAAAATGTAACGGACCCTTTCTTAGAAGAAACTGAAGCAATATTTACGCAGCGGACCTATAGTTTTGCCGCTGAAATAGACAGAGAGCTACCTCAGGGTATTCTGACGTCCTTAGGGCTTGGGGTTGATCATTTTGAGACACCTCTTACAGGCGGTAGAAGACAGCAAGATCGTTTGACGGCCCTCTCTTTCAATGCAGCCTTCTCGGGTTTTGTTGGCCCGAACTTGAAAATAGTAGCTGCCCTGGGTCAACGGTCACGGTTTCCAACTCTTCGTGAAGTCTACGGTACGGCGCTTGGGAGGTTTTTGTTGAATCCAGAGTTGAAGCCAGAAAAAGTAACCTCCTTAGATATCGCCTTTCAGTACAGAGCGTTAGACGAGCGGTTTTCAATTGATATCAGCCCTTGGGCAGTCACGATGTTAGACACTTTATCGCAGCGTACGGTCTCAGTGGATGATCAATCCTTTCGCCAGAGATATAATCTGAGAGGATCTAAGGGCTTTGGAATCGATACCATTCTTCAGTATGACATAACGAATCGATTGAAGTTTAATTCCTCACAGTCATGGCAATCTTTGAAATCAAAAAAGAATGAGAGCGGCGTAAGAGAAGAGTTATTGCAGCGTCCCAGCTTATCGTCTTCTATTGGCCTGCGATATAGGAATGAGGCCTTCTCAGGATCTATTGACTGGACACGTCGATCAGGAAGCTATGATCAAGACTTAGCAGGTGTGTTTATCAAATTACCCCCTTCCGATTCAGTTGATATAAGTCTGATGAGGGCATTTAAGATTGAGGGAAGGAAGAGCATCTCTCTGACCTTAGACGTGCTTAATCTATTCGATACCCTTAGCTTGGCTCAGTTAGGGCTTCCAGGATCAGGACGAGAGATACGTTTCGGAATGTCTTTTAATTTATAAAATGCCTTAGTTATTCGGCGAGGTCTCCAACATCTAGAATAGGAGAAGCATCGATGTCTTCTGCGTCCATCATCATTGCGATGCGTTGCAGGGAAGATACAAGTTGAGTTTGCTCCCATTCTTCAAGTTTGCGAAATTCTCTCAAGAAGCCACTTTGCAAAAGCTCTGGTGCTTCTGCCATTTTTTCAAGTCCTGTTGGAGTAAGGCAGGCGTGCACAACTCTTTTATCAGTCGTGCTACGATCTCTTCTAGTGAACCCAGCCTTGTCTAGGCGGTCTAGAATAGAAGTAACAGTTGCTTGTGATAAAGATATTTCTTTTGCAATAGTACTTGGCGGCAAAGTCCCATGTTTTCTCAGTGTTTGTAACACAATCAATTGAGGGGCTGTGAGGCCAGAGGTTTTATAGATTTTTTTTGAATGCAAGTCGACAGCACGCATAATTCGGCGAATTGACACAAGTATTTCATCATAATCAGACATTGATACCTCCTGAAACTTCAATAGTTTTTCATGGCACTATTTTAGGCTTATTACAATTAGATATTGCTAAATGAGTAGATAATATTCATAACTTTAGAAGTCTAATGTTTCGAATTAGAATGATAAGGCAAGACACTGAAAGGATTTACTTCTGTGCAACAAAAAAATCCACTTGAAGATCAGATGACAAAAGGGTACTTACCGGCCACTTTTCTTCCTGCAGCTATCATTATTATCATTCTCGTATCTCTTACGGTTATTTTTCCTGATCAAGCTGGAACCACCTTCTCCAATCTTAATGGATTTATCACGAAAAGTTTCGGTTGGTTTTATACACTGTCCGTCGTTATTTTCTTGAGTGTCTGTCTAATTATTGCTTTTTCAAAGTTTGGACAGACCCGCTTAGG
This sequence comes from Temperatibacter marinus, assembly GCF_031598375.1. Classification (NCBI taxonomy): domain Bacteria; kingdom Pseudomonadati; phylum Pseudomonadota; class Alphaproteobacteria; order Kordiimonadales; family Temperatibacteraceae; genus Temperatibacter; species Temperatibacter marinus. The sequence goes on from NZ_CP123872.1 coordinate 2,399,412, forward strand.
TGCAGACAATGAAAAGCCCCGTTATAACTTTATGAGCTGGGTTGCGATGCTTTTCTCTGCAGGAATGGGTATTGGGCTTTTATTTTTCTCAGTAGGGGAGCCAATCCTTCATTATATCACACCGCCAATCGCCTTGGAAAGTCACGATCAACTGGCCAAGCAGGCAGTGAATTTAACATTTCTCCATTGGGGATTGCATGGGTGGGCGATCTATACAATTATAGGCCTCTGTCTTGCCTATTTTGGCTTTCGGCATGGATTGCCCCTCACGATTAGATCTGCTTTATACCCCTTAATCGGCGATAGAATATACGGGCCAATTGGACATATTGTTGATGTTACAGCCGTTCTAGGTACATTATTCGGTGTGGCAACTTCTCTTGGGTTTGGTGCCTCACAAATTAATAGTGGATTAAATTTCTTATTTGATGTGCCCGTATCAAATACCGTCCAAATTTTCTTGATTATTGGCATTTCTGGACTGGCAACAATTTCGGTCGTTGCAGGCTTAGATGCGGGCATTAAAAGGCTTTCAGAAATCAACCTTATCCTTGCCTTGGGTCTTCTTGTTTTCGTTGTAGCACTGGGTCCAACAGTGCTTATTTTCTCTGGGTTTACTGAGAATATCGGGAATTATTTATCAGCAATTATTGACCGGGGTATGCGTGTTGGTGTTTACAGCGATGAAGATGGATGGATAAATTCATGGACGATCTTTTACTGGGGGTGGTGGATAAGCTGGTCGCCCTTTGTTGGTATGTTCATCGCACGCATTTCCAGGGGGCGAACAATTCGCGAGTTCATCTTCGGCGTTCTATTTGTGCCGACACTGCTTGTTTTCTTCTGGATGACGACTTTTGGGAATACTGCCCTTGATATGGTTGGGAATGGCTTTGAAGAATTGGCACTGCAAGTTAAAGATAACATGCCTATAGCGCTTTTTGTCTTTCTCGATCAACTCCCTTTCTCGATGATTACGTCAATCTTGGCGCTCGTTCTTATCGTTACATTTTTCGTTACTTCTAGTGATAGTGGCTCTTTAGTCATTGATATCATCACATCAGGGGGGCGAATTGAAAATCCGGTCTGGCAGCGTATTTTTTGGGCAGTGACCCAAGGGGTTGTCGCCGCCGTGCTATTACTGGCAGGCGGGTTAGGGGCTTTGCAAGCTGCAACAGTTGCTATGGCTCTGCCTTTTACTGTTGTTATTCTATTTTCTATTGGGGGGTTACTGCGGGGCCTTTCCATGGAAGGGCGCATTGCACAAGGGGCTGAAACTGCCCCGGATATTGTCGGTGGCGGTGTGAATATGCCCTGGCGTCTGAGGCTAAATGCAATCCTGGCGCACCCATCAAAAGAAGCAGTCATCGAGTTTATTGATACTGTTGCTAGACCCGCCCTTGTGGATGTGATGGATGAGATAAAATCCCATGATGTTTGTTGCAAATCATACGTTGTAGAAGGTAAAGCCGACCTTTGGATTACCCACGAGGGCGAGCCTTCTTTCCGTTTTGCTGTTATCCCTACGTCGCATCAAGCCCCTGTTTTTGCCATCGAAGCGGCTACCGATAATGATAATATGCTAGAAAACCCAGATACTTATTATAGGGCTGAAGTCAGTCTATCAAGTGGGGGGCAGGAGTATGATATTTTTGGATATAATAAAGAGCAAATAATACATGAAGTCTTAAATCAATATAATCGTCATATGCATTATTTAAATATTTCTCGTGAATATCACAACCCTTTAGAGCAGGAATGATTTGAATTCTAATGATCTAATGTTATAGTGCGCTCTGGCATAAAGCCGAACGCTTTAATAGCGTATTATAACATAAACAGGGATCAAAAATGACTGTTAAAAATTCTTCTGCTCGCAGAAGTAAAACATTGCTCTTATCTTCAGTATCTCTTGCATTATTATCTGCCCATACTTCTGTTTCCGCTCAGGATCAGGAGTATCAAGGCCTTGAGGAAATCACTGTTACAGCGACGAAACGCGCTGCTAGTACTCAAGATGTTCCTGTCGCAGTGAATGCACTTGGAGAATCTACTTTAGAACAGAATAATATTAATGTTTTCACTGACTATTTATTGCAACTACCTGGAGTGTCTTCCGGTGGTGCAGGACCAGGTCAGGGGACAATCTATATTCGAGGTATGGCGTCAACAACGCCAAACTTAACCACAGCTGGTGTCGCAGGTCTTGCACCCAATGTTGCCCTTTATTTGAATGAGCAACCTGTTACGCAAGTCGGCCGTAACCTTGATGTTTATGCAGCAGACTTGAACCGAATTGAAGTTCTACCTGGATCGCAAGGGACACTCTTTGGGGCTAGTTCTCAGGCCGGTACCATTCGTTTGATCACGAACAAACCTGTGATGGATGAGTTCTCTGCAAGTATGAACGGCGGGATCTCTTTCACTCAAGGTGGGGAGCAAAGTGAAAAGCTTGAGGGTGTGATTAACTTCCCAGTTTCTGATAAACTAGCGATGCGCGCCGTATTCTTCATGGACAATCAGGGTGGATATATTGACAACCGCCGCGGTGTTCTCTCTGCAAGAGAAAGCGCTCGGTTTAAAGGTGTTGAGTCACGTCCAAATGGGACAGCAACGAGTGCTGGTTTCCAAGCTGGGGCTGATTTATCAGGTGTACGGTTTCTGAATGCACGCAACGAAAGCTTGATTGAAAAAGATTTTAATGATGCTTCATATGAAGGTTTACGCCTTTCAGCGCTTTATGATGTGAATGATAACTGGACAGTTAATTTATCACATATGCGCCAAACTATTGAAACTGAAGGTGTATTCTTTATAGATCCAGAGCTGGATGATAGTAATGATCTTTCCGTTCAGCGCTATTCACCGGATGAAGTTGAAGATAAATTCTCTAATACTGCCTTAACAATTGAAGGTCAGATTGGAGATCTTCAAGTGGTTTATGCAGGAGCTTATCTAGACCGAAATACTGAACAGGTAGTGGATTATACTGATTATCTTTTCGTTGGTCAGTATCTGCCTTACTATATCTGTGATGGGTCTGTTTCTTATCCTGGAGCTGCAGGACCTTCTGGGACCTGTCAAGCGCCGAATTTGTTCGTAGATAGTACTACAGAAACAGAAGTTTGGACCCATGAACTTCGTTTTGTAACACCAGAAGATAATGATTGGCGTGTGACGGCAGGTGCTTTCTATAGTGATCAAACGCTTGTAGAGCGCAATAATTTTACTTATCCTGGCTCTGTCTTTGCTGAAAGCTTTAGTCCTGGTGTTTATGGTTGGCCCAAAAATGGTCCGCTTCCTGGGTCAAGTGTCTCAGATCCAAACCCACGTCCGCTTGGTGTTATCTTCTTTAATGATATCACACGTACGGATAGCCAGTTGGGCTTCTTTGGTGAGTTAAGCTATGATCTTACTGAACAGTTTACTGTTACAGTCGGAGCACGGTATCACGATGTTGACGTGCGCCTTAAAGGGTCTGCCAACTCATCATTCTACAACTTTGGCGGCGAAGATGTGAATGCCTTCGGTACCAATCTTGATACCCAGTTTGATGGCAATCAAGTGATTAACGGTGTGCCAGTTCCAAAAGGTGCTGAAGCCAAAGGATGGGTTTTCAAAGGCAATCTTTCTTATAAGCCTTCTGATGATACGCTGATTTACTTCACCTATTCTGAAGGGTTCCGTCCAGGTCTGCCTAATCGTCCTGCAGGAGCAGGGGGCGGCGCTGTGCCGGCTGTTGTAAGAACGGATGAAGTGACTAATTTTGAATTCGGTTGGAAAATGGATCTTCTTGATAATACGTTGAGATTTAATGGATCCGCTTTCTTGGTTGATATCAAAGATCTTCAGACGACAATCTTTGACCCTCAAGTCACAAACTTATTCTTTTCTGATAACGCGGCGGATGCTCAAATTAAAGGGATTGAAGGAGATGTTACTTGGGCTCCTATGTCAGTTCCTGGACTTGTCGTGTCTGGCGCTTTCTCGATACTTGATACCGAGATTAAAGAACTTGTTGGTGCGTCCGTAGCAATTGCAGGCCCAGGCGAAGATTTATCTTATGCGCCTAGCTTCCAAGGAAACGTTAGAGCGCGTTACACATGGGATATCAGCAGTGAGTTTGAAGCCCATGTACAGGGTGCGATTACCTATTCTGGATCAAGTTACAGCGATATCGTTCTGATTAACAGAGCGAAGCAGGATAGCTATGCTTTGATAAATACATCAGTAGGCATACGTTCTGATCGCTATTCAATCACAGCTTATATCGATAATTTGACCAATAAGCGTGCGCAGTTGAATAATAACTTGAACTTTGACCGGGAAAGAATAGCAATCAACCGTCCTAGAACAGTAGGATTGCGTTTCTCAGTGGATTTTTAAGATCCCGAAGGATAGACTAAAAAAATATACAAGGCGCTATTCGTAGCGCCTTTCTTTTGAGGAACGAGTAAGTCACTATGGTAGAAGCGCAGAAACAGTTAATTCAGGCTCAAAAAAGTTTAATGGCTGGGGACTTTAAACAAGTTGAAACTATCGTTTCGAGCATATTAGAAATCGAGCCAGACCATAAAGATGCTTTGTATATGACGGCTGTGAATAACCGTTACCAAGGCCGCCTAAAAGAGGCTCTTACTCACCTGAATAGGCTCTTATCTCTCGCCCCGTCATTTGGGCGGGCACTGCAAGAACTTGGTTATGTTTATAAAGCACAAGGGCACCTTGATAAAGCCATTATGGCTTTTGAGCAGTCTGTTATATCTAATCCAGCGCTTACAGGGGCTTGGTTGCAATTAATTACTTTGTATCAAGGGAGCGGTAAGCCAGAAAAAGCCCGAGAAGCTGATAGTCAATTAACGCGTATGAAAAATTTACCGAAAGAGCTTTTGGCTGTTTCAAACTATCTTTATGAGGATAAAATATTAAAGGCTGAGACTTTATGTCGCGCTTTCTTGAAAGTGAATCCTACTCATGGAGAAGCCATGCGGTTGTTGGCAGAAATAGCCTCACGCTATGGGGTGTTGGATGAAGCGGAATTTTTACTCTCTAAAGCGATAGGATTCTCGCCAGACACCATTCAATTGAAACTTGATCTGATTCAAGTTTTGAGGAAATCACAGCAGTTTAATCAGGCCTTGCTCATTGCTGAACAGTTGGTCATGTCAGATGAAAAAAATCCTGTATTCCAATCTCACTATGCCATACAGGCTATGCAAGCTGGCCAGTATGATCTTTCTTTAGAGTTTTTTGATAAAGTATTGAAAAAATTGCCAAAAGATGCTGCCACTCATACCTCAAAAGGTCATGCGCTGAAGACATTAGGGCGTCGCAGCGACGCAATAAAAAGTTATAAGGCAGCCTGTGACTTGGCGCCGACCTATGGGGACGCATGGTATGGTTTAGCCAATCTGAAGACCTATAAATTTCAGCAAGAAGAGATTGCAGAAATGGAGGAAACTTTAGAACAAACAACGATGAATGTTCAGGCAAAAGTACAGATCCATTTTTCCCTTGGAAAAGCCTATGAGGACCAAGAGAAACATGATCAATCCTTTCATCATTATGCGCAAGGAAATACCTTGCGGTATATTGAAAGCCGATATAACCCAGATCAAATGGATGAAGAATTTCAGGAGCACAAGTCGGTGCTGTCGAAAGACTTACTCGCCAACTACAAAGGAAAGGGGTCACAAAAATCAGACCCTATCTTTATTGTTGGATTGCCGCGCGCAGGATCAACGCTTATCGAGCAAATATTAGCCTCGCACTCTCAGGTGGACGGGACGATGGAACTTCCTAATATCATAATGATCGCTCAAGAAATGCGAGGGCGTCAAAAAATTGATTCTGAGGAAGGGTATCCGAGAAATTTGAAGAATATTCAGCCGGAAAAACTTTTTGAACTCGGTGAAAAATATATAGCTGATACGAAACAACATCGAGAAACAGCGCCCTTCTTTACAGATAAAATGCCCAACAACTTCAGGCATATTGACCTCATTAAAATGATTTTACCCAATGCTAAAATTATTGATGCACGCCGAGATGCTCTTGCGTGCTGTTTTAGTGGGTTCAAGCAACTTTTTGCTGAAGGACAGGAATTTAGTTATAGCTTAGAGAGTATTGGTCGATATTACCGAGGGTATGTTGAGTTGATGGATCATTTTGATACCGTCATGCCGGGAGCCATTCACCGGATACACTATGAGGATATGATCAATGATAGCGAAGACCAAATAAGGAAGCTTCTTGCTTATTGCGAGTTACCCTTTGAAGAAAATTGCCTGAACTTTCATAAAACGAAACGAGCTGTAAAAACAGCAAGTTCTGAACAGGTTCGTGAAAAAATTAACACACGCGGTTTGAATGCTTGGAAGCCCTTCGAAAAGCATCTCGACCCTTTAAAAAGAGCCTTGGGCTTAACATAAGGGAAAGGCGTGCGCCTTATATGCTGTCACTCTTATGATTTTATGCATTCTATGAGTGTTTTCCAATAGAAAATACAGCCTAACTGCTTCGGCAAGTGAAAGTTTCTTGTTCAGCTCTTATTTCTTGGTAGAGTGTCTCTTGTCTGTGTATCCGGTGGGAGGATCCACATTAAGAAAAATGCATAGGGAGCATTCTCTTTTAAGAATGCAGGAGGACAACATCATATGTCAGATTATTGGAAAGAGAATATCTCTCTTCTTTTGAAACTATTAACCGTATGGTTCATTGTTTCATTCGGAGCGGGGATTGTGTTTGTCGATTTACTCAATTCCATAGAGTTTTTTGGATTTAAACTTGGTTTCTGGTTCGCGCAGCAAGGCTCTATTCTAACTTTTGTCGCTCTCATTTTTATTTATGCCCATAAAATGAAGAAAATTGACGAAAAATACGGCGTTGATGATTAGGAGGCGGTGATGGAAACTCAAACTTTAACCTATATATTTGTTGGACTCTCTTTTGCACTCTACATTGGCATTGCTGTTTGGTCTCGCGTCGGCTCTACTAAAGAGTTTTATGTTGCAGGCGGCGGTGTTCATCCTGTTCTTAATGGCATGGCGACGGCTGCAGATTGGATGTCGGCAGCCTCTTTTATCTCTATGGCGGGCTTGATAGCCTTTATGGGATATGATGGCTCCGTTTATCTCATGGGATGGACAGGAGGCTATGTTATCCTAGCGCTATTATTGGCGCCTTATCTGCGTAAATTTGGAAAATTTACGGTGCCAGACTTTATTGGTGACCGATATTACAGCAGGGCTGCGCGATTGGTTGCCGTTGTCTGTCTTATATTTATTAGTTTCACATATGTAGCAGGACAAATGCGCGGTACAGGGATTGTATTCTCACGGTTCTTAGAAGTCGACATTGATATGGGGGTGATGATCGGGATGGCGATCGTCTTTATGTATGCTGTTCTCGGTGGTATGAAAGGGATCACTTACACGCAAGTTGCTCAATATTGTGTCTTAATTTTTGCATATACTGTTCCTGCAATTTTTATCTCAATTTTAATTACAGACAACCCTGTGCCTTCTCTTGGCCTCGGTTCGGAACTGTCTGATGGGTCAGGGATGTCAGTTCTACAGAAACTAGACACTGTCCTCGTGGATTTGGGCTTTAACGCCTATACGGATGGGTCTAAGTCAACCATTGACATTTTTATGATTACAGCGGCTTTAATGGTCGGAACAGCGGGATTGCCCCATGTTATTGTCCGTTTCTTTACAGTCCCTAAGGTATCAGATGCTAGACGATCCGCAGGCTGGGCACTGGTTTTCATAGCAATTTTATATATGACGGCACCGGCACTAGGCGCATTTGCCCGCATTAACTTTATTAATGAAGTGAATGAGACAGCGTATGAAGCGACTCCCCAGTGGTTCAAAAATTGGGAAAATTTAGGGTTAATCGGTTGGAAAGATAAGAATGGAGACGGCAAAGTTCAATATCGAGCTGGAGCGCCATTTGAGGGGAAACCTAAATTCGAAGGGGATACACGTGGTGTGAACGGGGAGCGTCTCGTTAGCAACATGCCGACGAAATCACAAAATGAAGTTTTTGTTGATCGTGATATTATGGTCCTTGCGAACCCAGAGATTGCAAAATTACCAGGATGGGTAATGGCTCTTGTGGCTGCGGGATCCCTTGCGGCAGCTCTATCAACAGCGGCAGGCCTTTTACTTGTTATTTCTGCTGCTGTTAGTCATGATCTTATGAAGAAAACCTTCAAACCAGATATTTCAGACAAGCAGGAGTTAATTTATGCGCGGATTGCGGCTGCTGTAGCAATCCTTGTGGCAGGATATTTAGGCGTTAACCCGCCCGATTATGTCGCCGCAGTAGTTGCTTTCGCTTTCGGTCTTGCCGCTTCTAGTCTATTTCCAGCAATCTTTATGGGTATCTTTATTAAATCCATGAATAAAGAGGGGGCTATTGCAGGAATGGTGAGTGGTCTTGTATTCACTTTTAGTTACATTCTCTATTTTAAATTTATTTCTCCTGAAATGAATGTAGCAGAAAATTGGTTAATGGGTATTTCACCTGAAGGTATTGGAGCCATTGGGATGGTTCTGAATTTTGTTATTGCTTTCCTAGTTTGTAAAGTCACTAAACCTGTTCCTCAGACAGTTAAAGAGATGGTAGATACCATACGCGTACCCTCTGGGGCAGGAGACGCCCAAGGTCATTAACATTCTGAGAGGCTGGTCGTCATTTCCAGCCTCTTTATTTCATTTATAGTCTCTAACTTTTTGCTATGAAGGTCATTTTTACCATCTTGATCATGAGAAGGGAAAAACCGAAATCAAGCACTGGACTTTTATCTTTCTAATTCTAAATATTTTTAAATTTTGATCGTTGTTTAATTTCAATTGTTATGTATAGATTTATATAAAAATCTAATAAGAATAAGTATAGCTATGATCTACTTTATAAATGGGGTACGTATCAATAAGAAGAAAATCATCCGGAATAAGTTATGAGCCATTCAATTGAAAATTTTATGATTTTAACGTTCCTATTTTTAATAGGCCTGGTGACAGCAGTTATTATCAATAAAAAGTTTAAAGAGTTAGCAGGGACTGTTGAATTCATCTGTGCGACGACATGCTGGATGATAGCCTTTGCGCTGTTGACGCTCTCTATTCCTTATAAAGTTGGCGCAATGTTAAGCAGTGCAACTTCTTTAACAGGCGTGTATTATTTATATTTTAGTATGAAGAGAATGAATAATATCGGTGATATATATAATGGACATCTCTTCGCCATTGTATTTTTCAGCTTCAGCTATCTTGTCTTTTTAGAAGCTTTCCGTTCTCTCTTTGCCATACTTTATTACAGTATTAGTATGATCGGGTTGAGCGGCCTAATTCTTTGGCATATAAAACGGCAAAACCAGATGCCATTTGCGATCAAGCTGATTGGATATTGTGCATGGGGAGGGCATTTATTGACCTATCTCGCTCGTTCATATCTCTGGTCTACAGGCCAGCCTGATGTGCCCTTTTTCTTTGGGGTTCCAATAGAGACTTTGGTTTATCTAGAAGCTATCTATGTTCTATCAGGTGTGATGATTTTTTACGCCCTTGTCTACAAAAGGGCTGCAAAACTCAAGAAATTACCTGCGCGATAAAGGCGTTCTTTTATAAGGGTATATAAATGTTTATACTTACCGAGGCTCACTGAGCAAAAGCCAAAAAACTGGCGGTATGATAGAGTGACCATGTCAGAGTGATACAGCATTAATGAAGAGGACATGCTGACAATGAAAATACAGATAAATATAGCATTCACCTGTGAGAGTGACGGCGAAGCAGTGATGCATCGTATATTTACAGAGAGAGCTGGTCTCAAAGATTTTACGCGCGATCATGACATTACCTTAGATAATGGGGCAAGTGTCACCCAAGCATCGAAAACACTAGACGTTCCTTCTTGGTCGGCGGGTGTGATGGAAGCCCTTAACTTGACCAATGAATTGGGGAAGGGGTGGCATTTAAGCGGAGATGTCAGAGAAGATTTATCTTTACTCTGCACGAATAGCTTTGTTCCAGGGTTATCGAAAATTCATGTAGAACTCTCAAAATAACGCTATCAGGAGTAGTTTCTGGACTGTTTCAGAGACCCTGAAAGGCCCTTAATCTACGATATCAGCTGCAGTTTCTACAGTTTTAGCAACCACTTTTACCGGAACAGTCACAATTTTTGTAATGGCACATGCTGATGTGAAAGCGGCCAGGGCCGCAACAAGGATAATTTTTTTAACCATTTAGTTTTCTCCGTCTCTTTATGAGTGTACCATAAATTAAGGCCACATGTAGGCGATATTAAAACAAAAATCTATAGATAGTCTGAATTTCTGTAAAATTGTTGATGAAGGGTACTTGTTCTTTTTAGGGAGCAATTGTACTGTCGTTTCACTTGATAAAGGAGATAGACCTCAATGCTTAAGGCTCAGATAGTTCCTGTGACAGGATTTCAGCAAAATTGTTCCATCATTTGGTGTGATGAAACCATGGAAGGCGCCTTAGTCGATCCTGGAGGAGACTATCAAAAAATTCTGCAAGCTGTAGACAAAGTTGGTATCACACTGAAGAAAATCTTGCTAACCCACGGGCATTTAGATCATGCCGGAGGGTCAGCTGACATTAAAGATACCCATGATTTACCCATTATTGGGCCTCATAAAGATGATCAGTTTTGGCTGGACGGCATTGAAGAGCAGGCTGCAAATTACGGCATGCCGGGGTTGCGGTGTTGTACCCCCGATCAGTATTTATCCGACGGGGATCAAGTAACGCTTGGTGCCTTAATTTTTGACGTTTTTCACTGTCCCGGGCATACACCGGGGCATGTTGTCTTTCATGAACCCAAATCGAATGTTGCTTTCGTAGGGGATGTTTTATTCAAAGGCAGCATTGGTAGAACAGATTTTCCAAAAGGAAATCATCAGGACTTGTTGGATTCAATTGCACAAAAGTTATGGCCTCTGGGACCCGATGTAACCTTTGTCCCTGGACATGGTCCTCTGTCAACTTTTGGTCATGAGAGGCAATCTAATCCTTATGTTGCAGATCATGTCTTGAAAGCAGGCTAAAGAATAGTATTATAGAGAGTGTCGATTAGGGGAGGCTGAGATGCTTGGAAGGTGGATTAACCCGCATATTGAAGTGTGGACGACTAAACTGCGTCGTCGTCGTAAATTGCGCGATATGCAGCATTTACGTACTGCAAGTGGACAAGCCCTCACCATAAGAAAAAATAAAGAAGCCCGCTGTCAGAACTGTAATGCTTCTCTGAGTGGTCCTTTCTGTCATCTGTGTGGTCAGAAAGATAAAGAGATGCGCCGCCCCATATGGGAATTCACTGAAGAAATCCTTGATAATGTTTTCTCAATGGATAGTAAAACTCTTAAGACGCTTTTCTTGCTCGTTGCCATTCCTGGCGGATTAAGCCGGACCTATATGGATGGTCGTAGGGCTCGTTTTGTCCCACCAATTAGGCTGTTTGTCCTGACTTTCTTTTTATTCTTCATCCTTATGGAGGCTTTCAATATCCCGATAATTGATGTGTCGATCACGCCGGAAGAAGAATATATTAAAAGCGAAGAAAAAAGGAAAACGAACCCTGATCCAATCGTGCTAGATGAAGATGGGAAAATCGTTAGCAAAAAAGGCGCTATTACAATCCGACAAAAACCTGCTGACGTGATTGATCGGATGACTGAGGCTGAGAAAGAAGAATTGAAAAAGGCTGCAGATGCCGCAGGCTTGGAGATGGAGGAAATTCTCAAAGATAAGTCCTATTATACACCCACGGATAACACGGGTGGGTTAATGAGCCGTCTTAAATTAAAAATGCTCACGCCAATTGCTGATGAAGACGATCGAATAGCCCTCACGCGAGAGCAAATTGATCGGCTTGTTATGACAGGGACGAAAAAAGAATGGGCTGATCGTTTTAAAGACGAGCTTACGAGGGCATTGGCAGACCCTATGGTATTTAATAGAATCATCAATGAAAGGCTGCAGTGGGCTTTGATTATTTTCATGCCCCTTTTTGGCATTCTCCTAAGGATATTCCATTGGCGAAAAGATCAGCGATTAATGGATCAATTTGTTTTTTCTCTACATTATCATGCTTATTTGATGCTTTTGATGGTTATCCTCATCCCCATTGTACCGATTTTCGGCGGGGAAGTGGCCGTAGATGTCTTTTCCTTGGGGTCCGTAGGGTATCTTTTTGTCGCCTTGAAAGTAGGCCAAAAACAAGGTTGGTTTAGAACCTTCTTTAAATTTATCCTCATTATGCCAGTATATTTTATCGCCCTGACGAGTTTTGTCATGGTATGGGTTTGGATGGAGCTTGCTGGTGTTAGCTTCTTTGAACTTATATCTTCAGCAACAGCAACAAGCTAAAAGTCTTTGATTAAGAGGCCTCTCTTAGGGGTCCGTCTATGCCATTCCCTAGCTCTCTTGCGAGGGCTTTGGCCTTGGCTTTTGCAATCTCTAATGTATCAGGTTCTGTTGCCATAGCGTCTGCCGCAACAACATGAACATCCGTAATCCCAATAAATTTTAATACATGCTTCATATAGGGGACAGCAAAATCTAAAGGGCTCTCCACAGCCGTGCCACCACTGGCAACAAAAAGCACAAGTGTTTTGCCTTCGAGCAACCCTATAGGGCCGTCCGCTGTATACCGAAAGGTTTTCCGTGCGCGTGCAATGAGGTCAATCCAGGCTTTAACGCTAGCAGGAATAGAAAAATTATAGATGGGTAATGAGAGTAGAATGAGATTACTTTTTTCTAACTCTTCGATTAACGTGTCAGAAAGCTGCAGAGTCTTGGCTTGTTCTTGGCTTCGTTCTTCTTCAGGTGTAAAATTTGCGCCGACCCACTCAGGTGTGAGAAAAGGCAGACCTCTGGAAATATCTCTCTCAGTGATTGAAATATCTTTCTTTTCATTTTCGATTGTCTCTAGAAATAGCGAGGAGAGTGTAGTGGTCACGGATGCTCCTGGGTTCGCGCTTGCAGTAATTTTAAGTATAGCTGTCATAGTTTTTCTCCATATTTGCTGTTGAGTTGACTATAGGGTAGGGTGAATTAAAGGTATAGACGCATTTTATGGGAAGTCTTGTTGCATATTCTGAAACTTAAATATTTTTATGTTGCGGTGCAAAATAATCATTGACATTGCGGTGCAGCATGGATATACAGGGATAAATATTGCAATGCAGCAAAGTATGTAACCTTGCCCTAAATTGGAAAGGATCGCAAAATGCCAGCGACCAAAAAGAAAGAAACAAAAGCAAAAGCAAAGCCTGCACAAGAGTCTGTTTTTGGTTTTGATGCCTTTACGAAGATGTTTGAGACAGCACCTCAATTCGATGTACAATCCGCTCTTGATTTTCAGAAGAAAAATCTGGAAGCAATGGTTGAAGCCAATCGTGTAATGTTTGATTGTGCTAAGGAAGTTGCAACCAAACAGGCAGATTTTGCAAAAATAGTTGCTGCTGATCTTAATGACAAAGCGGTCAAAGGTTTTCAGAATGAAGCTCCTGAGTTCAATGTTAACAAGCAGATTGCTGAACTACAGGCAAACGTGAAGACACTGGGTGAAAATGTTCGCGAAGTGGCTGACATGACAACAGAAGCTGGCCAAAAAGCCTTCACAGTGCTTCAAGAGCGCTACACAGCATCTGTTGAAGAAGTTCAAACAGCTGTAAAATAATTCGGATTGCTGAGCATTCAGCATTTCAGGTGATGGTGGTTTTCTTACCTCTCCCTCTCCCCCCTCCCTCAAGTTAAGGGAAGTGCCATCACCAAAAATTAAGCCCTGTCTTTTTAAGGCAGGGCTTTTCTTATCTTTAAGAGAGCCGGCAATTTAATTGTCTTTAAAGATCCCCGTCGAAGGCTTTTCACTTTGACTTACTTTGCCGCGGTACATGCCTGCTGAGTTGAATGAATAAACAATATTCCCATCCTTATCTACAGCGATAATACCTCCATCGCCTTTCATCTCTACCAATTGTTCCATGACAATTGCATCTGCGGCTTCTTGAAGGGATAAGCCCTTATATTCCATTAAAGCGCAGATGCTTCGTGCAACGGTTGCGCGAATGAAATACTCTCCATGGCCCGTAGCTGAGACCCCGCAACTCTTATTGTTTGCATAAGTACCGGCACCAATGATTGGTACATCACCCACACGGCCATATCGTTTGTTGGTCATGCCGCCTGTTGATGTACCTGCTGCTATATTGCCCTCTTGATCGATAGCCACGGCACCCACAGTCCCAAAACGATGATCACTAAAATAGGCCGAAGATTTATCCCTGCCCTGAGCACGTAAGAGTTGCTGATAGCGACGCTCTACATAGAAATAACTTGGATCCACGGTTTCAATGCCTTGTTCGCGTGCGAATGTTTCTGCCCCATTTCCAATGAACATCACATGTCTGGATTTATCCATGACGGCTCTTGCTAGTGTGATGGGGTTCTTAATTGTGGTCACCCCTGCAATCGAACCAGCGTTAAGAGTGCGGCCATCCATGATGGATGCATCTAATTCATTTTTACCTTCAGACGTAAACACAGCCCCGTGACCAGCATTAAATTCAGGGCTATCTTCCAGGATCTTTATGGAAGCCACAATTGCATCTAAAGAAGAGCCCCCAGATTTTAGAATAGTTTCACCTGCTAGAAGGGACTTTGTAAGTTTCCCTCGAATTCTTTTTTCAATCTCCGGAGTGATGTGTTTTTTCAAAATTGTTCCTGCGCCGCCATGGATTACGAGCGAATATCTCTTTTCTTTTGCTTCAGCCTTTATGTCCAGCACTTCTGCAGTCAAGCACGGTGTCGAGACTATAAGTGCAACTGCTGTCATCGTTATGAGTTTTTTGAACATCGTTTTCCCCTTTGAATTTTCCAGAAAAAAGCATAACTTACAGTAATTAGAATGCAATAGAATGTTTTATGGGGATGATTATGAGATTTTTTATTCTAGCGACGATCGCTTTACTTTCTTCTTTTGGCGCCAAAGCACTCGACACTGAAAGTGAAAAATTCCAGTCTTTGTTAAAGGAAGAGCGGAGTTTTTTCTACGAGCAATTCCCGAGCAGAGCACCTCAGCAGAAAAAGGCAGGACCTGTTGTTAAGTTTCAGAAATCTACGCCCGATGTTTTTAAGCATAGACACGAAAAATATAAAGGCTTTATTTCTAAACTAAAAGGGATTGACCGTTCAAAGCTCACTATTAAAGAGCAATTTAACTATGATCTCTTTTTGTTCATTCAGAAAACCAAACTTTTAGACTATCGCTTTAAGACATATCGCAATCCATTAATGAGTGATAGTGGGTTCCATACATGGGTTCAGCGTACGCATTCTACTAGGCGCTTTAACGATATAGAAGACTATGAAAATTATCTAACATTATTAAGTGACCTTCCTAATTATTTCAATGATATAACGGAAAATCTTAAAGTTGGACTTCAGGATGGATTTACTATGCCACAAGTGGTGCTTAAAGGGGTCATGCCTACCTTTTCTGCGCCTATAGTTGAAGATATTTCTCAGAGTGTCTTCTATACGCCGTTCAAGCGGATGGCTGCCTCAATCTCTGAAGAGGATCAAAAGAGACTAAAAGCTCACGCTGAAACAGTCATCAGAGACAAAGTTATTGCAGCTTATGTGAAGTTAAATAATTTCATGAAGGCAACATATTTCCCGCGTGCGCGAAAAACACTGGGGGCTCGATCATTTAAGATGGGCGAAGACTATTATCCTGCAATGGTAAAATATTATACGACCCTTGAGATCGGACCAGAGGAAATTCATCAGCTTGGCTTGAGCGAAGTGGCACGTATTCGCTCTGAGATGGAAGACATAATTAAAGAGGTGAACTTCAAGGGAAGTTTCAATGATTTTCTTGAATTTTTAAGAACTGATGAGCAGTTTTACGCGAAGTCGGAAGAAGAATTGCTCATGTATGCGAGCTATGTGGCCAAAAAAATTGATGGTCGACTTCCTAAATTGTTTAAGCATCTTCCTCGCCAGCCATATGGTGTAGAAGCCGTTCCAGCAAGTATTGCACCCAACTATACAACAGGACGGTATGTTGGCGCACCAAAAGAATCCCCGCGCGGAGGCTACTATTGGGTCAATACATACAATCTCCCTCAGCGCCCCCTCTATAATATTCCTGCTTTAACACTGCATGAAGGGATGCCTGGGCATCACCTTCAATCCGCTCTCTCACGAGAAATGCAGGATGTTCCTGCTTTTAGGCGGGGCTATTATCCTCATGCCTTTGGGGAAGGCTGGGGGTTGTATAGTGAAAAACTTGGCCTTGAGATGGATATTTACACAACCCCATACGAACAATTTGGCCGGCTAAGTTATGAAATGTGGCGTGCGCTTAGGCTTGTTGTCGATACAGGTATACACTGGAAAGGCTGGACCCGTGAGGCGGCTTTGACTTTGATGGAAGAGAACTCAGCGCTCGCTAAGCACAATATACGCACAGAAGTTGACCGCTATATCGCTTGGCCAGGTCAAGCGCTTGCCTATAAGATGGGAGAGTTGAAAATCCTTGAGCTTCGGGAAAAAGCAACAAAGGCCTTGGCGAAGAAATTTGATGTACGGGATTTCCACGATCAAATTGTTAGTGAGGGCGGTATTCCGTTAAATATGTTGGAAGCGAAGATAAATGACTGGATTGAAACATCGCTTGCTAATCAAAGGGGTAAGTGAGTTCTTCGGATCACATTGCGTAAAGCAAAGGACGAGTGTACACGAGCAACTTCGGGTAGGGCAGTTAGGATGTTATGAACGCGTTCATAGTCTTGACCGTCTCTTACTATGACTCGTAACATATAGTCAACTTCACCGCTCATTAGGTAACATTCCATTACTTCTCGGACATTTTGCACGGCTTGTTCAAAGCGCTTCAATTTTTCTTCCTGCTGAGATTGAAGGGACACCCTAATGAAAACGGAACTTGTCAGTCCGATTGTCTTTGCCGAGACTATGGCTGTATACTGAGTGATTATGCCCTCCGTTTCCATTCGCTTTACACGGCGCAGGCAAGCCGACTCGCTGAGACCAACTAGGTTTGAAAGGTCTACATTTGAGAGTTTTCCATCATCTTGTAATTGCGTTAAGATCGCACGATCAATCTTATCTGTTTGCATAGTCACAATAATCCTCGATAAAATTCATATTTAACGCAATATACTGTCAATTCAGCAACAATTTCAAGTGTTCTTTGCAAGGACATGTCTCCTGAAAGTCATTATACTTTCTTTTATTGTTTTAGAGGGGTCCCATCCCTGAGAATTAGAGGAAGTAAAAGATGCTAATCGGCGTACCTAAAGAGATTAAAAACCGTGAATATCGTGTTGGGTTGACACCTATGTCAGTCCGGGAGCTTATTGCCCACGGACACCAGGTGATTGTTGAGACTAATGCTGGTTTTGAGATTGGTTTTACCAATGAATTATATCAAGCGGCTGGGGCAGTCATCCTTGAATCTGCAGCAGAGATTTTCGCAAAAGCTGACATGATTGTGAAAGTTAAAGAGCCTCAAGCCAGTGAATGTGCAATGCTTCGTGAAGGCCAGATTTTATATACTTATCTTCATTTGGCCCCAGATCCTGAGCAAACACAAGGCCTCATTAACTCGGGCTGTATCGCCATTGCGTATGAGACTGTAACAGATGCTCATGGCGGATTGCCTTTACTGGCCCCGATGAGTGAAGTGGCTGGCCGGATGTCTATTCAGGCAGGTGCGCACGCTCTCGAGATGAGTCAAGGGGGGCGCGGCATGCTTTTGGGCGGTGTCCCTGGTGTTGAGCCTGCGAAAGTAACCATTATTGGCGGCGGCGTTGTTGGCACAAATGCTGCTCGTATGGCAGTGGGCATGGGTGCTGATGTGATAATTCTTGATAGATCTGTGCGTAGAATGCAGCAATTAGACGATATTTTTCAAGGCCGCGTAAAAACTATTTATTCTAGTGCCGGCGCGATTGAAGATCATGTTCTTCACTCTGATCTTGTTGTCGGCGCGGTTCTTATCCCAGGGGCTGCGGCACCAAAACTTGTGACACGCCAGCATATCACTGATATGCAAAGAGGATCTGTCCTCGTTGATGTTGCAATTGACCAAGGCGGTTGTTTTGCGACCTCAAAAGCGACCACGCATGCGGAACCAACATATATTGTTGATGATGTTGTGCATTACTGTGTTGCGAATATGCCGGGTGGTGTTGCAAGAACATCGACGATGGCGCTTAATAATGCAACTCTTCCCTTTGCCATAACAATTGCTAACAAAGGATGGAAACAGGCGCTAGCAGAAGATACACATCTGCTCGAAGGCTTGAATGTTGCAGAAGGAAAAGTCACCTATAAAGCAGTTTCTGAAGATCAAGGGCTTGCCTATACCCCAGCCAGTGAATTTATTTCATAAGCTATTGGCTTTGCATTAAAAAAAAGCTATGAGAGGGTATGAAACATAAGCCTCTCATAGATATATTTGCCCTTGGCGGCACCATTGCCATGTCAGCAGACCCTGGTGCAAGTGAGGGTGTAAAGCCAATTCTCTCTGCGGATGATCTGATCTCTGCCATACCAGGAATTACAGATATTGCGGACATCAGAACCAAACAGGTAGCTAATGTTGGCAGTGCAAATCTATCCTATCAAGACATTGCAAAACTTATTACAATGGCAAAGGACAGCGATGCTGATGGCTTTGTTGTCACCCAAGGCACAGATACCATGGAAGAAACATCCTTTCTTGCAGGATTATACTGGCCCATTAGCAAACCTCTCGTTTTTACAGGGGCTATGCGCAATCCATCGAGTCCAGGCGCAGATGGCCCAGCAAATTTATCTGATGCTATCCGTGTCGCAGCTTCAGATAAGTCTGGTGTTTATCTTGTTATGAATGGAGAAATTCACGATCCGTGTCGGGTTCGTAAAAGTCATACATCTAATCTGTCTGCTTTTCGCAGTGATGGGGGTGAATTGGGGGTGATCACAGAAAGTGAGGCACATTTTAACCAATCTCTTTCTCGATTTGCAGTTTTAGATCTCCCTAAAGAATTACCTCCAGTCGCCCATATGATGTGCGTCTTTGATCAAGATCCCCTGATTCTTGATGGTTTTGTAAAAGCAGGCTTTAAAGGGCTGGTTGTTGAAGCTTTTGGCGGCGGGCACGTAAGTGAAGCATGGCACGATGCCTTGGCATCTTTGGCTCATGATATGCCTGTTATTCTCTCTGCGCGTCCGGGCGGCGGTCGTGTTTTGAAGAAAACTTATGGATACAAAGGGGCCGAAATTGGACTGATAGAAGCAGGTCTTGTTCCCTCTGGTCGTCTCAATGGTATGAAGGCGCGCCTTTTGCTACAGACAGCACTTGCTGCTGGATTAAATTGGCGACAGCTATTTAAAGAATATGCGGACCTTTGGTAGAATTCTGAACGACGATCCTAAGGTTTGTCACTACTAAGAGAGAGTTGCACAGTTTCAAGTTTTGTCAGAATGCTTTCTAAGGCATCATGTTCTGTTGCGGTGAATTCCTTTAGAATGTCATCTTCATATTTTTTGGCTAGTGGGACGATCTCATTATAAATGCCCCAGCCATCTTCTGACAATTTTAAGATGCTTCGTCTTTTATCTTCCTCAGAAAATTCTCTTAGAATATAGCCGCTTTCTAGAAGTTTATTCACAGCACGCGAGACAGCAACTTTGTCCATCGTCCCTACTTGCCCGATGTAGCCTGCGGAAACTTCCGGGGTGACACCCAAGACAGCAATAACCCGCCATTCAGTAACAGTTATCTGATACCGTTCAATATAATACTTTGAAATAGCTTGAGAAATCCGAGTTGATAGCGTGGCAAGCCTGTAAGGCAGGAAGGTTTCAAGCTCTAAAGCGATGGCGTTATCGGTCATCTTTTGGTCTGGCATATAAGTCGCCCTTATTTAGTTTTATATGCAACTATTATGCATAGGGTTTTTACTCAAGATCAAGTCTTTATTGAAGATTATACTCTGTTGAGTATTTTATTTCTCTTAGAGTGAAGGTTGATCTTGCAGACCGAACTGCGGGGTGGGTTAAAATGTATGTGTTTAAAAAATGATCATAAGCATCCATATTTTTTGTAGAAACCAACAAGACATAATCTCTTTCACCGGAGACAGAGAAACACTGTAATACCTGTCTTAAATTCATAATATGGCCTTCAAATTGTGATTTCGTCGTCTCGTTATGCTCAGTCATTGAGACTTCAAGATAGGCTGTGATCTCTAATCCTAATTTCCTCCTACTCAAGATAGCAACAGTCTTTTTGATTAACCCGATATCAATCATTTCTCTGATGCGGCGCCAACAGCTGCTTCTGCTCATGCCAACTTTCTCTGCGAGCTCATGTTGGCTTATGTTTGAATCCTGCTGCAATTGTTCTAAAATTGCGATGTCACCCGTAGATAGTTTCATGAAAATTTTGTCCGTTATTTTTTATATTATAATACATATGTTGTTATTATTTTAGATATCTATAGGATATATGGCAATATGTCCATATTTTTGGTGTATAATGCCATTATGTTTCAAGATGAATAAGGGAAGATATAATGGCTGATTTGTTTGAGAACCCCATGGGCCTTGATGGTTTTGAATTTGTTGAATTCACGGCTCCAAAAGAAGGCATCCTAGAACCTATTTTTGAGTGTATGGGTTTTACAAAAGTAGCGAACCATCGTTCTAAAAACGTGTCCTTATGGCGTCAGGGTGATATAAACTTTATTACAAATTATGAGAAAAAATCACATGCTGGTTATTATGCAGAAGAACATGGGCCCTCAGCTTGTGGTATGGCATTCCGTGTTAAAGATGCTCATAAAGCCTATAACGACGCTCTAGAAAAAGGCGCTCAGCCAATCCATGTTGAAACTGGCCCGATGGAACTTAGATTGCCAGCAATCAAAGGAATTGGCGGAGCCATTCTCTATTTAATCGATCGGTATGAAGAAGGTGCCAGCATTTATGATATCGACTTTGATTGGATCGAAGGGGTTGATCGGCATCCGACTGGCTGTGGCTTTCACACTTTGGATCACCTAACGCATAATGTCTATCGCGGCCGAATGGATTACTGGGCAAATTATTATGAAAGTCTCTTTAATTTTAAAGAGATACGCTATTTCGACATTAAGGGCGAATATACAGGCCTCTTATCTAAGGCCATGACAGCCCCGGATGGTAAAATTCGTATTCCGCTCAATGAAGAAGCTGCTGGAGGCGGCGGCCAGATTGAAGAATTCTTGATGCAGTATAACGGAGAAGGTATCCAACATATCGCTTTCTCCTGTGATAATTTGCTTGAGTGTTGGGATCGGTTAAAGGCAAATGGCCAAAAATTTATGACGGCACCTCCTGAAACCTATTATGAAATGCTTGATGAGCGTCTTCCAGGTCACGGTGAGCCTATTGAAGACCTTCAATCTCGGGGTATTTTGCTTGATGGAACGACAGACGGTGAGCAACCACGCTTGCTTCTGCAGATATTTAGTGAAACAATGTTAGGGCCTGTCTTCTTTGAATTTATTCAGCGCAAAGATGACGATGGTTTTGGGGAAGGCAATTTTAAAGCCCTTTTCGAAAGTATTGAGCGCGATCAAATGAACCGCGGTGTTATCGGTGAT
Organism: Temperatibacter marinus; assembly: GCF_031598375.1. Lineage (NCBI taxonomy): Bacteria > Pseudomonadati > Pseudomonadota > Alphaproteobacteria > Kordiimonadales > Temperatibacteraceae > Temperatibacter > Temperatibacter marinus. The sequence continues at coordinate 2,421,115 of NZ_CP123872.1, forward strand.
CAATAAACTAGTCTGACCTCAGCTTTGATAGCTGAAAGGGGAATAAATATGTTAAAAGGTATTCATCATGTGGCATATCGCTGTGTAAATGCCAAAGAAACGGTTGAATTTTATACCAAACATCTTGGAATGGATTTCCAGCTGGCTATTGCTGAAGATGCAGTTCCTTCAACGGGGCAAGCGGATCCTTATATGCATATTTTCTTGGATGCTGGGCGTGATAACGTTCTTGCATTTTTTGAACTACCTAATTCTCCAAAACAGGGTAAAGATCCTCATTCTCCTGAGTGGGTGCAGCATATTGCATTCGAAGTTGAGAGTGAGGCTGCACTTCTGGCAATGAAAGAGAGTCTGGTGGCTGCAGGCATTGAGGTCCTTGGCCCGACAGATCATGGGATTTTTGAAAGCATTTATTTCTTTGACCCAAGTGGGCACCGCCTTGAACTTGCAGCAAATAAAGGCACCCCAGCCATGAAACAGGAACTAAAGCGTGTTGCTTGGGAAATGTTGACTGAATGGGATGAAACAAAAAAAGCACCAAAACATGCAGCCTGGTTGCATGACGGTACTGGCTTTCCACCGAAAAAGTAATCGGTTAACGTAAGGGAATGACAAATGAAATTAGCTTCACTAAATAATGGCCGTGATGGCGCTTTAGTAGTTGTCTCAGATGATTTAAATCGGATGCTGTCAGCGGCGGATATTGCCCATACGCTCCAAGAGGCTTTGGATAATTGGGACGAAGTTTGTCCTCAGCTTGAAAAACTCGCAGAGAATTTAAATGCAAATGAAGAGGCAGGCGAGCCATTTGACCAAGCTTCCTGTGCTTCACCTCTGCCGCGGTCCTATCAATGGGCTGATGGCTCAGCTTATGTAAATCATGTGGAATTGGTACGCAAAGCGCGGAATGCTGAAATGCCTTCAAGCTTTTGGACGGATCCACTGATGTACCAAGGGGGATCTGATAGCTTTCTAGCCCCGAGAGACCCTATTGTGATGCCTCAAGATGATGGCTGGGGTATCGATTTTGAAGCAGAAGTGGCTGTCATAACCGGGGATGTGCCTATGGGCGTATCTGCAGAAGAGGCCTTATCGTATATTAAGCTGATCATGATTGTGAATGATGTATCACTGCGTGGTTTAATTCCTGGGGAGCTGGCTAAAGGCTTTGGCTTTTTCCAATCTAAGCCCTCTAGCGCTTTTTCTCCCGTTTGTGTCTCACCAGATTGCCTCGGTGATGCTTGGAAAGAGGGTGTTCTTCACCTTCCTCTTGTTTCAACCTATAATGGAGCTGTTTTTGGGCGGCCAAATGCCGGGATTGATATGACTTTCAATTTTGGTCAATTAATTGCTCATGCTGCGAAGTCAAGACCTCTGTGTAGCGGTACTATCATAGGGTCAGGTACTGTATCAAATAAGTTGAATGATGGCCCAGGCAAGCCAATCAGTGAGGGCGGTGTTGGATATAGCTGTATCGCAGAGATTAGAATGATTGAAACCATCGAAACTGGAACGCCGAAAACTTCATTTATGAAATTTGGTGATCAAGTCTCCATTGAAATGTTTGATCAAGACGGCCAGAGTATCTTTGGAAAAATAGATCAAAAAGTTGTTCAGCAGTCCTAAGATCTGCTGGCTTTCTTGAGGGAAAAACATGCGTACACTTTATGGGTATTTTAGATCGAGTGCTGCCTTTCGTGTCAGAATTTCTTTGGCTTTGAAAGGTATCGATTATGTCCAAAAGTCAGTGAATCTTCATCCTGAAGTTGCTGCAAATAAAACGGATGAATTTTTAGCACTCAACCCCCAGGGAAGGGTGCCATATTTCATCGATGGGGATCTGAAAATTAGTCAGAGCCCTGCAATTTTGGATTATCTAGAAGAGGCCTATACTGACATACCGCTCATGCCGGCTGATTTAGATGATAGAACAAAGATTAGGCAGCTTTGTAATTTGATCGCCTGTGATGTACACCCCTTGAACAATTTGTCTGTTTTGCAATATCTTAAGAAAAATTTAGAACAGGGCGATGCAGCTGTTAACGCTTGGTATCAGCATTGGATTGTTGAAGGGTTTACGGCTTTAGAAGCCTTGATGAAAACCTATGGCTGTGAAGGGAGATACTGCTATGGAAGGTCCGTTTCTCTCGCGGATGTATACTTAGTGCCTCAAGTTTGGAATGCATATCGATTCAACGTAGACCTTACTTCATTCCCGTTAATTGAGGGAGTTTATAGCGAGCTCATTAAGCATGAAGCGTTTAAAAAGTCGTTGCCTGAAAACCAAGCTGACGCTCCCTAAAGTGAAAGGATTAAGGTCGTTTCGGTCATCGCATGGCAAAGGCGAACCCTAATCCGCTTATTCCTGAACATGGGGCGAGCTCTTTCCAGTTGGCCTGGATCTAAATGTACCAATCCTAGACGTGTTAGATAGTTGCGATCCCATGGCCTAAGGCCTGTAAAAAGACCCTTTTGAAAGATTACTTCTACGTCTGGCATTAACTATCCATACTGCCTATAACCAGCATTACACGTTCGATTGAAGCCCGAGGAATTCTGAGATCCTTTGCTGGATTGAATTGACGAACAATGAGATCTGTTTCATCCCACTTTCTGAATTGCTTGATATATCCCCGTTGATCGGTGGTTTCTATTACAACATATCGGCCTTTTTTAAAAGGGCGGTTCGGGTGGATGTAGAGCAAATCACCATCTTCATATTTGGGGCTCATACTATCCCCTGTAATATAAACCGCAAAAGCCTCAGTGACGCCCAAAAGTGTTTGAGGTCTGTCTGTCCAGTCAATCGGGTCGTCATTCATTATTAAATTCCCGTCAGGGCCCCCTTGTGCGGCCCCCATAACAGGCAAATCTCTCAAAGAGTTATGGGAGGGGGCATAAGGAGGGATGCTGTCCTCTTTTAAGGTCATTAATCGGTCTGCTGTTGTGCCGTGTACAAGTTCATGGGGGTCAAGACCTAAGCTATCAGCAAGTTTGAGTAGATTGCGCGGGTTTTTAGTCGCATCGTTTTCTAACCGCTCTATAGCTTGTTGAGAAATGCCAATTTGCTTTCCTAATTCTCTTTGAGAGAGGCCTAAGATACGTCGTCGATAAGAGACGCGTTTCCCCAATGAATTCATAAGACTGTCCATTTATTCTTGCCTTTTACTATTGTCACTATGACTGTTCATAAAGAATTTTCCCTGAGAAAACAATTAAAAACATTTTATTATAACAAATAATTTTGTTATTGTTTCTCGCCGGAGAGTCTCTTGAGTGAGTTAAGAGAACTACTTCGGTGGTTTTTGTATTGAGTAAGGAGTTAAATTATGACAGGAGATATATTCACACCAAAAGAGCAGCTTGGCAGTCAATGGACCTCTGAACAGGTGGAAGCTTTTCTGGTTGAAGCGACTTGGACATTGAGATGTTTACCAGATAAAGAGCAAGGCTTTCTAAGAATGAGAAAGACCATATGGGATACAAAAAGTTCAAACTTATATAATAATAACAATACTATAAAGAAAAATTCTTATAATAAAGCCTCTTTAGATCCAAGACATATTGATCGATATATTGATATTTTGGAATGGCTAAGGTTGCTCCCAGATCCGCTTGATAGGCAATTGGTATTTTGGGGGTGTTGGCACCTCAATGGGCGAGCACGTCTATCATCGAAAGAAAAGATGCCGTGGAAAAGAGTCGCTTTCTCTCTGCGTCCAGTCCTGCTTTCGCGTATTCAATTGTGGCGCAGATATAAGGCAGCTCTCTCTTTTATGCGTGCTGTACTAGACCAACAGAGAATGAAATAACAATTAAAAACAATTAAATTGTTGACATTTGCAACCATATGTGGCATATGAAACATCCTAATTGATATAACGACTATTTTTCCCTTACTGATCAGCAGATACCTTGCTTTGATCGGTTTTTATACTCTTCAATTTGGTTTAGTCTTCTTTCTTTCATATGGATATATATGGTGCGTAATAGGAAAAAGTCCTCAGCGCGGGTGAAGCGATTTTTATCGTCACTCAGCACTGGGGCTACAGTTAGTTTTGCTGCAGAACAAGCGCGTGTTTCCCCTTCGACTGTTTATAAGTGGCGCACCTCAGATCCGGCCTTTGCTGTTGAATGGGACGCTGCGGTTGAGGCCGGAACAGATCGTCTAGAGGATGAGGCTTATAGAAGAGCTCTGGAAGGCGTAGAGCGGCCTGTCTATTTCGGTGGTAAACCTATCGGAAGTGTTCGTGACTATTCAGATAGCCTGCTGGTTTTGATGCTAAAAGCAAGGCGACCAGGTAAATTTAAAGATAAAGTGACCGAGAAGGACCCCGTTTCGGAGGGGCTGGAGCAAGCTCATGAGGCTCTTATCAGCAAACTCATTCAGAAAACTTCCAAAGCCGACCATTGAAGAGGCAATAAGAAGCCTAACAAGTACTGAAACTGAAATGTTACGCTATTCATGGGCATTTTGGGCGCGTAATGATCAATTAGCACCTGAAGGTGAATGGATACACTGGCTCCTTCTTGCCGGCCGGGGCTTTGGGAAAACCAGAACCGGGGCAGAATGGGTTCGATATCTCATCGAGACAGGGCAGGCAAGCCGGATTGCTCTGGTTGCGCCTACAGCGTCTGATGCAAGATACACTATGGTTGAAGGAGAGAGCGGGTTGCTTGCGATTTCACCGCCTTGGTTTCGGCCTTCTTATGAGCCGGCAAAAGCCTGTCTCACTTGGCCAAATGGCGCTAAAGCGTTTCTTTATTCTGCAGAAGAACCAGATCGGCTTAGAGGTCCGCAACATGATGCTGCATGGCTAGATGAACTGGCTGCATGGCGTCAATTAGATCAATGTTGGGATATGTTGCTGTTTGGGCTTCGACTGGGAAAGCGGCCACGGACCTGTATCACGACGACACCCCGTCCGCTTGGCTTAGTGAAGGCTTTGCTTGTGGACCCAGACGTGCATGTAACTCGCGGCACTACATTTGATAATTTGACCAATCTGGCGCCCAGCTTTCAACAAATGATTCTATCGAAATATGAAGGAACACGGCAAGGCAGACAGGAACTTTATGCAGAAATTCTTGAGGAACTGTCTGGGGCCCTATGGACGCAAGGTTTAATCGATCGTTATCGTGTTGACACTGCCCCTCTGTTAGAGCGAGTTGCGATAGCTGTGGATCCGCCAGTCTCAACGGGGGAAGGGGCCGATGAATGCGGGTGCATAGTTGTTGGGCTCAGCAAAAAGAAAAAGGCTTATGTCTTGGCTGATGAAACAACTCAGGGACTTTCGCCCTTAGAATGGACGGAAAAGATAGTCAAAACATATTATGCGTATTTAGCGGATGAATTGATCGTGGAAGTAAATCAAGGTGGTGATCTTGTGGAGACATTAATTCATCAAGTAGATAAGCGCGTAAAAGTCAAGCCAGTTCGTGCTTTCCAGAGTAAGTTAGCTCGGGCTCAGCCTGTAGCATTGCTCTATGAGAAAGGTCAAGTTCATCACGTTGGCAGGCTCGAAATCCTTGAAGATCAGCTGTGCCATTATGACCTTTCTGCAAATACAAGGCCGCAGAGTCCTGATCGGCTTGATGCTCTAGTATGGGCGCTTACGTCTCTCGTCTTAGAGACCAATCAGACCCTGCAAATCAAGTCACTATAACATACCCCATTCATTTAAAAGAGGAGATAGGAATGTCATTTTTGAAAAAATGGCTGCTCCGATTATCTGAGAAATCAAGAGATCATGGAAAGCCATCCCCTACGCGGAGAGTGCATTTTGTAAAACCCCCTCGCGTCGATACATCTCTCAACCGTTATGACCTCTTTAGTAAGGAGGGTTATCAGCGGAATGTTATTGTCAATCGATCAATAAACATGGTTGCCCGAGGAGTTGCTTCAATTCCGATAACTCTACACCGTTCTGGGGAAAGATTGGTTAGGCATAAGGCACTTGATCTCGTGAAAAAACCAAATCCACTGCAAAAAGGGACAGGCTTGTTATACAATATGACAGGCTATTACCTCATTGCAGGCAATAGCTATCTTTTATCGTTAGGGCCTCCTGAGGGTCAGCCTAAGGAACTTTGGTTATTAAGGCCAGATCTTGTCAAAGTGTCTTTATATCCGCAGTCCATTGATCCGCTGTTTAGTTACGGGCAAGGAGAACAACTGCGTCATTTCGACCGACAATCCGTGCTTCATTGGCATAGCTTTAATCCTCTCTGCGAATGGCACGGCTTCTCTCCTCTGGAGACTGCTGCAACGGCCATTGATCTACACAATGAGAGCAGTCGGTGGAACTTATCGCTCATTAAAAATGGGGGGTGTCCTAGCGGTGTTTTATATCAAGAAGACGCCGCGGATTCCCTTACAGAGGGCCAATTTTCGCGATTAAAGGCACAAGTCAATGATCATTATTCTGGGGCCGTAAATGCTGGACGCCCTTTACTCTTGGAAGGCGGCTTGAAGTGGCAAGATATGTCAATTTCGCCGAGCGATATGGACTGGCATCGGGGAAAGAATATGTCGGCAAGGGAAATTGCTTTGGCTTTTGGTGTTCCGTCTCAGCTTGTGGGTATCCCTGACTCTCAAACTTATTCGAATATGGCAGAGGCACGTTTAAGTCTGTGGGAAGAAACAATTCTTCCTCTGCATCAAGAAATTCTTAATCATTTAAATGCCTGGCTTCTTCCCAGATATGACGAGGACTTAGAATTTAAGGCGGATTTAGAGGCCGTTCCCGCCCTTGACTTAAAGAGAAGCCGAAAAATTGATCGCCTGAATAAAGCGACCTTTATGACCCTTAACGAAAAAAGAGAAGCCTTAGGACTTGATCCTATTCAGGAAGGAGAGCACTGCCATGACTAAGAGAGAAATGATCAGCCCCTTAGAGGTGAAATTTTGTTCTGATGAAGGAAGTTTTGTGGGCTATGGGTCTCTTTTTAATCAATTAGATCGGGACGGAGATACCATAGAAAAAGGCTGCTTTCTTCAAAGTTTGAGTAAGAGACATCCTGCATTTCTATGGCAACATTGCCATCGTGAACCAATCGGTATCTTTACTTCAATCGAAGAAGATGCTCGCGGCCTTCTTGTGAAAGGGAAATTATGTTTAACTGGCCGGGGAAAGGAAGCATATGATCTCCTTAAACTTGGCGCGCTGAATGGCCTGTCCATTGGGTTTCGTGCTCGAGAGACTTCAAAAAATACAAAGACAGGGCATAGAATAATACACAAGGCTGATTTGCTTGAAATTTCACTTGTTACGTTTCCTGCACTTGAGGAGGCCCGTATTCACCACGTGAAAACTGCGCATGTAGAACAGGGTATCAACTATCAATCGCTCATATCCCATATTGAGACACGCACAAAATCACTCTCGCATCAGTAGAGGGATTGAGTATTTTGAAAAATTTCATCAGCAGGAGAGCCCCCTCGGTTCTCCTGTTTTTTTATCACAAAAGGAGAGACATATGGAACTGACAGATATAAAATCAGCCGTGGATCAATACGCTGATGCTGCAGAAACGAGCATGAATAGTTTACAGCAAAGGCTAGAAGACGTTGAGATGAAAATGGAAAGGCCCGCCCTTTTGCATAGTCAACAGAAGGTTGGTGAGACTTCCTTGAAATCTTCTCACAAACATAGTTTTCTCAGAGACTTTATGATCAAAGGAGATGCATCTGCCCTGCGTCATGTTGAAACAAAAGCCTTATCAACCACGACGGGAGGAGACGGGGGATTTGCCGTCCCCGAAATAATTGACAGTCAAATTGAACATCTTCTGAAACAATTATCTCCGCTTAGATCACTTGTGAAAGTTAAGAATATAGAGACTTCAGATTATAAAAAATTAGTGAGTATTGGCGGTGCCTCTTCAGGCTGGATTGGTGAAACCGGCAATAGAAATGTTACTGACAGCCCCGCTTTAAAAGAAATCGCCATAACCCCAGGTGAAATATACGCTAACGCTGCTGCCACACAGAGAGCTCTTGATGACTTACAATTTGATGCGGAATCTTGGTTGATGGATGAAGTTGCAGAGGAATTTTCCCTTCAAGAATCTGCGGCTATGGTCATTGGAGATGGTCACCATAAACCAAGGGGGTTTTTGACTGCGATTATGAGTGATGAAAAGGATGAGGAACGTGATTTTGGTGCAATTCAGTTTCTGTCTTCTGGTGTCGAAGGGGCGTTTCCCAGTGAAAATCCTGCTGATCTATTGATTGATCTTATTCACTGTTTAAAAGCGCGCTATAGAAAAGGGGCTGTCTTTTTGATGAATAGTAAAACATTGTCGCTCATAAGAAAATTTAAGGATTCAGATGGTCATTTCCTTTGGAAAGCTAGCTTGAAGGAAGGGGCTCCAAGTTTGCTTCTTGGATATCCAGTTTATGAGGTTGAAGAGATGCCTGATGTTGCTAATAATAGCCTCTCTATTGCTTTCGGTAATTTCGAGCGAGGGTATCTTCTTGTAGAGCGCTCCGGCACTCGTGTTTTACGCGATCCCTATAGCAATAAACCTTATGTTCATTTTTATGCAACTCGAAGAATTGGTGGGGCAGTCATAAACAGTGAGGCGATAAAAATACTCAAATTTGGCGCAACCTAATGCCATCAATTTTTCACTAATAGAATCACCTATAGAGAGAATTTGTTATTAAAAATGCTCTTTATGGGTGTTTTGTGCTTTCTAATCAACTTTTTATGATCTTTGATTTCCATAAGGTTTATAGATATTTACACTTTAAGATATATAAAATATTATAATAAGTTGCAAAATTAATCCGCTAAGTTATACGAATTTATCCAAACATTTAACAGAAGAGGCACCTATGGAACTTACCTATACAGATATATTAAAAGTTAGAGCTCAGTCTGATATTGAAGATGGATTGATTAGTATTTTCCTGACAAATACTGTGGCACGCACATATGAAGAGGTTATGGCCTGTGCCTTAGCGGGTATTCATGACCTACATTTGAGGCTTGATATGGTTGCTTGTGATACAGTGGATTTAAAGATCTCTCAGGAAGAATTGCAAGAACAGACCTTGTATAAGCACGGGTTAGCAACATTTATCGTCTTTCTAGATGATCACGCGACAGTCGTCTGGAAGCCTCTTGTGAGGCCAATATCCGTCTAAACTTAAACAATCGTTACATATGCCGTCCACTTTTGGGGCGGCATTTTTTTTGCTTATTCAGGAGAGTTTTATGAAAAATGAACTATTACATCCGCCCGAAGATCAAGCTTTAACTCTTAAGGCCGTTCAAGATCACCTCCGGATCACTCACACGGGAGAAGACGAAACCCTGCAGCGCTTAATTGAAAGTGTGACCAGTTATTTTGAGCAGACCTATTCTCTCGCGCTGATCCGGCAAAAGTGGGGTCTATGGCTCGATCACTGGCCTCACCAAGATAAAAGTCCGTGGTGGGAGGGGGTATCTGACGGGGCTCTCCGGGATGTTTTTGATAGTAATGGAGGGGTTAAAATACCGCAAAGACCCTTACTTGAGGTTTCTGAAGTGTCCATTCTAAATTCAGAATCAGATGCTGAAGAATGGGGCCGTGACTATTATCGATGGTCAGGGGGATTGGAACCAAGACTGATCCTTAAAGAAGGTCTGATCTGGCCAGCACCAAAAATTAACACAGAAGGCATATACATCAGCTATATTGTCGGTTTTGGAGATCATAGTTTCGATGTGCCTATGTTGATTAGGCACGGGCTTTTAGAAATGATGACGTTTCTGTATAGCAATCGCGGTGGTGACTTAAGAAATGCAGAAAAAGCCAGCGGAGCTTATAGTCTCTGGTCTCCCTATCGAAGGGTTTCCTTATGATGAAACCATACTTTGAAAAAAAATCTAAAATTATTCTTGGTCATATGAATAAATCTATACGTCTTTACCGAGAAACGCACCGTACAGGGAGAGGCGGTCAAATTCTCAAAACATATGCCATTATAGAAAATGTCTGGGCAGCTGTGAGCAGTCGGTATAGTTCCTCAGTTTCTCGTGCTTCAACTCACTGGCGAGAGAGTGCGGTAAATTTCATTCTCTACAATAGTCCTACATATAGGGCGACGAAACGGATTGAATGGGAAGATACGCTTTATACAGTGTATGCATTCAGGGATCCAGATGGGGATCAACGCTTCCTTGAAGTGCAAACGACAGCCCTACCAGAGACAGCGTCTTTGAACGGTGCAGAAGAGGAGGGAGTATGAGTCCCAAAATCCTCTCAGCTGTTCACACGTCCCTCTATGAAAAACTCATGACGTCTGAGGCCTTAACTACTGCAGGAGTGCGGCTTTATGATTACCCTCCTGAAAATGCGCCATTGCCCTATGTCTGTTTTGAAGAAACGGGTTTTAGACCTGTTGATACTAAATCCAGTTCCGGGATGAAAATTACAGTAACTTTAGCCATTTGGTCTGAGAATTTAGGCCAATTAGAAGTAAAAGAAATCATGGACTCTCTTAGGGAGGTTCTGAAGGAGAGTCTCATAGTACCCTCTGAAGATGGAACAGAAGTATCTGTATCTTATTATACGGTAGACAGCGCTAAGGTTACGCAACTGCACCAAAAAAATACCATTCTAATGAAGGGGACGCTGATATTTTCAGTGACAGTCCATGCTGTCGTAGGCTCCCACTCATTAAACTTTCTATGACTTACACATAAATATGACAACATATTTCATCGATCATGATTGATGATATTTTAAAGGAGATCCAAATGATTCCACAAAAAGGAAAAGACTTTCTGTTGCTTGTTGAAGATATGTCCAACGAAGGCAGTTTTCTACAGATTGGCGGGTTCCGATCGAATAGTTTTTCGATCAATGGTGAAACTGTCGATATCACGTCAAAAAATTCCAGAGGCTATAGAGAATTGCTAGACGGGGCAGGTATTAAGTCTCTGTCTACTTCAGGCTCAGGTATTTTTATGAGTGATGAAACTATTAAATTCGTGAATGGTGTCGCTCTGACTGGAATTATACATACTTGGCAATTAGTGGTTCCTGGGATGGGCAGTTATACGGCGCCTTTTGCTCTCACGACTTTTGAAATGAGCGGTGAACATAATGGGGAAGTCACTTATTCCCTCAGCTTAGAAAGTGCGGGTTTGGTGGCTTATAGCAGATAGGAGGCTTTAATGGCGCATCATGCAGTTGGCGAAACCAGCTTAAAGGTTGGTGAAGATATTTTTACACTCAGGCTTACCCTTGGAGGGATGCAAGATCTTGAAGATTTTGGAGACTGCTCTCTTTTCACTTTTTGGGATAAAACCTTTGAAGGAAATAGCCTGAGGGTTGGTAACTTTTTGACCATCTTGGCTGTAATGTTAGGAGAAAAGGCAGGCAGTAAGGAAGCAGAACTGCAGGCTTTTAATGCCTTTCATCAGGCAGATTTATCTTTGCTTATAGAAAAAGTGGCAACTTGTTTCAACCAGACCTTAAATCCAAGGGAGGGGCCGGGAAAGCCCAAGATGAGGTAGAACAGCTTGAAGGGAAAGTGGCGTCTATAGAAGTTATTGATTGGGGCGGGCTTTATGAAATGGCCGCCCTTTGCTGCATCTCTCCTGCCTGTCTACATCAGTATACTTTCCCAGAATTACTATATAGTTACAGAGCGTGGCAACGGTCCCAGGGAATTGATCCTGATAAAGATTTAAAAGCACCACAAATGACAAGAGAGAGAATGACGACACTTTTTAAGGAATATGTGCCTTGATATTTCTAGGTCACTATTTTTATGAATAAAATTTAAAGATGTATTGACTCACTTAATAATAGTATTTAACGTTGAAGTAGTTTTAGGAGTTTAGAGTAATGATCCTGAAGACATTTTTTACTATTTTAGTAGTTCCAATTGTTATGTTGTTTGCAGCAGATTATCCGGTCAATGATCCGTTACTGTGGCAGTATAAGTGTAGGACTGAAAGACTGAAAGATTTTTCTGACATATTTGCGGATAAATCTGATCGGGTTAACTATGTATATATTAAAGAATGTCAATCAACAGCTTATCTGTTAAATGGCCCTGAAGATGATTTCTTTCTTACCTTCAATATTCGACAAAATAGTAGGGGAGATCGACGCGCTTATCTAGGGTTGCCTGAGTTAATGGAATTTGAGGATATAGAGTTCCGCTTTGACGATGATCCATTCATCAAGTTTAAGTGTATTTTGGTCATAGAACCGGCTTGCCTTCTTGCTGAAGGATTCAGAGTGAATGGTGTTATTAATAAGCTAAAAACCAGCAAATCAATGTCGCTTCTTATTCACACAACCACAAAAGATACATTTCAGATCACATTTAAAACGGCCATTGCTGAGAAGGTTAAATTTCCGCCTCTAAGTCTGGAGTAGATTGTTTTGTTACTCACCTTCAGGAATTATATAATGTTTAGAATATCGATAACTATAATCCTACTCACACTTTTCAGTCAATTTTCTAAAGCGTCTGACACTCTTCAAGATTGGGATACCTATACAATGGGCATGAAGGGGTGTGTTGATGATCCCTGGACTACCATGAAACTCTGTTTAAAGACCTATTTATTCTATTCACTGGAATTACGGGAGTATAAAGCTTACCTAGAAGTGGTGCAAATGAAGAATGGGGAAAAAATTCTTTTTATCCATGCAGTAAATTATCCTGAAAAAATGCCTGAAACTATCGAAATACTGTTGCCTGGATCCCCTGACATTACAGCTCGATGTGGTGTGATCAATATACCGCAGCTTTGTTTAATTGCTAAGGGGAATGCTATTCAGGGAATATTGAGGAAATTGTTCGAATCTAGTGCTTTAACACTCACTTTAAATTCATCTGATGATAAGCATTATTCTTTGAGTGTTATGCCGTGGAATAACATTCCGATTCTATATAAAAAAGGGCTTTTCAAAAACTAAGGTCAGGTTTGCCTATACGAAGGTAAGGAGAGCGTTGCTCTCCTTTTTTTATGGAGATATATAAGTATGAAATCCTTGTTAGTTATCTTAAAGAAAGCCGTTAAAAATAGCAGGAACATTTTAATTAGACTCAAAAAAAAATATAAAGATTTTCCTCTTGCCGAAGGATTAACTCTCCTGGATACAGTTGTAACGATAATTTCAGCGTTTGAGAAAAATGCCGCTGAACAAGCCTTAGAAGACTTTACTGTTAGAAGAAAAGCAGGGCATAAGTTTGAAGCCTTCAAGTATGCTCCAAGACAGGTTGTTAGAAATTATGCACAGAGTGAGGAGATTGAGGGATACCCACATCAGCAAGCCTTTAATGATGTTATCCATAAAATGGATGGTGCCAATCGCTGGACAGAAGAAGGGCGCGACACGCTGACCTATTTAGATAAGAATAAATCCTTATCTCACAGTGAAATTCAAGAGGATGAAGGGTATCAATCGCTTATTAACAAGCTTGATCAGTCTTTGTTAGCTTCTACCAACAACGGTGGCCCCCGGCCTCAAATTGATCTGTCTGTCTTCTCGCGACAGCTTACCTGTCTTGAAGAAATAAGAGCTGATATTGCTTCTATTCGAGCCTGTTTGGGAGAAATATTTCAGCCAAGGCAACATACTCCTTCTCTGCCATTCACTTTCTCGCAAACATCACTTTCTTCAGAACTGACTAAAGAAGATCAAACTTTACCGACTTTAGCTAAACCGTCTCAGCAATTTCTGCCACAGAGTTCCGTTGGTCAGACAATAGAGTTAAAGCAACCCACTAAGGACACGCTCTCTTCAATACTGGCCGAGACGAAAAAAGGCCATAAGCTATTGAAGGCTGAAGAGAAGGGTAAAGCTCTCTATACAGCGGGTATTGCCATGCAGGAAAATATTGCACAAGCTATGAAAGCAGGCTTTCCTCTCAATCTTGTGTTGATGGCACAAGCTGCAGCACAGGGTAAGAAAGTTATACAAACAATTAAGGGGCAATTTCACAACGGAGTATCTTTCGTTCCTGGAAGTGGTAGCTACTATCTACAGGGAGGCGAGCGTGTTTTAGCAAAGGAAACAAATTTAGATTTAAAAGCCTTTATGAAAGGGATGAAACCCCAAAGCGCTTCTCCCGCCGCTATCGATCGTTCTTTTAAACCTGATGTTACAGTGAATGTTACCGGTGATGTTTCTGAAGAAACAATTCATAAGGCACGTCAATCCTTTAAAAATCAACTCACTGAACTGTATCGAGAGCATTGTCTAATCTCTCCTTTTCCGGACTGAACAGCATATCATCCTCATTAGGGGGATATGACTATCATTTTCTCTCATCAATTCTCTTAATCAGCTGCCAATTTGGTGGCTATTTTTATAGAAGGAGTATTTTATGCCCACTCTGTCTCGTGCAGAAGTTCTGGCTTTACCAGAATTGCCCTTTGCCAGGCCGACGTCTTCTCTATCTGAAGCGCGGATCGTTTCTCAGACAATGACCAGTCACCGTCAATCTCAATTTTCACAAGCTTTAAGCGGCCGCATTATGACAAAAGCTACGGGCGCTCAATGGTTCGAAATGCACTTAACATTCTCCCCCATGCGCGCAGAACAGGCTTTAAGAATGATTGGCTTTCTAGAGAAAATGCAAGGTCGGATAGGCTATTGTCGTATCCCTCTCTTCCCAGACGCAGGGTCTTCAGATTTAACCGTAGGGAGCTATGTTAACTATAGCAATCACAGTAAGTTATACGTGGTGACAAGCCTGTCTGGCGCATCCCCCACTGTTGCGCCGAGACCTTTAAATGAAGGTGGAAGCCTCATTGTTCCGTCAACATCAAGTCGAGATGATCACCTAGTCTATATGGCCGCATCATTAAAGAGTGATCATCAGTCAATTGAGGTTAAACCCGATGGCTTAAATCACATTAATCTCACATTTATTGAAAGGTTAGAATGATGATAGCAATAACCCATGATCAGATGGTGGCTCTGAGCGCGCCGACCCTCACCTATGCCTGGTTGGTTGACCTGCCATTTGAAACCTATTTAACAACGCATGCGGATGATGTGGTTGTTGAAGATAAGTCTTATCTAGCCTCTGCTCATATTCAATCAATTCCCATGCTCTCCAGAAGTCAGGGTATCAAAGTTCAAGATCTTTCTTTAACCTTCACTCAACAGCAAACTGAGTTACAAGATTTATTCTCTCGTCCTGATATCTTTGGGCAAGGTGTTTCATTGAAGTTGGTTCTCTTCACAGAGGATGGACAGCCTGTGAGCCATAGGGCGATTGATGTTTATAAAGGCTATTTCGACCATTGGACACACCATCAAAACCCTAAAAGAGAGCTTATCACAGTGGTTTTGTCTAGTCCGTGGTCAAAACCCAATAAAACATCAGGCCGACTGGCAAATCCAGCAGAGCATCAAAAAAACCATTCAACCGATAAGTTTTTTGAATTTTCTTATGATACGAAGAAAATTTTGGGATGGGGAGGCGAAGTTTAATGGGACTTTTAAGCACTCTTTTTCGCGTTTTCTTCTCGGGGCCCAAACAGGACCGGACAGTAGGCATTGATACATCTGGGGCCACCGCTGGATTGAAAATTGTATACGGGACCGTCAAAATGACCCCGATTACTGTTTATAAATGTGTTTCAAGGGATCATATGCCAGTTCAATCAGGAAAATATGATCAAGAGTTGTTACCTCTCTCGCGCGCTTATGAAGAGCGAAGACCATATTCAGACTGGCTTTATAAAGTAGATGTATGGGGCTTAGGGCCGCTGACATCTATTGAGCAGCTATGGGTTGACGGTGAAGATAGCAGAAGCAGAAAATTTACAAGGCGACCTTATATTAGAGCCCATTCACAATTGGGGAGACCACGCCAAAAGGCTATTGTTGAGTTATCGAGGGTAGAGGGATCTCAGTGGACAACACAACACCGCGGGTTTGATATTTGCTATAGTGTACACCGTTTTTATGCCTCCAAGAATAAACCCCTTTTTAGGGCAGAACCTAGTACGGAAGCACTTGTAAAGGGCAGGGCAGTCTATGATCCAAGACAGAGAGATCAGCTCGCTTCGGACCCTTCAACCTGGGCTTATAGTGAAAATTCAATATTAATCGCTCTGGATTATCTTATGGCCGAGTATGGCATCGGGGCAAACGCGGAAGAAATTGATTGGGAGAGTTGGAAACAAGCAGCAACTTACTGTGATGCCACGCTGTTAGATATTCCCGATGTCATGCGACACGAAGAAGTTCAACCAGGAAGAATTTTTGATGATCGTTATAATGAATGGATGGAAATCAATCAGGGGGATCGTTACCCTGATTACAGGCCAAAACAAACGGCTGGGATCAGAACGCTAAGACGTCATGAGGCACACATTGCTCTGGATCCTAAGCGGCCAGCCGTCGAGAATATGCGATTGCTTCTGGAAGGACTTGCTTGGTCAATGCCATGGTCAAATGGCAAACATAAAATTATCTTAGAACATTCAGTCACACAGAATGATGTTGTAGCTCATTTTGATGGGCATGATATCATGGGGGATGTAAAGATTTCATATGGAGGCCTAAAAGACCGCTATAATCAAGTCACCATAGAATTTTTGAATGCGAATAAAAATTATGAAGCTGATGCTGTCAGCTGGCCACCTTTCAGCAAAGCATCAAATAGTATTTATCAAGGCTATCTAGCAGAGGATCAAAATCAAAAACTTCATAGTCGCCGCAAAGTTGAAGCCATTTCTGATTTTTACCAAGCGCAAGCGTTCGCAGAATTTCTTGTTCGAAAGAGTAGAGTTAAAACATCGATCAGAAGCCTACCTCTTAGTCCCCGTGCCATTTTACTAGAGCCAGGGGATGTGATTTCCCTATCTTTACCAAACTATACA
Organism: Temperatibacter marinus; assembly: GCF_031598375.1. Taxonomy (NCBI): domain Bacteria; kingdom Pseudomonadati; phylum Pseudomonadota; class Alphaproteobacteria; order Kordiimonadales; family Temperatibacteraceae; genus Temperatibacter; species Temperatibacter marinus. Next base: position 2,437,974 of record NZ_CP123872.1, read on the forward strand.
GAGGCTACGGCCTTGTTTAGGGTTGAGAATATTGCTTTTGGTCATGGCCTCGATCCTGTCGTAGATCTGCATCTTTATGAGGCTTCTGTTTACGGTGTCACCTCAGAGCAAGAACCCTATTCACCTAAGGTAGGTAAAGAATGGGAAATACCTGAGAGTGTGGATGATCTGTCAGCAGCCGCTTTCAAGGAAAGAAATTCTGATGGTACAGCTCTGTTCGGATTTGATCTGACATGGACGACCCCAAGTCTAACATCGGGTATTGATTTCATTGAAATCGCGTGGCGTGCCCATAGGACGGGTCAAGCACCAGAGGCGGAAGAGGAGGCCTATACTGAAACGCTGGTTATCCCAAAAGAGGTTTCAACGGCTAAAATTAAAGGCCTGAAGGATAATAGATCTTATGATATTAGGGTATCCTATCGGACCGCGTTGGGCCAAGTCTCAGAAATTTCATTCTTGACCGCTGCACTCCCTGATTACCCCACGACAGTCATTGCGGCTGATACTGAATCTGTCGCCGGTAGAGAGGCAGGGGACGTGGATAACGATGCCCAAATAGGAAGAGAATTATCAGAGCATAATACGACCAAACTAGACCCTTCTTCAGTTGAGGGTTTGGATATCGATGTGAGAACCCTCCAAGCCAGTGGAGGCGAGTTAATTGTTTCTGCCCAAGATTCTCTCCACGAAGGTGGGCAGATCAAATTGAAAGGTGCCAGTGTTTTTCCTGACTATTACGTTGATAATTATCTGGGCCACTGCCGAGTTGTTTGGCCTAGTGAAAATAAGGAAATCTTTCGATTTCACGTGGGTGGCGGATTTTGGTTTAGTAATAAAAAGGCCTTTGAGACCTATGATCAATGGCTGCGGATTAATTCAACATCCGGATTTTCTAGCGGTATTTATACGGGCACAAGTTTGATCAGAACGGACAATATGATCCAAGTTGGATCATGGGGCGCTGCTTTTTCTGTGAATAAATATGGTTCGGGTTTTTTTGCGAAAGAGGTGACAGTCGTCGAAGAAGTTAAAGCTGGAGAGGCATATCAGCTCTCGCTGGATACGAGGCCAGAGGATGTTACCCCTCTAACGAATGGGTTGGCACTAACCCTCAGGCTCGCCGGTTACCAAAAGACGGAAGCTGCTGTTATAGGCCTACCTTCCTATGGGTTTGATTATAGCGAAGTTAGGGCGATAGCCCCTAATTTATGCATGCGGGATTCTCGGGGACGCCACTATATTGCCTATCCCAAGGTTACGGTTCTCAACACTGAGGCGATAAAAAGCCTGCATTCAAGTTATCAAGATCTTCTAAGGCGAGTGTCGATCCTAGAAGAGCGCTTAAGTCACCGTCCCTACACTTAGAGAATAACATCGTCATCGATCACGGAAAAGGAGACAAAAATGGACAAATTTATGCAATCATTTCTGGCGGAACGCGCCGCTAAAAATATACCTCAAGAGGTAAAGGAACTCTTATTAATTCGTCAGCAAGCAGAACAGACTCTCAGACGATTGGATAGGCTCTTACATCGATTTCATGAAATCATAGATACCCATGGGCCGGAGGGTCAAAGGCCTCTGTTTGACCAAGCTGATTGTCGCGCAATCCGTAAAGTTAAAAATGCTTTTCTTGAGGGGGGAATTTCAATGCCATCCCACAGCCATGAGAAAGAGGAGGGGTTTGCCTATCAAGGGTTAAAGGCGTTGGTAAAGGCCTTAAAAGGAGGGGATAGTGCTCACTTTCATCTTTCTTCTTAGTATGGGAATGGAATTCAATATTCTTCACTCTCTGTCTAAGGTCAGTGTGTTTCATGCTGCTGAATCCCCTAGCGTATGAGTAAACAGAAAAAATCAGCTGCTGATATGTCTGTGTCGACACATCAAGCCTTAGTAACAGCTACCGAGGCTCTTCTGAAAATCGATCAACATGAAAAGATATGTTCTACCCGGTGGGGACTATTAACGCGCCTTTTACTGATCACTGTATTCAAATTAGGCGCCCTTCTTTTCTTTTTACTTAGCGATAAATTAGGTTGGATTTAATCGCCACTTTAGGAGCCAGTTCTATGAGTTTATTGTCCCTACTAAAAGCCGTGAAACCGTCAGCATCACTCAAACAAATCGGAGCTATTTTAGATCAACTCTTTACAAGTGAGGACGAAAAACTCTCAAAAAAAATAATCTTGGAGAGACTTTCCCAAGAAAAATATTTAGCCCAAACACGGATTAATGAAGTCGAAGCGGCGCATGCCTCTCTTTTTGTAGCAGGATGGCGTCCTTTTGTTGGATGGATTTGTGCTTTGGCACTGGCTTGGCACTTTATCTTTTATGATATGATAAACTGGATTATGACAAGCTTCTACCCTTTGTACCCTTCTGTTCCGCCGCTCTCTAGCACAGAAACATTGATCACAGTCCTCTTATCGATTTTAGGGATTGGTGGCTTGCGTACTTTTGAAAAATATACAGGTGTGAATGCACACCACTAGAAATGGCATAACCTTTGCATATTAAAGACCGAATGGAAGCAGCAAAGCCGTTAAATAGGTAAAAAGTGCTATGCTGTTTAGGTTAATTTTGGGATCAAAGGTATAGGGTATGTCATTAAATTCGATCATTAATACCTCTTTGTCAGGGTTGTTTGTTAATCAACAGACCCTACAGGTTGCATCGAATAATATTGCTAATGTGAATACACCTGGCTATAGCCGATTGGTCGTGGAGCAAGCCCCTAACGTGGTTCAGGGCAGTTCTGCGGGGGTTATTGTCTCTGGTGTGACCCGCGTTGTTGACCGATTTTTAGAATCTGCGTTTAGAACATCTTCTTCAAATGCAGCAGAATATACAGCCCAGCGTGAATTCCAGGATCGTATTCAAGGGCTTTTGGGCGATCCCAATGCAGATAGCTCCTTGTCTCAAAGACTTTCAGATATTTATGTTTCAATTGCTGACATGTCGCTCAATCCTGCGGATACCTTGAGACGACAACAGACGCTCAATGAGATGCAGACATTTTTGGATAATATTTCTCTTATACAAGATGAAGTGCAAAATCTGAGAAATGAGACCAACCAGCAGATCGCAGAAAAAACTGACGAATTAAATGAGCTCTTTAATCGGGCTTATGAACTTAATCCGCTGATTGCAAAGGCAAGTGCGGAGGGGAATAATGCTGGGTCTCTTGAAGGAGAGATGGGGCAGGTTCTGGATAAGATATCTGAGTTTATGGATATTACAGTTCAACAAAATGATGAAGGTACATATAGAGTGACCACATCAAGCGGGATCACTGTTGTCGATAATACAACAAAAACCCGCTTAGAGTATGAAGCACCTGGTACCGTAGATTCCTCCTCTTACTTTGACCCTATTGAATTATATAGGCTCAATCCTAATACGGATGAAGTAACAAGTTCTGGTCGAGATATGAATGGTCAAATCCGGTCTGGATCGCTGAGAGGGCTCATGGACCTTAGAGATGAGCAACTTGTGAATCTTTCCACAACCTTAGGGGAGTTCTCAGCTCGTTTCACAGACCAAATGAATGCTGTTCATAATCAATATTCTGCTGTGCCGGCACCAAATTCTTTGGAGGGCAAGACCACCTTCATCGATGGCTCTCAAAATGTTAATTTTACAGGGGAAGTAACTTTTGCCGTTACGGATAGTAACAGTCAACTTGTTGCCTCCCATACAGTTGATTTTGATAGCACGGCTTTTGCTGACTACGATGCATTAGTCACAGCAGTCAATACAGGCTTGGGCGGGGCAGGGACATTGGCTTTGACAAATGGTCAGATGTCTTTGACAGCGGCCAGTAGTTCCAATGGTGTCGTTATTGCTGATAATGAGACAACACCTTCTTCCCTTTCTGGCCGGGGCTTCTCTCACTTCTTTGGTATGAATGATGTGATCAGTGGTCGAGAACAAGGAATTTACGAAACCGGCCTCACAGGCAGTGACCCTCACACGATGACCAATGGTGAAACAATTGAGTTCAGAGTTCTTGACCGAAATAATTCTGAAATTTCTACAGTCACCGTTACAATTTCAGGGACGGATATAGATGATGTCATTGCCGAACTTAATGACAATACCGGCTTGGGTGCTTATGTGACATATGCCTTAGATTCTAAGGGACAGTTAACATGGACTTCCAATAATACAATTACCGATGTTGATATTCAATTGATCTCTGATGCGACAGAGATGGGATCAACGGGGGTTGGTTTTACTAAGGCATTCGGTCTTGATAAAAGCTATCAAATTGATGCAGGCCATGAACTTTCAGTGCGGAATGAATTGAGCCAAGATCCTTCATTGTTCGCTGTGAGTGACTTCGACCTGACAGGATCAGTGGGCGATGTTGTCCTTACTTCAGGGGACCAACGCGGTGCGCTTGCATTCCAAGAGACGGAAACAGAAGTCTTTCAATTTGGCGATGCTGGCGAGTTAAGAGCGGCAGATGCTAGTCTTCAACAATATCTTGCCCAGTATCTTGGGAATGCAGGCTTGATGGCTCAGCGTTCAGAAAATTTAGAAATTGATAATTTGGCTCTTAGAGATGAGCTTGAACTGCGCCGCAGTGATGTGAGCGGTGTTAATCTGGATGAGGAATTGTCTAGCCTGGTTGTCTACCAGAATGCTTACAATGCTTCAGCAAGAGTGTTATCTACGGTTCAAAGTCTCTACGATTCCTTGTTGCAAGTGGTATAGGAGTTAATCAATGACACGTGTATCTAGCTTTGGACAGCAAACCCTTCTTTTAAGAGGGATGATGAATAATCAAGAAAGTGTCTTTAAAGCACAACAGCAGATTACCACAGGTAAAAAGTCGACGGATTATGCTGGCACTGCCGGTGATACGGCTACGATTTTAGGGGCGAAGAATTTTAAATCTCGCGTAGAGACATACCAAAGCTCAATTGCCACGATCAGAGGAAAGCTTGACGCAAACGATGTTCAGTTAGAAGGTATGTTGAACTCAATGCGCTCTTTGAAAGAGACAACTCAGACAGCTCTGGCTAACTATCAAGCAGAAGGGCTTATTCCTCTTCTGGAGCAGGGTTTCAAATTCATAGTGAATGGTTTGAACTCCAACTTGGATGGAACTTTTTTATTCTCAGGTGCAAAAACAGGCACCAAACCTGTCAATGTTGATGAAATATCTGACTTATCAAGCCTTGGTTCTATAAGTGATGCCTTTGAAAACAGTGATATTGGTTTTGAAGCGAGAATTGCCGATGGAGTAGAGTTAGAATTTGGTTTGCTAGCTGATGAAATTGCTGAAGATGCTTTTCAAGTAATGCATGATATCTATGATTACAATGTGACAAATCCTGGGGCTTTGGAAGGCGAACTTGATTCAACGTCATATGCTTTCATTCAGTCTAAAATTTCAGAGTTAGACACCGTAATTGATGATATGCTGCAAATTCAAGTATCAAACGGGCTCGCATTTGAGCGGCTCGAAGTTGTGGATAATCAACACAAAGATACTGTCAACTACTTGGAAACTTATATTGCAGATTTAGAAGATGTGGATCTTGCAGAAGCCATTACGCGATTAAATAATGACCAAGTAGCCTTAGAGGCTTCCTATCAAGCTGTGAGTTCTCTGACACAGCTTTCTTTGCTCAGATTCTTGTAAGTTTCTTATATAAAGCCTTGCGCCGCAACCTATCCTCTCCCTATATTATTAAGAAGTATGACAAGGAGGGTAGTAATGTCAGATGTTTTGATTTCACGCGAAAATAATATTATCACGATTCAGTTTAACAGACCTGAGAAGAAAAACGCCATTACAGGTGCGATGTACGACCAGATGTCTGAAGTGATTGAAGAGGCAGAAAAAGACACTGCTGTCAGAGCCATTTTGCTGAAAGGCACCGAAGGATGTTTTACTTCGGGAAATGACCTGCATGACTTCATGGCCTTCAATATGAGTGATACACGAGAAGAGCTTGAATCTATTCGATTTTTACGGGCTATCGTTCCGTCTTCCGTACCTGTGATCGCGGCTGTTGATGGGCTGGCAATTGGCATTGGGACGACAATGTTACTGCATTGCGATCAAATTGTTACAACAAGAGATGCTCTTTATAAAATGCCTTTCACTGAACTTGCACTCGTTCCCGAAGCAGGGTCATCTTATATGATTCCTCAAAAGGTCGGTCATTCTAAGGCTTCAGATTTGTTGTTAACTGGCAGGTCATTTTCTGGAGAAGAAGCACATGACTGGCATATTGCAACGCACTTAACAGAGAGTTTTGAAGACTGTCATACACTCGCGGAAAAATTAGCAGATGATTTTAATCATCGCCCCCCAGCGGCTATTAGAAAATCAAAGAAATTAATCAAGGGAGATATGAAGGACATTGTTGCACGTCTTGAACAAGAAGGTATTGAGTTTGGTAATCAATTAAAATCACCCGAATGCGCAGAAGCGATACAGGCCTTTATGCAAAGGCGAAAACCTGATTGGTCAAAATTTGGATAAGTTCAGAAAAAAGGTCAATATTCATGCGATTGACCTTTTTTCGTTTAGCGTTCGTGTCTTAGCAGTTTATTGATTTTTAGAGGAGAGAATGAGATTTAACAACTCTACTTCTTCATCATCTAATTCATCGTCAAAGAAGAGATCGTCTTCTTCATCATATTCTTTTTCTCTGCCGTCTCTTATTAGATAATCACGGCGTTGAAGGTAGGCTGATCGGGCAAGAAGATAGGGGTCAGTTTCTGAGTATAAATCATCCAAAACTTTATCAAGCTCAGCCCTAATCGTTATAATGTCTGCACCCAGTCTTGCATAGACCCACTCCCAGCCAAATTCTTTATCTATGACATAGTCTGTAGGATCTAGGAAAAGTGAGGCTGTAAAACCAACCGTGTCCCTTGTTGTAGAAGGACCAACAAAAGGTATGATGAAATAGGGCGACTCTTTAAAGCCCCAGACAGCAAGAGTTTGACCGATATCTTCTTTATGGCGCTTTAGGCCCATTTTTTCAGCGGGATTCCAGAGCCCCGCAATGCCGACAGTACTATTGATTATAAATCTTGCCAGCGTCGAAATGGCTCTTTCCGGTTTCGCCTGCAAGATGTCATTCGCAAAAGTCATTGGTTCGGAAAGATTATCAAATGCATTTCTAATGCCTTTTCGGGCAGGGGATGGCATGACAGCATTATAGGTATTTGCAACGGGATCAAGGATGACTCGATCGACTTTACGATTAAATTCAAATATTTTTCTATTCGTCTTCTCGTAGGGGTCAATTACATCTGGCGTTGTTGCACAAGCGGCAGCTGATAAAGCTACAAGAAGGAGTATCACCTTTTTCATTCTGATTATCCGTGTCGTTTTAATGTTTTTATTATCTATCTGACTTAAATGTGCCAATTTTATGATGTCTATCTAGTGTTATCAGACACCCTTTACAAGGGAAATGCACATTTTCGTGAGGTTTCTCACCGTATTTATATACTATTTTTCTATTAGTTCGTTTATCTTCTTTACATATATAAAGATATGTTTATATGTTTAACGGAAAGTCGAATCAAGCAATGGTGAATACTATGGAATTGTTGTTGTCAGCACTAAGAGCTGCAGCCGAAGTTACAAGATTAAGAATTCTTGGCCTCTTAGGTCACGGTGAACTGACTGTGAGCGAATTGGTTTCAATTTTGGATCAAAGTCAGCCTCGTGTGTCTCGTCACCTGCGTTTAATGGTCGAGGCAGGATTACTAGCAAGATTTAGGGAGGGGACGTGGGTCTTCTATCGACTTGCGGATCATGGTCTTCAACGCCAACTCATCAATGATTTATTGCCACATATTGAAAGCGATTCAGGGGATCTTGCTCGGGATCTGGAACGTCTTAAGCTATTAAGAGCTGAACGGGCCACATTGGCCGCTGAATATTTTCAGGAAAATGCAGAACAATGGAATGAAGTGAGGTCTTTATATGTGCCGGAGCTTGAGGTCGAGAAAGCTCTTATCGAGCTTGCTGGTGAGCAAAGAAACGGTAATTTACTTGATGTAGGGACAGGGACAGGACGGATCTTAGAAGTTTTTTCAGAAAGTATTTCCGCAGGTGTTGGTGTTGATTTATCAAGGGATATGCTTTCTGTTGCACGGAATGAACTGGATGCTAAATCCATTGAAAACTGTGAGGTCCGTCTTGGGGATATGTATAATTTACCTGTTGAACGTGGCAGTAAGGACTTAGTCATTTTTCATCAGGTCCTTCACTTTGCTGATGATCCCCTGATGGCAATTAAAGAAGCAGAAAAGTCTCTCAGAGCGGGCGGTGCACTATTGATTGCAGATTTTGCGCCTCATCAACATGAATTTTTACGTGATGAACACGCCCACAGGCGCCTAGGCTTTAGTGATGAAGAAGTTACTTCATGGGCCCATGGTTCGGCCTTATCTTATGCAGAAAATTTAACATTTAAAGGTGACAAACTTGATGTGAAAGTTTGGCGTCTCGAAAAAGGAAGAGAGTCATGAGTAAAATTGACCTTGGCCAGGCTATGGCGTCCTCACTTTTCACTGATCCTGTCAGTGATGCTAATATCTCCTTCGAATTTTTTCCGCCTAATACAGAAAAGATGGAAAAAACATTGTGGGACAGTATTACCCAGTTAGAAAGTCTAAACCCGAAATTCGTTTCAGTGACGTATGGTGCTGGGGGGAGTACACGAGAGCGTACCCATAAGACTGTAAAACGTATTCTTGACGAAACAACCTTAAGTCCAGCAGCACATTTAACCTGTGTTGGGCATTCAAAATCAGAGGTGAATGCCATTCTTGAACAATATTGGGAGGACGGGGTCCGTCACATTGTGGCTTTACGCGGCGACATGCCAGATATGAATCAAGACTATATACCGCATCCTCAAGGCTATCAAAATGCAGCTGATTTAGTCAAGGGTATCAAACAAATCGCAGATTTTGATATTTCGGTTGCAGCTTATCCTGAGATCCATCCAGATAGCCCTAATTTATCTGCGGATCTTGATAATCTAAAGCGTAAGATTGATAATGGGGCAAGCCGCGCAATTACACAGGCATTCTTTGAAGCTGATACATATTTTCGCTTTTTGGATCATTGCCAAAGTATGAGCATAGATGTGCCAATTCTACCTGGTATTTTGCCTGTCATGAATTATAAGTCTTTGATGAGGTTTATGGATTTATGCGGGACAAAAATCCCTAAATGGATGCAAGACCTATTTGAAGACCTTGATGATCGCCCTCAAACCCGATCAATGATCGCTGCAACAATCGCTAATGAATTATGTCGCAAGCTTTATGCTGGTGGGGTTAAAGATTTTCATATTTACACTCTGAACCGGTCGGAATTGACCTATGCGATTTGCCATATGCTTGGACACCGTCCAAAGAAGGAGGTCTAGTCATGTCACAGAGCCAACTACAGCGAATAAAGACCTTATTAAAAAGTACGCAAGACCGAATTCTTGTTATGGATGGGGCTATGGGAACCATGCTGCAAAGGGAAGGGCTAGAAGAAGCCGATTTCAGAGGCGAGGCTTTTAAAAATTGGAATTGTGATCTTAAAGGAAATAATGACATCCTTTCAATCACACAACCCGCTATCATTAAGAAAATACATGGTCAATTTCTTGAGGCGGGAGCTGATATTATAGAAACCAATAGTTTTAATGGAACGACGATCTCTCAGGCAGATTACCGTGCTGAAAGTATAACCCGTGACATTAATATTGCTGCAGCGAAAGTCGCGCGCGAAGCTGCTGATGCCTATACTGAAAAAACGCCTGACAAACCTAGATATGTCGCTGGTGCCATTGGTCCAACGAACAAGACTTTATCTGTATCACCAGATGTGAACAACCCTGGTTATAGAGAAGTCTCTTTTGACTATATGAAAGAAGCATATAGAGCTCAAATTGATGCCCTCATTGAAGGAGGAATTGATATTGTCCTTATTGAGACAGTCTTTGATACATTGAATGCCAAAGCAGCGATAGTCGCAACCATGGAGGCATTTGATGATTTGGGATACGAGTTGCCGATCATGCTGTCATGTACAGTGACTGATATGTCTGGGCGGAACCTTTCTGGCCAAACAATTGATGCTTTTTGGTATTCCGTCCGTCATGCCAAGCCTTTTTCAATCGGACTGAACTGTGCGTTTGGTGCTGAACATCTGCGCCCTCATGCAGTTCTTCTTTCTGAGATCGCGGACGCGAATGTTTGTGTTTATCCGAATGCTGGCTTGCCCAACGAAATGGGCGAATACGATGAACTTCCAGAGGACACAGCGGCCCACCTGAAACAATGGGCTGAAGATGGACTGTTAAATATCACAGGAGGATGTTGCGGTACAACACCACAGCATATACAAGCAATTGCAGAGGTTGTAGACGGTGTTCAGCCTCGTTTTATTCCCCAATTAGAGCCAACCATGCGTCTATCAGGTTTAGACCCTGTTACTATAATTAATGCTGCGGAGTAATGTGATGAGTAAACCAACAGCACAATTCATTAACGTCGGCGAACGCACAAATGTCGCTGGTTCAGCTAAGTTTAAAAAGCTCATCTATGAAGGCCTTTATGATGAAGCATTAGATGTGGCTCGTGATCAAGTGGAAGGCGGCGCCCAAATCATCGACATCAACATGGATGACGCTATGTTAGATGCCCTTGAAGCCATGGAAACCTTCTTGAAGCTTATTGCTGCTGAACCAGACATCGCCCGTGTTCCTATTATGATAGATAGTTCAAAATGGGAAGTTATTGAAACTGGCTTGAAATGTGTTCAAGGAAAGGCTGTCGTTAATTCGATCTCTCTAAAAGAAGGGAAGGAAGAATTCGTAAATTATGCTAAGCGCATCCTTCGGTACGGGGCGGCCGTTGTCGTAATGGCCTTTGATGAAGATGGACAGGCTGATACGATCGAGCGGAAAGTAGAAATTTGTGAAAATTCTTACAATATTCTCGTTCATGAAGTTGGTTTCCCCCCTGAAGATATCATTTTTGACCCAAATATTTTTGCCGTTGCTACTGGTATTGAAGAGCATGATGGATATGGAGTGAATTTCATTGAAGCCACTCGTTTGATTAAGGAAAAATTACCCTATTGTAAAATCTCAGGTGGTGTTTCAAATATATCATTCTCGTTCAGAGGAAATAATCCTGTTCGAGAGGCAATGCATAGCGTGTTTCTCTATCATGCCATCCGAGCTGGCATGGATATGGGGATTGTGAATGCGGGTCAATTAACTGTTTATAGTGACATTCCTTCAACGCTGAAAGAACGGGTTGAAGATGTCATTCTTAATCGTAGATCAGATGCGACGGACCGCCTTCTTGAAATTGCAGACGAGTATAATGGGGCTGGTAAAAAACGAGTAGAAGACCTGTCATGGCGTGAGAATGCTGTTGAAAAGCGTATCGAACATGCCCTTGTTAAAGGCATTAATACCTACATTGAAGAAGATGCAGAAGAAGCACGTCAAAAACTGGCGCGACCCCTTGAGGTGATTGAGGGGCCTTTGATGGACGGGATGAATGTTGTAGGCGATTTATTTGGCGCAGGCGAAATGTTTTTACCTCAGGTGGTTAAATCTGCTCGGGTTATGAAACAGGCCGTCGCTTACTTAAACCCTTACATTGAGGCCGAAAAATCAGCTGGACAATCCGCTAAGGGAAAAATTCTCATGGCAACAGTTAAAGGCGATGTTCACGATATTGGGAAAAATATCGTCGGGGTGGTTCTGCAGTGTAACAATTATGAAGTTGTGGATATGGGCGTTATGGTTCCTTGGGCTGATATCCTTCAAAAAGCAAACGATGAAGATGTGGACATTATTGGTCTTTCTGGCTTGATAACCCCCTCTTTGGATGAGATGTGCACGGTTGCTGCTGAAATGGAAAGAAAAGGGATGGAATTGCCAGTAATGATTGGCGGTGCTACGACGTCCAAAGTCCATACTGCCGTAAAGATTGCACCCAATTACACTGGATCAGTGGTTCATGTTTTAGATGCGTCTCGAGCAGTTGGTGTTGCGTCTCAGCTTTTATCAGCCACGGATAGGGTGCCCTATACTCAGTCTATCAGGGCGGAGTATGATGATATCAGGGAGAAACGCCTCGCCAACCCAAAAGGGGATCGATTAATTTCACTGGGTTCTGCCAGAGCTAACAAGCCCATACTTGAGTTTGATCCTATCGAGCCGTCTTTCACGGGTTTAAAAGTCTTTGAAGACTACGATTTGAATGATTTGGTTGACCGTATTGACTGGACACCCTTTTTCAGAACTTGGGAGTTGCATGGTCTTTATCCCAAAATTTTGGAGGATGAGATTGTTGGCGAACAGGCTCGCGATTTATTTGAAGATGCCAAAGCGATGCTTCAACAGATTATTGAAGAGAAATGGCTTACTGCAAAAGGGGTGATTGGTTTTTGGAAAGCCCACGCGGAAGGAGATGATATTATTCTTCCTGAAGAAAACTCAAAATTCTATTGTCTCAGACAGCAAGTTGATAAGCGAGGCAAGCGTACCAATGACTGCCTTGCAGATTTTATTGCGCCTAAAGGGCAGAATGACTGGCTTGGTGGCTTTGCAGTGACCACAGGACTTGGGATTGATGCACACGTGGAGCGCTTCAAAAAAGACAATGATGATTATAATGAAATCATGCTCAAGGCACTTGCAGACCGCTTAGCAGAGGCTTTTGCAGAGCGCATGCACGAACGTGTTCGCAAGGAGTTTTGGGCCTTTGCATCTGATGAAAAGCTGAGTAACGAAGATATGATCAAAGAGCGTTACTCTTCTATCAGACCAGCACCAGGCTATCCTGCTTGTCCTGATCACAGTATGAAGGAGACTCTCTTTCAATTGTTAAGTGCGCCTGAAAATACAGATATTTGCCTAACTGATAGCTTTGCGATGTTACCGACAGCCTCAGTTTCAGGTATGTATTTTTCCCATCCAGACAGCCGGTATTTTGGGGTGGGTAAAATTGGTAAAGATCAGCTGCAGGATTACGCTGAGCGGCGTGGTATTGACCTTGCTGAAGCTGAAAGAAATTTAAGACCAAATCTTGCGGACTAAATAAAAAAGGGAGCTATTGAAGCTCCCTTAAAATATCTCTGGTCTATAAAATGTCTTATTCAGCTGCTGCTGACAGCGTTTTATCTTGAGCTGCTTTAATTATGGCTTCGGCCATTTCATTGGCAACAATGCCACTTGGGCGCCCGTCTTTTTCAGCTGTTTCAAAGACTTCTTTTAATGTTTCCCCAATGCGCAGTACTTTTGTTTTACGCATATCCCCTTGAATTTTTTCCTTATGAACTTCAAATTCAACGGAAATGATGCCGCCGGCATTGATCACATAATCTGGGGCGTAAAGAATACCTCTCTCCATAAGAGCTTGGTCATCAACACCTTCTGTTTCAAGAACATTATTTGCAGCACCTGCGATGACTTTTGCTTTGATTTCTGGGATGGTTTTTGGGTTGATACCGCCGCCTAACGCACAGGGTGCAAATACATCACAGTCTACAGCATGAATACGACTTGGTTCGACCACCTCTGCAGGCCCGTTCTTCAAAACAGCATCAATGTTTGATTGAACAATATCAGCAATAATAATTTTTGCACCAGCATCGCGTAAGTGATCTGCAAGTACAGCACCCACATGACCGACACCTTGAATTGCGACAGTCTTTCCTTCCAGACTGTCTGAGCCGTATTTATGCTCACAGGCGGCTTTAATGCCGACAAATACACCTAAAGCAGTGTGCGGACTTGGGTCGCCAGTCGCAAATTCACCTTCTGCTAGGCCAGCAACGTAATCTGTTTCCGTATGAACAGCTTCCATCATATCAGGGCTAGTTCCTACATCTTCAGCAGCATAATACATGCCCCCAAGTTTATTAACGGCACGGCCAAAGGCAGCCATGAGTTCTGGTGTTCCAAGTTCCCTGGAATTCCCAATAATCACTGATTTTCCGCCGCCGAGACGTAGACCTGCCATTGCATTTTTATAGCTCATGCCGCGTGATAATCGCAGAACATCATAGACAGCGTCCTGTTCTCCGCGTGTTTGAGCCACATCAACTGGAGATCCTTTATGAGTTGCATAATAATCCCAAAACCGGCAACCTCCAGTCGCTGGGCCTAGGGCCGTTGAATGAACAGCAACGATTGCTTTAAGGCCAGTCTTTTCATCACTGATGAAAACAACTTGTTCATGATCTTTAAAACTTCTTGAATCAAACACAGGCATTCTCTTTTCCTTTATTCTGCTGCGGCTTTAGGGACATATTTGTCCGCACGAGGTTTGACATTCCAATTTTCAAATAATTCTTTTTTACGGGCTTTAGCTTTTGCAAGATACTCTTCCTTCACAGGACCAAATCCACGAATACCCTCAGGTAAATTAGCAATTTCAAAAGCAATGTCGTGATTGTCCGTTGACATACCTGAGATTAGAGCCTCAAGAGTGCCTTCGTAATCATGAATGAGGCTGCGCTCCATCTTGCGCTCGCTATGATAGCCAAAGATATCAAATGCAGAGCCTCGTAAGCCTTTAAATTTGGACAAAACAGAGAGAACTGGGAAAATCCAGCTGCCAAATTCCCGCTTAGCAGGACGGCCTGTTCTTGGGTCCACTTTACTGAGAAGTGGAGGGGCCAAGTTGAGTGACAATTTGAGATCTCCGTCAAAAGTAGCCTTTAATTTCTCTCTAAATTCTGGGGCAGAATAGAGACGAGCAACTTCATATTCATCCTTATAGGCTAAAATCTTGGCATATTGAGTTGCAACGGCTTTTGTGACGCTCAACTCTTCAAAACCGAGTTCAGTCTCTTTATGACGGACTTTCTGCACCATAGCAGCATATTTTTCTGCAAGAGCTTGATTCTGATAACCTGTAAGGTGCTCTTTCCTATGCTCAATAATATCATCAAGGTCTGTTAGTGGCTTTCTTTTGTCCATTGTGGAGCCTTGAAGCACCTTTTTTATGGAGTCAATGTCATGAGCAGCCATACGACCCCAGTAGAAAGCACGGAGATTAAAGTCTACTGCCACGCCGTTTAGACGAATGGCTTCTTCAATTGCCTCACGGCTAATAGGAATGAGACCTTGTTGCCATGTATAGCCCATGACAAATGTATTGTTTGCAATGCTGTCCCCCATAAGCGCTGCGGCCAGTTCAGTTGCTGGTATGCGGTATCTGGCGTCTTCTTTGGTTGAGGCGTCAAGCTGTTTTTGAACTGAAGCTTCTTTAAAATCAATATCTCGACTGCGTACAAAAGCCGCTGTGGGCGTTAGATGAGTATTAATCACGGCTGCAGTGCGATCACTGCGTTGAATATCCATGGCTTCTGATGAGGCAGCAACAATGCTATCACACGCCATGAGAAGATTGGCACGGCCTGTAACAATACGTGGAGAGCGCAGTAAATCTGATTTCTCAGCCAAACGAAGGTGAGATAGAACGGACCCCCCTTTCTGAGCAAGACCTGTGTTATCGAGAGTGCTTGAAGCAATGCCTTCAATATGGGCTGCCATACCGAGAACAGCAGATATTGTGAGAACACCTGTACCGCCGATACCGGTAAGCAGAATGTTATAATCGCCGAATTCTCCATCAAATTTTGCGAGAGAAGGTTCAGGCAGTTCTGGAAGATTAAATTGAGACAGGTCTCCCATGCCAGCTTTTGATTTACGCGGCGATCCGCCTTTAATCGTTACAAAGCTAGGGCAGAAGCCTTTGACACAGCTGAAGTCTTTATTACAGCTGGATTGATTTATCTTTCTTTTGCGTCCTAAATCAGTCTCAAGGGGTTCGATAGATACGCAGTTACTTTGAACCGAGCAATCCCCGCACCCTTCGCACACAGCATCATTAATAAAGACGCGCTTGTTTGGATCAACTAACTTACCGCGTTTCCGGCGACGACGTTTTTCTGCCGCACAAGTTTGATCATAAATAATAACTGTGGTGCCTTCGATAGCCTTGAATTCATTTTGAACATTCATTAGTTCGTTGCGGTCCTTAACCTCAACACCGGAAGGCATTTGCACAAGAGCATATTCTTCTACACGTTCAGACAAAATGACAGTCTTTTTGACTTTTTCCGCAACCATTTGGTTTGCTATGTCAACTGGTGTGAACTGTCCTTCTGCAACTTGACCACCGGTCATGGCCACAGCGTCATTGAAGAGAATTTTGTATGTGATGTTAATGCTTGCTGCTACGGCCTGACGAATAGCGAGCACACCAGAATGTGTATAGGTACCGTCACCGAGGTTTGCGAAAATATGTTTTTCTTTTGAAAAGGGCATTTGACCAACAAAAGTAACGCCTTCACCGCCCATGTGCGTGAAGTCTTCATTGTTGCGGTCCATATTTGTCGCCATAATATGACAACCGATCCCCGCAAGGGCGCGACTGCCTTCAGGCACAACTGTGGAACTGTTATGGGGACAGCCAGAACAGAAATAGGGGGTTCTTGCAACAGCTGGTGTATAGCCAACAGAAGAACGTTTTCTGTCTTGGAAATAATCAAGCTTAGCCTTCATATCGGAAGAATTATAGAGCTTAGACATGCGATCAGAGATGACTTGAGCAATTGTTCCCACATCAAGATCTCCGTCAGCACGCAGCATCCAATTATTATTTTCATCGTGTTTTCCGACAACCGTTGGGCGGACATTCTCTTTCCAGTTATAGAGCTGCCAACGCATCTGGTGTTCAATCATTTCACGTTTTTCTTCGACCACTAAGACTTCGTCCAAGCCTTCACAGAAAGCCCGAACCCCTTCAGGTTCAAGAGGCCAAGGCATGCCCACTTTATATAATCTTAGGCCAATTTCTTTCGCAACTTCTTCTGTAATACCAAGTTCATGCAAGGCTTGACGGACATCTTGATAGGATTTTCCGGTCGTAATGATGCCGAATTTTGGTTTTGGGCTATCAAAAATGAGACGGTCAATATTGTTGGCGCGCGCAAAGGCTTGTGCCGCAAAACCTTTATAGTTCTGCATCAAAGTATCTTTTTCTTTCCAGACCATCGGCCAGCGGTAATGGAGACCGCCGTCAGGTATTTCAAATTCTGGGAAAATGATCTCGCGCCCTTCACGACTTAGGTTAACAGATCCTGCTGTTTCTACTGTTTCTGAAATAACTTTATAGCCCACCCATGTGCCCGCAAAGCGCGACATTGCTAAACCGAGAAGGCCGTACTCTACAAATTCATGCACTGATGCTGGATATAATTCAGGCATGAAAGCAGCCATGAAATTGTGATCTGATTGGTGAGGTAACGTTGATGATTTACAGCCGTGATCATCGGCAGCAATAGCAAGAACACCGCCGTAAGGACTTGTACCATCAAAGTTAGCGTGTTTAAGCGCATCCATAGAACGATCAACGCCAGGGCCTTTGCCGTACCAAATACCAAAGACGCCATCATATTCAGACTGGTCTTTAGGGATTGTTTGTGAACCCCAAACAGCTGTTGCGCCAAGATCTTCATTTAGGCCCGGAACAAATTTAATATGATTCTCATCAAGAAGTTTTGTGTTTCGGCTCAACTCAAGATCATATGTACCCAGAGGAGATCCACGATAGCCTGAAATGAAACCAGCTGTATTAAGTCCAGCTTGTTCATCACGCCATCGCTGAACCATAGGCAGGCGAACTAAGGCATGGATGCCTGACATAAAGGCTGTGCCTTCACGTAGTTCATACTTATCTCTTAAACTGACTTTCTTAGACATTCTACTCTCCCGCCCCAGGTCATTTTATTGTTTCTGGGTAGTAAATATGGATGGGCCCATATGTTTCCTTCATACCTATAGTATGGCAGAAAGTAGAAGAAATTGGCTTTCTAATATCGCTAATCCCATGAGGGAAACGGATAGAAAGTTCATGTATTTTGAAATATTATTTCAAAACGCTAATTTATTGTTCCAAGAGAAACTAATGCAATCAGGGGGTTAGGATCTGATCCTCTGTGTATCCTTGGATATAGAGTATGGATTTTAGGTCTGTGTAATTGATTTGAAAATCAGCAGCAGACCGTGCCTTTTCTTTGGCTTTGTAGGCGACGCCGACACCTGCACCTTTGATCATAGGAATGTCATTCGCCCCATCACCAACAGCCATAATATCGGACGGGTTTATGTTAAATCGCTCAGCAAGTTCATGGAGCGTATCGATTTTAGTCTGGCTATCTGAAATGGGAGGGAGAATGGCCCCGGTTAGTCGGTCTTCCTTAATTTCAAGGATGTTGGCCTTATGATGTTGAAAGCCTAAATGGCTGGATACTTTTTCAGTAAAATAAGTAAACCCACCTGAGACGAGGGCAGTGACTGCGCCTTTTTTTAGCATGGTCTGGACAGATTCATACGCCCCTGCTGTAAAGGCTACTTTTTCCTCATAGCAGGCCATGAGTACCGAAGCTTTCATATCCTTGAGTAAGGCTACTCTCTCTATGAGAGCTGCGTGAAAATCGAGCTCACCCTGCATCGCTCGTTCCGTAATTTCTGATACTTTATCTTTAATGCCGGCATAATCAGCCAATTCATCTATACATTCTATGGTAATCATGGTGCTATCCATATCAGCAATAAGCATCTTCTTTTTACGATGCTCTAGAGGCTGAATAAACCAGTCAAACCCAGGCGTGTTTTCGCAAATTCCTTGGAGAGTTGACGTAATCGTGTGGTTCTCTTCAAGCTCTTTTTCAGTGAACTTGAGGTCAAAAGCTGTATTTTCTGAGAGAAGTGTGAGGGTAAAATCATCAACCATCATTCTTTTCATATGACTTGAGAAACTTTCTGTGAAGCTTTCTAGGTCTTCTGTGTGGTCATTTGGGCGAATAATTGTTAAGACATGTGTATAAGCCATAATACTACTCAATCAGCTATAGGATAATTTGTGAAACACACGATACTTATTGCAGGACCAACAGCCAGTGGCAAGTCTGCATTTGCATTAATGTTGGCAAAAAAGATGAATGGGGTCGTAATTAATGCTGACAGCATGCAGGTATACAGAGATCTACGTATATTAACGGCCCGCCCTAGCCAAGAAGAGGAGGCGGAAGCACCGCATAAACTCTATGGCTATCTTGACGCTTCGGATGTCTGTTCAGCAGCAGATTGGACTGTGGATGCAATAAAAGAAATTCGAGCCGCCCAAGCAAGAGGTCAGCTTCCCATCGTCGTTGGAGGGACGGGGATGTATTTCAGATTTTTGTTAGAGGGTGTTGCGACTATTCCAAAAATTGAACCTGCCATAAGAGAGAGCGTGCGCCAAGAGTGTGAGCAGTATGGTAGCGAAGCTCTCCATGCGCGGTTAAGAGAGATTGACCCGCCTCTGTTCAAAAAACTTCATTCAGCCGATAGTCAAAGAATTTGCAGAGCTCTAGAAGTATGGCTTTCTTCAGGGAAAGCTCTTAGTGAGTGGCAAAAGAAGAATGAGCCGGGACCGCTCCTTTCTGAAGACCAAGAAGGCGTGGTTCATAAATATGTCCTGAGTCTTGATCGAGAGACACTTTATGATCGTTGTAATCTAAGATTTGATCTCATGATGGAGCAGGGTACGATGAATGAGGTCGAAAATCTGAATAGAAGAGGTCTTGATTCGAATCTACCTTGCATGAAATCCTTAGGCTATCCAGATTTGATTCGATATCTAAATAAAGAGGTTTCTCTTGAGGTGGCAATTGAGAATAGCAAAATGCAAACCCGCAGATTTTCTAAAAGGCAACTTACATGGTTTAGAAATCAGTTTTCTCAGTGGAATTTCATCGATACGCAACAATTGGAAAGAGAATCTGATAGATTGATAAAATATATTATCAAGAAATAGGTTGACTGAGTAATTTATTAACATTATATTTTCAGAGAAGGTACCAACCAGCCCAGGTGCCTTCACCTCAAGATCATCGGCCCAGGTTGATCTTGAAATGTGACGAGACCCACCCCCCGGGGGCGCCTTCAGCGCCCCCATTTGTTTGTGAGTCTCAGATAATTTAAAAGGGTAATTTTGGATTCGTAAAAGAGTCGCATTTATGCGGCACTTTTTTTTTATTTTTAGGGTTGTTTAATTTGTGCAGTGCATGTAAAGAGTTCGTGAAATAAAATATTACTGTAGTGAGTTGTTTATGACAGATTATAACAAAAACACAGAAAATGATGAAATAAATGGCATGGATGAAGAAGCCTATATTGAAGAGAAATTGATGCTGTCAGGCGCAGAGATGGTCATTAAATCACTGACTGATCTTGGTGTGGAAGTTATCTTTGGGTATCCTGGTGGTGCTGTTTTGCCAATTTATGACGAAATCTTTAAGCAAACTAAGATCAGACATATTCTTGTGCGTCATGAGCAGGCTGCAACACATGCGGCGGAAGGTTATGCTCGATCTACGGGCAAGCCGGGCGTAGTTTTAGTGACCAGTGGACCTGGTGCAACCAATGCAGTAACAGGTCTGACCGATGCTATGTTAGACAGCATTCCGATTATTGTCTTAACGGGGCAAGTACCCCGTCACTTGATCGGGACGGATGCATTTCAGGAGGCTGATACTGTTGGTATTACACGGCCTTGTACGAAGCATAGCTATCTTATTAAGCACACGAAAAAAATTCCAAAAGCTATTTATGAAGCTTTTTGGGTTGCCACCAATGGGCGCCCTGGACCTGTTGTGATTGATTTACCGAAAGATGTTCAGGTTGAACGGGCTGAATATATAGAACCGAACGAATCTGAACATAGAACGTATCATCCTCAAACTGCAGCGCCGAACGTTGATATTAAAACGGCAGTTGAAATGTTGAAGAATGCGAAGAGACCGATCATCTATAGCGGCGGGGGTGTCATCAATGGGGGACCTGAAGCATCAGAAGTATTGAGAAAGTTTACCCGTCAAACAAATATGCCGATCACGAGTACACTGATGGGACTTGGTGCATATCCCGCCACAGATCCTCAGTGGTTAGGAATGCTTGGCATGCACGGTACATGGGAAGCAAATCACGCGATGCATGACTGTGATGTCATGCTCTGTGTGGGAGCAAGATTTGATGATCGTGTAACAGGGAATGTTGAAGAGTTTTCACCGGCCTCTTATAAAATTCATATCGACATTGATGTGTCCAGCATTAACAAAAACATTCAAGTAGACCTTCCTCTTATTGGAGATTCAGGTGTTGTAATGCAACAAATACTGGATGAATGGAATGCAACAAATAGTTCTGATCATCAGCAAGACATATCAGCCTGGATGAAGCAAATTGAAAAATGGCGATCTATAAACTGCTTGAAATATAAGGACAGCAGTGAACAGATCATGCCTCAAAAGGCCATTGAACGACTTTACGAATTGACTAAAGACCGTGATCCTATTGTTTCTACAGAGGTTGGTCAGCACCAAATGTGGGCTGCTCAATACTTTGGTTTCGATAAGCCTAATCGTTGGCTTACTTCTGGTGGACTTGGGACGATGGGTTATGGTTTCCCTGCAATCATAGGAGCTCAGGTTCCTGACGATGATCGTCTATGCCTCTGTATCGCTGGAGACGCTTCTATTCAGATGAATATTCAAGAATTATCGACTGCCATTCAACATCGATCGAATGTAAAGATTTTTATCTTAAACAACGAATATATGGGCATGGTTCGACAATGGCAGGAATTAAATTACGAAAGTCGCTATTCACATAGCTACACAGACTCTATGCCAGATTTTGTTAAGCTTGCTGAAGCTTATGGGGCGACAGGGCTTCGTGTGACGGATCCTCAGCATCTGGATGATACAATCATCACGGCCATCAAGACTGAAGGGCCTGTAGTGATTGACTTATGCGTTGCAAAGCTAGAGAACTGTTTCCCAATGGTACCCTCAGGTGCCGCGCACAATCAAATGATGTTATCTGGGGACGTTGTAGGCGATCCTAAAGATGATGAAGCGTTAGCATTGGTATAAGAGTAGGGATGATGATGGCTAAAGAAACAGGAATTAAAGCTCCGCATACAATCTCGTTAATCGTAGATAACGAGGCAGGCGTTTTGGCGCGCGTTATTGGCATGTTTTCAGGCCGAGGCTATAATATTGAAAGCTTAACTGTGGCAGAAGTTGATAAAGCACGTCAACGGTCTCGCGTGACCATTGTAACAAGCGGCACAAAAATGGTGATCGAGCAAATTAAAGCCCAGCTGGACCGGATTGTATCTGTGGCTAAAGTAGCGGATCTCACGATTGAAGGTCCACATATTAGTCGTGACCTAGCCCTCATTAAAGTCATTGGAGTTGGAGATAAGCGTGTTGAGGCTCTAAGGCTTGCAGATGTCTTCCGTGCCCGAGTTGTTGATAGTACGACCTCCAGCTTCGTTTTCGAACTTACAGGTGCTGCCGATAAGATTGATGCCTTTATTGAACTGATGCAAGACCTGGGTCTGGTTGAAGTTGCAAGAACAGGCGCCGTCGCTGTGTCACGAGGTACAACGGCTCTCATAGATGATTAATCACACATATTAAAAGTTAAAAGTTAAAAGTTAAAAGTTAAAGGAATAGTTCAATGAAAGTTTATTTTGATGCAGATACAGATATCAGTTTGATACAAAGCAAAACTGTTGCTGTAATTGGTTATGGTTCACAAGGGCATGCCCATGCTCAGAATTTGCGAGATAGCGGTGTAAAGAATGTTATCGTTTGCCTTAGAGAAGGATCGAGCACGCGAGCTAAAGCAGAAGATGCTGGCTTTACTGTCATGAGCAATGCTGAAGCTGCAAAAGAAGCAGATTTGGTTATGGTCCTTGCCCCTGATGAGCATCAGGCGGGAATTTATAAAAATGATCTCCATGACAATATGAAAGAAGGCGCGACCCTTGCTTTCGCGCATGGATTAAACATCCACTTTGGTCTGATTGAGGCACGTCGTGATCTTGATGTGATTATGATTGCGCCAAAAGGTCCCGGTCATACAGTAAGAAATCAGTATGAAATTGGGGCAGGTGTCCCTTGTTTGATTGCTGTGAATGCGGACGTTTCTGGGTCTGCTAAAGAAGTTGCCTTGGCGTATGCTTCCGGTGTGGGCGGTGGGCGCTCTGGTATTATTGAAACAAATTTCCGTGAAGAGTGCGAAACTGACCTCTTTGGAGAACAAGCTGTTCTATGTGGTGGTATTTCAAAATTAATTCAGTGTGGTTTCGAGACCCTAACAGAAGCCGGCTATGCACCAGAAATGGCATATTTTGAATGCCTACACGAGACCAAGTTGATCGTAGATCTGATCTATCAAAACGGTATTTCAAATATGCGTTACTCTATCTCGAATACAGCGGAATACGGGGATTATAAAACTGGACCACGCATTATTACTGAAGATACAAAGAAAGAAATGCACCGTGTCTTGAAAGATATTCAGGAAGGCCGTTTTGTTAAAGACTTCATTTTGGATAATCAGGCTGGCAATCCTGAATTGAAAGCCCATCGTCAAATCGAAGCAGAACATCCCATTGAGGAAGTTGGTGCAAGACTTCGTGGTATGATGCCTTGGATGCAAGAAGGTCAACTTGTGGATAAAAACAAGAACTAAATGTCTCACTGTTTATGAGATTTATAGGCGGGAAGCTTTGGCTTCCCGTTTTTTTGTATTTACGAGAAATAGCCAATCTGGCTATAAATTAATTGCTCAATTTTCGTGTGCATGCTACTCGAATGAGATGTGATTTTTATCATATCTATAATCTGGGTAGGGAGCAGGATGTGGGCGTTCAAAAAATTGGTTTAGCAAAAGAAGTTGAGTCTCCGGAAAATCCAGGAGCCCTTGAAAAACGTGTTGCATTAACGCCTGAAGATGTTGGCCATCTTGTTGCAGCAGGGCTGGATGTTGCTGTAGAAGAAGGGGCTGGAGAAGGTATTGGGTTTTCTGATGCGGAATATGCAATAGCCGGCGCAAGTTTAGAAACCCATGACGAGCTTTATGCAGGCAAAGATATGGTGATTAAATTCAAAGGGCCAAGCCTTGAGAGCATCGATAAAATGGCTGAGGGGACCATCCTCTTTTGTATGGCTCATTTCAGCAGTTATCCTGATCGCGCAAAAATGCTTGAAGATCACAAAATAACAGTTTTGGCCATGGAAGAAATCCTTGAAAGTCCAAAAGTCCAAACGGATGAAGAAATCCTTGGAAGAACAGCGATGGCTGAGGCGCTTGCACCTTTCATTGCCACAGGTGTAATGAATAAACTGAAAATCAACGTCTTGGATTGGAATCCTTTGCTGCGATATGCTATTCGCCGGGCAGGGAATAGAGATCCAAAATCCTTGTCTGTGGTGCAAAGCTCACTGGCTTTTAACGATCTATCTGATGTTGGACCGGACTGTTTATATATTTATGATGGGTCAGCCTTTAAAGATTCTCATAAAATCCTTTCAAAATTGAAAGCAAAAAAGACGCACCTCTTTGATATTGCTGAGTTTATTAGTGAGCAGGGTGAAGAATCTATAGAGGTGTATAGAGAAGATCATAATCCTTTTGACTTCGGACTTCGCCGGATACAATGTCTACATGAAACAGGTATGGCTGGGGCACGGTACGGTGTCAAACTTCTCTCTAAAGGTAAGCCCCATAAGGCAGTGAAGGATATAAAAGCTTTGGTGCTTGGCTACGGAAATGTGGCTCAGGGTGCTATTCGTGAATTGTTTGATCAAGGGGTTCGAGAAATACACATTCTTGGTCGAAAGTTAACACAGGCAGATGCCATTCTTCCTTATCTCGAAGGCGCAGACCTCATTGTGAATGGTGCCGAACAACCGCCAGAACTTCGCGGAAAGAATTTTTTGATTACAAATGATCATCTTAAACATTCTTTAGAAGAGGGCAGTGTCGTTATTGACCTCGTTGGTGGGAGCGAGACAAACCGTAGCCCGGTAGAGCCTGTCATTGCCTGCACGTTCTTAACAGACCCGCATTTTGTTCAAGATGGTGTTTATGTTTCCGCTTTATGGGGATGGCCAATGTTAGGGATGATGAAAGAAAGTGCAGTGACTTATTCTTCTCTTATTAAGGATGTCTTAATTGGTCACGAAAAAATCGCCATTTTAGAACCCAAAGACTATCCCAAAGGCGTTGAACGTGCCTTGGTTTGTGGACCATTTTAGGAGGAGAGCATGCGCTCTATTCACATTAATTCTCCATCGGAAGATTTATCGTCTTTAAGCCTAATAGAGAGCCCAAAACCGGTGCCTAAAGAAGGCCAAGTTCTTGTTAAAATGAAAATGGCCGCGATAAATCCCTCCGACATAAACTTTGTAAGAGGGGATTATGAAGAGGCATTGAGCCGCGCAATTTGGAATCAAAGCGGCGAACTCACCTTAGACCCAAATAAAGAGCAAGTTTTTCCTGGTTATCCTTTTTCCTTGGGCGGGGAAGGAGTAGGGGTTGTCGAAGAGTGTGGACGTGGCTTTATGGCTAAACGCTTAAAAGGAAAGCGTGTGGCACTTCTTGCAGGCCCCCCAAATGGGGCTTGGCAAGAATATACAGCGGTTGATGCTATTCGGTGCGCTGTTGTTCCCGATCACATTAAAGATGAACAAGCGGCCATGTTCTTCATTAACCCACTTTCTGCCTATATTATGGTCCATCATATCCTCAAGGTAAAGAAAGGTGACACAATTCTCATCAGTGCAGGTGCATCCGCCCTTGGTAAAATGGTCGTAAAAATGGGTGTTCATTTTGGCTTTAAAACAATTCCTATTGTTCGGGGTCCAGAAAATACTGATATCTTAAAATCATTGGGTGCAACCCATATCATTGAAACAGACACAGATGACCTGATTGAAGCCGTAGACCATTACACCCAAGGAGCAGGCGTTAAACATGCCCTTGATTGTGTGAGTGGTGCACTGGGATCAGCTATGGTTCGATGTCTCTCTTTGGGAGGGAAGATGGTCGTTTACGGTACATTATCAGCCGCGCCCTTAACCATTCCTTCGCGTGACCTTATGACACCGACAGCGTCAATCACTGGCTTTTTTATGCCCAACTGGATTGGGCAACAGAACCCGCTTAAAATGTTATGGATTATGAAACAAGCGGCCCGTTTATACAGGCAGGATATCCTTACAAGTCCTGTTGAGACTATTTATCCACTCGAAGACTTTAAAGAGGCGATTGCAAACACACTTCAGACGGGTAGAGTGGGTAAGTCTTTATTTAAAATTTCTGAGTAATTAAATTTCACAAAATTTCGCTTGCGTGTCTTTTAGTATAAGGATAACAATGTGCACAAGAAATAAAGTGATACACATTTTAGGCAGAAAAGACTGTGTTTGAAAATTATCGCAACTTAAATGCAAAGGCAATTGTACAGAAAGAAACTCTTTCTGAACTTAAGGCTGCTCATTTTACTTTCTCACTTCTGCTCCCTCTCCTTCTTCTCGGTGCTGGTCGACTGATCGGCCCTTAAACAATAGTGTACATGATGTACGTCTGTTTAAGGGTTAGACTGGGTTTTAATATATTTTAATAACAAAAGTCCTCAATTAGAGGAAACTAGGGTGAAGCTAATGTCTCAAAAAGATATGGTGAAAATATTTGATACGACGCTACGTGACGGGGAACAGTCACCTGGTGCGTCAATGACAATTGAAGAAAAATTGCGAATTGCTGATGTTTTAGAAGCGATGCGTGTGGATGTGATTGAAGCTGGGTTTGCGATCGCTTCAGATGGTGATTTTGAGTGTGTGAGAAAAATTGCGGATCGTATAAAGGATAGTACGATTTGCTCATTAGCCAGAGCAGCACTCGGCGATATCGATCGAGCGGGGGAAGCCCTTAAGGGAGCGAATAGCGGTAGAATTCATACTTTTATTGCCACGAGCCCTCTGCATATGAAATATAAATTAAATATGTCGCCTGAAGAAGTGCTGGAGGCTATTCATGCTTCTGTTTCTCATGCGAGAAATTTAATTGATGATGTTGAGTGGTCAGCGGAAGATGCGACGCGTACAGATTTAGATTTTCTTCATCGCTGTGTTGATACAGCGATTAAAGCAGGAGCAACTACAATAAACCTTCCTGACACTGTGGGCTATTCTACGCCAGACGAATATCGTCATATGTTTGAAAGCGTCTTTCAAAATGTTGCGAATGCAGATAAGGCCATCTTCTCAACCCACTGTCATAATGACCTAGGCTTGGCTGTGGCTAACTCCTTAGCTGGGCTTGATGGTGGTGCGCGTCAGATAGAATGCACCATTAACGGTATCGGCGAGCGTGCAGGGAATGCTGCTATGGAAGAAATTGTTATGGCACTTCGTACACGCGGGGATGCCTTGCCTTACGAGACCAATATTCAGTCCCAAGAGATCATGCGAGCCTCTCGCCTGGTTTCAACTGTAACGGGATTCACAGTTCAGAATAATAAAGCTATTGTTGGTGCCAATGCGTTTGCTCATGAAAGTGGCATTCACCAAGACGGTGTTCTGAAACATGCTGAAACCTATGAAATTATGACCCCAGAGAGTGTTGGGGTCACAGAGAGTAAACTGACCATGGGCAAACACTCTGGACGTCATGCTTTTGCTGATAAGCTTGAAGATCTAGGCTATGAACTTGGTGATAATGCATTCCAGGAATGTTTTAAAAGGTTCAAAGCCTTAGGTGACCGTAAAAAGAATATTTATGATGAAGATATTGTGGCGATTGTTGACGATCAGGTATCAACAAGTAGCAATCGGTTCCAATTGGTAAAGCTGAATACCTATACAGGGTCTGAAGGTAAATCAGTTTCCGATATGATTATGATGATTGATGGACAAGAAGTGAATGAAGTTGTTCACGGGAACGGGCCTGTTGATGCGGCTTTTAATGCCATTAAAAAAATGTTGGATTTCAATCCTTCGCTGCAATTGTTTCAAGTCCATGCAGTCACCCAAGGAACAGATGCTCAAGCAGAATGTACCGTACGCCTAGAGGAAGAGGGTAGAACTGTGAACGGGCAGGGTGCACATGAAGATACAATTACCGCTGCAGCGCGGGCGTATATTATGGCGGCTAATAAGCTCTTTATAAAAAGAGAGAAAAAGGCATTAAACGCTGCAGAATAAACCATTATCAACTTGTCATGCTTGCCAATCCATTTTAAAAGGCAGGCATGACTATTAATTTGAAAATATATATTGCACAGCTGAATCCCACTGTAGGGGCTGTTGCTTCTAATTGTGATCTCATTTCATCAGCTTATGAACAAGCTTCCCAAGCTGGCGCTGATTTAATCGTCACACCAGAATTGTCTGTTGTGGGGTATCCGATCGAAGACCTTGTCTTGAAGCCGTCTCTTGTCACCGCAGCTAGAGACGCCTTAGATCGTCTTAGTGCCTTAACAAAGGCAGAGAATGCCCCGGGATTACTTGTGGGTGTTCCTTACCTTGATCGGGGCAAATTACATAATGCAACCGTCCTTCTAGATCAGGGGAAAATCCAACAAGTTCGATATAAATATGATCTGCCAAATTATGGTGTGTTCGATGAAGTTCGTGTTTTTGAACAGGGACCTTTACCAGCACCCATAGAATTCAGAGGATGTCGTCTTGGGGTCATGATCTGTGAAGACATGTGGTTTGAAGCGTCTGCAAAATCATTGTATCAACAGAATGCGGACATTTTAATCGTCCCAACCTGTAGTCCTTTTGAAGCAGATAAACATCCTGAGCGCATGGTGCATGCCACAGCCCGTGTCGCGGAAACGAAATTGCCACTGGTGTTTTGTAACCAAATTGGTGGCCAAGATGAACTGGTCTTTGAGGGCGCATCTTTTGTTCTAAACAAAGATGGGACATGTCCTGTACAGATGAAAGCATGGCAAGAAGAGGGCGCCTTGGTTGAATTCCAACAGGGGGCTTGCATCACGCGCCTGCATGAGGCTGTGCCTTCTGAACTTGAGGCCATATACCAAGCTATGGTTTTGGGGGTGAAGGATTATGTGAATAAGAATAGATTTCCAGGTGTGCTCATTGGTCTATCAGGTGGCGTGGATAGTGCTCTGACGGCTGCCGTCGCTGTGGATGCTTTAGGCGCTGACAGAGTACGCTGTGTCATGATGCCATCGCGGTATACTTCTGGGGAAAGCCTTACTGATGCGGAGCAATGCGCCGAGGCATTGAAGGTTAGCTATGAAAATATTGCAATTGCAGAGGGGGTCGCTGCTTTTGATAAGATGCTTGAGGATGCCTTTAGCAATACAACGCCAGATACCACAGAAGAAAATATTCAGTCGAGACTGAGAGGACTCATTCTGATGAGTCTCTCTAATAAATTTGGCTATATGGTGTTAACCACAGGAAACAAATCTGAAATGTCTGTGGGCTATGCTACTTTATATGGGGATATGTGCGGTGGATATAACCCCTTAAAGGATGTCTATAAAACGACGGCTTTTGACCTGTGTCACTGGCGAAATACACATTTTCCTACAGGTGCGCTCGGACCTGACAGTGAAGTCATTCCTGTGAATATTATTGTGAAACCACCAACGGCAGAACTCAGAGATGATCAAAAAGATGAGGACAGTTTGCCGCCTTACGAGCGTTTGGACGCAATCCTCCGGGCTCTCGTAGATGAGGAAAAGTCCGTAAAAGACTTGTTAGACCAAGGTTTTGATAAGGAAGAACTTGCGCGAATTGAACACTTGCTGTACATCGCCGAATATAAAAGACGTCAAGCACCACCGGGTGTCAAAATTACAAGAAAAAATTATGGACGTGATCGCCGCTATCCTATTACCAATGGATACAGAAGCGCTCACCTTCTGAAAGAAAATAAAGTAGGATAATTTATATGTCTGTTAAAGTCCGTTTCGCCCCAAGCCCGACAGGTAAATTACACTTGGGCAACATCCGTGCAGCTCTTGTTAACTGGATGTATGCACGCCAACAAGGCGGTGACTTTATCCTCCGGATTGACGATACCGACCTTGAGCGCTCTACAAAAGAAAATGAAGAGGCCATCAAAACAGATCTAACTTGGCTTGGACTTGAGTGGGACAAAACTTTTAATCAAAGTGACCGCTTTGATCGCTATGAAGAAGTGACGGAAAAATTAAAAAAAGAAGGCCTTCTTTATCCCTGCTTTGAAACAGCTGAAGAACTTGATATTAAAAGAAAAATTCAAATGGGGCGCGGGAAACCTCCTGTGTATGATAGAGCGGCTCTTTCTTTGACAGAAGCTGAAATAGCAGCTTATGAAGCCCAAGGGCGAAAACCACATTGGCGATTCAAATTAGATTATACTAAAGCAGCAGAGTGGACAGACCTCATCAGAAATGATGTTCATATTGAACTTCAGAATGTCTCTGATCCTATTTTGATCCGTGCGGATGGATCCTATCTTTATACATTGCCGAGTGTGATTGATGATGTAGATTACGGGATAACACATATTGTACGCGGTGAAGATCATGTAACAAATTCTGCTGTGCAAATTCAAATTTTTGAATCTGTAGGCAGTCAAGCGCCTCAGATGGCTCACTTTAGCCTTTTGACAGGGAAAGACGGCGAAGGCCTCAGCAAGCGTTCTGGGGCGATGTCTATTGAAGAGTACCGCGAAACTGTTGGTGTTGAACCAATGTCAATTGTCTCTTTAGTTGCCAGAACTGGCACTTCTGATCCCATACAAGCTTTTGTTTCAGCAGGTCCTCTCATTGAAGGATTTTCTTTCAAGAAGTTTGGCCGTTCAACAGCCAAAATGGATACGGCTGAGATTGAAAAACTGAATGCATCAATTCTTCATGACCTTCCCTTCGCAGAGGTGGAAAACCGCTTAAAAGACGTGTCTGAAGATTTATGGGATGTTGTAAAAGCGAATATTACCAAGATATCTGATGTTGAAGAGTGGCAAAAAATTATCGATGGACCTGTTTCTCCTGTTATTGAGGATGCTGCCCATATGGCTATCTGTGCCTCACTTCTGCCTGAGGGATCATTTGATGATCAAACGTGGTCCGCATGGACCAACGCTATTAAGGCTGAGACGGGCGCCAAAGGAAAAGCGCTCTTCATGCCTCTGCGTCTTGCTTTGACGGGTCAAAACAGAGGGCCTGAAATGGCAACATTGATGCCTCTCCTTGGCCCAAAGAGAGTCATCGCCCGTCTAAACGGCGAGGCTGCATAACAGAGACAATCATGACAGATTTATATGTTTACAATACGCTTGCACGTGAAAAACAAAAGTTTGAGCCTATAGACCCAAAGAATGTACGCATGTATGTCTGTGGGCCTACGGTCTATGACTATGCTCATATTGGCAATGCACGCCCTGTTATTGTTTTTGACATGATGTTCAGATTATTAAATCATGTGTATGGGCCTGAGCATGTCACTTATGCTCGGAACTTTACGGATATTGACGACAAAATTATGAAGAGAGCTGTTGAGGAGGGTGTTTCCATAAAAACAATCTCTCGCCGCTATGAAAAAGTCTATACCGAAGATATGGCTACACTGGGTGCCCTAGATCCGTCGCAAACGCCGCGCGCAACTGAGCACTTACCTGAGATGATTAAAATGATGCGCCAGCTCATAGATAAAGGCCATGCATATGAAGCAGAGGGGCACGTTATGTTCCATGTGCCTAGTATGGATAATTATGGACGTCTAAGTGGCCATAGCCGTGATGAACTTGTGGCTGGTGCACGTGTTGAAGTAGCCCCATTCAAGAAAGACCCGGCAGATTTTGTTCTTTGGAAACCATCATCGGAAGATCAAGTCGGCTGGGGCAGTCCTTGGGGCAGAGGAAGACCTGGTTGGCATCTAGAGTGTTCTTGTATGACGGCTAAACATTTGGGTGAAACATTTGATATTCATGGCGGTGGTCAAGACCTCATTTTTCCTCATCATGAGAATGAAATTGCGCAATCAGAATGTACAAATGACAAAGAGTTTGTCCGATACTGGATGCATAATGGCTATCTTACAGTTGATGGGACAAAAATGTCGAAATCTCTTGGCAATTTTCACACTGTACATGACCTTATTGAAGACCATAAGGGCGAAGCTTTGCGAATGTCTTTACTGACGGCGCATTACCGTCAACCTATTGATTTTTCTCATGGATCAGTTAAGGAATGCGAGCGACGGCTGGATAAATGGTATCGCCTCACAGAAAATGTACAGGCATCTACAAATGTACCTGCCTCGGTGATTGATGCGTTATCGGATGACTTGAATTCTCCCAAAGCATTGGCAGCTCTTGATGCACTTGCGACCAATGGTCAGTTAGAAGATTTAAAGGCCGGAGCAATTTTCATGGGCTTTCTCGAAATGTCGAGTGCTGACTGGTTCCAATCTGTGGATATGGATATAGATGTGCTCAATGATCGGATTAAGGCTTATGATGATGCTCGGTCTGAGAAAAATTTCGCCACTGCGGATGCTATTCGCGAAGAGTTGAAAGAACAAGGTATTGCGCTTGAGACAAGTCCATCTGGAACCAAGTGGCGGAAAGCTGACTGATGACTGATCTCGCGCCAGCCATCATCCTTGTTCGCCCTCAGCTTGGTGAAAATATTGGGAAAGCAGCACGGGCCATGCTTAACTTTGGCCTTACAGACATGCGTCTAGTCAGTCCACGAGATGGGTGGCCTAACCCAGATGCTGGACCTGCAGCGAGCGGTGCTGATATGCTATTAGATCAAGCTAAAGTCTTTGAAACTGTGGAAGAGGCCATCGCAGACTGTCGATTGGTATTTGCTACTACCGTCAGAGAAAGAGGCATGGCAAAGTCTGTCGCAACGCCGCGTGAAGCTGCAGCTCAAATACGCCATAAAATACAGAATGGCGAACGATCAGCATACTTGTTTGGCCCAGAACGCTCAGGATTGGCAAATGATGATGTTGCCCTTGCTGATCAAATTTTAACAGTGCCTGTTAATCCTGAATTCGCAAGCCTTAATCTCGCTCAGGCCGTGATTATAGCAGCCTATGAATTTTCTCAGACTATTGACGCAACACCCGCCTACCAGCCAGCCTTTCCAGAAGGGCAAGCAAGTAAAGACTCTTTGCTTGGAATGATCAATCATCTAGAGGTTGAACTGGATAAACGAGGGTATTTCAAATCTGAGGATCGTCGTGCACATCAGCAAAGAATGATCCGAAACATGGTGACCAGCGCAAGTCCAAGCGAACAAGAAGTTCAAAGTTGGCGTGGCATTATCAAGTCCTTAGCACGCCCCCCTAAAGAGACTTAAATAAACTTCTCATTGTACTGTTTTTATATTTTGCTAGGGTGTTTCCTAAGGATTAGGAGGAAGACCATATGGCACTAGATTGGGATGATAGTTATTCAGGCGACTTAAGCTTTTTCAGGTCTGGTCGTACGGATGATCCAGAGTCTGTTGACCTGGCTATCTTAGGAATTCCCTACGATTTAGGGACAACTGGTCGTCCTGGTGCCCGATTTGGTCCCCGTGCGATCCGAGAACAATCTGTCCATGTTGGTGAATTTGAATGGGGCTTGTGGCCTTGGAATTTTGATGTGCGTGACGCGCACAAAGTCAGAGATTTTGGTGACGTTCAAGGCTTTACGGCCTATCCTGACAGACTAACTCCTGTGGTCCATGAAAAAGCAAAATCAATTCTCGCTTCTGGCGCAAATCTATTGTGCCTTGGGGGGGATCATTTTGTGAGCTATCCGCTACTAAAAGCCCATGCAGAAATCCACGGCCCTCTTGCTCTTGTGCATTTTGATGCACATTCAGACACTTGGGTTGATGGGGACCTTAACCACGG
Source organism: Temperatibacter marinus (assembly GCF_031598375.1). Lineage (NCBI taxonomy): Bacteria > Pseudomonadati > Pseudomonadota > Alphaproteobacteria > Kordiimonadales > Temperatibacteraceae > Temperatibacter > Temperatibacter marinus. The sequence continues at coordinate 2,471,779 of NZ_CP123872.1, forward strand.
GACGATGTTTTATCATGGGATAAGGGAAGGGTGGATAGATTGCTCTCGGTCGATCCATGTTGGTTTAAGAACGCCTAATCCCGAAACACATGGCATCGAAATTATTGACGCCAATGCATGTCTTGAGATGTCTGCTCAAGCAGTGGCGGCAAGAATTAAAGATCGAGTAGGCACTGCGAAAGCCTATCTCACATTCGATATTGATTTCTTGGATCCGGCTTTTGCCCCCGCAACAGGCACCCCTGTCATTGGCGGTCCATCTGTGGCTTATGCGAGGCATGTCCTTGAAGGTTTAGCGGGATTAGATTTTGTTGGGGGTGACCAAGTGGAGGTTGCCCCTCATTATGAAGGGCCGTCACAAATAACGGCCCTTGCTGGAGCAACAATCGCTGCTGATATCTTGTATCTTCTATCTTTGGCACGAAGCCAGAGGCAAGATAAAATTTAGCCTGATACTTGCGAATAGGTTTTATCTAGAGCCTCTCTTGCTTTGGCTATGAGTTCATCAATCTGTTCAGTTGTAATGACGAGTGGGGGGCATAAAATCATCGTATTCCCAACACTGCGCATCACTAATCCACTGTCAAAGCAATGTTCACGACAAATGAATCCAACATTTTCTTCATCCGAATATCGAGCCCGTGTTGTCTTGTCCTTGACCAGTTCAATCGCCCCTAATAACCCCAGTGTTCGCGTCTCACCAACAAGAGGATGATCGTTAAGAAGAGATAGCTGTTCTGAAAAATATGATATTTTTTCATCTTGATCTGGTGTATCTATAAGGCCTTCCCGTTCCATAATTTCAATGTTTTTCAAGCCAACTGCTGTAGCCACTGGGTGGCCAGAATAGGTGAAGCCGTGAACCATTTCCCCTTCTTCTTGACTGATTGTCTCAGCGATGTCCCCGCCGAGTGCAACTGCAGAGAGGGGTTGATACCCTGACGTAAGGCCTTTGGCCATTGTAATGATATCAGGCGTGACCCCGTAATATTCTGACCCAAACCATTTTCCGGTCCGGCCCCAGCCTGTAATTACTTCATCACACCACAATAGTATGCCGTATTTACGACAGAGAGCTTCAACTTTTGTCCAGTAGCCTTCTGGTGGAATGATTAGACCACCCGCTCCCTGTATGGGCTCGCCAATAAAGGCGGCTACATTGTCGGGGCCAATTTCTAATATTTTATCTTCAATGGCTTGTACACAATGATCCCGAAATGCGTCCTCTGTCATCTCTCCTCCATTGTTGTAGTAGTGAGGTGCTGGTCCCACATGGTGGATACCGTCGATAGGGAGGTCATATTTTTCATGCATACCCGAGAGCCCGCAAAGCGATGCAGCAACCGCTGTTGATCCATGATAGGCATTTTCGCGGGCTATAAATTGCTTACGCTGAGGTTGGCCTTTTAAGTTCCAATAATATTTTACCAATTTATAGGCTGTATCCACAGCTTCTGAACCAGAACTAGCAAAGTGTATTTTGCTTATGTCCCCTGGGGTTTTCTCAGCAATTTTTTCTGCTAATCGTGCCACATTAGGATGTGTGGTATAAAAGAAGGTATTATAATAGGATAATTGACGCATTGCCTCAGCTGCGGTTTGGACCATCTCTTCCCGACCTGTGCCGATCTGTGTCGTCCACAGCCCTGCCATGGCATCTAATATTTTATGACCTGAGTCATCATAGATATAACAGCCTTCCGCTCTTGTAATGACACGCGCGCCTTTACGGGCGATGTCTGGATGAGGCATGAAGGGGTGCAAATGGTGTTTTGCATCCAAGTCTTGAATCGTTTTTTCTTGGTCAGTCATCATTCATTCTCTTATACATGAAGCATTAAATATTTCTTTTCCCACGGGCTGAGATAGTTGGCATAATCATCATATTCCATTTCTTTAACTTGAATATAAGTTCTGATGAATTCCGCACCGAAAATTTCTTTCATTGCGTCACTATTACCGAAGTTTTTTAGACCATCTAGATAATGACGCGGCAGAGCACGGCCTCGTGCTTCATAAGCAGAGCCTTTAAACTCTGCAGAGGCCTTTACGCCTTCTTTCATGCCTATATAGCCACAGGCAAGGGAAGCAGCGATTGCTAAGTAAGGATTGACGTCAGAGCCAGCAATTCGATTCTCAATTCGACGAGATTCAGGTGCACCAGAAGGAACCCGAAGTCCGACAGAACGATTTTCTCTCCCCCAATGTGTATTGGTCGGGCAGGACCAACCAGATCCAAAGCGAATGTAGCTATTCACGTAAGGGGCGAGGAGTGGTAGGCAATTTGATAAATGCTTTTGTAAGCCACCAATGTAGGATGTAAATAAGGGAGTATCGCTGCCATCGTCTTTTGAAAAGATATTTTTCCCTGTTTGTAAATCAACCACAGATTGGTGAATATGCATAGCAGAGCCAAAAGTTTCTGGATAAGGACTCGCCATAAAGCTCGCAAACATTTCATGGTGTAGAGCCACTTGACGAATAATGCGCTTAAAGAGAAAGCTTTGATCTGCAACTTTTAAAGCATCTCCGTGAATTACATTAAATTCATACTGCCCTTGACCGCCTTCATGGATCAGAGTGTCTACATCAATATTTTGATCTTCGCATGCATTATAAATGTCATCAAAATAAGAGGCGAATTCATCAAGGCTATCAATAGAATAGGGGCTTGTGCCCACGTCTCTCCTGCCGGACATGCCGACGGGGGGGCGTGGATCGGCTGTGACAGTTTCTTGTTTTTCCAATAGATAGAATTCAAATTCAGGGGCAACAATTGGCTGCCAACCTTCATCATGATAAAGTTTTATGACTTTTTGCAATATTTCGCGGGGAGCAAAATGGACTGGCGTACCATCTTCATATTCACTGGCGCAGATGACACTGGCAGTTGGCTCACTCTGCCAAGGTGTTTTACAAATGGTGGTGAGATCTGGGACAAGGATAATATCTTGTTCGGTTTCTTGCATATCATCATTCAAGGCAAAATCACCGTGAACTGTCATGCCAAAAAGAGTTTCTGGCAACCGTAGACTGCGTGTTTGAATATCATCGATGAATTTTTGACGGGGCATTGATTTCCCGCGAGCGATTCCGGCGACATCAGCCACCATACATTCTATATCATCGATATTATTGGCCTTAAGCCATTGATTTACTTCTTCGATGCTTTTGGCATCTGTCATAACACACCTATCAAGACCTGTTACCAGTGCCTTGTCCTTGTTTTTGTGTTTTTCTAAAACGGATTAATTAATCGTTTCATCTTTTTTAACCATTAAGCGTTGTTGTTGCGTATAGTATCGGCCTCTGAACCAGTGTTCGTCAAGTTCAGAAGCGATTTTTATTGTGCAGACTTTTTTGAACTTTCGTCTTGTTCTTCTTCGTGCCACTTGAATAAATTCATTTCAATAAAGAAGAAAGCCAAAATCCAGAGTACTGCATCTTGAAAGTCTAAGTAATTTCCAAACACCCACCAATAGCCAGCACAGACAAAAAGAACCACATAGAGAACCAATTTCACATAGAGGTTAGTCCTGTAAAACCCATCGGTTAGGCGCCCCATCAATTGTAGTAAGACGTCAATTTGCAATAAAACCACGATCAGCAGCCATGAACCTGCATTCACAACATCAGTCATAATTAATCTTTTAAGTAGGATGAAGATATTGTCATCAGCGATCATGCCAAATTTTTCTTGAATATAAAGGGGTGCTGTAGCGGTGCTGCAGTTAGCTGCGGTGAGCTCTACATATTCGTTCAACTCAAGAGCAATAGCTGTCACATTTGACCCGATCAGGGTGCAAGCATCTGTCACTTCTGTAAATTCAAACTGATAGATCATCAGCATTTGTTCAAAATACCCTAAAAAAGCAAGAGTGATACTTGTGTAGCATAGGGCGTAAATGGGGCGGATAATCCATTTTACCTTGTCATAAAAGTCATCATCTTCAATGACATAGGTTTCTAATTCGAATAGCATTAACAAGACATACCAAGCCAAGGTGTCGATAAATTGAGGATATGCCTGATACAAATTTGAAAAACTTATACCGTCTTTAAATGTAAACTGTGCTGCTTGATGATCCTCGATGAAGAAAGCGATGACACTATAAAGAAGCAAAATATAGATGATATATTTGAACAGTTGAAAGTAGCGTTCTTTCATTGTCATTTTCTGATGAAGAGTACTTGTCATAATTCCACTTTATCTCTGAAGCTTAACTTGTATCCGGCAATAATTTACAGTAATGATTTAACAATTAAACATTTTTTTGTTTGATTGTATAACTTTCTAATAAAAATTTTGTGGTGAGGGTAATAAGTGTCTAATTCTTTTGAAATTGAAGTGCAGGAATTTCTATCAAAGAATGCAGATATAGATACTGTTGATGTCATAATTTCTGACATGAATGGCATTTTCCGCGTCAAAAAAACAACGTTGGAGTCGTTGGAAAAACTTTCCAAGGATAAATTTTTTCTGTCATCCTCTGTTAGCTTTCTCTCCACGACAGGCGATAGTTTAGAGTGTACTTTCCGAGATTTGGGCGCGGATCCTGACAGATTATGCCGACCAGTTCTCGGAAGCTTAAAAAGAGTACCTTGGCAAAAGCATCCTACAGCTCAAGTCCAAATATATATGTGTGAGCTTGATGGCAGCCCTTGGTTTGCTGAAAGCCGCTCTCTGTTAAAGAAACAAATAGACTTACTCTCAAAACAAGGGCTAACTGCCACTGCTGCATATGAGTATGAGTTTTATCTCTTTGAGCCAAGTCTGAGTCCGCCCCAAGTGAAACATGCACCAAACGGCATGCCTGAGGCGTTCGGAGACAACTATCTTAATGCAGATATCCAAATGGATTTTGATGCCGTACTACAAGATATAAAGAAAGCCTGTGTGGTTCAGGATATCCCAGTCGACGGTATTATCACTGAATGCGCGAATGGACAATTTGAAGTGAATTTACACCATGTTTCAGATCCCATGAGTGCTGCCGATTATGCGTTGTTATTAAAACGTGTAATTAGAAATGTGGCTCAGCAACACGACATGTTAGCATCTTTTATGGCAAAACCTCTTGCAGGCCACACCGGTAGTGGCATGCACCTACATCTGAGTCTGTGTGATCAAGGCGGGCAGAATATTTTCGCGGATGATGAGGGGGATACGCTTCTAAGATATGGTATCGGCGGACTTTTAGATGTCATGGAAGATGGCCTGGCACTTCTGGCTCCTAACGCGAATAGTTACAGACGTTTCGACCCTGATATGTATGTTCCAATGCATAAAAGTTGGGGCCTGAACAATCGTCGAGTGGCCATAAGGGTGCCACTCTCTGATACAAAGAATAAACGCTTTGAATATCGAATTGCTGGGGCTGATGCTAATCCATATCATCTGATGACGATCGTTCTTTCTGGTGTAATGCATGGCTTTAATAATAAGATACAACCTATTGAAGCAATAAATGAATTTGACGATGTGATTGAGAGAATCCCTCTACCTGTCCGGTGGTTTACTGCTCTTGAAATTTATCAGAGGAGTGAATTTATGAAAGAAATTTTGGGGGAGCGGTTTCACGAGTTATATCATCGTATAAGGAAACAAGAAGAGGCTGAAACACATCAAGATTTTGCCTCACTAGAATATTCAAAATATTTAAGAATTTTATAAAGGCGTGGGGGCCTCAGTATGCAATATAAAGATAGTATTCATTCTAACGATTTATCAGATTCCTATTATTCAGCTTATCGGCGGGACATCGACATGTTTGACCGGCTTGAGGGGGCTGTAGATGTCGATGTTGCTATTGTCGGGGCTGGTTTTTCAGGTATCTCAGCGGCTCTACAATTGGCTGAAAAAGGGTTTAAAGTAGTCGTTCTTGAACAAAATCAAGTTGGATGGGGTGCGTCGGGGCGAAACGGTGGCCAATTAATTGGCGGCTACGGTCAAGATTTAGCAAATTATGAGGACATTAAAAACACCTTTGGCTCTGATAATGCCAAAGCAGTTTTTGATATGGGGATTGAATGCGTCGATATCGTCTCTGACGTAATAGAAAAATATAACATCGATTGTGATCTGAAGTGGGGCTATTTAGATGCTGCAATGAAGAAATCAGAACTGAAAGAGCTACAGGAGACTGCCGAGACCATGGAACGTCTTGGGTATCCGCATAAAATGCAGTGTTACACAGATAAAAGCTCCTTGAAAGAGGTGATAGATAGCAACCAGTATATGGGCGGCCTTGTTAATATGGGCTGGGGGCATCTTCAACCTTTAGATTTGGTGAGAGGCGAAGCGAGAGCCGCTCAACGTTTAGGGGTTAAAATCTATGAAGAAATTGAAGTAATCGAGATTGAGCGCGGTGATCGAGTCTCCTTGAAAACGAGAAAAGGGCAAGTTTCCGCAGCTCAAGTGATTGTGGCGGGCAATGCTTATCTTGGTAAATTAGAACCCAAGTTGGCGGCCAGAGTTTTGCCCGCTGGCAGTTATATTATTGCCACTGAACGCCTTGAACCTGAGGTTATTAATCGCTTGATGCCTGCTGACTATGCGGTCTGTGATCAACGATGGGCTCTTGATTATTTTAGAATGTCCGCAGACGGCCGTTTGTTGTTTGGGGGGCTTGCAAATTATTCTGCAAGGCATCCAGCTTCTATCAAGAAAGCTCTTTTACCCAATATGCTTAAAGTCTTTCCACAGCTTGATGATGTTCGTATCGATTATGAATGGGGTGGTTATATAGGTATCGGACTCAATCGCATTCCACAAGTTGGTCAACTTGATCATAATATTTATTATGCTCAAGCTTATAGTGGCCACGGCGTTGCTCCGACTCATATGTCAGCCCGCCTAATTACTGAAGCCATATCAGGTGATAAATCTCGCTTTGATATCATGGCAAAAGTCAGACACAAAGCTTTTCCCGGCGGACGTCTTTTCCGTCAACCTCTGCTCGCTGCAGGGATGTCCTTTTACAAATTTAGAGATATGATCGGGTTGTAACATGACGCAGGCCAAGTCCTCGCCAAAAATGGAAGATGTCGATGTCCGTAAATTTCTCAAACGGGGCTATGATGCTTTTAATTCTGGCTCCTTAGAGCAGGCTATTCAGTGTGCAAAACTTGTTCTGAAATACCGACCTGATGTTGCTGAAGCACATTTTCTCGTTGGTCTATTATCTCTTGAGCAGAAGAAATATAATATGGCTTCCAAGGCCTTTCAAACAGTGACGAATCTTAACCCTCAATCGTCTGCAGGATATGCGCAGTTGGCACGGGTTTTTGTTATCATGGGTCAGTATAATAACGCTCAGCTTGCGCTCGATACTTTTGAAAGCTTACCTGTATCTGAAGCCAATGTCATGGATATCGCTGGTACGGCTTATTCTTTGACAGGGCGCCAAGATAAAGCTGTTACTTGGTATACAAAAGCAATTGACACTGAAGCCCGGCCCTTGTTTAAATTAAATAGAGCCAAAGCGCTCATGTTTACAGGGGATTTTGGTCAAGCAAGGCGCGATTTAGACGAAATAATTCAAACAAACCCCGAAGCCGGCATGCCGCATTGGATGCTCTCCCGCCTGTCAAAGGCCCAAGATAAAGGTCATATTGAACAGATGCTGCCTCTCGCACAGAGTTTGGATAATTGCAGTGTTGACGCACCCTTTCTATGGTATGGGCTAGGCAAAGAATATGAAGATCTTGAGGAATGGGACTCTGCTATTCAGGCATATAAACGGGGTGCGATCGCACAACGGTCCCAAATTGCCTATGATGAAGAGGTCGAAAGAGAGCTTTTTAAAGCCTTGCATAAGACCTTCACTGCGGAATGGTTCAGTAGCAAACGGGGAGAGGGGGTTACAACCAAAGCGCCGATATTCATTATCGGCCAACCTCGAACGGGAACAACCCTAGTTGAGCGCATTCTAAGTGCTCACAATGATGTTCATTCTGCGGGTGAATTACAACAGTTTAGATTGGCATTAAGACAAATTACAAATGTCAACAGCCCCCATGTTATGGATGCCACTGTAATAGACGCAGCTAAGGATATGGATGTTACAGAACTGGGGCAGCTATATTTAGACACCAGTCAGTCCATGCGAGGCGATAAACTGCATTTTGTTGATAAATTGCCAGTTAATTATATGTATGCACCTCTAATTGCTGCGGCTTTGCCAGGTGCAAAATTTATACATTTGGTTCGTGGTGCTGAGGACAGTTGCGTTTCTAGTTTTAAACAACTGTTTGCAGATGCATATGCGCATTCTTATGATCTTGAAGAAATGGCCCGACATCACCTTCGGTATCGTCGTTTGATGGACCAGTGGAGGCATGTTCTCGGAGGAAGGATGTTCGAGATCTCCTATGAATCTCTCGTTCAAGATGTGGAAAAGCATGCTCAAGATCTCATTAAATTTGTTGGTTTAGAGTGGGAAGAGGCTTGTTTAGACTTTCATACTCAAAAAGCGGCAGTTACAACTGCAAGTGCGGCACAGGTAAGAGAAAAAGCTCACACCAATTCAGTCGAAAGGTGGCGGCGATTTGAGCAGCACCTTGAGCCGATGTTGACTATTTTGTCACAGTCTGATGTGCATAAAGGCTAAAAATAATAATTCGTATAAAATATTATTGTAAGTTTCTTTCTACTTGATAATGTTTTCATTATAGGAAGTCTTATAATATTTAGGGGAATATGATGGCTCAACTCTCAATAAAGAAATTTGGTTTATACGCTGGTGTTTCAGTTTATGCACTGGCACAAACAAGCCCTGTATTAGCACAGGATTCAGATGAATTGATGCTAGAAGAGATAGTGGTGACAGCTCAGAAAAGAAGTGAAAATGTTTCTGATGTACCGCTTTCTATCTCGGCCTTTGATGGGAATTTTACAAAACGCACAAATCTTGATGATGTGAAGGATTTGATTAAATTTTCACCAGGTTTCGCTGGCAACACCAAAGATAGTTTTATTGATTATGTGAATGTACGAGGTATCTCGACCAATGATTTTGGTGTGGGGACAGATCCATCAGTGGCTTTCTTTAAAAATGGATTTTATCAAGGCCGCAACGGGGCTGTTGTTACATCAATGTATGATATGGAACGGGCAGAGATTATGCGCGGACCTCAAGGTTTTCTCTTTGGACGGTCTGCTATTGCAGGGGCAATAAGTGTCCATACATCTAAGCCAAAAATTGGTGAATTTAGCGGGTATATTGAAGGCGGTATCGGGGAGCGCGGAATCTTTGAGGGTGAAAGCTCTTTTAACATTCCTGTTTCCGATCAATTTGCTGTTCGCATTGCTGGATATGCAAGCAAAGAGAATGGCTATCTCGAAAATGTAAAGAAGCCAAACAATAAAGACCGTGGTCATCACGGAAAAGGCGCTCTTCGACTGTCTGCCCTTTATGAAGGGGAAGGTTGGGACGCAACGCTTGTCTTAGAAGGTGAAGAGCGGAAGCAGTCAGGCTCAGTTTATCATCCTATAGAAGGCGATGAAACCCTAGAGCTCTATAAGGAGATCTTTCCAGGCGTAGATTTTACAACATTTAACGATGAACGTAAATTTAACGCCAGTGAAAGCCTCGGGAATGATGATAACAGCAGCATACTTTCTGCGACGGCGACCATCAACTATCAGTTAGATGGTGCGTTGCTCACATCAATGACAGGTTATAAGCGGCATGATTATCAATATGCAGAAGACTTTGGGGGTTTACCTGTTGCGACCAATAGCTACAAACAGACTCAATATGGAGATTACTTCGAACAAGAACTGCGCCTTGTAGGGGAGACAGATGGGGATCTTGATTGGTATGCAGGGGTCTCTTATTTTGATGAGAAGATTAGAACAAGATTCTCTCAGCAGGCGAACGAGAATGCAATCTGCGGCTATTACTATTATTACTATTATGGAACGCGCACTTGTAAGCAACTTTTTGAGTATTGGGAATATCCAGAATTTTCTGCATCAGATAAACACTTGTTTGAAGTGAATCGCGTCGAAGGTGATTACAGTGGATGGAGCGCTTACGCTGATCTAACTTACGCAGCCTCTGAGATGTTGGATTATAGTTTTGGCCTTCGCTATTCGAAAGAGACCAAAGACTTTGCGATGCGCGCTTATCCTGTCGCATCAGAACTTGGTCCTTGGTACTCAATTGGGTTTACAACAGATGGTTATATCTCTGACAGTCGCTCATGGGATGCTTTCACGCCTCGGTTTACGGCGCGCTATCGCCCTAACGACGATGTGATGCTTTTTGCAAGCATTTCTCGTGGTTACAAAGCTGGGGGCTTCAATAGTTTTGGTGCAAACCTTATAGATGCAGACGAAGATCTAATCGCGGATGCTGGCTCGACACCACAGTCTTTTGATGCTGAAAAAGTCTGGTCTTATGAAGTGGGCTATAAAGCAACATTAATGAACAGTCGCTTGAAAGTGGATGGTTCTCTTTATCATTATAACTATAAAGACTTACAGACGGTTATTTATGACCCTACGGCTTTTGTGGTGAATGTAGGTAAGGTAAAAGCTACAGGTTTTGAGGGATCTGCTCAGATGATTGTGACAGAGAACTTTGATCTCTTTGCAACGATTTCTTATAACAAAAATAAATTCTCAGGTGCTGAATCTATAGAGCCAGGCAGTACAGGCAATCGACTTCCTGGTATGCCTAAGTGGACAACGTCTGGCGTTGCAAGATATCACACCGATATTGCTGATCAGGGTGAGTTATCTGTTTCTCTAGATTGGCGTGCACAAACACAGACATTTGGCGGATTGGCAAATGAAGGACTGGGAACTGTTTCTGGCTGGTCGGATTTTTCTTTCAGGGTTGGGTTTGAATCAGATGCTGGCTGGGAAGTAACAGCTTACGTAGAAAATCTCTTTGATAAGATATACTTTGACGGGGCGGAAGAGAATGATGATTTTATTCCAGGTCATTATTTTGGAATGAGCAGACCGAGAACTGTGGGCATTAGTTTTAGCATGCCATTCGGGGATTAGGTCAAGTTGATTAGAAGGATGCTTTTTCTTCAATAATTAAATTAAAGGCCAGCTTATCGCTGGCCTTTTTGTTTTGGCATTGTTCCTTGGTTTAAATTTTGTCTGGACCTGGTGCAGCATCCTCAGTGAAGGCGTTAAGTCCGATGATCGTATACGTATCTTTTAGACCGGGGGCTGTCTGAACCTTGCTATTCACAAAGCGCCCAATTTCTTGATCGTCGCTTAATGTGAATTGGGCGAGCAAGTCGTACTGTCCGGATGTGGAATAAACACTTCTGACTTCTTCAACTTCGTCTGCAAGGTAAGCTGCAACATCATAGGTTCTACCAAGTTCACATTTTATTTGGACAAATACGGTTTTCATAACAGACCTCACATTTTTGCTTTGTTACTCAATTGGCATGGTTAGTATCATAATAGCTGTCACTCTTAAAGAGTAGTTTATAAATCGAATCCATTTTAGGGTAATTTCAACCAGCGATCATCACAGAGTCATAGGAACCTGCTCATTCCAAAAAACAACAAAAGCGGCGGACTTTCTCTTAACCAGCAGAAATTGTTTGCATTTTTAGAAATTAGGGACATTATAAACCATCTGTGAGAGGGAAACTGAATAGCGTTAAGATAATGGTAACGTTTTGTTAATCAATTTTAGCTTAATGTCTATTTAGATAATACAATAATTAGGGAATTACTGTGTCTCAATCTGAATCTGTATATACACTGCCTGCAGTGTTGGACCTACTTTGTGTGGAAAGTCTACATGAGACGTGTTCACGATTGTTGGACAATGATTGTGATGTCACACTCGATACTTCAGATGTTGTTCGAATTACGACATCTGCAATTCAAGTGTTATATGCCCTCTCTCTTTCTTTGCAAAAGCGCGGAAACCAATTACACATAATAAATCTTAACGATACAGTTAAAGAAGCATTCAAGATGATCGGTCTTGAAAATAATCTGAGTGAATGGAGTTAACTAATGGCAAAAAAGGTACTAGCTGTTGATGATAGTAAGACAATGCGAGACATGGTGTCTTTTACTTTATCAGGCGCAGGATTTGAAGTCATTCTAGCAGAAGACGGGGCGCATGCCTTGTCTGTTCTAAATGGCCAGTCGGTTGATTTGGTTATTACGGACGTGAATATGCCGAATATGAATGGAATTGAGCTTGTTGGTAAGCTTCGAGAGAATCCACTCTATAAAACAGTGCCCATTCTGATTTTAACGACAGAATCTGATGACTCTATCAAAGGCCAAGGCCGTGCTGCTGGCGCTACTGGCTGGATTGTTAAGCCTTTTGTGCCCGATAAACTTCTTAAAGTTGTTGCGAAAGTATGCCCCTAGTAGATAACCCCACCCAAGCTGAAAGATCAAATTAATGCTGCCATCTATGCAAGATGATCCATTTTATCAGTTCAAAGTCACATTCTTTGAAGAGTGTGATGAATTACTGGGAAATATGGAATCCTATCTTACTGACCTTGAAGAAGGGGATCATGACAGCGAGCTTTTAAATGCAATATTTCGGGTTGTGCATTCTATTAAAGCAGGGGCTGGTGCTTTTTCTTTCGAGCGTATGGTTAATTTTACGCATAGATTTGAATTCCTCTTAGATAAATTGAGAGATGGATCAATGACTGTGGATGATACAATCGTCCGCGTTCTCTTTGATAGTAATGACGTGTTGGTCGATCTAGTAGATTTTGCGCGAAATGGTGCTGAAACACCCAGAGAATTTGGGGCGCATGAGCTGGCTAAGATTGAAGCGCTCATTAATGGTGAGTCTCTTCCTGAGGAGGGGGCGTTGCCAGCAGCCGCAGGATCAGCTGTACCAGAAGTCGAGGGGGAAAAGTCTAAGGCAGGCACTGATGCAGGATCCAAAGTTTTTGAAATTGATTTTTCTCCTAAGCCTTCTCTCTTTCAACATGCGAATGAACCTTTGCTAATTATCCGTGAACTCTCAGGCCTTGGAGATCTTAAGGTTAGCTTGGATAGTTCTATGATTCCCGAACTCCATGTGATGGAACCGGAAAAAAGTTATTTCACATGGACGTTTGAACTGAATACAGAAGCCTCACGAGATGATATTGATGAAGTCTTTGAATTCGTTGTTGATGACTGTGACCTTACAATTGTTGAAAAGGATTGCACAGGAAAAATAACAGGCGTTGATGTGACGGCTGCAAGTGATTTAGGCGATGATGACTTTGGCTTCTTTGTGAATGAAGAGGATCTTCCAGGCAATCAGGCTTCCTCCAATCAGTCTGCAGAACCCACAGTGGATCAAGAGGACGATGATGATTTTGGCTTCTTCGTTGATGTGGATGCAGGTGAAGTTGAGGCTGGTGTCCAGACAAATGATGAAAATTCTAAGTCTTATAAAGCAGATAGCTTGCCGGTGGAAGCGCCTGCTTCCTCTGAGGCGACTGCGTCAGTAAAGCAGTCCTCTATGCCACAGGCTCCAGTGCCTCAGACAGCAAATGCGCCCGTTGCCGAAAAACCTACTTCTGTGGCAAAAGTCAGCTCAATTCGAGTGGATATTGACCGAGTTGATAAGCTTGTCAATATGGTCGGCGAGATTGTAATCACGCACTCTATGCTCGCTTCGGAACTGACAGTTTTACAAGAAGACCGTCAGACCTCCCTTGGCAGTGGTATCGAAGAAATGTCAATGCATATCCGTGAATTGCAAGATAATGTGATGGCCATTCGCATGCAGCCCGTGAAATCTGTTTTCTCGCGGATGCCACGAATTGTACGGGATGTATCAAAAAAATTGGATAAAAAAGTTAAATTGGTCACTGAGGGCGAGAATACAGAAGTCGATAAAACTGTTGTTGAAGAACTTGCTGATCCATTGACGCATATGATTAGAAACTCTCTAGATCATGGCCTTGAAACCCCTGACGAGCGCATTGCAGCCGGAAAGCCTGCAGAGGGGAAAATTCTTCTGTCTGCTGAACATAGAGGGGGGCGTATTGTCATCACTATTGCTGATGATGGGCGCGGTATAAACAGACCGAAGGTTCTTGAATTGGCAAAAGAGAAGGGTGTTGTTGAAGAGTCTCAAGTGCTTTCTGATGAGGAAATTGACAACCTAATCTTTGCACCCGGCTTCTCGACTGCAGACGAAGTGACGGACCTATCTGGCCGTGGAGTAGGAATGGACGTTGTGCGCCGGAATATACAGTCTTTAGGCGGGCGCGTATCGGTCGTGAGTGAACCTGGTGTAGGATCGCGATTCCAGTTAACTTTGCCTCTCACTTTGGCAGTGCTCGATGGTATGGTTGTTGGTGTTGGAGAGCAAAAATTTGTTATTCCAATCAATAATATCATTGAAACATTACGCCCAGAGAAAGAAGCAATAAAAACGCTTGTTGACGGCACGCATGTGATTAAAGTTCGAGGTGAATATATTCGTCTTGTGGAGACAAGAAAGACTTTTTCTGTGCTGAATGCTGAGACAGATTTAAGTAAAAATCTTGTTGTTCTTGTGGAGGCTGATGGCGATAGAACCATCGGTATCGTCGTCGACAAATTATCAGGACAACAGCAAGTTGTGATTAAGTCTTTAGAGGCTAATTTTGGACGTGTTGAAGGCATAGCCTCCGCTACAATTCTAGGGAACGGTAGTGTATGCCTCATTCTTGATATTGATGGGCTAGCGGATATGGATAGTTCAAATCAATCCGACACAGCTCACTATTTAAAATCAAATATGCTATCGAGCGGAATTTCATCTGACGTTTCAGAGAATGAAGCAGCGCAGTGAGTGTATTGAAAGGGAATTGGGAAGAAAGCTTATGGTAGAAACATCATCCATCTCTTCAGACTTTGATCCTAGAAAAATAGGGGTCATTCAAGACGATAATTCCTCCGTTGATGCAGATGGGGGAGATATTGTCCAGTTTGTATCATTCAAAGTCGGAGATTCTGAATACTGTGTAGATATTATGGCAGTCAGAGAAATCAAAGGGTGGGCAGAAGTAACAGATTTGCCTAATACGCCTGAATTTGTCAGGGGTGTCTTAAATCTTAGGGGTATCATTGTTCCTATCTTTGATCTTCGCTGTCGTTTTGGACAAGGCTTAACAGAATGTACTGCCTTGCATGTAATGATCATCTTACAAGTGGAAGATAGGATCATGGGCATCCTTGTTGATGCCGTCTCGGATATTATCACGGTCAACACAAATGAAATATTGCCCGCACCGACGCTTGATAAAAAGTCTGAACAGAAATTTATATCAGGACTAATGACGGTCCAAGAGCGAATGGTGGCGCTTTTGGAAATCGAAAAATTATTCGACCTTGAGACAATCGTCGAAGCAGCCATAGAAGAATAAAAGTCCACATCAGGCTTTAAGAAAGAAAAAAGGGAAAAGACGTAAGTCTTGGAGAAAAAAAATGAACTTTTTGAAAAACTTGAAAATATCTGCAAAATTAGCATCTGCCTTTGGGGTCTTGATTATAATTCTGCTTGTTGTCAGTGGACTAACGTTAAACAGGCTTTCTTATATTGAAGACAGGACTAATTGGACTGAACATACCTATAATGTTCTTGGCGAATTAAACGGATTGACCAAAGCGATGATCAATATGGAAACAGGGGTGCGTGGCTATCTTGTTTCAGATAATGATACTAACTTCCTTGAGCCCTACAATGCAGGTCTTGTTGCGTTCGACAAGCATTTTAAAACAGTAAAGCGACTTACCTCTGATAACCCTGGTCAACAAAAACGCCTGGATGATATCAACAAGCTTGCAAAAACCTGGATAAATGAGATTGCAAAACGTGAAATTAGTTTGATGAGCAATCCTGCAACATGGGCACAGGCGCGTGCACTTGAAGCCAGCGGGGCAGGGAAGACCAGCATGGATGCCACGCGCGCTAAGATTGATGAAGCAGCGCGTATTGAGCGGGAGTTACTTGTTGCCCGGTCTACTGAAATGCATCAAGCCTTCACAGATACCAGTAACAATACAATTATTGGGTCCGTCATTTCAGTTCTAATTGCAATGTTTATGGTGTTTACACTTTATAGAGCTATTGCACGACCTGTTAAAGAGGTTACGGATTCAATGCTTGTGCTTGCAAAGGGCGAAACCAGTGTGGAAATCCCTGAAGTTCAGAGTGCTGATGAAATCGGTGATATGATTGAAACCGTTCATGTCTTTCGTGAAAATGCCATTCAAAGTAAAAATTTGGAAGACAAAATAAAAGAAGATTCTGCTTTGTCAGAAAGCATTTTAACTGCCATCAGTCGTGCACAGGCCGTAATTGAGTTTAACTTAGACGGTTCCATCATAACGGCTAATGAAAACTTTTGTGGTGCTATGGGATATACTCTGGAAGAAATTCAAGGAAAACATCACAGTATGTTTGCGGATCCTGAATATGCTGCCGGCCATGAATATAAAGAATTCTGGGCTAAATTGAACCGCGGCGAGTTTTTTGCTGGCCAGTATCGCCGTTTAGGTAAAGGCGGTAAGGAAGTATGGATTGAGGCTTCCTATAACCCTATTTTTGATGCCTCAGGCAATGCTCTTAAAGTTGTTAAATTTGCGACTGATATTACAAAATCTCGTCAAGAAGCGGACTTTAACTTCAGAATTATGCAAGCAACGAAGGGTGCTAAAGCGAATATTATGCTTGCTGACCTGAATTATGATATCGTTTATATGAATGAAACTATGATTTCGATGATGAAAAATGCTGAAGCTGATTTAAAAACAGAGTTAAAGGATTTTGATACAGATAATCTCATGGGCGCGAATATTGATGTCTTCCATAAAAATCCTGATCACCAGCGCAAACTATTAGCAAAACTGACAGATACATTTGATACAACCATTGTTGTTGGAGGGCGGACCTTTAATCTGATTGCTATTCCAATCTTTGATTATCAAGGAGACCGTATCGGTACCTCCGTAGAATGGTCTGATATGACGGATGAGTTTGCTATTGAAGAAGAAATCAAGACTGTTGTGAATGCTTCTGTCTCTGGGGACTTCTCAAAGAGACTTGAAACAGACGGTTTGGATGGATTCTTCCTCAATGTTGCAAATGGTATAAACATGTTTGCTGAAACAACCTCGAACGGCTTGAACGATTTCTCAGTGATGATGAATGCGATGTCGAGTGGGGATCTTAATTATAGGATTACCAATGAATATCTTGGTCTGTTTGATGAATTAAAACAGGCTGCAAATGCCTCTTCAGAGAAATTAGCGGAAACCCTCTCTAGAGTAATTCTAACAGCCAATGAAGTCAGCAATGCTTCTACAGAAATTGCTTCTGGCAGTGCTGACCTTTCTCAGCGTACAGAGGAACAGGCCTCTAGCCTAGAGGAAACGGCAGCCGCAATGGAAGAAATGGCGACAGCGGTTAAGACAAATGCTGAAAATGCTCAAGAAGCCAACAACCTTGGTAAAAGCGCACGGACTGTTGCTGAAAAAGGTGGTGAAGTTGTCAATTCAGCTGTTGATGCAATGGATCGTATTGAAGATAGTTCGCAGAAGATTTCTGATATTATCGTTGTCATTGATGAGATTGCTTTCCAGACAAACCTTCTTGCCTTGAATGCGGCGGTTGAAGCTGCCAGAGCAGGGGATGCAGGAAAAGGCTTTGCAGTGGTGGCCTCTGAGGTAAGAGCTCTTGCACAGCGTTCCGCAGAAGCTGCGAAAGATATTAAGGCACTTATCGCGGATAGTACGTCTCAAGTTAAAGACGGTGTGAGCCTAGTGAATGAAGCTGGAGGACAATTGAACGAAATTGTTACTTCTATTGGACAAGTTACAGGACTTCTTGCAGATATCGCGAATGCAAATGCTGAACAGTCCTCTGGTATTGAAGAAATTAATAAAGCAGTTTCTGAGATGGATGAAGCAACACAACAAAATTCTGCTCTTGTTGAAGAAACTGCCGCGTCTGCTCAAGCAATGACGGACCAGTCTGAAGAAATGCGCGATATGGTCTCCTTCTTTAAAGTTGGAGAAGGGCAGCAGTCAGGCAGTAGGACTAAATCTCGGTCTTCAGCTTCCTCTAATGCCCAGAGTAGTGCAGCGTCTTCCATGGCTGATGTAGACAGTTCTGAAGATGACTGGGCTGAGTTTTAAGATTAATTTCGAGCTAAGCATTGATCAGTCCTTTGGGGGCTGATCACTGTATTGAAAGCTATTTATATGAGTAAATCTGCTAACTTTTGGCAATCTATAGAGTTTTCTGAGAAGGAATTTAATGAACTACGGGATGTGGTTTATGACCTTACAGGTATTGCTCTTAAAGATAACAAAAGAGAAATGCTATATTCCAGACTTTCAAAAAGATTAAGGCAGTTAAATTTAAAGTCGTTTTCGGCCTATATCACACTTCTTAAAGGTCCGAAGCAACAAGATGAACTTGGCCACTTAGTCAATGCTGTTACAACCAATTTGACTCGGTTTTTTAGGGAAAGTCATCATTATGATCATTTACAAAAAGTGGTCATTCCTCAGATTATAGCACGCGCGGATAAAGGAAATATTAGTCCCTTTCTGATTTGGTCAGCGGGGTGCTCTTCTGGCATGGAGGCATATTCTGCTGCGATGGTCATATACCGTCACTTACCAAAGAAATATCATAAACTTGTAAAAATATTAGCGACGGATATTGATACGAATATGATTAACACTGGGAAGGAAGCTTGTTATCAGACCAAACATAAAGAAACGCTGCCTTTAGAATATCAAAAGTATTTTGCACAAGATAGTAAAGACGATAAATATTCTCACATTGTTGAAGAAGTTAAAAAGTTTGTTCATTTTAAGTATTTGAATTTATTGCATAAATGGCCAATGACAAAGAATTTTGATGTTATATTTTGCAGGAATGTCATGATTTATTTTGATAAACCGACACGAAACACGCTCGTGAATAGATATAAGGATCAGCTGCTTGAAGATGGGTATATTTATCTGGGTCACGCAGAATCTTTAGTTGGGCAAGAAGTTGATGTGAAGGCTATTGGAAAATCAATTTTTCAAAAATTTAAGACGGGGGAAGAAGTCAATCGTACCTCCCAACTTGCTGCTTTTAGAAGACAATTATCATGAGTAGTCAACGTAAAGGGAATGCTGCTTTACTCCCAGAAAAGAAGCGGTATTTTGACCCTAGAACTGGCTTTATGATGGTCAAAGTCCTTCCTGGAGAGCATTATGTGACGGCTGATCCCGTTGAAGCTATCGTAACAGTTTTGGGGTCGTGCGTCGCAGCTTGTATCAGGGACCCCGAAACAGGCATTGGTGGTATGAACCATTTCATGTTGCCGGGCGATATCAATACATCCTCTGCAGGATCAGCCATGCGATACGGACATTTTGCAATGGAAGTGCTGATCAATGAGATTTTAAAAACCGGCTGCCCTAGAAACCGTCTTGAGATTAAGGTCTTTGGCGGAGCCAGCGTAATGGGTGCAGCCAATCAAGTTGGGCATAAAAATGCTGAATTCGTTTTGGATTACCTTAAAAACGAGGGCTTATCTATTGCGGCACAGGATTTAGTGGGAACTCATGCTCGGCGTATTCAATATTCGCCCATTTCTGGTAAGGTTGAAAGATTGATTTTACGTAGAAAACAAGATGATGTCGTCTTTAAAGATGAAACGAAATTTGCAGGAAAAATTAAAGATACAGCAAGTAAAGCTGGTACAGTTGAACTGTTTGATTAAGGCATAGAATGACAGAGACAATAAAAATATTGATTTGCGACGATAGCGCCCTAATCAGGTCGATCTTAACAGCCATACTATCTGCTGAAGCGGATATGGAGGTTGTAGGGACAGCCATTCATGCAAAAGATGCGCGGGAAAAAATTAAAAAATTCAACCCTGATGTGCTCACTCTCGATATTGAGATGCCGGGGATGGACGGATTGTCATTTCTAGAGAAGATAATGACTTTACGCCCAATGCCTGTGGTTATGATTTCATCCCTAACTCAAAAGGGTACAGCGTCTACGATGAAGGCCATGGAACTTGGTGTGTTTGAGGTTGTTGGAAAACCCACCCATGGTTTGAAGGAAAAGTTCGATATTATTTCGGATGATATAGTTTCCAAAGTCCGCGCTGCGGCGACAGGTAAAGTCAGCCCAATCAATAGGGATGCTTTCCTAGACAAGCCAGAAGATGGCATTAAGCAAACCTCCACTGAGTTTGATCTTATTGCCATAGGCTCGTCCACTGGCGGCGTCGTAGCAATTAAAGAGATTATTCCATATCTTTCAAAATATTCTCCGCCTGTGGTCATTACACAACATATGCCTCCAGGTTATATAGAGAGTTTGGCTAAAAGATTGAATGAGCATTCAAAAGTAACGGTAAAAGAAGCAGAGGATAACGAAACGCTTCAAACTGGCTATGTCTACATTGCGCCGGGTGATCAACATTTAGAAGTCATCCGCTCAGGGGCCATAATGAAAACCAAGCTCTCTGATGGGGAAACTGTCTCAGGTCACAAACCTTCAGTGGATGTGCTCTTTAACTCCATCGCTAATCTAAGCTTATGCAAGGCAATAGGCATTATTTTAACGGGTATGGGGAAGGACGGTGCGCAAGGCTTGCTCTCCATGCGTGAAAGAGGGTCTAAGACAATTGGTCAAGATGAAGCAACAAGTGTTGTTTACGGCATGCCAAAAGCTGCTTCTGAGATTGGTGCTGTTGAAGACGTATTGCCTTTACAGAAAATCCACACAGAGCTTAAAGCTTTGTGCTGGCCAGAACAAAGGTAGGCTTTATGTCTGAGACTGATAAAATAAGCATGCCAGAGGCCATCGCATCAGCAGATATGGAAAGGTTACTTTCACTGTGGACTGGCTTGTCGAAAGCTGAACAAAATACTTTCCGTTTTCTTATAGATGAATCTGAAAATATTAATTCACTCCTCGAAAAAGAGACCAGTGGTTTGCAGGCACATTTTTATTCGCTGATCAATATGACCAACGAGCAGAGTACGATCATTAAAAAATTGCGCGATGAACTGGCAATCATTCAATTGTCTGATCGGAAAATATCCTTATCTGAGATGGTAGATTTTTTTAATACTGTCTTCACGGAAAGTGTCTCAGCGACACTGGAAATATCCCAGACAGCCGTTGAATTAGCATTCTCTTTGGATGATACTGTGGGCAATATGGAAAATGTTGTAACACAGATCACCAGTATTGAAGCGATCAACAAGCAAACGAATCTTTTGGCTTTGAATGCAAAAATTGAATCAGCTCGAGCAGGAGAAGCAGGGAAGGGCTTTGGTGTCGTTGCTGACGAGGTTAGAGAGCTTTCAAAGAATATTAATCATGTGGCAGAAGATCTTCGGTCTAAGGTGAATACTGTTTCCGACGGGATTTCTAATAGCCATCATAAACTTCAAACCCTCGCAAACCTAGATATGTCTGATACCTTGAAGGCTAAAGATAGTATCGAAGAAATGATGCAAGGCTTAACCGATAAAAACCAAATGCTAGAGAATACTTTGGATCAATCCAGGTCTGTATCAGAGAAAATTTCAGGCGATATTTCTGTGATGGTTCAAAAATTCCAATTCCAAGACAGAGTTAGTCAACTTCTTGCGGAATTTGATTCGAGTTTGAAAGTTATTCATGAGTATCAGGAGATGATTGAGCAGGCTATTCAAAGTCGAACAGTCTCTGATTCTCAGATTATAAGTGACATTAATGAAGATTTTTACGAACTCTTGTACGAGAAAACGACTTTAGGGGAAGTGAAAAGCCGACTTTCAGAAAAGTTTGCTATAGATTCCGGTGAGGCGATAGGTCATAGTGGTCAAAATGCTAATCGCAGTGATTTATCTAGTTTAGATCTTGATGATGAAGACGATATTGAATTATTTTAATTTGATGGAAGGGGTATAACCATGGAATATTCAATTAACGATAACGGTGGCAACGCAACGGTTGCAATTAAAGGAAATATTACATTTTCTCAAAATGTAAGGTTTCGGCAAATGCTTAAAGATATCTCTGACGCGTCTGTAAAAAGCTGCCTCTTAGATATAAGTAATGTGGAAATGGTTGATTCTGCAGGCCTTGGTATGTTTCTGATTGCAAAAGAGCAATCTGATACAGAAAACTGGAAACTTTCTGTTACTGGCGCATCTGGCCATGTAGAAACTATGTTAAAATTAACGAAACTTTCAGATCTCTTAGCTTAAAAGGTATCTATGTCTGTTTCTAGTGATCATACGCTCTCAGAGCTTTTAGGCGACGTTTATTCTGCATCAATATTAATTGTTGATGATATGTTATTGATGCAGAAGATGATTGGCCAATCTTTAACCAATGCCGGATATAATAATTTATCTTATGCAAGTGATGGACTAGAGGCTGTTGAAGCTATTGAGAAAAAATGTCCTGATTTGGTTATCCTTGATTTGAACATGCCTAAAATGTCTGGCTATGATGTCTGTCGCCATGTTAGAGCGAATCCTGACTATTCAGGATTACCTATTTTAGTGCAATCCGCAGCAGAGAGTCCCAAAGAACGCACTGAAGTGTTCAATGTTGGGGGAACAGACTTTGTTTCAAAGCCAATTAATCAGCCTGAGCTTTTAGCTCGGGTGCGCATGCATCTTGAGAATAAATTTCTTATTTCTAACCTTACATCATTCCATGATCGGGTTAGAATGGAACTAGAGATTGCGCGTGAGATGCAGCAAGACATACTCCCATCGAGAGCCTATTTAGATACGCTATCAGAAAGCTGTCATGTAGACATTGAAGCTGTCTATCAGTCTTCGTCAGAATTAGGGGGTGATTTGTGGGGGATATGGCCTCTTGAAAAAGGCAAGTTCGGCTTTTTTGTGCTTGATGTATCTGGTCACGGTGTCGGTTCTGCCTTGAATACATTTAGGGCCCATTCTGCCATGGCTATCATGGAAGATCTGAAAGAGGATCCTGCTGCATTCTTAACAGAGTTAAACTCTAAAATGGTTAGCGATTTTCCCACAGGGAGCTTCGCCACGATGTTTTATGCTGTCGTAGACCCTAAAGAAGGGCAAGTCACCTTTGCCGGTGCGGGTGCTCCTAATCCTTTCATTATTTCTCAGGATGGAGCCTCACAACGTCTTGATAGTTCAGGGTATCCGATTGGTATTATTTCATCCGCTAGTTATGAAAATTTAACGGCATCTCTTAAGCCAGGCGATTTAATCTTCGCCTATTCGGATGTCTTTATCGAAGCGCCTGATGATAATGGAGAATTTCTTGGTGACGCGGGTCTGGAGCGCGTAATTCTTGACTGTCACAGTCAGGCTAATGATAAAAATGTAATTGATATCTTTATCGCGGATTTCCAGAAACGGGTGCCAGGAAATTTGCCAGATGATTTAACTGCCGTCGGCATTTATACGGGGTAAGGGTATGGCAGAAAGATCAATACATCTCAATAAAATCCTAGCCGTTCACGATGGCAGTGAGCTGTCAAAAAGGATCTGCACGCAACTGGAACAATCAATCGTAACCTCCGTATCTACGCTTGAGGCCTTTTGGCAAGAACTTAGTCACTCAGATGGTTATCAATCAGTTCTGGTCTTTGATCCGATAGCTAAAGAAAAAATATATGATTTGTTGTCGGCTTTACCTAGTTTGCCTGTATATATTAACATTCCGATCATTCTTGTTCTAAATGAAACAAATCTTCGATTTGAGCAGGACTTTGTTAAGATGGGCGCAAATTCAGTGTTAATTTCTCCTAATGAGTATCAAGATGAGAAATTTTACACACTTCTTCGTCAAGAAATTGATCTACAGACGTCTCGCTATCAAAGCCTGACACAACTGCAGCCTAATCTGCAGTCAAGAATTACAGCTATACAAAATTTAGAGGAAGGAAACTTCCGCATACGAACCCATGAGGAAGCACAGCAGCTTGCGTCTCTCCTCTCTATTTCCTCCAAAGAGCCCACTTTACTTGCTATTGGGATAACAGAATTAGCGATCAACGGCGTAGAACATGGCATGCTTGGAATTACACATAATGAGAAGAATGATCTCATTGAGAGCGGAACGCTCGCTACTGAAATTGAGCGGCTCTCGAAGTTAGATAATAATCGCCAAAAATTTGTTGAAATACATTATTTAAAGTCTCGCGAATATATTAAGTTACGGTTCATTGATCCCGGTAATGGCTTTGATTATTCTACATATCTTGATGAGAAAATATTGGAACAACAAAACCAAAAAATGGCCAAGCATGGCCGGGGCATAAGCATGGCAAAAGCGTGCTTTAACTCATTGAATTACCTTGGAAAAGGTAACGAAGTTGAGGCCACTTTTCTCTATTGATCACAGGTGCCTTTTTAATTTCCTGCCTGCAATTAAGCCAATAGCCATCGGTAGTAAAAAGTACAGTGCTTCTTCGGGTGCTGTATAAACTAGGGTGAAGGCTGGACCGGGACAAAGTCCGACCAAAGCCCATCCTATACCAAAGAGACAAGCACCGATAATCAAACTTTTGTTAATGGGGAGCTGTGCTGGCGAGAGATGCATTTTTTCAATCATGTGGAATTTTTTTAGAAGAAAATAGCCTGGAACAGTCGTAAGGATTGCGCCGATCATTACAAAAGCAAGAGATGGATCCCATTGACCTGTAATATCAAGAAAATTAATTACTTTCTGTGGGTTTGCCATTCCTGACAGTAACAGTCCAAAGCCAAAGATAAGACCACTCAGTATCGCTGTACCTAATTTACTCATGATACCATCCTTTATTTTAGAAGGTAAGTTGTCAGCATTGCTGTAGCCATGAAGAGACAGACAGCAACAAAGGAACGCTTTGAAAAACGCGAGAGACCACAAACGCCGTGTCCACTTGTGCAGCCATTTCCAAGGGAGGTGCCTAGGCCAACGAGTAGCCCAGCTGTCAGTAAATATCCTTTGTGAGTTGTGACTTCAACGAGAGGCGGAGTCGTCATCAGGTTGGAGGCGAGTGCAGCCGCACTTACGATGCCAGTAAGAAAACATAACCGCCATTTTTTATCCCCATCTAATAGCGCCGATCGAGCTATACCACTAACTCCCATAATAGCTTTATTCCCAGCCATTAATAAGATGGCAGCACATCCGATCAATATTCCACCTCCAATAGCAGTAATGGGCGTGAAATTCACTAAATCTATTGTCATTTGTCTATTTCCTTTACGATCAGTGGTATTTTCAGATAGCGAGTTTCATTCTCTTCAGGAGTAGGCAACTGGCCTGCTTTGATATTGACTTGAAGGGATGGAAGCAACAGTCGCGGCGGGCTCAATTCAGAGTCTCTTTCTGTGCGCATCTTTATGAATTTTTCCCTACTAATACACTGATTAATATGAATATTATTTTCTAAATGGTCTGCTATAGAAGCAACAAATTCATACTCTCGACCGTTGGGAGCATAGTCATGTCCGACATAGATATTGACTTTATTACCAAGGGTGAGAATTTTCTGAATAGATTCATATAACGTTTCCGCACAGCCACCTGGGAAATCACAACGTGCAGACCCAAAATCAGGCATGAAGAGAGTATCCCCTACAAATGCATTTCCTTGGATAACATAAGTCATACAAGCTGGTGTATGTCCTGGCGTCGCAAGGCATCGGATATCCATACTCCCAGCCTTTAGACAGTCGTTATCCTTAAGCAATACATCAAAGTCTGAACCATCACCCTTTATGTCTTTGATATTATATAGCTTTCCAAATATTGATTGAACATCAACTATAGCAGCGCCAATGCCTGTTTTGGCATGATAATGGTGCTTTAGATAGGCAGCGGCTGATAAATGATCAGCATGAACATGTGTTTCCAAGATATAATGTATTTTAAGTTTATTCTTATGCACATAGCTTCTTAGCTCATCGGCAGAATCTGTCGTAATAGATCCAGAGGTTAAATCTAAATTCAAAACACTGTCTATGATCACTGCATCTCTTGTCTTGTTATCGTAGACAATATAGGATGCTGTATAGGTCATTGGATCAAAAAATATCTCGATTTTTATATCTTGCATGACTAATAATTTCCATAAGGGATTGTATATTCACTTTTTTGAATATATAAAAGAAACTATGAAAATGTCAAGATCAGATCAAATGAAACATGCGGCAGGTAAGGCAGCAGCAATCATAAAATTGCTCTCTCATCCTGATCGTCTTGTTCTTGTTTGTTCGATCGTTGAAGAGGAAAAATCTGTGTCGCATCTCGTGGAAGATCTTCAGCTGAGACAAGCCACAGTCTCGCAACACCTTTCTAAGCTTAGAGAAGCAGATATCGTAAAAACACGGAAAGTAGGGCAGGCCGTCTTTTATGCATTGAAGGATGAGAAGGTGGCAGCCCTCGTACAAACTCTCTATGAGGCTTATTGCCCTGAATAGCCTTTTTCAATTTAATTATATTTTTTTGTAAGGTTTTTAGTTTTTGGCCTACTGAAGAGATGTAACGCTAATAAAAAGACATATCTAAAGAGGACACCAATGACCCGAGTTACGACATATTTAAAAACCATAGGGGCTTCTATCTTAGCCTCGACGTCGATTTTTGCTCAGCAAATGCCTGATCAATCATCTGAACTGGCAAAGAAGGCTGAAGATTGTTATATCTCTGGCATCAAGAAAAAGGCTACCTGTTATACTTTTCAGGTGCCCCTAGATTATCAAGAACCATCTGGGGTTCAGATTGATTTGCATGTCACTATTCTAAAGCCAACAGGGTCTTTAACCAAACAAGATCCCTTCTTCATTTATGCTGGAGGTCCAGGACAAGCAGCAGGCGAGTATGGTAATCTTGTAAAACTCGCGTTTCATAAAATTAATGAAGAACGCCCCATCATTCTCATGGATCAACGGGGGACGGGGAAGTCTTCTCCAATGCGATGTCGTATGGAAGGCTATTTACCTGAAGAAGGTGCCACCGAAGAATTTATAAAGAAATGCTTTGAAGAACAGCCAAATGATGTTCGTCATTTTGACAGTCTTTCAGTGGTTCATGATACTGAATTTGTCAGAAAAGAGTTTGGATTTGAGGCGTTGAATTTCTGGGGTGGCTCCTTTGGGACACGACTGAGCGCTTATTATGCTTTAACCTACCCAGACAAAGTAAGAAGTATGATTTTAGATGGGGTACTGCCGCCAGACCAAAGCTTGTTTTATACAGCTCCTTTCAGTGCAGAACGTGCCATTAATAAGTTGATTGAAAAATGTCAGGCTGAGAAAGAGTGTAATATGAGCTTTCCGAGCCTTAGAGAGGATATTCAAATACTTCTCGATCGTGCAAAAAAAGGAGAGGTACTATTTAAAGGTCCAGACCCTGTAACGGCGGAACCAATTGAATTTAGCCTGTCACGAGATATGATGGTAGAAGCTATTCGTTCAAATTTATATGCGGCTGAAACAACTCAATATTTGCCTGTGATGATTAAAAATGCTGTTGACGGGGATTTTAATGGTTTGCTAGCGGCCTTATTAAACGGAACGGGTGTCTCTGACTCTATGTATTTGGGCAGCACTCTCTCGATCCTTTGTTCTGAGGAGGTGCCCACTGTAACGGCTGAAAGTGTCAAACAGCATAGTGCCGGAACATTCGCTGAAGATAGTTATTATACCTATTGGTCGACAGCCTGTAAGAATTGGCAAGCAAAGCCATTCCATCAGCCCTTCAAAAACCCGCTGAAAACTGACATACCAACGTTGGTATTGTCAGGCGATTTAGACCCAGTCACCCCGCCCACACTAGGTGATATTCTCATGAAAGGGTTATCAAACGCACGCCATATTATTGTTAAGGGAACAGGGCATAATACAAGTCATATAGGGTGTATGCCTTCATTAATGGCTGAATTTGTGAATGACTTAAAACCTCGAGAATTGGATAGTGGATGTTTGCGCGACTATAAAGCTGCGCCAGCCTTTACTGCCTTTTCTGGTACAACAAAAAAACAAACAAAAGAATAAGCGAGGCCAATCATGATAGAAGTTAAAAATTTGGCAAAATCCTTTGGGGATGTACAAGCCATAAAAGATGTTTCTTTTAAAGCCGAAGATGGTGCCATTACAACATTGCTTGGCGCAAATGGATCAGGAAAGACAACTACACTTCGTGCCATCTCAGGCTTGTTAAAACTTGATCAAGGTCGTGCTTTTGTTGACCGGCTTGACTGCAATTTAGAAAGCCAAAAAGCACAACAAGTCATGGGGATATTCCCTGATAGTTTTGGACTTTATGTACGGCTCACGACACGCGAGCATCTAGAATATTTTGCAAAACTACATGGCATGAGCGGGACGAAAATGCACACAGCCATTGATCATGTTACAGAACTTTTACAAATGCAGGATATTCTAGACAGGAAAGCCGAGGGGTTTTCTCAGGGTCAAAGAATGAAAGTAGCGCTAGCACGAGCACTTGTTCATCAACCGAAGAATTTAATCTTGGATGAACCAACGCGTGGCTTAGATGTTATGAGTATTCGTCTTCTCAGAGGGCTTATGCATCAATTAAAAGAGGCTGGTTGTTGTATTCTCTTTTCATCACATGTGATGGCCGAAGTTTCTGCTCTTTCCGATCATATTGTGATGATCGCAGATGGGATTGTTTGTGCTGAAGGTGCAGAAACAGAACTTGTCGCCAACAGTGGATGTTCAAACCTTGAAGATGCTTTTGTGAAAGTCACAGGCATGGACAAAGCGGCGTAAGGAGAAGAACTATGTGGTATCAATTTACAGCCGTTTTCCAAAAAGAATGGAAAGATATGATCCGGGATAGACGTACAGTTATGGCAGGTCTTGCCTATGCTGTATTTGGCCCTCTCTTTTTAGGGTTCTTCATCCATTTTATGGCTGATATTCAGGACGAACAAAAGGATATAACTCTGTTTGTGGCCGGAGCAGAGAATGCACCAGGGCTTGTTCAATATTTAAAAAATAGAGGCCCTAATATTCAAGCAATTGCCTATACAAAAGACATGGAGAAAACGCCAGCCTCCATTATGGATGACTTGAATGTGAAAAATAGCATTTTACTTGTTATTAAGCCTACATATCAAAAGTCCCTGGCAGAATTTAAACCTGCCAAGCTTCATATTTTCACTCATATGGGTAATAAAGAAAATATGATTGGCTTGAGAAATGTTCAAGCCGTTGTTGGTGCATATTCTAGTCAAATCGCTTCCGTCCGAGTTATGTCTCGCGGTGTAGCTCCCTCTATCCTTGCGCCAATTCGTATGGAAGTAGGGGATTTATCCTCTAGTGGTGTACAGGGTAAAATGATCATCGAGCTCATGTTGCTTTACTTTATTCTTGCCCCTTTCTTTGCTTCTATGGCTATTGCTATTGATGTAACGGCAGGGGAAAGAGAACGACAAAGTTTACAAGTGCTCTTAGCTCAGCCGGTTGATTCTCAAACGTTGATGGCTGGAAAATGGGCAGTGGCAACGGCCTTTGGACTTATTGGCACAATCATCACTGTAGTTTTAGGAGCCATTATCCTTACAAATTCTCCTCTCGGTGCGCTCGGGGTTAGCCTTGATTTATCAGTATATAATGTTATGCGAATTATTACTGCGATGATCCCACTGGTGGCATTTGTGTCGATCACACAGATGTTGGTTTCTTTCTTTGCAAAAAGCTTTAAGGAAGCGCAAACATATATAACGATGCTGTCATTCTTTCCTGCTTTGCTCGGAATGATGCGCTCTCTGACGGGGAATGAAGCTGAAGGGATGCTAGCACATTTACCGATATTCATGGATTTAGAAGTTCTTTTTCATCTTCTTCAAGACGGTGAATGGCTTCTCTCATTCTGGAGTATCGGAGCTCTGATAACTTTTGTTCTTTCTCTTATTCTTTTTGTCTTTGCTTCGAGAAGGCTTGAAAATGAGAGATTGCTTGCGGGCGAGTAAAATAATAGATGAGTGTTGAAGCCGAAATTGAATCACATTCTAAGATGATTGGTAGAATTGCCAGCTCATATGAAAGAGACGATAGTCTTCGACAAGATCTTCTACAAGAGATTGTTATCGCGCTCCTCATCTCCCTGCCAAAATATCGCGGTGAAGGCACTAAAAAAGCCTTCATCGCCAGAGTAGCACAAAATACCTGTCTCACTCATGTAAGAAAACAGGTAAGCCAAAAAATGCAAACATATGACACCGTAGAAGTCGAAGATGATCGAATCCGTGCAGATGATAGGATCGAGCAACAACAAAAGAGTGACGCTTTGCAAGCTGCTGTAAGAGGCCTTCCTATAAAGCTGCGCCAAGTGATCATTCTTGCCTTAGAAGGTCTCAGTTATAGGGAGATCGGGGAAAGTATTGGCATTAGCGAAAATAATGTTGGGGTGCGCTTTACACGCGCAAAAGGCCAACTAATCCAGTTGATGGGTAAGGAATAACTATGAACAGTGAAAATATGCCCGACTTAAATGGCTTGAAAGATCTATGGCAGGCAGATACAGGACAGAAGGGTGTCGAACAAGATGTTGCAGAGTTCGTATCAAGAGCCCGTAAAACAGTCTTTAGGCTGAGACTTCTTTTTATGTTTGATATCATTTCTTCCCTGATAGCTATGGGGGTCCTCGGATTCGTATTAACGATTTCTACGACCGTGCCCTTCCTCTTGTTATTTGCTGTTGGTCAGATTTTTTGTCTCGTCTATCTCTGGTATGCCATCAGCACGCGGCGTGGGTTACTCTCTTTTTCTGATGTATCATCTGTTGATTTGATCGCCTTGGAAATGAAACGTGCTCAGCGCCTCATTCACTATATAAATTTCAATTTCTGGATGGTTATTCCTATGACTTTGATTACTTTTCTTGCTTTATGGGGGCTTGCTGACATGAAACAATCGTGGTCTCATGAGGATGTACTCTTTGCTATTTATGTTTATGGAGGCCTATATCTTAGCCTTTTACCCTTAGCTGTATGGGCCGAACGAGTGAAGCGAAAGCAATATATAAAAATTAATGAATACAGTATGTTAATTAAAGCAATTGAAGATAATACTTACTGACTATCACGTCGAATAATGTCTCGTTTCAGAAAACGGCCGGGGCAAAGTAAGCTCGTAATTTCTTTTGGAACTGGGCAAGGTTCACTCGTAATCAGGGCAGCAAGATAAGCAGCACAAAGCGGTGCATACTGTAGCCCCTTTGACCCTAATCCTGACAAGATATATAGACCTTTTTGATATTCTAGTGTTTCACTAGGGGGGAAGGTTTTATCTTGACTTAAGGGACGTAAAGCCTGTTCCCACTGTTTGAAATTTGGCACTTTCCCCACGCTGGGTAACTGATCAATTGTTGTGCACCGCATACCAACAAATGTGTCTGTGATTAGGCTTTCTCCAATGTTGATATCAAGGGCTTGATTAAGCTTTTGGATGATACCTAACGAATCCTCTGTATTGACGGCTTGCCAAGTATCAAGATTAGGCGCCCGGTTAAAGGAGGAGCCAGCAATTCTTTTATTTGGAAACTCTGGATCTCTGTCACTTAAATAGCCACCAAAACTATGTGTTCCTTTAGGGATGATTTTATCTGTGTCTTCAAGGGTAACGAGTTGGCCGCGGTTCGGCCTAAGTCTCATCGGAGATAGCTTATGAAACCGACTTGTTTCATAGCCGGTTGCAAGGAGGAGGTCGGAAAAGTCGTTAGGAACGTCCCCGGATGAAGACTGTAAGGACCATCTATTAGTGTCTTCCTTAAATTTATAGTCTGTAATAGTGGCAGGAATAACGTCTATATCATCCAAAAGGAAATTCAGGAGTTTTTGAGTGTTATAGCAACTGCTTGATGGCAATAGAAGTTTGCCTCCTTTGATTTGAATAAGAGTGGGCGGTAAATCCAAATGTGCAACTAGTCTTTTAAAGCGCTCTAATTCATTCTCCTTAATGGGGTATTGTTGGATACTTGAATTCCCAATACGTGCCATTCTTAGAGCAGGGTGCTGACTGCTTGTAAGATAACTTGATAATAAGAAGTCTGAGAGAGCTGTTTCTTCTAACATGAACCGGGGTGCAAGAATAGCAGCGGGCACTTGAGAGGCTGTATGGGTTGTCTCCCCTTGAAAGACTGTTACGGCAATACCCCTTTGTCTGAGTGCATAGGCGGTAAAGGCACCTGCAAAGCCAGCCCCTATAATAGCGACAGATCGTTCTTGAGCTTTCATGGGCGTCGGCCATGAATGATGGGCGGCAGTTGCGTCGCCCCTTTCAGGTGAAAAAGTTCCAAGCAACCTTTCTCGCTTGCGTCCATATCCTGGTGCTTTTCTCATATCAAATCCAACGGACTGAAGACCGCGCCGAACAAAACCTGCTGCTGTAAAAGTAGCTAACTTTGCCCCCACCTTTGATAGTCGCCCTAACTGGGCGAAGACCTCATCAGACCACATGTCAGGATTTTTAGCTGGAGCAAAGCCGTCTAAATACCATGCATCCACTTTTGCTTGAACAGTTGGAAGCATTAGAGTGATATCGCCGTAGATTAACAGCAAAGTTACTTTACCGTCATCAAAGCTGCAGACATGATATCCGCTTTTAGCAACTGGATATTGATCTCGCAGTTGATTTGAATAAGAAGCTAAGTCTGGAAGGTGGGAATGTGCTTCTTCTAAGGCCTCTTTGTCTAGAGGGTATTTCTCAAAAGATATGAACATGAGTCGGCCTTTTGGATCGAGCTCACGATATGTTTTCCAAGTTTGAAGGAAATTTAACCCTGTTCCGAAACCAGTTTCGCCAATGACATAACATGCCGAACGGCTCGATTGAGCTGCAAGAGCTTCAGGGAGATCAATGCCGTTAATAAAAACATGATTGGTTTCTGCGATACCAGATCCTTTAGAAAAGTAGACATCATCAAAGACAGGCGATACAGGGGTCCCATCTTTCCATTCTAGGTCACTAATCGTAATCTTATTTGTCTTCTTTGAGGTCATGCATCAGTCATACAAATTTAGCCGACTTTTGTCTTTATTAAATGTGCATGAATAGTTAGATTAGGGTAATTAATTTGTGGAGTGAACAATGATATTTGAATTGGATGGTATTCAACCAGTCTTAAAGGATGAAACCGTATGGATAGCAGAGACTGCTTCTGTCATAGGAAACGTGCATTTAGAGAAAAACTCTAGCATCTGGTTTAACGCTGTAATACGCGGTGATAATGATCCAATTACGATTGGCGAAAACAGCAATATTCAAGATGGATCTATTCTACATACAGACCCAGGAAAGCCGATTACCATTGGTAAAAATGTTACGGTAGGTCATATGGTTATGCTTCATGGCTGCGAAATTGGAGATAATAGTTTGATTGGGATGGGGGCCACCATTCTTAATGGAGCAAAAATCGGAAATAATTGTATTGTTGGGGCCAATGCTCTCATAACAGAGGGTAAAGAATTTCCTGATGGTACCCTGATTCTTGGATCTCCTGCAAAAGCTGCAAGAGAGGTCTCAGAACACGATAGATTATTGCTTGAAATGTCATCAAAAGTTTACGTTGCTAATGCAGATCGCTTTAAAAAGGGTTTAAAGAAAGTTTGAGTTTGATTTTCATTGAAACCTCTATATCAATACACTAATTATTAGTTCTTATTAATGAACCTCCTAACCTCAATGATTATGGTAAACAGTTTGATACAAGTTGATGAGTTAAAACACGTTGATCGCATCGCGCGCATTGAGATTGCCCGCAAGGTTGGTCGTATTATTCAACGTGAACAGAGTAAACACGATAGTGTTGACACCGATGAGAAAGAAGCAGCTGTTGAGATGGCAAGACTTCTCATTGAAGATGCTTCTATTGCTGTCAGAGAGGCGCTTTCCCTTGAACTGCGTCAGTGTCAGTACCTTCCAAAGGATTTAATTGACAGCATAGTCTCTGATATCGACCAAATTGCAATGCCTTTTCTTGTTGCCTCTGATGCAATTGATGACGGTTTTTTAGAACAGATGGTTCATGATTTCGGGGAAGCTGTTCAAGAGGCCATTGCCAAAAGAGATGGTTTGTCAGAACAAGTCAGTTTTGCAATCTGTGATGTTGCTGGTCGGGATGCCGTTGAGAATTTAATGGATAACGAGACAGCCGATGTCTCTAAGCGATCTGCAAAACGTGTTATTGATCGATTTACTGAAGATATTCCTCTTTTAGATAGGTTAGCCCAGCGGGCCGATTTATCAATCGATGTGGTCGAAAATTTAATTTTCAAATTGTCTCGTCAATATTCAGAATATTTGATGCAAAGGTTTAATCTATCAGAAGATTATTCATCTTATTTGACGACAATGGCCAATCGTACTGTCTTTATTTCTACCTTAAACATATCTCCGGTGAGAGAAATTCATAATTATATGGAGCAATTACATTCCGTAGGGCAGCTTTCTGCAGACCGACTTCTTGGCTATCTCCAGAGTAGTCATATCCGACTGTTTACTTCTGCTTTAGCTGTCATGGCTGATAGAAAATATGAAGTTGTGGATCAAGCCCTGAATGTTGGTGGAAAACAAGCCTTGAATCGTCTTATGAATGAAGCTAAAATTCCCGCAAACATTAGCGGCGTATTAAGTGTTGCTTTTGAACGTCAAGTGAATGTTCGATAAGGATTTTTACGCTTTTTATGTCTCAGCGTACGCTCATATTTGATAACCGATTTTGGTCTGCAGTCATGAAAATGATTGGTCAGACGTATATTAAAATGTCTGGTTGGAAAATAGACTTTAATGGAGTCCCAGCGAAAAAGATCGTTATCATCGCTGCACCTCATACAAGCAATTGGGATTTTCCTATTTTTATGGCTTTTGTTTTTACCCTTGGCTTGCGCATTAGATATTTAGGTAAGGATAGTCTTTTTAACATCCCTCTGATAGGCAGATTATTTTATTATCTTGGTGGATTCCCCGTTGAAAGACAATCCATCAAGGCCAATGCAATTATTGATACTGCTGTTGATCTTTTTGATCAACATGATGAATTAATCTTAGGAATTGCTCCTGAGGGGACGCGGTCAAAGGTTAAGAGATTTAAAACTGGATTTTACCGTATTGCATTACAAGCGAATGTACCTATTGGTTTTGCCTACTTAGATTCCAAGACAAAAATGGTCGGCATGAGTCAGAAAACATTCATCCCTACTGGGGATTTGGACAAGGATCTGGCCGAAATACAAGCCTTCTACGCTGATAAAACAGGTGTTAAGCCAACAAATCAATAGGTTAGACGTTTGGTGCCTATTGTTTCTTCCGCCATACAAGATACCGGATTGTAACACCATCACGTATACTTCGCCTTAATTTATGACTTTGCTCAACAATGTCTAAGGTCTTTTTTGCAAGGCTAATCGCATCATCGGCGGGCTGCCATTCATTCAAATTAAAATAAGCTTTTCTTATCTGTTCCGATGTTTGTTTGGTGACATTTACATTTTCAATCAAATCGAAATGATCAGGCAAATTATTCTTCTGTTTAGGAAGCTTATTAGAAACTTGAGAATAGAGAAAATAGCCTTTAGATTTCACCATCATCTGGATGCGGCTTGTCCATTCTTGTTGTTCTCTAAAAGATCGAAGATCATCTAAACAGATGAGTGCATCAAAACTTAGCCTCTCAATACGTATGGGGTCTGTTAAATGTTTGTCAGAATCAAGCTTTAGTCGAGGGTGAGTGCCCAGAGTATTGTACATATGGTCGAAACATTCAGCACGGCCTTCGAATGCTTCTACTTCATAACCGCGCTCAAGTAGACCTTTAACAAGGCGTCCACCACCGGGTCCAATAACTCCAATCTTGGCATTTTCAGGAAGCTGCATGCCCGTGGTAATAGTATCAATCTGGTCCAAGACAATGGGACGCTCACAGTAGTCTAAATCTTGACCATTAAACATTAAGTCTAGCGAGAGCGAAAATGCGAGTGATTCATCCATAGCGTGTTCCATATTTATACAGGCCGTTCATCTATTAAATCCATAGAAAAGCTCTATAGACAGTTTTTCAATATCCTAAATCAAAGTATTTCCATAGTTTTATCTAAAATTTTAAATAAACTTATCGCAATCTAGAGACAAATTGGATTTCCATTCAACTTTCGTTCAGCTTTATAGTCTTAGTCTATACTTATATTTGTAGGGGAGTATGGAATGAAGCATCATAAATTTCATTTATTATTCAGCGTAGCGGCTTTAACTTTATTATCGGCTTGCGGTGGAAGTGGCGGCGGAGGCAGTACGACCACTCCATTGCCGCAACCTGTTATCCCGACGCTCCCCACAGTCTCTGCGGACGATTACCGGACTGCTGAATATAATACTAATTGGGCCTTAGACGCTGTTAATGCAGCAGAAGCATACGCAAGCGGATACACGGGTAAAGGCGTAAAAATTGGAGTTGTGGACTTTAACTTTCTTTTAGAGAGTGATGATATTAACTATGCAAACTCAAGTGTGGGGCGCCAACAACAATGGGTTGATATTTACGAAGCTCAAATTGGGGATGAAGCTTCAACAACACCCCACGGTCATTCTGTTGCCATGGTTGCAGCGGGAGTGAAGGATGATCAAGGTGTGCACGGTTTGGCTTTTGATGCAGAAGTCATAGCTGTGGACTTTTTCTCTGGTGTAAATTTGGAAACTTCAACAGCAAATGGGGTTACCACATATACAGCCAACCCTTATCGTTATGCTGTCGAGCAAGGTGCTAAGGTCGTAAACAAGTCGCTTGGCTACGATGAAGACGACTTTATAACGAATCCCCCAGTCGTTTCAGAACGATTTCGGAATGAAGTTGATGCTTTTGTGGTCCTAGATGGCGGCCTATTGGTAACATCAGCTGGCAATAACAGCGACCCTGAGCCTTCCTTGTCTAATTTAGATACATTGAATACCCTAAGGGAAAATGATTTGCTGGATGGTCCTGGTGCTTTCATCATGGTCGGGGCCGTTGACGAGAATAACATTATCACCGACTTTTCAGATCGAGCAGGTACGGGTGACAGTCAAAACCATTTTATGGTAGCACCTGGCGTGCGCATTGTATCATACTGGGATACAGAGACTGAGGGTCCCGGTTTATACGAATTAAGGGGAACCTCATTCTCTGCACCGCTTGTCTCTGGTGCCGCTGCTTTACTTTGGCAGAGATGGCCAACACTGACAGCTGCTGAAATTCGTCAGATCTTATTCGATACAGCAACAGACCTCGGTGAAGCAGGTGTGGACTCGATTTACGGTCATGGTTTACTTAATGTGCAAAATGCTGTGTCTGCTCAAGGGACTGCAAAAATTGCTTCTATATCGTCGCCGTCTGGTTTTTCAGCACGAAATAGTGTCATTCAACTTCCAGGATCATTTGGAGACGGCCTTGCACTTGCGTCAGCGCTTTCAAGTGTCACTGTTTTTGATAAGTATAATCGTGATTTTCAAATGGATTTAGCAGGAGGTATTTATAGAAGCCTCTCTACGCCTCATTTAATGTCTTATCTTACACAAGGAGAAGGTTGGCATACAGACAATCTTAAAACACCGCTTGGTTATCTGAATTTTAGCTATAATTTTGATCAATCTCTTGATGCCTATATGGACCGAAGCGGCTATTTCGGAGAGCAACAAAAGAATAGGGTTCAAGAAGTATCCACTGTTTTTGAATTCAGTGCAGACTCATTGCCAATTTTAGGACCTGGTGTTTCTTACCGAATGGGCTTCGGGAGCAGTCTATCGACAGTTCTGGATCGGGAAGGGGATGTTTCCAATTCGGAAAGCTATATAGGACGTGAATTAATTCGAAAAGATAATGGTGCATTTAACTTTAGCAAAGATGTCTATGCTCTTGTTAAAAAACAGATATCTGATCATTCATTTATTCAGGTTGGCATAGCAGCAGGCTCAATACGAGAGACAAATTCTGTCTCTCAGTCTGGGCATGCCCTGAGCCCCCTTTCAGGGCTATCAGCAATCAATTCAGCCATTCATTCAGCAGTCTTTTCCTATGGATATCGCCGTAAAAAGTTTAGATATGCAGTTGATATTGGCGTTGTAAATGAACTAGGCAGTGTTCTCGGTGGCCAATCTGTTGGTGCCTTTGCTTTCGGAGAAGGGTCAGAAACTGTCTACGGTAGATTAAGATATCATCAGGCTTTAGGACAGACCTTGGCCTTTCAGGGGGCTCTTACTTTGGGCCTAAGTCAGATCAAGGGACTTAATCAATCTCTCTTTAGTGATTTTAAAGATGTAACCCTATCAAGCTGGAAAATGTCATTGGCGAAAAGTGATTTTATTCATTCCAAAGACACGTTAAAACTCTCACTTTATCAACCGCTCAGGGTTGAAAAGGCCATGGTTGATGTAACCTACGGACAGGGAGTGGACTGGGCTGTGAGTGACTCTGTGCTCTATAGCCGGGTGAATTTAGATTTAAGTCCTACAGGAAGGGAAGTATCCTCAGAAATTACTTACCAGCTCTCCCTGCTTGATTTTCAGTTTGGTTTAGCTATGGCTTATCGTGTAGATGCAGGACATCGAGAAGGCCTCAAGGATCTCTTGAGCGCTGTAACGATAAAATATAGGTTTTAAGAGCTAAATTATTAAGCATTTTAGTGCTTTTATAGTTGACAGGCGCAGGGTTTTCCTTATAACCGCGCTATCTGTTATGAGACAGTGTAAAAATTAATGAATGGTCAGGACAGTTTATGATCCTGTACCGCACAGACACTATAGTGCAGCGATTTAATGTCAGCACCCGTCTGTGGCGCAAGTTTTAAGGAGCGATTCAATGACAAAGCGTATTCAAGCGAAATATAAAATTGACCGCCGTATGGGCGAAAATATCTGGGGCCGTTCTAAGTCTCCTGTGAACACACGCGACTATGGCCCAGGCCAACACGGTCAGCGTCGTAAAGGGAAACTTTCTGACTTCGGTATTCAGCTTCGTGCAAAACAGAAGCTTAAAGGCTACTATGGTAACATTTTGGAAAAACAATTCCTTCGTTATTATAAGGAAGCTGTTCGTCGTAAAGGCGATACAGGTGAAAACTTAATTGGTATTCTTGAGTGTCGTCTCGATGCAATTGTTTATCGTTCTAAGTTTGTCCCAACAGTTTTTGCTGCGCGTCAATTTGTAAACCACGGCCATGTTTTGGTAAACGGTAAGAAATGTAACATTCCTTCTCGTCAAATCCAAGCTGGTGATGTTGTAGAAATTCGTGAGAAGTCTACTGGCATTCCAATGGTAATTGCAGCACGTGATACAGCTGAGCGTGACATTCCAGAGTATATTGCTCTGAGTGGTAACAAAGCGACATTTGTCCGTGTCCCAACACTTGACGAAGTACCTTACCCAGTTGTAATGGAACCAAATCTAGTGGTGGAATTCTACTCTCGTTAATCACGAGTTTAGACGCTATACATTTTGGAAAGGCTGTTCCTTTGGGACAGCCTTTTTCATTGTGATCTACCCTTTAAGAGATTGACTTTATCAGTGGTTATCGCCTTTATTAAAGCAATAAGACAATGTGAGAGGCGCCTGTGATACCTGAAATAGATTTAATTTTGATGCTAGCTGGTGCTGGTGTTGTTTCGGGATTTTTGGCAGGGCTCCTAGGCATTGGGGGCGGCATCGTAACAATTCCTGTTCAATTTATTATCTATAATCAGCTGGGTTTTCCTCAAGAATGGGTGATGCATATCGCCATTGCAACGTCTCTCGGCATTATCGTGGCCACGAATATCTCAAGTGTCATAGCACATCATAAGAAAGAGAGTGTTGATTGGAAAGTGATCAAAGATTGGTGGTGGATGCTCGCCATCGGTGCAATTTTGGGAGCACATTTTGCTACGACCTTAAAGACAGCAATGCTTGTCTATATTTTTGCAGGCCTTGGTTTTAGCCTTGCTCTTAAGATGTTGCTCCCACTTGATCATATTAAACTGGGCGACGCCCTCCCTACAAGGCGACCGCGATTACTGCCCCCCTTTATGATTGGTTTTCTCTCTGCTGTCATGGGTATTGGAGGAGGGAGTTTCTCTGTGCCCTATATGACCCTATATTCTGTCCCCATTCAAAAAGCTGTAGGGACGGCTGCTCTCGCCGGGCTAGTGATCTCTGTTGGTGGTGGGCTAGGCTATGTGGTGAGTGGTTTCTCTGTGCCGGGATTACCACAAGGCACTCTTGGATTTCTTCATATGCCCAGTCTTATTATAATTGCTTCAGCCGCCGTTATTCTAGCCCCACTTGGTGCTAAAGTAGCACACAAATTATCAAAAAGGGCCCTGAGTATAGTCTTTGGTTTATTCATAATCGTGGCTGTCACTCGGTTGATTTTAGCCGTATAAACAGGACTCTGATTATAATAAAATTGGCCCTACGGCTAAGGATATTCATCCATAATACCCTTGCATCTTAATGAACCCTCTACTAATGTGCTCCCCTAGTTGAGTATGATGAAAGATGGTCCCAATATGTCTTCGAAACCCCACGATTTTTTGACGGAATTCCCAAAGAGCTCAGAAGCTGAATGGAAAGATTTAGTAGAGAAAGCCCTTAAAGGGCGTGATTTTGACCGCGTAATGCAAAAAAAATCCTACAATGATTTTTTTATCCAAGGACTTTATAGCAGTAAACAAGAAGCTATTCATCATGGCGGCGAGAATAAGAGGGAAGTGCATCAGCCAGTATCATCTTCCCAAAATTGGTCAATTTGTGCACCTCATTGGAATGAGGATGCAAAAGCATCCAGTAAGGCGATCATAGATGACTTAGTGGGGGGAGCTTCTGCGATAGGTCTTCGATTTAAATCGGGCTATTTTCCCGGCATTGACCCTAAAGACCTGAAACAACTGCTTAAAGATGTATATCTAGATTATATCCATGTGAATTTGTTGCCCGGGGAGGATTTTATTCAAACCTCAACACAATATCTATCCTATGTGACGGCACACTATGACTTATCAAAACTCAAAGGGAATTTAGGATGCGATCCTATTGGAACCCTAGCGCAGACAGGACGTTTATCTCAAACTGTTGAGGCCGCTTTAGAGGGTGCAGCTAACCTTTCGAAAGTATGCATAGATAAGACACCAGGGATCAGTTGTTTCTCTGTTTCAACAACCGCTTATCATACAGCGGGAGCTAGTGAGAAGCAGGAACTGGCTCTCATGCTGTCCACAGGTCTTGAATATTTGAAAGCGATGGAAGAGGCTGGTGTTGATATAGAGAAGGCTGCAGGACAGATCCAATTCATGATTGTTGCAGACGCTGATATTTATATGACCATCGCGAAAATGAGGGCTGCTCGCCGATTATGGGGAGAAGTTCTCGCTTATTGCGGCCTTCCTAACGCGCCAATGAGATTATCCGCTATGAGTGCGGTTCGAATGGTTTCTGTTAGGGATCCCTGGGTCAATATCCTAAGATCAACAGCGGCTTGTTTCGCTGCGTCTTTAGGTGGGGCTGATGAAATAACTATTCTCCCTCACGATACAATGATTGGCATGCCAAGCGATTTTGCGCGGCGTATAGCGCGCAATGTTCAGGTTATTTTACAAGAAGAAAGTGGTCTAGGCCAAGTTGTTGATCCTGCTGCGGGGAGTTTTGCTTTCGAAACCCTTACGAGTGACCTTGTTAAGGCTGCCTGGTCTGAATTTCAACACATGCAATCCACTGGCGGGATCATGCACGGCCTTCAAATAGGGTCTATTCAAGCCAGTCTTGAAGATAATTGGTTAGAGATGCGTAAAGATATTTCAAAGCGTAAACTCCCCATTACTGGGGTCTCTGAGTTTCCAAATTTATTTGAAGACCCAATTGACACAGCTGGTCCCCAGCCGTCTTTTGTTCCTGATGCGGTTGAAGCGGCTGTTGAAATCAATCCCGTTGTTTTCCATCGCTTAGCGGAAGATTTTGAGACACTGCGCGATCAATCCGATCGGTATACAGCCGAGGAGGGGAAAAGGCCTTCTATTTTTCTTGCGAATATTGGTCCCGTTGCAGACCATACAGCGCGTGCAACATACGCAAAGAATTATTTTGAGGCAGGAGGGATCAAAGCTCTTGGAAATGATGGGTATACGGATATAGAGAAAATGGTCGCGGCCTATAAAAAAACAGGCTCTCGGGCTGTGGTACTCTGCGGTTCAGATAAAGCTTATGACCTTGGGGCTATGGACATGGTGAAGGCCTTTTATCAAGCCGGAGCAGACCTAATCTATATCGCTGGAAAAAGAAAAGAAGAGGCCGTTTTAAAAGAAGCAGGTCTCACAGATTGTATCTATATGGGGTCTGATGTTCTAACTATTTTATCTTTAGCACTTAATGAGTTAATGCAGAATGTTCAGGGAGAAGGTCATGAGTAACATTCCCAATTTTTCTACGCTGATGTTTAAGGGACAGGCAGAAGCTGCGCCTACAAAAGGGTCTCTTTGGGATACTCCTGAAGGCATTAACATTAAAGCATCCTATAATCAGAAAGACATTGAAGATATTGATGTTGAAGGGCAATACCCTGGGGCGCCCCCCTTTATACGCGGGCCTTATCCTACCATGTATGTTCAACGCCCATGGACAATTCGTCAGTATGCTGGTTTTTCTACAGCAGAAGAGTCGAACGCATTTTACCGTCGAAACTTAGCGGCAGGACAGAAAGGCCTTTCTGTCGCTTTCGATTTAGCTACTCATAGAGGCTATGATAGTGATCACCCCCGTGTCGTAGGAGATGTGGGTATGGCAGGTGTCGCCATAGATAGCATACTTGATATGAAGACCCTTTTTGATGGTATACCACTTGACCAAATGTCTGTATCTATGACTATGAATGGGGCTGTGTTACCTATTCTTGCTAACTATATAGTTGCGGCAGAAGAGCAGGGCGTTAGTCCAGACAAATTATCGGGCACAATTCAAAATGATATTTTAAAAGAATTTATGGTGCGCAATACCTATATCTACCCGCCAGCCCCTTCAATGCGAATAATTTCAGACATTTTTGCTTTTACGAGTGAGAATATGCCAAAATTTAACAGCATATCTATTTCCGGGTATCATATGCAAGAAGCAGGGGCGACCGCAGATTTGGAGCTGGCCTATACACTTGCGGACGGGGTTGATTATATCCGTGCAGGGGTTGAAGCAGGGTTAGATGTTGATAAATTTGCTCCCCGTCTTAGCTTCTTCTGGGCTATCGGTATGAATTATTTCATGGAAGTCGCAAAAATGCGTGCCGGGCGTTTATTATGGGCGAAACTTGTTAATCAGTTTGAACCAAAAAGTTCGAAGTCATTGAGTTTAAGAACTCACTGTCAAACATCAGGTTGGTCACTAACAGCACAAGATGTCTATAATAATGTAACACGTACCTGCATTGAAGCACTCGCGGCAACAGGAGGCCAAACACAATCACTGCATACCAATGCTCTGGATGAAGCCTTAGCGCTGCCGACGGACTTCTCTGCGCGCATCGCAAGAAATACACAGCTTTTCATTCAACAAGAAACAGGTGCTTGTGATGTCATTGACCCATGGGGCGGTTCTTATTACGTAGAGAAGCTCACTCATGAATTAGCCGAAAAGGCTTGGAAACATATTCAAGAGGTTGAAGAAATGGGCGGCATGGCTAAGGCTATTGAAGCAGGGATCCCTAAGTTAAGAATTGAAGAAGCTGCCGCACGAACACAAGCCCGTATTGACAGTGGCACACAGACTGTTGTGGGAGTAAACAAATATCAGCTTGAAAATGAATCTGATGTGGATGTTTTGAAAATTGATAATTCTGTGGTTAGGCAACAACAGATTGAAAAATTAGCAAAATTAAGAAGTGAACGCTGTTTGACTACTGTTGAGGGTGCTTTGACTGCGCTTACAAAATCTGCAGAAACCGGTGTAGGGAACCTTCTTGCTCTTGCTGTGGATGCTGCCAGGGCGAGAGCTACAGTTGGAGAGATCTCTGATGCATTAGAGAAAGTCTTTGGCAGGCATACAGCAGAGATTAAGGCTGTTAAAGGTGTCTATAAGCCAGCCTTGAAAGACAAGCAAGAAACACTCATTACGATTGAGGAGATGATCGCAAGCTTTACAGAAAAATTTGGCCGGGCCCCAAAAATAATGATCGCTAAGATGGGTCAAGATGGTCATGATCGTGGTCAGAAGGTTGTCTCAACTGCTTTTGCCGATCTAGGCTTTGATGTTGTTATTGGCCCCTTATTCCAAACCCCAGAAGAAGCCGCCAAAGACGCCATACAACATGATGTGCATATCATTGGGGCATCCTCTCTTGCCGCTGGCCACTTGACCCTTGTACCAGCCTTAAAAGAGCAGCTTTCTGAAGCAGGACGAGACGATATTATGATTATTACAGGAGGTGTCATTCCGCCTCAGGATTTTGCTTCATTGCATCAAATGGGCGCAGATGCAATCTTCCCTCCTGGGACAGTCATTACTGATGCTGCAATAGAGTTGCTGAGTAAGATTATGGATCGGCCAGTTTTATCGTAAGCAGTCTCTGTAGACGTTTGCTTTCTAGTTGCTGATAAGCCCTAAGGTATTGATCGCCTTGTTTAGGGCTTTCATTGTACGATCTGACACACGTTTGGCACAGGCCGCATAGTAAGGTGTGTTGGTCACAATATCTGAAAAGTGATTATGAATTCTAAGTGTCTT
Source organism: Temperatibacter marinus (assembly GCF_031598375.1). NCBI lineage: Bacteria > Pseudomonadati > Pseudomonadota > Alphaproteobacteria > Kordiimonadales > Temperatibacteraceae > Temperatibacter > Temperatibacter marinus. Next base: position 2,516,466 of record NZ_CP123872.1, read on the forward strand.
TTCTTGTCTCAATTCAGTATAGAGTAGCGAGCCCCTAATTGTCTCATAACCATATAATCTAAATGGCCAGATGTGATTGATCGCAGCAGGCGAAAGGTAGAAAGTTTACTTCTTTCGATGCCATTTCTATCAACATGATGATCTATGATTTCACCATATGATGTTTTAAATTGAGCAATTCCATTGAGGGGTTTTGCCGCGAAAAGAGCAGGCAAGCACTGAGGAGCATTAATATATATTTATAAATATTCATACCCTAAATTCTAGTCTAACAGTGTTAAAATTTCGGTATAAAAGGTTGGAATAAGTATTTATCGCTGAATATTAGCCCACTCATAATATTTAATCAATTCCCCCGTTTTCTCAAGGGTATCTGAAGCGAGTTCCAAAAATAAAGGAGCAATTTCAGCCGTTGTTGGGAGCGAGGAAGGATCCTCACCTGGAACGGCTTTTGCCCTCATCATTGTTCTGATGGGACCAGGATCAATCAGGTTTGCCTTAATTTTTGAGGCTTTCGTTTCTGCCGCATACGTTAATACTAATTCTTCTAATGCAGCTTTAGATACAGCGTAGCCACCCCAATATGGTTTGTGTTTATGAGCTGCTCCAGAACTTACAAAAATTGCTCTACCAGCATCAGATTGCTTCAAAAGTGGATCCATTGATCGAAGAAGACGCCAATTAGCTGTGAGATTGATGTTAAGAATATCCCCCCATTCTTTTACATCCATATGTGTGATAGGCGTGATAGCGCCCAAAATGCCTGCATTACCAACGAGAATATCTAATTTTCCCCATCGTTCATAAATCAGGGCACCTAAGCGATCTAAAGCATCCCCATCTTGAAGATCAAGAGGGGCGATCGTACAAGAGCCCCCTATCGCTTGAATTGTATCATCTAATTCTTCAAGGGCTCCTTGAGAGCGTGCTCTTGCAACAGCGATTACATGCGCCCCTTCTTTCGCATAAAGCTCTGCTACTGCACGGCCGATACCTCTGGAGGCCCCTGTAATAAGGGCGAGTTTACCTTTTAGAGAGTGTTCTGACATCTCGTCACTCCGATCTTATGCTTGGGAAAGGATTACTTTTTAGAAGCAATTAACTCTAATTGTTGTTTGCCTTCTTCAACTTCTGTTTGGTCAGTGAGGAAAGTAGGATAGTCACCGGTAAAACAGGCATCACAAAAAGCAGGGCATTTATTATTGCGACCCTCTTTTTGATCAACGGCTCTATAGAGGCCATCAATTGTTAAGAAAGTAAGACTATCAGCTTTGATATATTCGCGCATCGCTTCCACATCGCTCATACGGGCCGCTAATAGTTTATCACGGTCCGGTGTATCAACGCCGTAGAAACAACTGTGGGCAGTAGGAGGAGAAGCAATACACATATGGACTTCTTTAGCACCAGCCTCACGCATTAAATTCACAATTTTCAAAGAGGTTGTGCCTCGAACGATACTATCGTCTACCATGACAACCTTCTTACCTTTGATCATATTTTTATTTGGGTTAAGCTTTAATTTCACCCCAAGGTGTCTAATTTGATCGCTCGGTTCAATGAATGTTCGCCCAACATAGTGATTTCGAATGATTCCAAGTTCAAAGGGAACGTTAGCCTCTTGAGCATAGCCAATAGCCGCAGGGGTCCCACTGTCTGGTACTGGAATGACGACATCACATTCTATCCCAGATTCGCGCGCCAGTTCAGCACCAATCCTTTTTCTAACTTCATACACATTCATGCCGTCAACATTACTATCAGGACGGGCAAAATAGACATGTTCAAAGATACAAGGGCGAGAGCTTGCTTCGGGGAAAGGTTTATCGCTTCTCAAGCCCTCTTTGGTAATAGTTACGACTTCACCTGGCTCGATATCGCGGATATACTCTGCTCCGATAATATCCAAAGCACAGGTCTCTGAACAAAGTATATAGGCATCGTCTAATCGTCCTAGGACCAACGGCCTTACTCCCAGTGGATCTCTTACACCAATCATACCGTCTTTTGTCAGTGATACAAAAGAGTAGGCGCCTTCAATTTGACGAAGAGCATCAACAAAGCGATCCATAAGCGTTCTATAATGACTTGTGGCGATTAAATGAATAATGACTTCAGTGTCAGAGGTTGACTGAAAGATTGATCCGCGCCTGATGAGAGCACGTTTAAGGTGAGCCGCATTGGTAAGGTTTCCATTATGAGCAACAGCAAAGCCCCCTGATGCAAATTCTGCAAAGAGAGGTTGGCAGTTTCTGAGGACAGTGTCACCCGTTGTAGAATAGCGGACATGGCCGATGGCACAATCCCCAGGGAGGCTACCAATGGTTTCTTGATCAGTAAAATTATCAGAGACCAAGCCTAAGATGCGGCGTGTATGGAATTCAACATTATCGTAGGTGGTGATTCCTGCGGCTTCTTGTCCTCTATGCTGTAAAGCGTGTAATCCAAGGGCTGTGTGAGCTGAGGCGTCTGACGACCCAAAAATTCCAAAAACACCACATTCTTCACGAAGTTTATCATCGTCAAAGGGGTTAGTAGACAGCATCTCTAGCGACATATTTTTCTACCCTATATATCAATCTGATGTCTGTGCATCAGATAACTGGAACCATGGGGGCACGTATAGCCATTATTTGATTTTTTGACTAGCGTAAAATGATACAAAACCGTCAAAAATTACTTCAAAACAAGTATCCTATTGATCTTTCTTCTTTTTCTCAGCTTCTTTTGTTGCTTCTTCTACAAGCTCTTCCATCGATTTTCTGGCCTGTTCTTTATATTTTGCCGCCTCTTTCTCTAATTTTTCATTCAAATAGCTGGAAGGGACACTATCTTTGACTTTTTGCAGATACTCGCTGCCAGTCTGTTTAGTATCTTTACCAAGAATATCATCTACAAAACCCTCAACCATATTAGCGCTCCATGCAATGAGTGGTTTAGTTTGAGAGTTGCTCATCCAAGCTGGTTGATCTGTACCTGGATAGAATTTTGAGAAGGCAAGATACATAATTGAAACAACAACAATCCCTCTTAGAAGGCCAAATAAAGCACCAAGGGATCGATCCAGAAATCCGAGTGGGCCTGACTTAATCATATTTCCAATGAATTCAGCAAGTTGCTTCAAAATAAATAGAGAAAGGAAGAAAAGGACTACCAAAGTTATTAGATCGGCTAATTCATCTGGTTGAATATATTGTTTAGCGAAATCACTCGTGAGAGCAAAGCCGAAAACAGTCACAAAAAGTGCCCCGGCCCAAGCAGCAAAACTTAAGGCAACTGTTGTGAAGCCACGGCTAAAAGCCATAACGAGTGATAAGCCGATGATGACTAAAACACCAATATCGAATGCAGTTAATGCTTGAATGTCCATGCCCAAATTTCCCCTGTTAGGTTGCCCAGTCTTAGTCTATCAGCTTGGCATAAATCGGTCTACAATTTCTGCAAGGCGACTAACAATGTCTTGTGTTATATTTTGTTTTCCCGTTTTTCTTGCTTTAGGCATCAATGCTCTTACAAAACCCAATTTTTCAGCTTCCTTCAGTCTCGCGTCTGCTTGGGACACGGCTCTGACGTCCCCAGAAAGGCTTACTTCTCCGAAAACGACGGTTTCTGGGGGAAGGGGCACTTCTGCCAGTGAACTGATCAGGGCAGTAGCAACCGCTAGATCTGCAGCAGGTTCTGTCACCCGCAAGCCACCGGCAACATTCAAATAAACATCACAATTGGAGAGACCGAGACCAGCGCGTGCATCAAGGACAGCAAGAATCATTGAAAGCCGACTGCTGTCCCATCCAACGACAGCACGCCGAGGGTTTGCAGCAGAAGATTGGCTGACGAGAGCTTGGATTTCAACCAAGACAGGACGGCTACCTTCAATCCCTGCGAAAACACAGCTCCCTGGTTCGCGTTCATTTCGATCCGCTAAGAAAAGGGCAGAAGGATTTTTCACTTCTGATAACCCCAGACCAGTCATTTCAAAAACGCCGATTTCATCAGTGCCACCGAAACGATTTTTCACGGCACGCAATATTCTGAACTGATGTCCTCGGTCCCCCTCAAAATATAGCACTGTATCAACCATATGTTCTAGAACTCGAGGCCCTGCGATTTGGCCATCTTTCGTAACATGACCTACAATGAAGACTGCACTGCCAGAACGTTTTGCAAAAGAAATGAGTTCATGGGAACATAAACGAACTTGCGTCACTGTGCCTGGTGCACTTTCGACGCTATCGCCAAAAATTGTCTGAATAGAATCGATCACCACAGCAGCAGGTGCAGGCCCTTCATTTAGTGTGGTGAGAATATCTCGAAGATTTGTTTCGGCCCCTAATTTCATAGGGCTATCGGCTAGACCTAATCTTTGTGCTCGCATTTGAATTTGCGCGGTTGCTTCCTCTCCAGAAATATAAATAACATCTTCACCGCGAGAGGCCAAAGAGGCCATGGCTTGTAGGAGAAGAGTTGACTTTCCGATGCCGGGATCACCACCAATTAAGGTTGCGCTGCCCTTTACTATACCCCCACCCAGTGCACGATCAAACTCGCCAATTCCAGTGGACAATCGAGCCTGTTCCTCGTGAGGACTGTTCAAAGAAACAAGTTCTACCTTACGACCTTTTTTCCCACTCAGGCCTTTGGGCGTACCCGAGACAACGCCTGCTGTTTCTTCGATGGTATTCCACTCATTGCAACTGTCGCATTTTCCTTGCCATTTTCGATAAACGGCACCGCAACTTTGACAGGCAAATTCTTTTTGAGTTTTAGCCATCTTACGCCTTTAGGATTTGCATTTGAATAGGGCCGTCAGCTCGGCCATGGATAAACTGTTCAACATGGGCATTCTCACTTTTATCAATGTGATCTACGGGACCCTTCCAAATAATTTTTCCTTCATACAGCATGGCAATATGATCAGCTATTTTTCGAGCACTGGCCATATCATGAGTAATAGTAAGCGTTGTAGCCCCTAAGTCTTTCACGCATTCTACAATTAATTCATTAATGACATCAGCCATAATGGGATCGAGGCCAGTCGTCGGTTCATCAAAAAAGATAATTTCAGGGTCCGTTGCTATTGCCCGTGCCAGCCCAACTCGTTTTTGCATGCCCCCTGATAATTCATCAGGACGAAGGAAGGCGACATCCGGTTTTAAACCGACGCGTCTTAGCTTCTCAATGGCGATTTCCTGTGCGACATGCTTAGCCATTCCTTTGGCTTCAATAAGGGCAAAAGCCACATTTTCCCAGACGGTTAAACTATCAAAGAGCGCAGCCCCTTGAAAGAGCATGCCAAATTTAGAAAGTAGGGTTTGTCGATTTGAAGGTTTTAAATGTGTAACATTCTCTCCGCCCACAAAAATCTGCCCTTTATCTGGCGTAATAAGACCCATAATAGATTTTAACGTGACTGATTTCCCCGTTCCTGAGCCACCAATAATGACTAAGGATTCGCCTTTGTTTACCGATAAATTTACACCGTCTAATACCACTTTGGGGCCAAATGATTTATGAACATTTTTGAGTTCTATCATCGTAGTATTGCTCATTAGCTCGCCCCCCCGAATACAATCACTGTTATGATCAAATTCGCTAATAGAATTGCAATGAAGGCAGAGACTACTGCATTTGTTGTTGCTTTACCGACCCCCGCTGCGCCGCCAGAGGAATTATACCCATGATAAGATCCCATAAGGGCGATAATAAACCCAAAGACTGCCGCTTTGACCATCGAGCTAATCACATCCGCTTGTTGAAGAAAGTCAGCTGTTACAGATAGATAAGTCCCACTTGCCAGGCCCAATCGCTCTGTGCCAATGATAAAGCCACCCAGCACACCAATGATATTTGCGACGAGGACAAGAATTGGTAAAGTTATAATGCTGGCAATTAGTCTTGGCACTATTAAATATTTAAAAGGATCTGTCGATAGTGTGACCAGCGCATCGATTTGTTCCGTCACACGCATGGTACCAAGTTCTGCTGCCATCGCTGATGAAACTCGACCGGCAACCATTAATCCCCCTAGCACGGGCCCTAGCTCTCGAACAATTGCGATCACAACAACCCCGGGCACCACGCTTTCAGCATTAAATCGACTGCCCCCAACAAAAATTTGCTGAGCAAGAGCGGCGCCAGTAAAAAGAGCAGTCAGGCCTACAACGGGTAAGCTATTATAGCCTATTAACCACATTTGCTTCGCTATGAGGCGGCCATAAATTGGGGGGCGGATCATATGTGTGATGGCGGTCCATGTAAAAAGAGAAAGACGGCCTATTTCAGCAACAGCAGCCACAATGATGTGCCCAATTGCTTGCAAAAAGTTTGGTTTTTTAAGGAAGTTTAACACGTAAATGTTTCCTATATGTTCTATTTAGAGACTCAACTTAATCTGTCGTGTGAAAAAAATAAAGTGAAATCTTTTCAGGGCAAAAATAAGGCCCGCGAAGCAGGCCAAATCGTTTTTTATAATGTACCGCATCTATTCGTGAATAGGGGCTGCTTCTGCCATAAAGGTTGGCAATTCTTTCCCCATGCCCACGAAAGGTTCTTTTGGCATATCATCTGGAGCCGTCCTCACCTTCCGATTTGGGTTATCAAAATGGGCACTGTTCGGCATCGTTTCACGGCGTTGATTACGTCCATAGCGACCACGGCCATAGCGGCCTCGACCTCTGTTATCACTGCGTGTGTTCTCGTTACGATTATTCTCAGAGCGAGAAGACTCGTTTCTTGAGTGTCGATCACTGCGACCCCGTCGTTGGTGACGTGAGGAGCCAGTGTCTTCCTCAGAGCTATTTTGCTCTGTTTGTTCTGACTTAGAGTGAGAGCGTTTCTTTGAACTGTCTCCAGCAAGAGCATTCAGATCTTCATTTTGATCAAACTTTTTATTGATCAACTTTTCAATGGCATCAACAAGCTTTGCATCGGTTTTATTGGTTGCGGCAAGCGTATAAGCTGTGCCTTCACGCCCAGCCCGTCCTGTACGGCCAATTCTATGAACATAATCTTCAGCATTGATTGGAACATCAAAGTTAAAGACATGACTGACGGCCGCAACATCAAGACCTCGAGCTGCAACATCACTCGCAACAAGAATTTGAATTTCATTCGCCTTAAAACTTTCTAGAACCTTCGTTCGCTCAGATTGTTGCATGTCTCCGTGCAAAGCTTCTGCACTATAGCCATGACGTTTCAAACTATCGGCAACAATTTGAACATCTTTTTTGCGATTACAGAAAATAATGCCATTCTGAAGGTCTTTAGAATATTCAAGTAAGTTTCTAAGTGCAGCTCTCTTTTTACGGCCATCAACTTTCACGAGATGCTGAGTAATAGTCTCGGCTGTAGTATTTTGACGGGCAACCTCAATCTTTTTTGGATCCGAAAGAAATTGTTCTGTCAGTCGTGCTATGGGCGGAGCCATAGTGGCAGAAAAGAAAAGTGTCTGATGATTTTTTGTTATTAATTTGAAGATTTTCTCAATATCAGGAATGAAACCCATGTCCAGCATTCTGTCTGCTTCGTCAATCACGAGGATCTCAATGCCTGTCATCAGAAATTTGCCACGTTCAAAAAGATCAAGCAATCTTCCTGGTGTTGCGATAATCACATCAACGCCTTTATCTAAAAGCTTTTCTTGATCACCAAAATTTACACCGCCCATGATTAAGGCATGATTTAACTTGTGGTTTTTTCCGTAATTATCAAAATTCTCTGCGACTTGAACAGCTAACTCGCGTGTAGGCTCTAGAATTAGGGAGCGCGGCATTCTTGCGCGACTTCTTCCATTTGCTAGGATATCAATCATAGGCAATGTAAAACTTGCCGTCTTTCCTGTGCCTGTTTGTGCGATACCAAGAACATCTCTACCCATAAGAGCGCTTGGAATTGTTTTTGCCTGGATTTCGGTCGGTTTTGTGTAGCCTGCATCTGATACAGCGCTCAGGAGCTCTTCACTTAATCCCAGTACCTCAAAACTCATATTGTTTTGGCCTTTTTATTATTTTGCAAAAATAGTTTCAATTTCGCCGCAGAATAGGCTTAACTAGCGTAAAGTCAATCTTGGAATCATCTAATCGGATGAAAATGAAGAATTATAGAGAAATAAAGGGGTGAACTGATGCTTAAGTGTGACACTTTAGTTTTCGTACCAGGCCTTATGGGCACGCATCTTATGTGGGAAATTCAAGAAGAGGCCCTTAAAGATCATATGAATGTAATTGTCGCCAATACGCGAAAGGATACTTCCATCGCAGATATGGCCACACGCCTTCTGGATACAGTTCAGGGTAATTTCGCTATTTGCGGCTTATCCATGGGGGGGTATGTAGCCCTAGAGGTTCTCGCTCAGGCTTCAGAACGCGTATCACATTATGCTCTTTTAGACACAAATGCTCATGCCGATAGTGAAGAGGCTAAAAGCAAAAGAGAGCAGGGTATTAAACTGTCTGAAGAAGGGAAGTTCGAGGATGTTGTCAATGCGTTCTTACCGACAATCCTTGGCGAGCGTGCCCGTACTGACGATACAATCCTAAAAATGCTTAGAAAACAATGTGATGATACTGGAATGCAAGGCTTTATTAGGCAACAAAAGGCGATTATGGGCAGAAAAAACCATCTTGATTTGCTTGCTGAACATTCACAACCTTCGTTAATTTTATGTGGAAAAGAAGACATGCTTACACCGCCTCACCTTCATTATGAGATGGTTGAAAGATTACCTAATTCAGACTTTCAACTGCTTGGGGACTGCGGTCATATCTCAAGTATGGAGCGCCCGAATGCTGTTTTGAGTGCTTTGATTAATTTAATGCACCGTACATAAGAGGTTTACAGCTCTTGTAACAGGCCTTGCAAAGCGGTCTATTCTCCTCTATTACCGCTGAATTATATTGACTTCTATAGGACTTTCTTCCCATGGCGCATGAAGAGATTATTCAAAATCGACGGACTTTTGCAATTATTGCTCACCCAGATGCAGGTAAGACGACGCTCACAGAAAAGCTCTTACTTTTTGGCGGTGCTATCCAGCAAGCCGGAGAAGTTAAAGCAAAAGGCGAACGCCGTCGGGCACGTTCTGACTGGATGAAAGTTGAACAGGAACGCGGCATTTCTGTTGCCAGTTCTGTCATGACCTTCAACTATGATCAGAAGACTTTTAATCTGCTTGATACACCTGGCCACGAAGATTTCTCTGAAGATACTTATAGAACACTATCTGCTGTTGATAGTTCTGTTATGGTCTTAGACGCCGCAAAGGGGATTGAGACACAAACTCGCAAACTATTTGAAGTTTGTCGAATGCGCGATATGCCAATCATGACATTTGTGAATAAAATGGACCGAGAGGCTCTTGATCCTTTCCATTTAATTGATGAAGTCGAACAAACTCTTGCAATTGACGTTACCCCGGCATCATGGCCGATTGGAATGGGCCGCGACTTTAAAGGGTGTTATGATTTAGTGAATGATCAGTTGGTTTTGTTTGATCGCGGAAAGGGCGATGTGATTCAAGATAGCATAAAGGTCGAAGGCTTAGAGGACCCAAAGCTGGATGAACTCCTGCCTGAACATCTTGTGGAAAAACTTAGAGAAGATGTTGAAATGGTTAGGGAATTATGCCCTCAATTTGATCGACAAGCCTATCTTGAGGGAACAATGACTCCGGTATATTTTGGCTCTGCGGTCAATACTTTTGGAGTTCAAGAACTTCTTGATGGCCTTTCAAAAAGTGCCCCATCCCCTTTACCGGGAAAAGCTGTGGAAAGAAAAGTTGACCCGAATGAGAAAAAAGTAACAGGCTTTGTTTTTAAAATTCAAGCCAATATGGACCCGAAACATCGAGACCGTATGGCCTTCCTCAGAGTGGTTTCTGGCAAGTTTAAAAAAGGTATGAAACTCAAGCATGTCCGCAGTGGGAAGACCATGGCTATTCACAACGCTACTCTTTTCTTGGCTCAAGACCGTGAGATCGCCGAGGAAGCTTTTGCTGGAGATATCATGGGGATACCGAATCATGGTAATTTAAGAATTGGTGATACATTGTCTGAGAGCGAAATCCTGCGCTATACAGGCATCCCTTCTTTTGCCCCAGAAATTCTACAAAAAGTACGCGCTGAAGATCCAATGAAAGCCAAACATTTGGGGCGTGCTCTTGGTCAGTTAGCCGAAGAAGGGGCTGCAAGTGTATTCAAACCCTACCTTGGTTCAGACTGGGTTGTGGGTGTTGTCGGTGCTTTGCAATTTGACGTTTTAGCTGACCGTATTCGCACAGAATATGAAGTGCCTTGTAAATTTGAGGCGACCACACTGATGACGGCTGAATGGATAGAAGGAGAAGCGAGGGAAGTGAAAAAATTCTGTGACCTCAATCGTGCTTCCATTGCAGAAGATCACTCAGGAGCCCCTGTGTACCTTGCAAGAAATAGTTGGCATTTGGATAAAGCTAAAGAAGATTTTCCAAGTCTTAAGTTTTTGAAAACAAAAGAAGAAATATCTTGATGTTAGTTTTGTAGAGCGACTGCAAGGCCTGCGAGCATTAGCAAACTGCCCGTAATTTTATTGGGTAAAGTCGAGGTACTTTCCCGGCTGAATTTTTCTTGTATCTTTCTGGCTGTCACGATGTAGAACCCTTCAACAATAAAGGTAACAAGGACAACGATTGAAATGATGATGGTAATGTCGGTATTGCTCAGGTCTTCCAAATTTACAAAAGTTGGCAGCAAAGCTAAATAAAAGAACATTACTTTTGGGTTTCCAATCGTTACAGCTAAACCTACAAAAAAGCTTTTTAGGAGTTGTCTAGAACCTTCTCTGCTAATTGTCGTATCCTGAGCGTGAGCTTTCCAAGCTTTATATCCTAAGAAAAATAAATAAGCGCCAGCTGCATATTTAGCTAAATAAAAAGAAGATCCTAACGTCTGAGCCAGAAATTCTAAGCCGATCAAAGCAATAGTTAAATAGACCAGATCACCTAGTGTAATACCCACGAGAACGGCAAAAGCTGCGGGCATACCCTTGTTTAGGGATGTTGCAATGATCGTGAAAAATCCAGGGCCAGGTGTTGCACATAGGATTGTCATTGCAATTGTGAAAGCAATTAACGCTTCTATACTCATAATTTTACTCGTTATCTTAAATACGATAGGTTATTCATTCTTGGGTTCGGGTGATACCGGAAATTATAGCGCTAAGCAAGGAGGGAAGCATGACTGAGACAGGTAAAGTAACTGGAATTGGTGGGTTATTCTTTAAAACGGATGATGTTGACGGCACAAAAGAATGGTATCGTCGTGTACTTGGTATTCAGGAAGACCAGCCGGGATATGGTATCTTATTCCCGTATGATCAAGATAAAGATGGCCTAAAAGCCTATAGCGTCTTCAGTTTGTTTAAATCAGACACTGACTATCTGAAACCTGGTACACAAGAGTTTATGTTAAATTTCCGCGTTAGCAATCTTGAAAATCTCATAGAAAAAATTAAAGCCCAGAATGTAGATGTAGAAGGTCCCGTGGCTGAAGAAGGCTGCGGAAAATTTGCCTGGATCGTAGATCCGAATGGCATAAAACTTGAACTCTGGGAACAATAAATCTGGGACCTTGAAATGATTAAGAAGAGTTTGTTTGCTTGTATTGTCCTCATCGTTATATTCATTTTTTATCCGTCTCCTATTGAGCCAGCTTCGTGGAAAGCACCTGTGGATCAAGGTCTTACGGGTGAGTTTAGCCCGAATAATAAATTGCAGTCTAGTATAGTCATTCCCTTGCCTTTCGGCGAAGGCCCGGAAGACTTAGCATTGGATCGGGAAGGAAGGATCTACGGGGGACTACAAGACGGGCGTATAGTCAGAACGACATCTTCAGACGATTATACGATTGAAGAATTTGTCATACTGGAAGGCGGGCGCCCACTGGGCCTTCATTTTGATTCTAAGGGCCATTTAATTGTCGCAGATGCCTTTCTAGGTTTGTTAAGTATATCTCCTACAAAAGAAATCACGGTTCTCAGCACTTCTGCCGGCGGCCTTCCTTATAAATTTGTTGATGATCTAGACATAGATTCAAAGGGGATGATCTATTTTTCGGATGCCAGTTATAAATATGATCAACATGAATATAAACTGGATTTGCTGGAAATGAAGCCAAATGGTCGATTAATTGCGTATAATCCAAAAACATCAACGGCTCATGTTTTAAAGGATAATCTATATTTTGCTAATGGTATTGCCTTGAGCCAAAATGAAGATTTTGTTTTGGTGAATGAAACTTGGCAATATAGAATTACACGGGTATGGCTAAAAGGTGAGAAGGCTGGGCAAAGTGATGTTTTCATCGATAATTTACCAGGCTTTAATGACGGAATTAGCAGCAATCGGCAGGGAACATTTTGGCTTGCTCTAGCATCGGCTAGAAAAGAAAATGTAGATGCCATGCAGGAAAATATCTTTTTGAAAAAGATTATTTCCAAATTACCGAATTTCATGCAACCGAAACCAATTTATCAGGGGATCGTCATTGGATTGAATGAAGAAGGCCAAGTAACCCATAACTATCAAGATTATGACGGAGCAAAGGTTTATATGGTTACTTCCGTTCAACAAGAAGGAAATAAATTACTGTTAGGCAGTCTCGAAGCACCTCAAATGGTCATCTATGAGTTAAACGAGACGAAATAATAGAAATGTTGGGAAGGCGAGCATTTGGGCTCGTCAACCACTCCCAGGTATGATGGGGGCACCGAAAGACCGAACAAGTGTGCCGACCAGCATGTTCCACCCATCCACTAATACAAAAAAGATAATTTTAAAGGGCAGGGCGATCATGATGGGGGGGAGCATCATCATACCCATAGACATAAGTATGGATGCCACGACCATATCAATCACAATGAAGGGGATGTAGAGCAAAAAGCCAATCTCAAATGCACGCCTAACTTCACTAATCATAAAGGCGGGGACTAAGGTTGTAATGTCAATATCCATCGCATTTTCAGGCGATTCTTGTCCGCGTAGATCTAAAAATAGAATAATGTCTTTATCTCTGACTTGTGCCAGCATGAACTTCTTAAAGGGCACTTGAATGCGATTATAGGCTTCGTCTTCTTCAATTTGTTCATTAATCATGGGATTGATTGCTGTTTCCCATGCTTCATCAAAAGTTGGCTGCATCACGAAGAATGTTAAAAATAAAGCGAGAGAGACCATAACCATGTTTGGCGGTGTTTGCTGCACCCCCATCGCACTTCTTAACAAGGAAAAGACGATTACAAACCGCGTAAAACTGGTCATCATGATAAGGATAGATGGCGCGAGTGAAAGAACAGTCATCAACATAAGAAGCTGGACAACTCTACCGCTAACAGTTTCCCCGTCCCCCATACTCAAAGTCAATTCCTGCGCGGCTACAGGTGCCGCCATAAGCATGACAATTGGAAAAGCAAGAGCACTCACGATGATGAGCGATTTCTTGAAATATTTATGGGCGAAAAGAGTTCGTATCATAAGGAGCTAATTCTTTTGATCAGATTTATAGTCAAGGCCACTATCTGTTAGTTCTTGCTGAAAATCAAGTGAGGACTTCTCTGGAGTGACGTCACAATCCACGCCGATTAACGAACATCCGTTAGCGCCAGAACTTATGAGATATCGCTTATTATACCACTCCACCACATGCAGCCGATTACGGCCATCAATAAATTTTGTCTCTTTGATGACAATAGTGGCTTCCTTACTCCCTAATTGGCCAGTCATTAAACCAGACCTCTTGAGGAGCCAAGCAAGAAGATACATGACTATCAGAATGACTATAAGGCCTGTTAGGGCAAATAAAATATCAGTTTCCATTTCTTATATATCTCTATTTTTCTTTTCTGCTTCTTTGCGCTTAAGTGCATTTGCTTGATAGACATATTCCAAAATTCTTGAAACAGGAATTAATGCCTCAAGTGGGATTGGACTATTCACATCATAGACATCAAGGATATCCGTTAAAGCTTTGTCTTGTCTTACTTTTACATCTTTATCAAAAGCAATATCGAGAATACGCTCCGCCAAAAATCCACGGCCTTTGGCTACAATATCAGGCCGCATAGTGTCACGGTCACTGTCTTTTAATGCAACGGCTTTGCGCTTTAAAATATCTTCTTTTGTATGATAATTTTTTTCTGTCATGAATAAATAATGACGAGATTTGGGCATCAATGCAAGGGAAACTAGGGACATTTTTAAGAACTGTTAAATTATGGTAACACTTTATAAAGATTATTGAATTATAGTCACCATAAGAAAATCTACCTTGTTTTATAGAGGCTGTAAGTGTAGTGTTTCTCTAAGGCACAAGTGATTGTGTTTGTTTTTCGCTTAGAATTTGCGTATGACTGTTCGACAAAATGTTGACCAATTCTGTAATTTTTGGCTGTATTCTGCCAATGGAGATGATGGTTCATGGTTGATTATTCTACCTTGCCTATGCTGACAGCATTAAAAGATAAAATGCGGTGGTTAAACGCCAATCAGAGAGTGATATCTGAAAATATTGCTCACGCAGATACACCAGGTTATAGAGCGAAAGAAATAGCAGAGCAGGACTTTTCTGGATTGGTAGACAGTTTGTCTGGCAATAAAACGGCTTCAGCCTCTAGTTTTAAGCTTGCAGGGTCAGACCCCGGTCATATTGGACAAAGAGCCCAATCGAATGGTTCTTATGTTGTGAATGAGCAAAAGGGTAACGAAGAAAGTCCAACGGGTAATAGCGTTGTTCTTGAGGAAGAAATGATTAAGTTGGCAGACAATCAAATGCAATATGGTATGGCATCTCGATTATACAAGAAAAATGTTGCGCTGATTAAGGCTGCTTTAGGTAAATCTGGAAGATAGAGGAATAGTCAGATGGATTTAATGAAATCAATGTTAATTTCAGCTGCTGGCATGAGAGCCCAGTCTTCTCGTATGCGGGTTATTTCTGAAAATATAGCCAACCAAAATTCTACCGCAACAACACCAGGCGGTGAACCCTATCGTCGTAAAATCATTAATTTCTCTAACGAACTAAATCGTGAACTTGGTGTTAATCAAGTGATGGCGAATAAGATTTCCTTTGATGATAAAGCTTTTGGTAAAAATTACGATCCGGGCAATCCAGCAGCGGATGCAGAAGGCTATGTCTTAAAATCAAATGTGAATGGGTTGATTGAAATGATGGATATGCGCCAAGCACAGCGCACCTATCAATCTAATTTGAATGCTATTGAAGCCAGTCGCAGGATGGCCTCAATGACTCTTGAACTCTTAAGATAACCTGGGGGTTACTGAATATGTCTATAAAATCTTTAGATGCTGCTACTGCTTATGCACAGGCCCTAAAATCAAATGATAAAATTGGTGGTATCTCAGGCGTGAAAGGGGCGGATCCTTTTGCCACTTCCCAGTCCGACAGTTCTGCTTTTTCTAACCTGATTGAAGATGCCATTGGCGACGTTTCTGATGCAACGAAAGCATCAGAGTTAACAGGGGCTAAAGCCATTGCTAATCAGGCAGATATGGTCGATGTTGTCACCGCAGCGTCGAATGCTGAACTTGTGGTATCCACCATGACGGCTGTTCGAGATAAAGTGATTTCTTCCTATAATGAAATTATTAAAATGCCGATCTAAGGCAGAAGAGGAATTTTAGGATTATGACAGGGGCAGAGGTGATCGAAGTCGGGAGAGACGCCATTCTAACGTTGTTAGCTGTAGCGACGCCCATTGTTGGTGCTGGCCTTGGCATTGGTCTAACGATTGCGCTTTTTCAGTCCGTCACTCAGATCCAAGAGATGACTTTAACATTTGTACCTAAAATTGTTACCATCTTCCTCGTTTTGCTGTTTAGCTTACCTTACATTGGTCGCCAAATGGCCGACCTCTTTCAACGAATAATGGATCGCATTGTTTTAGGCTGAGTGTAAACTCTAGAAATCAATTCACTATGCTTGATGAAAAACTCATACCTGAGATATTCGACTATCTATTAGTTCTCGTAAGAATTTCAGCGCTTGTGATTTTATTTCCAGCCCTTGGGGATCGATCAATTCCTGGGAGAATCCGAGCTTCTCTTGGGGCTGTCATTGCTTTAATCGCCTACTTTCCCCTGAGAGACGTATTGCCTGAGATGCCAACCACCACATGGGGAATTTTTTGGCTTATCCTCAGAGAGTTTCTCATTGGTGCAATGTTAGGAACAATTGTCAGGATCATCTTATCTGCTTCGCATGTGGCCGGAACCATTACATCTTTTATGTCAGGCCTGGGGGCAGCCCAAAGCTTTGATCCAAACCAAGGGGGGCAAAGCGCTATTGTCTCGGCTTTTTTGTCTGTTTCTACCGTCGTCATGATCTTTGTGACTGATGTGCATCATTTGATGATTTTGGGACTGGTCCATAGCTATACTAAACTACCTGTGGGTGTTGAAATTGTAGCGGCTGACTTTGCGTATATGGCGACCAAATATGTTGCTTCAGCATTTAACCTTGGTGTTCAGTTAGCTTCTCCCTTCATACTCTACAGTCTTATTTTTAATACGAGCTTAGGCCTTATTTCAAGACTGATTCCGTCTTTTCAGGTCTTCTTTATTGCAATGCCATTTAACATCTTTATGGGCTGGTTGTTGTACTCAATTTTGTTTGGGAGTATGTTAACAATCTTAATCAAACATATTTCTGATTATTTAGGTGAGATTTTAGGGTAAGCATGGCAGACGAAGATCAGGACTCCAAAACCGAAGAAGCCACGCCCAAAAAGCTTGAGGACGCTAAGAAAAAAGGTCAGGTTCTTCAGTCTCAGGAAATCAAAAATTGGTTTGCCTTTTTAGGCATGGTGGTCATCTTTGTAGGCTGGATTCCTATTTTGGCCTCTGCAGTATTCACAGAGCTAAAATTTCATCTCTCTAATATTGATCTCATTCCCTTTGGAGGGCAAGCCATAACAAATTGGATGATTGATCTCATTCTAGTTCTGGCCTTATATCTTTCTGTGCCCGCAGGCGTTATTATTCTGATGACTTTAATTGCGACAAGAGCACAACATGAATTTATCTTTACTCTAGAGAAGTTAAAGCCCAACTTCAAAAAACTTGATCCAATTCAGGGATCTAAGAAGTTTTTTAGTGCTCAAATTCTAATTGAACTGGTGAAAACAATACTGAAACTGATCTTTGTAAGCACTGTAACTTTTTTGCTCATTTTTCCTCAACGAGACAAATTAGATGAGATGCTTACCACGCCCACAGCCTCGATGATTGAAACAGTCTATTACTTTGTTCTTCAGCTACTTATAGCTATGTTGTTGCTTGTAACCATCATTGCCTTCATCGATTATACCTATCAACGGTATAAGTTTTACAAGGGGTTAATGATGACCAAACAAGAGGTGAAGGATGAGCACAAGCAATCCGACGGAGATCCTCAAGTAAAAGGCCGATTAAGAAAAATTCGTATGGAGCGGGCAATGCAACGTATGATGTCTAGTGTACCAAATGCTGATGTTGTGGTGACAAATCCAACTCATTTTGCTGTGGCCTTAGAATATAAGCATGGACAGATGGATGTCCCAGTTTTGCTTGCAAAAGGTGTTGATAATATTGCGTTTAAAATTAGAGAGGTCGCCGAAGAACACGGGGTTCCAATTATGGAAGATCCGCCGTTAGCTCGATTGCTTTACGCGACAGTCGAAATTGATCAAGAGATACCACCAGAACATTACAAAGCTGTAGCCGGTATTATAAGTCGCATTATTAAACTAGGTAAAACTAGAGTGAATATGGGTCGTACTCCTTAAGGAATTGAATATTTATGTCAGATCTCATGCCAAAAATGAAACTAGCACTGAAGAATGTACATTCCACTCAGGAGCGTGAAGCTGCATCGTATATTTTGAAACCAGCAATTGGGTTGCTTTTAACGGCAGCATTTACGATGATACATTACGGGATATTTAGGGACAGTGCGCAAAGCCTCTTTTTTGTTTTGGTTATGTTTTCCATTGGCACAATTTGGCTTATATTTTCGCTCTTTTTTAAAGGGTATTCAAGACCGCGCCAAACAGCAGAACACTCCTACAGAACTTTATATAACCTAATTGAACCATGCTCAGATCCAATCGTCATTACCGATCTAGATATGACAATTATCGAAAGTAATGACTCGTTTGAGCAAGGCGAATGGTTACAGAATTCAGAATTGCAGACCCTTCCTTTTTTTGAGAAAATGGCTGCTGAGCTTGATCAACTAAAAGAGTCTCACTTTACCAAATTTCACACTAGGGGCACTGAGGTCTTTCTTGTGGGAATGAAGACCTACCAAGATATTAAGATTTGGACGTGGCAACCAGTCACTCAAGCAGGATCCACACTCAGCTCTTATTCAGAAGATGAATTTTTTATGATGAATGCCGTGCACTTTATCGAAGACCAAGGGAGAGTCTTGTACTTAGATAAAGAAGGGCTTGCTGTTTTGGGTTTCAATCTTACAGCGGACGTCTTTGACAAGTCAGTGACTTTTAATAAGGAAAAGTCGGAACTTTCTTCCTCTAGTGGGGAGAGAATTCAGGGTGACTATCGTCATTTCACAGTAAAAAATGGATTTTTGAACATCCTCACTTTTGAAGGATTTTCTTTCGTAAAAATTGAACCGCCCGAAAATACAATATTTCATGATGATAATCTAGCCCTGCTCTTTGACACTTCTCCGACTGCCATTGCCTTTTTGAATAGTGATTTAGAAGTCACGGTATTGAATCAAAAATTTAAAGAAGTCTTTCATCGTTTCTGTAAAGAAGATGAGACAACGCCCATACATATTAAACAGTTGATTACTGATGAGACATATCCAAAACTTTATAAATTGATGCAATCTGCTTTCCGCGGTGAAAACCAAAAGAAAAGGCGATATGCAGATGTCGTTTTCAATGGCGGAGATCAATTGCAGGGCCAAGTCCATATCATCCCCTTACTCACAAAGCATAATACAATAAATCTCGTTTTGTATTTTTATGATAAATCACAAGAGAGAAATCTTGAAATTCAATTTGTTCAAGCACAAAAAATGCAGGCAGTCGGTCAGTTGGCAGGGGGTGTGGCTCATGATTTTAACAACCTGCTAACAGCAATTATTGGCTTTTGTGATCTCTTGTTGACGCGCCACGTCCCGGGAGACCAATCATTTGCAGACATTAATCAAATTAAACAAAATGCCAATAGAGCCGCAAATTTAGTACGACAATTGCTCGCGTTTTCCCGCCAGCAAACCTTAAGACCAAAGGTTCTCAATATTGCAGATGTTCTTACCGAGGTATCACATTTGATCCGCCGCCTAATCGGGGAGACTATTGATTTTCAGTTAAATCTTTCTCGAGATTTACCTGAGGTGAGAGCCGATCAAGGGCAATTAGAGCAAGTGATGATTAATCTAGCTGTTAATGCCCGTGACGCAATGAATAATAATGGTACATTGATTTTATCGACACGAATGGCCTCAGAGAAAGATAAATCCATTGACCGGTTATTAAGGGACGATTCACGGGATTTTATTGTCATTGAAGTCGAGGATACAGGATCAGGTATTTCTGAAGAGGTTCAAGAAAAAATGTTTGATCCTTTCTTTACAACTAAAGGAGTTGGAGAAGGGACTGGGCTTGGATTATCAACAGTGTACGGCATTGTAAAACAAACAGATGGCTATATCTTTGTAGATAGTAAGCTGGGGTCTGGGACGACGTTTAAAATCTACCTTCCACTTTACGAGCCATCACTTTCAAAAACAGACCTTAATGAAAATACCGTGGTGGCTCAAGTTTCCAAAGCAAAGGACTTAACCGGGCAGGGGACCATCCTTCTTGTTGAAGATGAAGTACCAGTGCGCATGTTTGCAACACGGGCCTTATCCAATAAGGGCTATGTCGTGCTTGAGGCCGGTACAGGGGAGGAAGCTTTAGAAATCTTAAAGACGTCAGACAAGGATATTGATCTTCTTGTGACGGATGTCATCATGCCAAATATGGACGGCCCCACACTGTATAAAGAATCGAGGAAGCTCTTTCCAAAACTTCCAGTCATCTTTATTTCGGGTTATGCAGAGGATGTCTTTAGAGGAGATCTTGAAGGGGATGATTTTGAGTTCCTCGCCAAGCCATTTTCGCTTGTAGAGCTTGCTGAGAAAGTTAAAAATACTATAAAGTAATATATATTTCAATTAGTTACACATGAATTAGAACAAAATGAGAATTCTCTCTTGCAATGAGAACAAATATAGTACATAAACTAAGCATTGATTGATTGTATAGCCTATGGAATAAGGGGACGAACAATGGCAATGCCAGAATTACAACTCGTTAAGGGGACATCCGTGGATAAGTCTAAAGCACTTGATGCAGCGCTCGGTCA
Organism: Temperatibacter marinus; assembly: GCF_031598375.1. Taxonomy (NCBI): domain Bacteria; kingdom Pseudomonadati; phylum Pseudomonadota; class Alphaproteobacteria; order Kordiimonadales; family Temperatibacteraceae; genus Temperatibacter; species Temperatibacter marinus. Next base: position 2,536,882 of record NZ_CP123872.1, read on the forward strand.
GATTGATCGTGCCTTTGGTAAAGGCTCAGTAATGAAACTGGGCCAAAAGAGCGCGAATGTTGAAATTGAATCTATTTCAACAGGCTCTCTCAATCTAGATATTGCAATGGGTATTGGGGGTTTTCCCAAAGGCCGTATTATAGAAGTTTATGGACCGGAAAGTTCTGGTAAAACGACTTTAGCTCTTCATGCAGTTGCTGAATGTCAAAAGGCAGGGGGTGTTGCGGCTTTTGTTGATGCTGAACATGCACTTGATCCAGTTTATGCGAGGAAGCTTGGTGTTGATATTAATGAGCTTTTAGTCTCTCAACCGGATACGGGAGAGCAGGCTCTTGAGATTACAGATACATTGGTTCGGTCCGGTGCTATTGATATTTTGGTTGTGGATAGTGTTGCAGCGCTCACACCGCGGGCAGAATTGGAAGGAGAAATGGGAGACACCCATGTGGGACTGCAAGCGCGTCTTATGTCTCAGGCTCTTAGAAAGTTAACGGGCTCCATATCAAAATCGAACTGTATTGTGATTTTCATCAACCAAATTCGCATGAAAATTGGGGTCATGTATGGATCGCCAGAAACCACTACAGGCGGTAATGCTCTTAAATTTTATGCTTCTGTTCGCTTGGATATTCGCCGTACAGGTCAGTTGAAAGATAAAGACGATATTGTTGGGAATGCAACACGAGTAAAGGTGGTCAAAAATAAAGTGGCGCCTCCGTTCAAACAAGTTGAATTTGATATAATGTACGGGGAAGGTATTTCCAAGACAGGTGAAATTCTGGACCTGGGCGTGAAAGCTGGTGTGGTCGAAAAGTCTGGGAGTTGGTACAGCTATGATAGTCAACGAATTGGACAGGGCCGCGAGAATGCTAAAAGATTTCTTAAGGAAAACAGTGAAATCTCAGCGACCATTGAAGGTGAAATCCGTAAAAATGCGGGGTTGGTAAATGAAGCCATGTTAATGGATCCTTCTACGGCTAAAGAAGATTAGTTGCTTTCTTTTTGTATAATATTTCTTTTGAAAACGCCCTGTCCTTGGATTGGGCGTTTTTTTATAGGAAATAAAGTTAATCTGTTACAATAATCTATTGTTTTTCTAGCGTTTGTGGTGTTAAAAGACGCTTTAAATACTATATATTTCTTTAGATTTTGAGTAGTGAAAGGCCTTGATGATGAATGGCACAAACGATATTAGGAAAACATTCTTAGACTATTTCGGTGATAATGGTCACGAAATTGTTGCTTCTGCCCCCTTAGTGCCGATGAATGATCCAACCTTGTTGTTTACCAATGCGGGAATGGTGCCCTTTAAAAACCTTTTCACTGGTGCAGAAACACGAGATTATGTGAGAGCCACGAGCAGTCAGAAATGTGTGAGAGCTGGCGGTAAACATAATGATTTGGATAATGTAGGCTATACTGCACGCCATCATACCTTTTTCGAAATGTTAGGTAATTTTTCTTTTGGCGATTATTTCAAAGAAGAAGCCATTTATCATGCATGGAATCTGATCACCAAGGAATATGGCATAGACCCAAAACGTCTTTGTGTGACTGTCTATCATGAAGACGATCAAGCCTTTGACCTTTGGAAGAAGATTGGGGGCTTTTCAGATAGCGATATTATCCGTATTGCGACCAATGATAACTTTTGGTCTATGGGCGATACAGGTCCATGTGGTCCTTGTTCCGAGATTTTCTATGATCACGGCGATCATATCTGGGGAGACCGTCCTGGCACACCTGATGAAGACGGCGATCGTTTTGTAGAGATTTGGAATTTGGTTTTCATGCAATTCGAACAAATGGCTGATGGTACAAGAATAGACCTTCCAAAGCCGTCTATCGATACAGGCATGGGACTCGAGCGGATCTCAGCTTTGATGCAAGGGACGCATAATAATTATGAAACAGATCAGTTTAAGCGTCTCATCGATTCAGCGGAAACAGCAATTGGCAAGAGAGCCAATGAAGAAACGATCGCTTCGTACCGTGTAATCGCTGACCATCTTAGATCTTGCAGCTTCTTAATTACTGATGGTGTTTTACCTGCGAATGAAGGCCGAGGCTATGTTCTCAGAAGAATTATGCGCCGGGCTATGCGTCATGCGCATATGCTAGGGGCAAATGACCTTGTCATGCATCAAGTTGTCCCTGCACTCGTATCAGAGATGGGAGCTGCATATCCAGACCTTAATCGTGCTGAGGCGTTGATTACCGAAACATTAAAGCTGGAAGAGACACGCTTTAAATCTATGCTGGGTAAAGGGCTTAAACTTCTCGATGAAGAGATGAGTAAAATATCTACAGAGTCTGCCTTACCTGGGGATGTTGCATTTAAGCTTTATGATACATATGGTTTCCCGCTTGATCTTACCCAGGATGCATTACGGTCTCAGAACAGAGTCGTCGATGTTGACGGCTTTAATAAATCTATGGATGAGCAAAGAGCAAAAGCCCGCGCTGCTTGGTCAGGTTCTGGGGACGCAGGGACTGATAAATTATGGTTTGATCTAAAAGATGAGTTAGGGGCAACTGAATTCTTGGGCTATTCCGCTACTGAGGCTGAAGGTTTTGTACAGGCTCTTGTAGTAGACGGGGAACGCGTGCAAAAAGCAGCAGCTAACAATGAGGTTCTTGTGTTGGTGAATCAAACACCATTTTATGCAGAATCTGGCGGTCAAATGGGCGATGTTGGTACGCTTATCGGCGATGGAGTAGAAATTACTGTTACAGACACCAGAAAACTTGTTGGAGATCTTCATGTTCATGTAGGGACCGTAGAGAAGGGGACCCTGTGTGAAGGGACGACACTTGAGCTGAAGGTGAATGAAGACAGACGTAATAAATTGCGCGCCAATCACTCGGCCACTCACATACTGCATGAGGTGCTTAGGCGTCATTTAGGGGATCATGTCACACAAAAGGGCTCCCTAGTGGCTGAAGACCGTCTCAGGTTTGATATTGCACACCCTAAAGCGATTGAATCAGAGGAATTGAATGCAGTTGAGCGTGATGTTAATGAAATTATTCGTGGAAATAGCCCAGTAGGTACAAGTTTGATGACTTATGATGAGGCTGTAGACGCCGGAGCTATGGCCTTATTTGGTGAAAAATACGGCGACGAAGTTCGTGTTGTTTCTATGGGCGCGGTTGAATTAAATGGTCAATCCTTTTCTGTGGAACTGTGTGGGGGCACCCATGTAAAGCGTCTTGGAGATATCGGGCTATTTGTTATTGTCTCAGAAAGCGCCGTTTCTTCTGGTGTACGTCGGATTGAGGCCTTAACGGGTGAAGCTGCACGTCAATATTACGATGACTATCTTCAGACTGTTCGTGCAACTTCAGCTTTACTCAAAACGTCACCGGCAGAGCTGAAGGATCGTGTTGCTGCGCTTCAAACGGAAAGAAAAAACCTTGAGCGGGAATTAGCTGAAGCCAAAAAACAACTGGCATTAGGCGGAGGCGGCGCAAAGGGACCAGATATTAAAGAAATTAATGGCACAAAATTCCTTGGTCAAATATTAGAGGGTGTGAATCCTAAAGATCTTCGTGGCCTTGTTGATGAAGCGAAAGCTACCGTTGGATCTGGTATTATTGCTTATGTCGCTACAAACGATGGAAAAGCAGCGCTTGTTGTCGGCGTTACAGAAGATGTTGTTGGTAATTTTAGTGCTGTTGATCTTATTCGCGCCGCGGTGCCAGCTGTTGGCGGCAAGGGCGGTGGAGGCCGGCCTGACATGGCTCAAGCTGGTGGTCCAGATGCCTCAGGGGCTCAAGCAGCTATAGAAGCCATTGAAACAATGATTACTAAGTCATAACAGAGGTAGGTTACGATGCGCGGTGTAGCTTTCATACTTGGTATTATCGGTATCTATTTTGCTAGCCTTCTGTTTATTACAGAAGAGGAAGTCGTGAGGCCACCCTCTATATCGGGAAAGGTTGTGACAAAAGAGGTGACCTTTCCCAATTTTGAAGATCCAAGGTTTCTTCGGATCTATTTACCTGCTGATTATGAAACGTCAGATAAAGAGTATCCTGTAATATATATGCATGACGGGCAAAATTTATTTGATGATGCTACTTCCTATGGTGGAGAATGGGGCATAGATGAAACGCTTCTTTCTCTAGAAAAATCTGGATTCTCAGGTGCCATTGTTGTGGGAATTGATAATTCGGGAATTGGACGTATGTCAGAATATGCTCCGTGGAGCTTCTCTTTAAAGAAATTCAATTACAGAGGTTTGGGGGCAGCGTATCTTAACCATGTAGCAGATGTCATCAAACCGGATATCGATGAAACCTATCGGACAAAAATAGGCCCAGAACATACTGTGTTAGCGGGCAGTTCGATGGGGGGATTAATCTCTCTCTATGGTGGGCTAACACGTGCGGACACGTTTGGTAAAGTCATGGCTCTTTCGTCAACTTTGATAGAAGATGTTGTTGGGGATAATTTTATCAATATGATTAAATTCCCACGGGCAACTTCTCCTTCTCTGATCTACTTGGATATCGGTGATCTAGAGGCGGATAGTCGATTAATAAATCGGACACAGATGATCGCAACTGCCATAAGAAATGAAGGTATTGAGGTGAAGTTTGAAGTGATCCAGGGTGGTCTGCATAAGGAAAGTGCTTGGCGAGATCGATTTGCAGATATTTTAGAGAAAATGGATCTATAACTTTATCGGAGGGGGTCATGACAAGAATTATGCGATGTGACTGGGCCAACAGTCATGAACTATTTTATGACTATCACGATAAAGAGTGGGGGATACCTGAGTATAATGATCAAAAACTTTTTGAGATACTCACACTCGAATCTGCTCAATCTGGTTTAAGCTGGCTGACCATTTTAAAAAAACGTTCTGGCTATAGAAAAGCTTTCTTAGATTTCGATATTCAAACAGTCGCCTCATTTGGTCAAGACAAGGTGGAAGCATTACTTTTGAATGCTGAAATCGTGCGACACCGCCAAAAAATAGAATCGACGATAAACAATGCTAAAATTATCCTATCCATGCAATCAAATGGACAGTCTTTTTCTAAACTTGTCTGGTCTTATGTTAACGGCACGCCCATGAGAGATGGAACGCAGCCTAGTAAAACGGCTCTGAGTGATAAGATGAGTAAAGAATTGAAGAAGCTTGGATTTAAATTTGTTGGATCAACAACCTGTTATTCATTTTTACAAGCTGCAGGTCTAGTTAACGATCATCAACCCCACTGTTTCATGTGTAAAGATATTTCTGAGTAACTGGCTATTAGCTTATAAAAAAAGCGGCCTCGTAGGAGACCGCTTTCTTCAAATTATCTGAAGAGTGTTAGGCGTTATAGCCAAGCTCTTTTTGTAGGTTTTCATCAACTTTGTCGAAGAATTGACTTGTTGTCATCCATGATTGGTTTGGCCCAATAAGAAGCGCCAAGTCTTTTGTCATGTGACCACTTTCAACAGTTTGTACACAAACTTGTTCAAGTTTCTCAGCAAAATCAACAACTTCTGGTGTCTCATCCATTTTACCGCGGAATTTAAGACCCCGTGTCCATGCAAAGATAGAAGCAATCGGATTTGTTGATGTTTCTTTACCTTCTTGGTGTTGTCTGTAGTGACGCGTTACAGTACCATGTGCCGCTTCGGCTTCGACAGTTTTCCCATCTGGTGTCATCAACACAGATGTCATAAGACCGAGTGAGCCAAAACCTTGGGCAACAGTATCACTTTGAACGTCACCATCATAGTTCTTACAAGCCCAAACAAATTTACCAGACCATTTCATTGCGCATGCAACCATATCGTCGATAAGGCGGTGCTCATAGTGAATACCAGCTGCTTTGAATTTGTCTGCAAATTCAGCATCATATACTTCTTCAAATAAATCTTTGAAACGACCATCATAGGCTTTCATGATTGTATTTTTTGTCGATAGATAGACAGGCCAGCCACGCTCTAAGCCATAGTTCATACAAGCCCGAGCAAAGTCTCTGATAGATGCATCAAGATTGTACATGCCCATGGCTACACCAGCTTCTGGGAATTGAAAGATTTCACGTTCAATTGGCTCGCCGCCATCTTCAGGAGTGAAAGTCATTGTCAATTTACCAGCGCCAGGAACTAGAAAGTCTGTAGCACGGTATTGGTCACCAAAAGCGTGACGACCAATAACAATCGGAGACGTCCATCCAGGAACTAGACGAGGAACATTTTGCATAATGATAGGCTCACGGAAGACTGTACCACCGAGAATGTTTCGGATGGTCCCATTCGGCGAACGCCACATTTGTTTTAGATCAAATTCTTCAACACGTTGTTCATCAGGTGTAATTGTTGCACATTTCACACCGACACCATGTTTTTTAATAGCTTCAGCGGCATCCACAGTGATCTGATCATCTGTTTCATCCCGTTTCTCTACGCTTAGATCATAATATTTAAGATCTACATCTAGATAGCGAAGAATTAATCTTTCACGGATCCATTGCCAGATAATGCGTGTCATTTCGTCACCGTCGATTTCAACGATAGGATTTTTTACTTTAATTTTTTCCATAGTACCCTCAATACAGTGAGACTGTTAATCCAGAGTTGAATATATCTTCAACCAATGAAAAGTTAGATTTTTAGCTTCTAATGGAAACTAAATTCTTTGAAATTTGGGCGCACCCTATCAAAATGACTCTGAAGAAGAAAGGAGAAAGATGCCCAAAAAGTGAAAAAAAGCACCTTTAGATATAATTCTTTACATAAATTTACTTTTTGACTGAAAGACTTCTTCATAGCCAGCTTCTATAAGAGGCGCTAATTCTTCTATTGAAGAGACAACAGTGAATAGATTTTTATTTTGTTTATCAGCAAATCCAGCATCTATTAAGTGATCAAGAAATGATAGTAAAGGATTCCAATAGCCATTCACGTTAAAAAGATAAATGGGCTTACAGTGTAAGCGCAGCTGTGCCCACGTTAGCATTTCAAAAAATTCATCCATTGATCCAAGACCGCCAGGTAAGACAATGAAGGCATCACTTTTTTCAAACATATGGTTTTTACGTTCATGCATATTTTTTGTGATGATAGTTTCATCCATTCCAGCTTGGGTGATCTCAATAGAATTTAGATGTTCTGGGATAATCCCAATCACGGGACCGCCTGCTGCCATAGTCGAGCGCGCTACAACGCCCATCAATCCGATACTTCCAGCACCGTAAACCAATGTTTTGCCGTTTTCTCCAAGCCATGTCCCTAGGTCGACAGCAGTCTTTTCATAGAAGGAGTGGTCACCCATTCTTGAGCCACAGTATACACATATAGAATTGATTTTTTTATGTTGAGCCATCAAACAGTCCTCGATTGTCACTTTCTGTGTAAATTTATGAAAATGCCCTAGTTTTGTCAAAGTTTTACAATAGATCTTACTGAGTATGATAACAGAGGTGTTTATTGTGTAAAGCTGTGCCTCATTATTAATTGTTCAGCTTTTATAGACAGATACACCTTTTCTAGCTTATAAGAGTAAAAGGACTCTTTGGGTAAAAGTCTTTAACTACAGATATTGGGTTGCTCTATGAATTCACCGATGAATTCCACACAAAAGAAAGTTGCTTTGGCTGCTGGATTAAGTCTGGTTGTTGTGGCGGGCTATTTTCTCTTTTCAGGTGATCCTGAACAGCCTCACTCAACCCCGAACGTTCAGAAGCCTATCTCTGCTGAAGGTCCCTCAGAAAGTGCGATTCCTGCTATAAAGAAGCCTACTTTTGACTTGGTTCGAATTTCACAGAGAGGCACAGGTGTTGTTGCTGGAAATAGTGAAGCAGGGGCTTTAGTATCCCTTTATGGAGATGGCTTATTGCTGTCTACTGTGAAAGCAGAAGATACTGGAGACTGGGTTGTCATTCTTCAAGAACCTTTGAAACCTGGGGCTCTTAAGTTTACAATTACTTCTGAAATACCAGGATCTGCAATCATTAAATCCGACGACGAAGTGCTTGTATCTGTGCCGACAAGGGAAGAAAATAAATTTCTCAAGGATAAAAAGTCTGGTGTTCTCGCTCTTCTTTCAAAAAAGGATGGGACTGGACCTTCTAAGGTTCTTCAAAAGCCAGGAGGTGCTGTCTTCTCGGAAGTTGGGGATTCTCTCTCAATTGATACAATTGAATACGGTGGGGGTAAAGGCTTTATCAATGGGCAATCTCTACCGCGAGTAGAAGTCCGTGTCTATCTTGATGATAAATTTCTTGGCAATGAAAAAGCGAATGATAAAGGTCAGTGGTCCCTGCAGATCTCTAATTTTAATTTATCAATGGGCCAGCACGTCATACGTGTGGATCAGACCATTAATGAAGGGGATGTAAAGCTGCGCATAGAACAGCCCTTCGAGACTGGAATTCCGCTTGACCCATCACAAGCCAAAAATGGGGTTATTGTAAAGCCCGGGAATACACTTTGGCATATTGCACGGAAACTTTATGGATCTGGCGTTCAATATACGATGATTTTTCAAGAAAATAGTGAGAAGATTGCCAATCCAGATCTGATTTATCCTGGTCAAATATTTGAATTGCCAAATAGAAATAAATAACTAAATCAGTTAGTTAATTGATTGACTTCAAGTTTGATGAAAACTCCAATAAGCCATTCTCAAGTGCTAGTAAGATATATGTCACTGCAGAAATAACTCCTACGTGATCAAGCTTATTTCTTGAGATTGTTTTCTCTTTAAAATGAATCTCATGCTTATTAACCAAATTATAGGGGCGGTGTTTGCTTCTACGGCTCATATAATACTGTGAAAGTGCGGATTTGCGCTTTGCTGCATTTTCAGCTGTGTAATAAATACGCCCTAAAGTGCCCGTCAGCGTAATTTCTGTAGAGGCTTTCCCATTTTCCACATAAGCCGTAAACGGAATGCCTTTCCACGAGAAATCTAGGCGATCCAAATCCTGAGATTCGATCATTTCTAAGTGAGATATTATTTTATCTACAGATTTATGTAGCTGTGAAGGCACTTTGATCCTCAACTCTTATACAAATTAATGCGCAGTCGTCCTTAATTTCTTAGCGTCTTTAAACAAATCATACAAATAGAAAAGCCTCATACCCCAATAAAATTTCGAAAACTGTAATTTTTTATGGTGGTTAGAGATATTTTACCGTAAAAGAGGGGCATATGCCCCACATCAAGTTTTTTGTGTTGGGGATAAGACAAATAAAGAGAGTATACCTATGAAGTCTTATGAAGTTGTCATGACTCCTATTCACCAAGAAGGGCATCGTTGGATCGCCATATTTGCTGCTGTATCCGCTTTACTTTTCCTCGTTGGTCCTACCCTTGGTTGGATTGGACTAATTCTGACCCTTTGGTGTGTCTATTTTTTCCGTGACCCAAATCGTGTCGTTCCCAAACAAGAGGGCATCCTAGTAAGCCCGGCAGATGGGACTGTTTGTGCAATAACTGAAGCCATTCCACCAAAGGAACTTGATCTTGGTGACGAGCCAATGATGCGAATCTCAGTTTTTCTGTCTGTCTTTAATGTTCATGTTAACAGAGTGCCAGCTGCAGGAACAATTAAGAAGGTTGTTCATATCAATGGCCACTATTTAGATGCAGCTGTACCTGAAGCCAGTGAAATTAATGAGCGTGTTGTCGTAAGCATGGAAACTGAAGATGGAGCGACAATCGTCTTTAATCAGGTGGCAGGTTTAGTTGCACGTCGTATTCTTTGTGATTTAGAAGACGGGGATAAAGTCGAGCGGGGCGACCGTTTTGGACTGATACGATTTGGAAGCCGTAATGATATCTATTTAGATAAAAAATACGCACCTCTCGTTGAAATTGGCCAGACTATGGTTGGCGGGGAAACTGTTATCGCTGCAATTCAGTCCTAAGGGAATTTGAGCTCTATTTATGACGGCAAAACCTAAACTTTTAAAGAATATTTCCATGCGCGCAATTGCCCCTAGTGTTGTTACACTTATGGCCTTTTGCCTAGGCATTACGTCTATCCGATTTGCCCTTGCAGGGCAGTGGGAAATGGCAATCGCTGCAATATTCCTAGCCGGTATTTTTGATGGCTTAGATGGCACAGTAGCCAGATTACTTAAAAGTACATCCCGCTTTGGGGCTGAACTTGATAGTCTCTCTGATATTGTCTCTTTTGGGGTGTCGCCGGCTGTGGTTCTTTACTTATGGACCCTTCAGTCCCTTGATAAGCTTGGATGGGCAATTGCTTTGGTCTATGCAGCTGGCATGGCTTTGAGACTGGCACGCTTTAATGCGCATATAGATGAGGACGATGAACCAAAGAAAAAGATGGGGTTCCTGACAGGGGTTCCTGCTCCCATGGGGGCTGGCTTGTTGGCCATGCCCATGCTTGTTGATTTTATCTTAATGACAGACTTTGCTCAAAGCTCGCCTTACATCGTAGCAGTCTATGTTGTTTTTGTTACCCTCTTAATGGTGTCATCTTTGCCTACACCGTCGCTAAAAGGCCTAAAAATAGCTAAAGATGCTTTCATTCCAACCATGCTCTTTATTGTAGTGCTGATTGGAACGCTTTTTGTTTATCCATGGCCTGCACTCTTTGCAATTGGGGTAATTTACTATGCATTTCTTCCTGTGTGTATTGTAAAATATAGGAAAATTGTCAAAGCACGAAATTCTTAGCCTCTAAATAATCCATGTGTAGTTAATCAAAAGCCTCCTTTTCTAGGGGGCTTTTTTGATATGTGCGATTGTACAGTCATCATTTGGCACCAAAATTGCTTATTAGTGAGGTGAAATTAGGAAGAACAGCAACTGAGCTAAAAGGAATTGTTATGACTGTAAAATCATCGAATTCAATTGTGGATGTATCCGGTCTTGGGAAATTATTCGTTATTACGGGTGTTTTATTGCTTTTGTCAGCTTGTGGTGCTCAAGACCTTTGGCAAGGCGGTGATGTAAAAACGCGCGCTTCCTCAGAAAGAAATACATTAGAGATCGCATATAATAAAGATCAAGATCGAGAGATGACCGATCGCCTAAATGCTCTTGAGGGGCTTTATATCGATCTCATGCGCGAGGTTAAAACTCAAAACGAAGCAGTTGCGACTATGACTCGTCTAATGGAAACACAAAAGCAACAATCAATAGACGCCGATGAATTAGGACGTGTTTCAAATGCTATTCGTGTGCTTGATGGTAAAATGAATCAAGCTCTAAATCGTATTTCAAAAACTGAAATGTTCTTGGGTAAATCATCTAGCCGTCAACAGCAGAATGCGACACCTCAAATGATAGGGGACGGCAATCAATTTGCTGCACGGATTGGTAATTATAGAAGCGAAGCTCAAGTAAAAGCTGCTTGGGATAAGCTTAAATCACGATATTCTAATGAATTGTCTGGTCTTACGCCCATTACATCAACAATTGAAGACCCAACAATAGGAAAACTTATTAACCTTATGGTTGGTCCATTTGCCTCCAGCTCAGATGCAAATGCTTTGTGTAACAGTTTAAAAGCAAAGGGAGAGCCTGCATGTAGTGTTGCTAAATATCAAGGGAAAGCTATCTAGCAGCATAGGATGACATTTGAAGAGCCTAACAAGAAAACACCTGAGGTTGCCTGAGGTGTTTTTGCCTTTATAAGGAAAATCCTAATGACGGGTGATAGAAGACTGTACAGGTAGGAGTGATCTTAATTCTAATTCCGATAGAGCAACAACCTTTGGAAAGCGCGGGAATGTCACAAATGATTTAAGAGTTTGAAAGATGGCGTAAATGGCAACGGCACCAATTACCAAAAAGATTGATAATGCTATTATATGTGCGAAAGTCATTTACTATCTCCTTATGATCACCTTATGTTCTTTCTATGTTCTATTATAAATCAGCCTTTCTGTCAAGAACATTATGAGAACATAGTGAAATTCCAACTATTTGTTTTCTTAAACAATAAAATAATGTACTACTCGAATTAAGTGAGCAGCACGTTTGTGGACTGCGATTAAAAAGATAGTGGTAAATTATGTCAGCTAACACCAAGGGTGACACACGCGCATCCAAAGCCAAGACCTCTGATGGAAGGTCCAGTAACGAAAGCCAATTAGATTCTAATCTAGGGAAATCTGCTTCGTCAAAAAGGCGCAATACTTCTGGGCAAAAAAGCTCTAATTCCAAACATAGACGTAGAAATAACGGTTTCAAAGGCATTCAAACTCGTAAAGATCAGTTTGGGAATAGCAGAAAAGCCATTTATTCCGCCATTGACCTTGGTACAAATAATTGTCGTCTCTTAATTGCAAAACCAACAGCGAATGGATTCAGAGTAATAGATGCCTTCTCCAGAATTGTTCGATTAGGGGAGGGATTAGAATCTTCAGGAATGCTGTCAGAGGCTGCAATGGATCGGACCATTGACGCGTTAAAAATATGTGCTGAGAAACTTGCTCGTCGCGGTGTTACAACGATGCATCATGTGGCCACAGAGGCCTGTCGTGTCGCCAAAAATAGTGACGAATTTATCAAACGTGTTAAGCAGGAAACAGGTATTAATATCGATGTCATCAGTGCAGCAGACGAGGCTCGTCTGGCAGTGATGGGGTGCCAATCCTTAATTTCACGTGGCAACCGCCATGCCTTGGTATTTGATATCGGCGGAGGCAGTACAGAACTGATATGGGTAAGCATCAGCCGGAACAATAAAACAGAGATAAAAGGCTGGACATCTGTCCCTTGGGGGGTTGTTAACCTCTCTGAGAAATATGGAACGGAAGCTGGGGATATTTCTGCCGAAGATTATCGAAGTATGGTCAATGTTGTCTATGATCATATTTTAGCCTTTGAAGAAGCGTATAAAATCAGAGATATCGTGAAGCGGAGTAAAGTTCAATTTCTGGGCACTAGCGGTACAGTGACGACATTAGCAAGTTTACATATGAATTTAGCAAGATACGATCGCAGCAAAGTAGACGGAGCATGGATGCAAGCTCGTGATATTAGAAGGCTCTCTAATGAAGTGGCGGCGATGACCTACGCCGAACGATCTGCACAACCTTGCATTGGTGAAGAAAGAGCAGATCTTGTTGTCGCGGGCTGTGCTATCATTGAAGCGGTACTTGGCATGTGGCCTGTTAATAGTCTTCGTGTTGCAGACCGCGGCATTAGAGAGGGCATCTTGAGAAATCTCATGCAGCGAGATCAAGCGCCAAATCCACAATGGCGACAGAATAGAAATAATGCTAATAGAAGTGGTGACTCTTCAAAGGATCGCAGCTACCGAAAGAAAAAGCATAGAAAAGGTTCAGCCTCTTCTCAGAGTGAGACAAAACATGACTAAAAAAAGTTGGAGCAGCCGTCAAGGAAATGAGAGAACACGTGTTTCATCTCAAACAGAATCTAGTGCGCTTGGGGATACGAGAAGCCGTGCGCGCGGTGAGAATAAGGTACGTGTGAAGACAGCAAGGGGACGGACAACTTCATCTCAGCGATGGTTACAGCGTCAATTAAACGATCCCTATGTAGCTGAAGCAAACCGGCTAGGCTATCGCTCTCGCGCGGCTTTTAAATTGAAAGAAATCGATGATAAATATGATATTTTATCAGGGGCTCGCCGGATTGTAGACTTGGGTTGTGCTCCAGGAGGCTGGACACAGTATATATGTGAAAAGCTTGCCGGGAAGGCTCAGATTATTGGCATTGATTTACAAGAAGTTGAACCAATTCAAGGGGCAAAAATGTGGGTGAAGGATTTTATGGATCCAGATGCTGAACATGAACTTATGGCTGAGCTAGAAGGCCCCGCGGATGTTGTTCTTTCAGATATGGCAAATGCGAGTACAGGTCACAAGCAAACAGATCACTTGAAAACCATCGCGCTTGCCGAAGCAGCTCTTGATTTTGCAATAAAAGTTTTGGTGAAGGACGGTCATTTTGCAGCTAAAATTCTACAAGGGGGGTCTGACAAGGTCGTCGTAGACAAACTTAATCAACATTTTCATAAGGTGAGGCATTTTAAACCCCCAAGCAGTCGTCAAGGATCCACGGAATGGTTTGTTGTCGCTCAGGGGTTTAAGGGCAGGAAAGATCCAAAGTAGTGAAGGCTTGTCTGAACAAGCAAAGCTATCTCCGTAATGGATACCTTCACCTAAAAGGTTTTTTGGACAGTTCTGAGATTAAGCAGGTTTTGCCGCTTCTCATTACACATCACTCAAATTGGTGTGATGACAACAGAATATTTTATGAAGATAAAGCTATAAATAGCTATAATCTAACAGGTTTTGATTATCTTACCGAAAAAGAAAAAGACCGATTATTCTCTTTTATTTGTCAAGAAAAAGTGACTGCAATGGTACAAGAGCTTCTTGGTTATGAAGCTTATTTTCTGGGCACTCAATTATTCTTTGATCCTTATGATGAAAAACAAAACAATTATTGGCACCGTGATATTCAATATGGTGAACTTTCTCTTCAAGATCAGAAAAGCATCCTGGGTGCATATAATCCCCTACATTTTAGATTTGCCATGCGAGATGAGAGAGGTATCGAACTTGTTCCGGGTTCTCATACAAGGTGGGATACACCAGAAGAAATGAAAGTAAGATTAGAACAAGAAGGGCACCTTTCACATGAACCGTTAAAAACGGGCCAAGTCATAGAATTAAAAAGGGGTGATCTGCTTATATTTTCTGCATTTATGATCCATAGAGGCCTATACGGCGATGATCGTCTATCTCTTGATCTACTCTATAGTGATTGGTCACCGGATGTGTCAAATTTTCTACAAAATAATTGCCTCCCCAAAAAAGCGAACCTTACGAAGTTTGAAGCCCCTGACATGCTGATAAATAGCTATTCCCTGCAAGAGCAGAAATAAATTGGCTCTCATGATACTTTTCCATTGCCTTTAGTATAAGTTCAGAGTACATGAGGGCGAACATCTTTTCCCCGATTATTATCGGAAAGTGTTACCTATGCATGGGCATGGGGCCAGATTTCTGGTTAGGTTAAAGCGACTTATAAAGTCCCAACTACCGATAGGTGTTCGCAAATGAATATACGACTTGGTCTTACTTTTGATGATGTTCTTCTTGTCCCTGCTGCTTCTGATGTGATGCCAGCTCAAGTGGATGTGAGAACACAACTTACTCAATCTATTCAATTAAATATTCCTCTTCTGTCTGCAGCCATGGATACTGTTACAGAAGCTAAAATGGCTATTGGTATGGCTCGTGATGGTGGTATCGGTGTTATTCACCGCAATATGACTGACGAAGAACAAGCGACAATGGTACGCCAAGTTAAAAAATATGAATCTGGTATGGTGGTTAATCCTGTAACGATGTACCCAGACCAGACCTTGGCTGATGCTCTTGATTTAATGAAGCGCCATAAAATTTCAGGCATACCAGTGGTAGAACGAGTGGACGGAAATATACCGAGTAAGTTGGTCGGCATTGTAACACACAGAGATGTGAGATTTGCAAGCCAGATGGCGACACCCATATCAGAATTGATGACCCGCGATGTTATTACAGTCAAAGAAGGCGTTTCTTCTGAAGAAGCCAAAAAGCTTTTCCACACACATCGGATAGAAAAATTAATTGTTGTGAATGATAACTATCATTGTGTTGGCCTCGTCACTGTCAAAGATATGGAAAAAGCAGTTGCACATCCAAACGCTGCTAAAGATACGCAAGGTCGCTTAAGAGTAGCTGCCGCCTCGACAGTAGGGGACAAAGGCTATGAGCGGGCACTTGCATTAATTGATGCGGAGGTCGATCTGCTCGTTTTAGACACAGCGCATGGACATTCAAGTCATGTTGTGTCTCAGGTTGAACGCATTAAGAAGGAATTTTCCCATGTACAAGTGGTGGCAGGTAATATAGCAACGGCTGCCGCCGCCGAAGCTCTTATTGGGGCTGGAGCTGATTGTCTCAAAGTCGGTATTGGCCCGGGATCTATCTGTACAACACGTGTTGTCGCTGGAGTGGGCGTTCCTCAATTAACAGCTGTTTCTGATGTTTCTGAAGTGGCCATTAAATCAAATATTCCTGTCATTGCGGATGGCGGCCTTCGTACATCGGGTGATATTGCTAAAGCTATGGCGGCTGGAGCGAGTGCTTGTATGGTTGGTTCGCTCCTAGCTGGTACAGAGGAAGCCCCTGGGGAAACATATTTATACCAAGGCCGCTCCTATAAAGCTTATCGCGGTATGGGCTCTGTTGGTGCCATGGCTCAAGGCTCTGCAGATCGATATTTCCAAGGCGAAATCAAAGATACACTCAAACTTGTGCCAGAAGGTATCGAAGGTCAAGTTCCTTACAAAGGGCCTGCTGGAACAATGGTTCATCAACTTGTCGGTGGTCTTCGTGCTGGTATGGGCTATACGGGCTGCCAGACTATTCCTGAAATGTGGGAAAAAGCTGAATTCGTTCGCATCACAAACTCTGGGCTCAAAGAAAGCCATGTCCACGATGTGACCATCACACGGGAATCCCCTAACTATCCGGCGGGTAAATAAAATGAGGCCCGAAGCACGCATTGCAGCAACGATAGAATTGCTTGATGAATGGTTGACATCTTTAAAGATGAGCCGACAACCAGCAGATATCCTTGTGAGTAATTTCTTCCGCGCTAGGCGCTATGCAGGGTCTAAAGACAGGCGCGCGATCACAGGTTCTTTTTATGCCATATTAAGAAACTTTGCGTCACTTGCTCACCAATGGGACCGTGAGGCCCTCACTGGGCGACAGTTGGTTCTGTCTTATTATTATGAGACAGACACTGAATCGTTGGACCTTTTTAACATTGAGAGTGATTATGCTCCTCAAAATCTGACTGCTGAAGAGAAAAAGGCGTTAGAAGATAATTCTGGAAAAGACAAAGATGAGCATATCACTTTGAATTGTCCAGAAGTCTATGCCACAGCCTTTAAAAAGCGTTTTGGCGACGACTTTAAGACAGAAATTGAAGCACTAAATGTCCCTGCAATGCTCTCTGTTCGTGTGAATCCATTGAAAGGTGATCGTCACCAAATTTTTGGAAAACTTGTAGGCCAAGGCATCCGCCTTAAAAGAACAGAATATTCTCCCTATGGCTTTATTTTTGAAGAAAAAACACCTCTTGGAAATTTAGACCTATATAAAACAGGTGTGATTGAAGTTCAGGATGAAGCTGCACAGATAGCGTCCATGCTCATAGACGCTCAAGAAGAAGACACTGTTATAGATCTCTGTGCTGGCGCTGGTGGAAAATCTCTTTTGGCAGCAGCTATTGGTCCAAAGAAAGCAAACTTCATTGCTTTTGACATCGATAACAGACGCTTAAATGATCTCAATAAAAGGGCGGAAAGAGCAGGGGTCAATATCCATGCTATAAAGCTGCCCTATACGGGCACTCGCCGGGGGAGCAAATTAACGCCTTATGTTGAAAAAGCTGATCAAGTGATTGTTGATGTGCCTTGCAGTGGAACAGGGACATGGCGTCGTAACCCAGATTTGAGAGTACGCATGGAAGCAGAAGATCTGAATCGTCTGACTGCTCAACAAACCGGTTTACTTAAAGAAGGGTCACAGCTTGTCAGACCTGGGGGATATCTCTTCTATATGACGTGCAGCCTTTTACCCCAAGAAAATGAAGATATTGTTGACCAATTCCTAGCAAAAAATACTGATTTCACTAGAATTGATGCACGCGATCGACTGAATGAAATTGAACCGTCAATTGATTTAAAATGCCCATATAGTTTGAATGAGGATGATATCTTATTGTCGCCAAACTCTCATGGCACAGATGGGTTCTATATTTCGATCCTGCAGCGTCTTGCCTGATCTTTATTTGTGATTGGACAAATATCTGTGATCGCATTAGTTTAATGATGAGTTTGTAAGGAGACTGTATAATGAAGTTAACTGTTGTTTCTATTATCGTAGCATCGATGATTGCGAGCCCCGCACTGGCCACGGATAAAAAATTACAATCAATCTCCTCAAAATTTATTCTTGAAGCTAAAAGCTTAAAAGCTAATGGAAAACTAACCGAGGCACAATTTGCATTGGAGAAAGCGCTTGTCGCTGATCCTCAGAATGCTTCTATCCTGGTTGCCCTAGGTGAAATTCACGAAGCTCAGGGCCATGTGGGCAAAGGGTTGAAATACTATAGAAATGCACTCTATGTTGACCCTGCGTCTAAGCATGCACTCAAAAATCAGGCACTCGCTTTTCTTAAAAAAGAATTGGTCACAAAGGCAGAGATCACACGCGAGAAATTACACGCAATCTGTAAAGGGACCTGTGAAGAATTGTCTTTTGTGCAGCAAGCTATTACTGCCTATAAAGAAAAGAAAACAGCTGAACTGACAGCAGAGATTGAAAAGTCAGAAGAAACTGAAAAACAATAAGACACATATATCTGAAGTTTTAATTGTATAAAAGCCCCGGAGAATATCCGGGGCTTTTTTGTTTAATTATGCAGATATATTTATTTGAACGTACCAGGCCATTCAGCTGCAATATAGGCAAAAACAGTCCATACAGCCATATTTTGACGCATCATTTTAGGGTCAACCTTATCGAGTGTATCATCTGGTGTATGATGAAGATCAAAATAATCTTCTCCATTTTGCATGAGGCCTACAGAAGGAATACCCAAAGCGTGAAGGGGGATCATATCTGGTCCTCCCATAGTCCCTCCTGAGCGACGTGTAACACCCAGCGGCCCCATGAGGCCAGCCATTGTATCAATGACATGAATGGCTTTCGGGGCCACATGCTCAGATGATTTAAGACCGTAGACTGGACCAGCGCCGAAATCTGATTCAGAGCCGATAATATGGTCCTTTAAGGTCCCATCCTCTTGACGAGCCTTCGCATAGGCCCGCGCTCCTATCAATCCAAGCTCTTCTGCTCCCCATAAGATCACACGAATAGTCCGACGAGGCCGCTCTTTGACTGTATTTTTAATAAAGTTAGCGGCAGCCATTGTAATGGCAACACCTGCACCATCATCCACGGCGCCTGTACCAAGATCCCAGCTGTCTAAGTGACCGCCAATGACAACAATTTCATTTGGCTTCTCACGGCCTGTGATTTCACCAATTACATTTTTCGTGACAATTGGACCCAAATCTTTCGTTTTGATGTTTAACTTAACTTTTGGGGTATGCCCAAGGGCAAACAATCGTTCAAGTTGATCTGCATCAGGGTTTGATAACGCTGCAACAGGAATTGAAGTGACCCCTTTAAAGATATTGGTGCCGCCTGTATGGGGATTCCGGTGGTCATCGGTGCCAATTGAGCGAATTAATAAGGCAGAAGCACCTGCTTTTGCGGCTGCCATATATCCTTTTGTTCGGGCAATGTTTGCTGGCCCATAGCCTGCACCATCGATTTTTCGCTCCATACGATTGCTAATAAAGGCTATCTTTCCTTGAAGACTGCCTTGCGCTGCTTTATCCAGGTCTGCATATGTTTCAAATTCGACGATGTCACCTTTCAGTCCTCCCTCAGGCGTTGACGAAGAGCGACCAAGAGCAGAAATAACAAGTTTTTGATAATAGGGGGCCATGACTTCTGCTGTTTCAGAAACTCTTACCCAACCATTCATCTGAACATCTTCTGTCCAAACTTTATCAAAACCTAGCTTCTTAAATGTACGAACACCCCAATCAATGCCGTTTTTCTCACCAGGTGTTCCCGGATGACGGGCACCTACTTCTGTCGTTAATGATGAAAGAATTTCATAGGCACTGTTGTTTTTTAATGCAGAATCTCTGAGCAGTGCTGCTGTTTTCTTTGTCTTTTCACTCACCGGGATCAGTTGATCATTCGCTAAAATAATTGTCGGCGATACAAGTAGTAAAAGTGATGTTATAAAAATCCGCATTAGTGTCCCCTCTAGTGGATCTGTGTTAAATCATTATCTTGGAGCCATTTCATTAGAGCTTCTTTTGCTCTTACTGTCTTGGCGACTTTCCGTTCCGCTTTTTTATATTTACGCCCAGTTTCTGGATTTTTGCCAATAATATCGGGCATTAGGCCAAAATTAATATTCATAGGTTGGAATGTTTTAGCATCGGCCCCACCAGTAATATGATGCATTAGAGCGCCAAAGGCAGTTTCTATAGGCGGAATAGAAAGTGTCTTTGAATTTCTTTCAGCTGCTGCAAACCGACCCGCAAGAAGTCCCATAGCAGCACTTTCAACATAGCCTTCAACTCCCGTAATTTGCCCAGCAAACCTAATTGACTCTTTCGACTTTAGTTTCAGAGTCGCGTCTAAAAGCTTTGGACTATTGATAAAAGTATTTCGATGCAGTCCACCGAGTCTAGCAAATTCAGCCTTTTCTAGGCCTGGGATTTTTCTAAAGACTTCTTTCTGCGCGCCCCATTTCATTTTTGTTTGAAAGCCTACAATGTTATAGAGCGTTCCAAGAGCATTATCCTGTCTAAGCTGAACAACGGCGTGCGGTTGATCCTCACTATGAGGATTAGTAAGGCCAACAGGTTTCATTGGACCAAATCTTAATGTTTCATGACCGCGCTCTGCCATGACCTCTACTGGCATACATCCATCAAAATAGGGGGTGTCTTTCTCCCATTCTTTATAATCCGCTTTTTCACTATCCGTCAGGTCAGCAATTAAAGCATCATACTGGGCTTCATTCAGTGGGAGATTAATATAATCTTTTCCGTCTCCCTTATCATAGCGACTTTGAAACCAAGCTTTTTCAAAATCGATGGTTTCTTTATAGATGATTGGGGCAATGGCATCGAAGAAAGCCAATTTGTCTTCTCCCGTCGCTTTCAAAATAGACTGAGAGAGAGCATCAGAGGTCAGGGGACCTGTGGCAATGATCACATTATCCCATTCCTCAGCAGACGGGAGATGTTCAATCTCTTCACGGCAAATGGTAATAAGGGGATGATCCTCAAGGCTTTTTTGTACATCTTCAGAAAATGCTTCGCGGGCTACTGCGAGCGCAGACCCTGCAGGGATCCGGTTTCTTTCTGCTGCATCCATAATGAGACTGTTTAACGCTCGCATTTCATAATGTAACAGCCCCACAGCATTGTTTTCATGATCATCAGAACGGAAACTATTGGAACAAACTAATTCTGCAAGCCCTTCTGTTATATGAGCATCGGTTTTTTTTACACCCCGCATTTCATGTAAGACAACCGGAATACCCTGATTGGCAATTTGCCAGGCTGCCTCTGACCCAGCGAGGCCACCGCCTACAACGTGAATTTCTTTAATATCGCTCATTATATACTCTCACATGGATGGTCATTTCATAAACTTTAACTTGCGGCTTGTTTACAGAATTTCTGCCGACTATGGTAGGGAAAAATACAAGGGTTTCTGGAATGGCTGTCAAAGCAAAGGATATTATATCGCTTTTATCACTTTATGCACACCGGGGGTGTGGCAGTGAAGAAGAAATGTATGCCAGAGAGGAACTTTTGGCTATTTTAGAAGGCGAACCTGGTGTCACGGTCAAAGAAGAAGGCTTTTATGCACCCAGCAGCTATCTTCCATTTTTTTGGATTATATTTTCCGGTGTGATCCTAGGTATCTTGATTACACCATACAGTCCCCTTGTATCCCTCATATTAACACTCTGTCTTAGCGGGAGTTTTCTTCTTTTTATGGACTGGCGATATAGCCCCTTAATCCAAGTGACTGAGCATAAAATTACAGCAAATTTAGTAGCAACAAAAACAACAGGCTATCCCTTAGATCCCTTAATCATCCTCATGGCCCATTTAGACAGCGCACCTGCTTCTTTTGCTTATAGAAAAGAACAAATATCATTCTTTAAAATAACGCTCTATTGCACAGCAGTTATTATGATTTTTTCATCTGCATTCCCACTTATGCATTTCGGAAATTACTTCATCCCAGACTATGTTCGATTTATGTATTCAACGATCTTATTTCTAATCATTTTCATAACGTCTA
Source organism: Temperatibacter marinus (assembly GCF_031598375.1). Taxonomy (NCBI): domain Bacteria; kingdom Pseudomonadati; phylum Pseudomonadota; class Alphaproteobacteria; order Kordiimonadales; family Temperatibacteraceae; genus Temperatibacter; species Temperatibacter marinus. The sequence goes on from NZ_CP123872.1 coordinate 2,558,819, forward strand.
TTGATTACTGGCGCTATGGTTATACGCCGGGTGCCAATGATAACCTCTCTGGTGTGACGGCAGCGACAACGATTGCAAGACGCTGCTTTAGAGATATGCCCGAAAATGCTGAAGTGAGATTAGTGATTACCTCAGCCGAAGAAGCTGGCATGTTAGGTGCTAAGCAATATTTAGGCTTGCACGACGAAGAGTTGATGAGCCGTCCAACCTATGTTTTAAATATTGATTCTGTAGGGGCAGGGAAGCTGTGTTATGTCAGTCATTCAGGGACTTTTTCTGAGACTCACTATAAGGGACCAGTGATAGAAACAGCTTTTAGACTTTCAAGAGACCATGATAAATTTTCACACATTCGGTCTATGAAACATCATGTTGGGGATTTTGATACTATCTGGTTCATGCGAGCTGGTATACCTTCACTCACATTAGCGGCTTATGATGAAGAAGGTGCCATGCCCCATATTCATACGCCAGAAGATACAGTGAAGCAGCTAGATCATGCGCTTATTGAAGAAGCTATTGATTACGGCGAAGCCATAGTTAGGCGACTAGCGATAAAGGAAATGACATGACACAAGAGAACGATAAGCAGTGGAATACTATTCTTCATTTTTGGTATGACGAGTGCAGTCCTGCAGATTGGTTTAAAAAAAGTGATGCTTTTGACACGCTTCTTACCGAACGGTTTGGTAGACTTCATCAAGAGGTTCTTGAGGGTGTGCACAGTGATTGGCGTCGTAGCCCCCAAGGTAGGGTTGCAGAAATTATCCTTCTTGATCAATTTAGCCGCAATATGTTTAGAGATACACCGCAAGCCTTTGCTTCAGATTATCTCTCTCTGTCCTTATCCCAAGAGCTCATCAGTCAAGGTCTTGATGTAAATCTTGAAAGCAAATATCGTAAATTTGCCTATATGCCCTTCATGCATTCTGAAAATCTAGAAATACAAAAAAGAGGTATCAAACTTTTTAAAAAACTAGGCATTGAGGATACGTTGAACTATATGATCGCTCATCATGATGTGATCGCTAGATTTGGACGATTTCCTCATAGAAATGCAATTTTGGGCCGTGAAAATAGTTGGGAAGAGCTTTTGTATTTAGAGGAAAATGGCGGCTTTTAGTCTGTAACCTCAGCCAGCTTCTCTTCCGCCTCCATCCAGGCAATTTCTGCGTCTTCTATAGCAACAGTGAGTTCACCGGCTTGTTTATTTAATTTGATAATTAACGGGCCAGCTCGGGGATCCTCGCTTTCATATAGCTTAGGGTCAGCCAACTTGCTTTCAACACGGCGCTTTTCTTTCTCAAGTTTATCAAGAGCTGCCTCAGCAACTTTGACTGCTTTTCTGAGTGGGGCGATAGCTGCCCGTGCTTGGGCACCTGATATACGGTCTTGCTTTTTAAGATCGTCTTTTTTATCTTTTCGCCTTTCTCCAGAACGCTCAGACAGTAGAAGCTTTTTATAATCCTCTAGATCTCCGTCATAAGGGGCCACATCTCCTTCTTTAACAATCCAAAGTCTATCGGCGCAGGCTTCTACCAAATGTCTATCGTGAGAGATTAAAACCACGGCACCATCGTAATCATTAAGGGCAAGTGCTAGAGCTTCACGACTATCCACATCCAAATGGTTCGTTGGTTCATCAAGAATAAGCAGTTGAGGCTTATCAAATGTACATACGGCAAACATCAAGCGGGCCTTTTCTCCTCCAGAAAGACTTTCAACTTTACGGTCGGCCTTATCAATTCCAAATCCAAACGATCCTAGTCTGGCCCTTATCTGTGCTTCAGTGGCTTCTTCCGGCATTAACCTTTGCATAATATGTAACGGTGTATCGCTGGGATTAATCTCGTCTAATTGATGCTGCGCAAAATAACCTATTTTTAATTTGCGAGGCCGTCTATAGCGACCGCCTTCCTCAAAATTTAGAGGCTTCAATTTTTCACACAACAGTTTGGCAAATGTAGATTTTCCATTACCATTTGCCCCTAATAGGGCAATTCTGTCGTCCATATCGATCCTGAGATTGAGTTTATTCAAAATTACTGTCTCAGGGTCATAACCGACTGACACATTTTCAAGCGCAATGAGAGGAGAAGAAAGTGGCTCAGGATGCGGGAATTGGAAAGGAATAGTATGTTCCTCGACTATGCTGGCTATGGGTTTCATACGCTCTAGCATTTTCACGCGACTTTGGGCTTGTTTGGCTTTGGAAGCCTTTGCTTTAAATCGATCTACAAAGCTTTGAATGTGCCGTCTCTCGGCCTCCTGTTTAGTCTTTAAGGCCATTTGTTGTTCAATTTTTAAACGACGCATTTCTTCAAATCGATCGTAGCCACCCGTGTAAAAATTAAGTTTTCCTTGTTCCAGATGGACGATTGAGTTTACGGCTTTGTTTAATAGATCTCTATCATGCGAAATGATTATGACAGTATAAGGGTAGGATTTTAAGAAGTTCTCTAGCCAGATAACACCCTCAATATCAAGATAGTTTGTCGGCTCATCAAGAAGAAGAAGGTCTGGTTCTTGAAATAACATACAAGCCAGTGCCACCCGCATGCGCCAACCACCAGAATAACTTTCACACGATCTCAGTTGTGCTACTTCATCGAAACCTAAACCAGATAAAATCTTAGCCGCTCGGGCTTCCGCAGAATGATACCCCAGATCTGTGAGGCGTGCATGAATTTCAGCAATGCGTTCTCCTTGCTCGGTCTGGGAGAGTTCCACTTTTAGGTCTGCCATTTCTCGGTGAGAGTTAAGCACAGTCTCAAGTAAAGATTGAGGGCCACCTGGTGCTTCTTGACCGACATGACCTACAATTGCGTTAGATCTAACCTTAATGGCTCCAGATTCTGGTCCAAATTCATCAAGAATCATTCTAAACAAAGTGGATTTTCCAGCGCCGTTTTTACCGACAAAGCCAACTTTATGGCCCACCGGAATGCGCACAGTTGCTTGATCAAAGAGCAATCGATCACCAATTCTATAGGTTATGTCTGTAATATGAAGCATAGATATCCATAAGCGTTGAACGGCAGAAAATTTTGTCATGCCTTTAGCATGGATAGATTCAAATGTGAATGCGGGCTTGGCTTTTTTTGTGAACTTCGTTATATAGCGCACACGAATCGAATTTTTAGACTGCGGGGTGGTCCCGCGGTCTCAACACATAAGGAATTAAGATAATGGCTATTCAACGTACATTCTCTATTATCAAGCCAGACGCAACAAATCGTAACCTAACTGGCGCTATCAATGCAATTTTTGAAAAAGCAGGTCTTCGCATCGTTGGCCAAAAGCGTATTCAAATGACACAAGCTCAAGCAGAAACATTTTATGCTGTACATTCTGAGCGTCCTTTCTTCGGTGAACTTGTTGAGTTCATGACTTCTGCACCTGTGGTTGTTCAGGTTCTAGAAGGCGAGAACGCAGTACTTGCGCACCGTGAAGTCATGGGAGCTACTAACCCAGCTGAAGCTGCTGAAGGTACTGTTCGTAAAGAATATGCACTTTCAATTGGCGAAAACTCTGTTCACGGTTCAGATTCTGAAGAAAATGCTGCTCTAGAAATTGCACAGTTCTTCTCAGGTAACGAAATCGTTGGCTAATTCTACGCTGTAGAATGAAATCATTTAGGTCTCTACTTATTTGGTAGAGGCCTTTTTTTATGGTAGGGTCCTTCAACTCTGGAGGATCAACTATGAAAATTACACCTTTATTTTTATCTTTAGGGCTTATGTCCCTTCTAGGCATGCCTTTAACTGCTGACGATAAAGCGGATGTTCAAGCTGCTATCAAAGGATATGTGCACGGCTTTTATTTGGGCGATGCATCGTTATTGGAAAAGCATGTTCATACAAGCATGCGAAAAATTGGTTGGTATCGCGGGGCCGGTGATAAAGCGTACAAAGGGCCTTATTCTATGACTCAAAAATCTGCCATGGAATTTGCACCAGGGTGGGGATCAAAATTTGACCCTGGTAAAGACGGGCATATGGTCATCACCATCTTTGAAATTATGGATAAAGTTGCCTCCGCAAAGGTTGAAGCTCATTGGGGAGTTGATTTTTTCCATTTGGCGAAATCAGAAGAGGGCCAGTGGCAAATATATAATATTATCTGGCAAAGTCATTCTGACGGAAAACTTAAATAAGCTTTATACAGCAGGGTTTATGACCCCATTGATAGGATCCTCATACCCTTTGATATGAACCACATTGTTTATCAGATTTATGCGCTTCTCAGCTATGAGTTTTACAGCGTACGGATACAGTTTATGTTCATAAGGTAGGACCTTATCGGCTAGGGTTTCATTGGTATCGTCCATACTGATAGGGATGGCGGCTTGAGAAATGATAGGGCCACTATCAAGGTCAGGCACAACATAGTGCACAGTACACCCTGTAAAACGACATCCATCCTCTAAAGCCCGTTTGTGCGTATTTAACCCTTTATACGCAGGTAAAAGAGAAGGATGAATGTTGATCATGTGATCTATCCAGCCCTTGACAAAATCCGAACCAAGAATTCGCATATAGCCTGCAAGACAGACTAATTCTACACCCATATCTCTAAGTTCAGCATCAATTGATTGTTCGTAAGCCTCTTTACTTGAATGTTTTTTTTGGGAAAAGCTAACAGCTTTAATTCCTGCCATACGTGCACGTTCTAGGCCATAAGCATCTGCTTTGTTAGAGATTACGACAACGATTTCAGCAGGAAATCCTGGATCGGCACAAGCATCGATAAGCGCTTGCAGATTAGATCCTCTTCCTGATATCATCACACCCAGTTTAAGATTTGACATTATTCAAGACCTTCAGTGGAATTATGTCTCAGAAACCCAATCAACATCGCTTCCCCATGTACCAGCACCTCCAGAGACGCGGCAAATAGGCTTGCCTGCTCCTGCTTTTATGGTGCCAAGATTATAAACATCTTCGCCTTCACTAGAAAGAAGTGCGGAAACTTCCTCTGCTTTATCAGAAGAGACGACCAAGACCATCCCCATGCCGCAGTTAAAGGTGCGTGCCATTTCTCTAGTATCAATATTGCCTTCTTCCCTTAGGAAATTGAAAATAGCGGGCAATTCCCATATGGAAGAATCAATTTCAGCCACTGTATCTTTGGGCATGACACGCGGAACATTTTCAAGAAACCCCCCACCTGTAATGTGTGAAAGGGCTTTTACATGGCCTGTTTTAACCGCTTTTAAACAGCTCTTAACATAAATTTTTGTGGGAGCAAGAAAAGCCTCACCAACTGTTTTCCCTGAAGCAAAAGGAGCAGGGTCACTGTATTTATATCCCTTGTCTTCAATAATACGGCGGACTAACGAGTATCCATTGGAATGAATGCCTGAAGACGCAAGACCAAGGAGCACATCACCTTCAGAAACTTTAGAGCCATCTAAAAGCGTACCGCGTTCAGCAGCACCAACACTAAAGCCAGCAAGGTCATAATCATTCCCCTTATACATGCCAGGCATTTCTGCAGTTTCGCCGCCAATAAGAACTGATCCACTCTGGCGGCAACCCTCAGCTATCCCAGAGACAACGTCGGCCATCTGATCAACATCTAAATGACCAGTTGCCATGTAATCCAAAAACAACAACGGTTCTGCGCCTTGGACGACAAGATCATTGACACACATGGCTACTAAGTCAATCCCGACTGTATCATGAATACCAGCCTCTAGTGCGACCTTCAGTTTCGTCCCGACCCCATCAGTTGCTGCCACTAGAATAGGATCTTCATAGCCAGCAGCCTTTAGATCAAAAAGACCACCAAATCCCCCAAGGTCAGCATCAGCACCTGGGCGCTTTGTGCTTGCTGCCATTGGTTTAATGCGATCCACGAGAGCTTCTCCTGCATCAATATCAACGCCTGCATCTTTGTAAGTATAGGATTTGTTTTCGGTCATTGGTTTTCACCCCAGATAAAAGAATTTTTCATAGCTGGTCACATTTAACTTGCCATAGAGTTGTCGTAAATGGTCTATATAGCAAGAATGAATAATCAGCAAATTTTGACTGCTTATATAGATAAATGATGAGCGTTTGAAGTGTCTAAGTTTCAATATATGAAAAAAAATATGCCATTTTATTGGTTTTTGATGGTTTTCCTTACTTTTAAGGCTTCTTTTAGCGCCTCAGGAGGCAGCTTACATGCACAAGATTTTATCAGATCGACTGAAGCGCTTGATATTCTGTTCACTATTAGGGAAATAAAAATTGATCGCTCGGACCGTTCTTCACTTATCGCTAGGGAAAAAGGACTGCAAGAGGCTCAGGAACATGCTTTTAACTCGTTGCTTAGAAAAATTGTCTCGAATGAAGATTTAGATCGTGTCCCTCAAATATCATTCAGAGAAAAAGTTTCTATGATCCGTGGTATTGAATATGTCTCTGAGCGACGATCAGGAAAACGCTATTTAGCCACTATAAATATTGGTTTTGAACCCGTGAAGCTTGCAAGCTTCTTATCGGAAAATGGAATTCCCCATGTATTGGGTGCTGGAACAGGGGTGCTCATTGTTCATACGCATAGTCACAATGGCCTTGATTATATGTGGGAAGAAACAAATCCCGCCCTTGCTGCTTGGAATAATGTGGATAGTCTTAACCGTCTTAGAAGCTATAAATCACTGGAAGACAGCCTCTCAATTCGGGCTACCATTGGCGCTGAAACAGTAAAGGGGGCTTTGCTCAGCGATAAGGAAGGGGGGGCTGCCTTCTTCCAGAAACTTGCAAAAGAAAATGGTATGGATGAAGCTGTCTTAATGCATACTAACTATAATGAATTCACTCAAACTGTTGATTTTATGTATAAACTCACGGCGACAGGGTTGAGCGGTCAAGGCACTATTCAAAAGGATATTGCTTTTACACTGCGTGATAATTCTGAAAGTAACGCTGTCAATAAATTGTCGTTTGCCCTTGATCAAATTCTTGCTGAGGTTGATGATAGTTGGCGGTCTAGGTTGTTGATAAACAGCAGTGTTGTCGGGGAAATCTCATTAATCATTCCAACGAATAGCCTTTCAGACTTGGCCACAGTCCAACGAGCCATAGATAGCTTAAGCCTAGTTCAAGAGTGGAAAGTTCTAGAGATTGGAATCCCTGTGTCTAAAGCTTTCTTGAAATATCGAGGACGAGAGGACCAATTAACGTTAGCGCTTAAGCTTGCGGGATTGAAAATCGAAGCTTATGGTGAAGAATGGCTCCTGAAACCTCTAAACCAATAGGGTAGAATTCTTATGAATAAATGGGTACTTGCGGGTATATGCATCTTTATATCCATGATTGTATATGTCTCGAAAGCTGTCTTATTGCCCTTTTTGGCTGGACTAGCGATTGCATATTTTCTTGACCCGCTTGCCGATAAGCTGGAAGAGAGAAAATTACCGAGAGGGGGAGCTGCGGCTATTGTTCTGCTCGTTTTCTTCCTTGCCTTAGGAGGCGTTGTATTTGCCTTCTGGCCTATTATTAAGGCCCAATTGGCATCAGTAAGTACAATTTTACCTAAGACTATTTCTAGTTTAGGGCCTTGGTTCGATGAATTAACAAAATCATTACATACAAATTTCGGGATTGATATTAATCAAAATGCTGAAAGTGTAATTGCAAGTGCAGCCGATAAGGCTCTCGGCAGTTTAAATCAGGCAATTTCAAGCATTTTACGAAATGGAGCTGCGGTCCTTAATTTGTTGATGTTGCTATTAATTTCGCCTGTAGTTGCCTTTTATCTACTCAGGGATTGGGACCTAATTGTTGCTCGAGTCAATGGGCTTCTTCCACCCAAAAAAGCAGCTGATATACGATCCATAATGATTAATATCGATAAGGCTTTAGCGGGCTTTGTACGCGGCCAAATGATCGTTGCTATGATTATGGGGGTGTTATACGCCGTCGGGTGGTCTCTTGCGGGATTGAATTTTTCAGTTCTATTAGGCGTTCTAGCTGGTGTTTTGGCTTTCATCCCGTTTGTCGGTGCAATCTTTGCAGCGCTGCTCGCCACCTTGGTAGCAGTCGGGCAATTTGGCTTTGACGGCGGTGCAATCGGCCTAGTGCTTCTTGTTTATGCTGTCGTTCAAATTGTTGAAGGGGCATTTCTTACGCCAAAGCTTGTTGGTGATAAAGTAGGTTTACATCCCGTCTGGGTTTTGTTTGCGATTTTTGCAGGATCAGAAGCTATGGGATTTGTGGGTGTCCTTATTTCTGTTCCTTTTGCTGCGGCTATAGCGGTCTTGGCCAGATTTTGGATTAAAGAATATGAAACCCACTATGACCTTGGAACACAAGCGCCTGTGGAAAGTACTACGACTTCAAATCAAGAAGAAATTGAGAGTCATAAAGCGTAGGTGCAGAAGGCAGTCTTGCTTTTCTAAAGGCGTTGTAATTGGATAGAAAAATGAATAATCGTTCTTCGAAACAATATCCCTTGGACTGGGATTACACACCGTCTCATTCTTTAGAGGACTATTTATTGTCTTCTTCTAATGAGCTGGCTTATGCTGCCATTAAGGATCAAAAAAGTTGGGCATCTCATGCGCTTTGTATTTACGGGCCTGCAAGTTCAGGGAAAACCCATTTGGCCTACAGTTTCAGTGAGTTAACATCTTCTTTTCATGTAAAAGGTAATGAAGAGTTATCTGACATAGAAGCGCATAATTCTTTTGTCGTGGAAGATGTTGATCAAAACATTTATGACGAACATTTGCTTTTCCATCTCTTTAACTGGTCTAAGGAAAATGGTGGGTATCTATTGCTGACTGCTCGGTCAGCCCCCTCCAAATGGAACTTTGAATTACCGGATTTGAAGTCACGTATCGGGTTAATGGATGTGAAAGAGATTGCAGAGCCAGACGATGATCTACTGGAAAAGATTTACTATAAACTTTTTTCAGACAGGCAAATCTCCATTGATCCCTCGCTTATTAAATTCTTACTTGTTCATGTAGAAAGATCATTTGAAGCCGCAGAAAATATTGTGGTTAGACTTGATCAAGAAGCTCTCTCAAAAAAATGTAAAGTTTCAAGACAATTAGCAGCTAGCCTCCTGAAATAAAGCATCTTTTCATTAAATTGTCATAGTAAGCCTGTTTATTCAGTGCTAAAAGATAGCCTCTTGTTGTTTGCCCAGAACAGGAGCGATCATATCATGAGAAGTAGGCATACTTCTTTGATGAGTACAAATACCACGGAAAGCGAGAGAAAAGTGTCTCATAAGAAGCGCATAAAGCAAATTCCAGGTTCGGAAAAATATTTAAATCGAGAGCTGAGCTGGCTTCGTTTTAATATGCGTGTCCTTGAAGAGTCGACTAATCCAAGGCATCCACTCCTAGAGCGTTTACATTTTCTTTCTATTTCAGGTAACAACCTTGATGAATTCTATATGGTCCGTGTTGCAGGTCTGCGTGGCCAGATTGATAGTGGCGTTAAAGTTTTATCTGATGATCAATTATCAGCTTCAGAACAACTAAATCAAATCAACAACCTTGCTGATGAACTTATGTCAGAACAACAGAAGATTTGGTTGAATATGGTTAATGAACTGAAGGACGAGGGTATTAACGTTCTAAAACCTAAAGATGTTTCTGATGATGAAAAAGATTGGCTACAGGACTATTTTCTAGAATATATCTTTCCTCTACTGACACCTATTGCAGTTGATCCTGCCCATCCTTTTCCTTTTATTCCAAATCTCGGCTTTACTATGGCTTTGTCTTTGAGCCATCAATCGAAAAAAAGAGAAATGGTTGCCTTGCTGCCGATCCCTCATCAAGTTGATCGTTTTATAAGACTACCTGGGGAGGGTGTTCGATTTATATCTGTAGAACATTTACTACAGTTATTTACGGAACAATTATTCCCTGACTACTCATTGAATGGCTGCGGCGTATTCAGAATAATCAGAGATAGTGACTTAGACATTGAAGACGAAGCTGAAGACCTTGTCAGGGTTTTTGAAAGTGCGCTAAAACGACGACGGCACGGGAAAGTCATACGCTTAAAAATGGATTCTGACATGCCTGATGATTTGAAACAACTCATCATCAAATATATGGATGCTAAAGAAGAAAGTGTTGTTCTCGTGAATGGCATTCTTGGTATAAATCAACTTTCTGAACTCATTGTTGATGATTATCCTGATTTAAAATTTACCCCTTACACCCCTCGGTATCCCGAGCGCGTAAAAGATTTTGGAGGTGATATTTTTAAAGCTATAGAAGCAAAGGATTTTGTCGTTCATCACCCGTATGAAAGCTTTGATGTTGTAATCGAATTTTTGCGTCAAGCTGCCCGCGACCCGGGTGTGGTAGCAATTAAACAAACGTTGTACCGTGCAGGTCCTCAGTCAATGATTATCAAAGCGCTCAAAGAGGCAGCAGAAAACGGTAAGAATGTTACAGCTGTCTTAGAATTAAAAGCACGGTTTGATGAGGAACAAAACATAAAATGGGCCCGAGAGCTCGAAAGAGCTGGGGTTCATGTGGTTTATGGCTTTATTGATTTAAAAACACACGCCAAAGTCTCTACAGTGATTAAACGCATGCCCAATAATAAATTAAAAACATTTTGTCATTTTGGGACAGGAAATTATCATCCGATTACTGCGAAAATCTATGCAGATTTATCCTATTTTACAGATAATGAAGCTTTGGGGCGTGACGTCAATCGCCTCTTCAATTATTTAACAGGCTATGTAGAGCCTCAAAATCTTGAAAAATTAGGCATGTCTCCATTCTCGGTTCAAAGCAAACTCTTGGAAGATATTGACCAGGAAATCAAGAATGCCCGCGCGGAAAAACCGGCTGCTGTATGGGCAAAAATGAATTCCCTTTTGGATCCTGTCATTATTGACAAGCTGTATGAAGCTTCCTGCGAAGGGGTTCAGATTGATTTGGTTGTCAGGGGCATTTGTACATTACGACCAGGTGTGCCAGGGCTCAGTGAAAATATCAGAGTTAAATCAATTGTAGGGCGCTTTCTAGAACACAGCAGGGTCGTCTGCTTTGGTAATGGGCGAGCACTTCCCTCTAAGAAATCAAAAGTTTACATCTCTAGCGCAGACTGGATGCCGCGCAACTTTTACCGACGAGTGGAAGCTTTGGTTCCTATTGAGAATAATACAGTTCATGATCAAATCGTAGGGCAGATCATGGCCGCAAATCTAAGAGATAATGCACAAAGCTGGCATCAGAAATCTGATGGCTCCTATGAACGCGTTAAGATGGATGATAGCGAAGCAACCTTCATTGCTCATGATTATTTTATGACAAACCCCTCAATGTCAGGACGCGGGAAAGCTTTAAGAAAAGCGGCTCCAGAAGACTTAATGACATATGTGACGGACGATAATTAATAGGGTTAAGAATAGTATGGAACTCAAGACCGCAAAAACCAGTGCAGATAATGCCATCAATGGAAAAACATATTTTGCTATCATTGATATTGGATCAAACTCGGTCCGATTGGTCACCTACTCAGGCCTTAAAAGGGTTCCCGAGATCGTTTTCAATGAGAAAGTATTATGTGGTCTTGGGGAAGAAGTAGGACGCACAGGGAAACTGTCGAAAAAAGCGATGAATTTGGCTTATTCTACGCTGAAACGCTTTAGTGTTTTGTGTAAACATGCTGGAATTAAGGAAATATATCCCTTGGCCACAGCAGCCATTCGAGATGCTTCGAATGGTCCAGACTTTGTACAAAAAATAAAAGAAGAAATAGGACTGAATATTTCTATAATTGATGGCAAAGAAGAAGGTCGATTATCTGGTTTAGGTGTCATCAGCTCTGAAGGCTCTGCCCATGGCTTAATGGGTGATCTAGGTGGGGGCTCCTTAGAGCTGGCAATCCTTAATGGCCGTGATGTTTCTGAGCGAGTAAGTTTACCGATTGGTCCTCTTAGATTAATCGCAGAATTTGGAGATGATACCAAAGCGATGAAGGCTTACCTCAAGGAAACACTTTCACGCTTAGATCTGAAGAAAAAGCTTGGCCATCCTAATTTTTATATGGTTGGCGGGGCATGGCGGAACATCATGAAGATGATGATCGCCGAAAGATCAACGCCGATCCCTTTGCTACAAGGGTTTCGAACTAATGCTAAGAATATGAACAGCTATTGCCGCCGCCTAATATCGTCAAAACCATCTGACTTACCCTATAGGCATTTAATTTCCGGCAGGCGCCTAGAGCTCATGCCTGTTGCGGCTCTGATACTCAAAGAAGTCTTAAAAGCTTTCAAAATAAAAGATTGCAAAGCTTCGACATATGGACTTCGAGAAGGCTATGTATTTGATAATTTGACAGAAGCAATGAAATCTAAAGATCCCTTCCTTTCTGTTTGTAAAGAACTCGCTAGAGAAAGAAGCCGGTTCGCGGAGCATTCAAGATTGCTCTATGACTGGACGTCAGGCTTGTTTAAGGGCGGTAAGTTTGACATTAGAAATCAAGAGGACCGTCTTCATCTTGCGATTTGTTATTTAAGCGATATAGCATGGCGCGGCCATCCAGATTATAGGTCTGTAACGGCAGTTGAGCAAATTCTACAAGGTAACTTTGTAGGTCTCACTCATGAAGATAGGGCCTATGTTGCAATTGCAGTCAATGAAGCTTACGGTGCGCCCATTAATAGTGACCCTATTCGCCAAGTCATTCAAATGCTTCCTATGAAGCAGATCGTAAAGGCACGCATTGTAGGTGCAGGTTTAAGGCTTGCACATAGACTTTCTGGAGGGACATCCCACATGCTTCAGGAAAGTTCGATTTCAGTGACAAAATCTGAGATCACACTCAGACTGAGGAAAGATCATCAAGACCTTGCCAATAATGTCGTTCGTAAAAGATTAGCAAATTTATCGCAATTGATGGCGAAGACGGCAGACATCACTTATACAGAAAATTAGTCAACTTCCACAACGGTGATTTGACCGTCCCGTGCCGTCAGAGCCATCTTGCCATTTATCATGGCAAGAGCATCTTTACCAAAGACGTCCATACGCCATCCTTGAACGGGGCGAATATCGGCTTCTGGATTTGTAGCCAGAGTTTCAATTTCTGCGGCAGACGCGACAAGACGTGGGGCAACACCGACTTCATTGCATCTGATTTTGAGCAGCACCTTGAGAAGATCTACCATGGGAGGTGGTTGCTTACGTGGTTTATTACGGTCAAGCTTTGGCAGGTCTTCATCAGACACCTCAAGGGCGGCATCAATATAGGTTTTTAGAGTTTGGCCAGCTTTTGAGCGACTAAAACCTTTTGAAAGCCCACGGATTTTGTCTAGATCTTCTGCTACTTTTGGCGGGTGAGCACAGATTTCAAGTAACACATCATCTTTACACACTCTATTCCTAGGAATATTCCGATCTATGGCTTGACGTTCGCGCCATTCAGCTATTTTTATTAGGATCCCCAAAAATCGAGGGTTATTGGTTCTGACTTTAACTCTTTGCCATACTTTGGTTGGATCAATATCATAGGTCTCTACACTTGTGAGAATACCAAGTTCATCCTGCATCCAGTCACTTCTTTCGCGTTCTGTAATACGCTTATCTAAGAAGCGATAGACTTTTCTCAGATGCGTCACGTCACCAATCGCATAATCCAATTGCTTATCGGTTAAAGGGCGCCGCGACCAGTCCGTATAACGAGATGATTTGTCGATTGATTTCTTTGCGATCTTATTCACAAGGGTTTCATAGCCAACAGAATCACCAAATCCACAAACACTGGCAGCAACTTGTGTATCAAAGATTGGTTTTGGAAGGGATTGCATCTCATTAAAAAAGATTTCCATGTCCTGACGGCACGCGTGCATCACTTTGATGACTTTTTCATTCCGCATCAATTCCCAAAAAGCCGATAGATCAATGCCATCCGCCAAAGGATCAATTGCATGAGCATCCTGATCATCAGCAACTTGAATTAAGCACAGCTTTGGATAATAAGTATTGTCTCTCAAAAATTCCGTATCAACAGTGACAAAGTCAGAGTCAGATAGTCTTTTACAAACAAGTTCTACGTCAGAAGAATGGGTAATATATTTCATAATTGATGCAAGCTTAGTATTGAGATTGGTTTGCTTTAATTTCTTTCTGTCATACACAGAAATTAGAAGATCGTCACCTTTTCTATGTAAGAAAGTGAAAAAACTTTAAATTATATGTGCTAATGCTTGACTTTCACCCCCAAAATGGGGCATTTCCGCATCAATGAATTATAGTTTATTTTATAGGGTAAAATATTATGCACGCTTTTCGTTCGCATACCTGTGATGACCTCCGCATCGACGCGGTTGGAGAAACAGTAAAACTTTCTGGCTGGGTTCACCGTAAACGAGACCATGGTGGTGTTCTGTTTATTGACCTCAGAGACAATTATGGCTTTACACAATGTGTCCTTGATACGGACAGTAAAGCCTTTGAGGCATGTGATGCTGTGAGAGCTGAAAGCGTTATCACAATCATTGGCCGGGTAAAGGCGCGCAGTGAAGAAACAATTAATTCTTCAATGAATACAGGCGACATCGAAGTTTACGTGGATGAGATGGAAGTTCAGGGCGCTGCTCAAGAACTCCCAATGCCAGTTTTTGGTGATGTAGAATATCCTGAAGATGTGCGTCTTAAGTATCGTTTCTTAGATCTGCGCCGTGAACGCTTGCATAAGAACATCTTATTACGATCTAATGTGATTAGCTCAATTCGTCGTCGCATGACAGAGATGAACTTCACAGAGTTTCAAACGCCTATTCTGACAGCCTCTAGCCCAGAAGGTGCACGTGATTTCCTTGTGCCAGCACGTCAGCATCCTGGAAAATTTTATGCTTTGCCACAAGCACCGCAACAGTTCAAACAGCTGCTTATGGTGTCTGGGTTTGATAAATATTTCCAAATCGCCCCTTGTTTCCGTGATGAAGATGCTCGTGCGGATAGATCCCCGGGTGAATTTTATCAGCTTGATATTGAAATGAGCTTTGTAACGCAGGATGATGTCTTCAATGCAATAGAACCAGTTCTTGTTGGTATTTTCGAAGAATTCTCAGATAAGAAAGTTACTCAAGCTCCATTCCCGCGTATTCCATACAAAGAATCAATGCTTAAATACGGCAATGATAAGCCTGATCTTAGAAACCCTATCCTTATTGAAGATGTCACTGAGCAATTCCGTGGTTCTGGATTTACAATCTTTGCCAATATGATTGAAAATGGGTCAGTAGTCAGGGCAGTTCCTGCGCCAGGTGCTGGTGCCAAATCACGTAAATTCTTTGATTCAATGAATGATTGGGCACGTAAAGAAGGCTATGCAGGCCTTGGATACATTAAAATTACCAATGGTGTAGCTGGTGGTCCTATCGCTAAAAACTTAGGTGAAGAGCGAACCCAAGCCATAATCGATCAACTTGGACTAGGTGAGAACGACGGTGTCTTCTTTGCTTGTGACAAAGAATCTGGCGCTGCTAAACTTGCGGGCGTTGCGAGAACCAAAGTCGGAGAAGATCTCGAGCTTATCCCTAATGACCGCTATGATTTCTGCTGGATTGTGGATTATCCAATGTTTGAATATGATGAAGACAATAAGAAAATTGACTTCTCTCATAATCCGTTTTCAATGCCTCAAGGCGGTATGGAAGCTCTAGAAACTCAAGACCCTCTTGATGTTCTTGCTTACCAATATGATATTGTTGTTAATGGCATCGAACTTTCTTCAGGCGCTATTCGTAATCACCAACCAGAAGTCATGATTAAAGCTTTTGGTATTGCTGGATACGGCGAAGACGTTGTTGAGGAAGAGTTTGGCGGTATGTTGAACGCCTTTAAATACGGAGCACCACCACACGGTGGCCTAGCCCCAGGTGTTGACCGAATGGTTATGCTTTTAGCTGATGAACCAAATATTCGAGAAGTCATCGTCTTTCCAATGAATCAGAAGGCTGAGGATTTAATGATGAATGCCCCGTCTACTGTGGAACCAAAACAACTTCGAGAGCTCCACATCAGAACTGTGGAACCGGTTAAAGAAGAAGAATAAATTTATGGGCAGGGTGATAAACCCTGCCTTTTTTGCCCCTTAGCAACTTTGTTGCTATTCATTTCCCAAGCGGCTTTTAAAGCCCCAAGTGAAAGTACATGATATGACATCTCTAATTGATACACATGAAAAAATACTTGTTTTAGATTTTGGTTCTCAAGTCACTCAGCTTATTGCACGCCGTGTGCGAGAAGCAGGCGTTTATTGTGAGATCGTGCCCTTTAATCTTGCTGCCGATATTATCGATAGTTTCAATCCAACAGGTATCATCCTTTCCGGTGGTCCTGCTTCTGTGACCCATAGCGATACTCCAAGAGCACCAGAGAAGGTCTTTACCCTTGGAGTTCCGGTGCTCGGCATTTGCTATGGACAGCAAACGATGGTGCAACAACTGGGTGGCAATGTAACCACATCAGACCACCAAGAATTTGGGCATGCTGACATTGAAATTAAAGAAGAATGCCAACTATTTGATGGTATTGGTACTGTTGGAGATCGCAAAGTAGTATGGATGAGCCACGGTGATCATGTTGATGCGCTTCCAGCTGGCTTTAAAACTATTGCAGCCTCTGAAGGTGCGCCTTATGCAGCCATTTCCGATGAAGATCGTCAATTTTACGGCGTTCAATTCCACCCGGAAGTTGCGCACACAACAATAGGTACGGCCCTAATCGGAAATTTTATCAAGAAAATTTGTGCCTGCAAAGGGGACTGGACGATGGCCAGTTTCAGAGAAGAAAAAATCAAAGAAATTCGCGAACAAGTTGGTGATAAAAAAGTAATTTGCGGTCTGTCTGGTGGTGTTGACAGCTCTGTTGTTGCCGTCTTAATTCATGAAGCAATCGGGGATCAGCTCACCTGTGTTTATGTGGATCACGGCCTTATGCGGGCAGGGGAAAGTGATCAAGTCGTTAGCCTGTTTAGAGAACACTATAATATTAATTTAGTTCATAAAGATGCATCAGATTTGTTCCTCGGCGAATTAGCAGGCGTAACAGATCCTGAGAAAAAACGGAAAATCATTGGAAAATTGTTTATTGATGTCTTTGAAGAAGAAGCTCAAGCCGTTGGTGGTGCAGACTTCTTAGCGCAAGGAACATTATACCCTGATGTAATCGAATCAGTATCTTTTATCGGCGGTCCTTCTGTTACAATCAAATCTCATCACAATGTGGGCGGATTGCCAGAGCGTATGAATATGCAACTTGTCGAACCTTTAAGAGAACTTTTTAAAGACGAAGTCAGAGCGTTAGGGCGAGAGCTAGGCCTTCACGAAGATTTTGTTGGTCGCCATCCCTTCCCAGGACCAGGCTTGGCTATTCGTATACCTGGTGAGATTACACGGGAGAAGGCAGATATTTTGCGCAAAGCAGATGCAATCTATCTGGAAGAAATCCGTAAAGCCGGATTATACGATGATATCTGGCAAGCATTTGCTGTCTTGCTGCCTGTTAAAACAGTTGGTGTTATGGGAGATAGCCGTACCTATGATCATGTTTGTGCGATCAGAGCTGTGAATTCAACGGACGGTATGACCGCTAATTATTATCCTTATCCACATGATTTCTTAGGGCGTGTTGCAACACGGATCATAAATGAAGTTCGAGGCATTAACAGGGTCGTCTATGATATTACATCAAAACCTCCTGGCACCATTGAGTGGGAATAAGCATACTTTCAGACTAGGCCTGTGAACAATCACAGGCCTTTTCTATATATAATTCATCAACTTAAGAGACTCGCTTTCATAGAGTCTGCAAATGTGCTTTACTTTTGTATCAGGAGGGAAGGCCATGACGTCTATCATGAAATACATAAAAGCATTCTTCAGAATTCATTATGAATTGATGCGGGCACCTCTTAACGCACTAGAGCGGTCTCGATTTAATAGAGTTGGCCTTCTTATTAGAAACTTAAAATCCTTGTTAAAAGGAAAATACCACCGTTTTGGATATGCCTCTGAACTAGAGTGCTTCTATATAGAAGAAAAAGGGGAGCGCTATTATTTTTCGAATTTAGTCAGAGGAATTAATTTATACAGTGAAGGATTGTCTGTTAGAAGAGATGAAATTGTCTCTTCTTATTTTATAGACCAAATAGATTTTGCTCCAGGAGACATTGTCATTGATTGTGGTGCTAATTATGGAGATTTATGGCTTTATCTTAAAACCCAGATAAATGAAAATACCTATATTCCTTTTGAACCCGGCATAGAAGAATATAAAGCCTTATCTTTGAATGCACCAAAATCACTCAAGAATAACCTTGGCTTGGGTTATGAAAACAATAAGAAAAAATTTTTTGTTAATAATAAAGATGCCGATTCAAGTTTTATTCAACCTTCAGAATATAGCGATATTATATATGTAGAAACGATGCGCCTCGACGATTTTGTCAAACAAAATAATATTGGTGAGATTAAATTGTTTAAATGCGAAGCTGAAGGATTTGAGCCCGAAGTGTTTAACGGTGTTGGATCAATTTTAGATCAAATTCACTATATAGCCGTCGACGGTGGGTATGAGAGAGGGTTCAAAAAAGAAGAAACTTTCTCTCATCAAACTAATTTGTTAATCGCTCAGGGATTTTCTATGGTGGCTATTAATTTTCAGTTAGGAAGAGCGTTGTTTCGAAATAAGAAATATATATAATATCTTTTAGAGAATATTTTATTAAATCTTTCTTCAAGAAAAATAACTGATTGAAATTAGACTATGGAACTCACGATTAAAGAAGCAATGCAGCGCGGCGTTATAGCGTATAAAGAAGGCCAGCTTCACACCGCTGAGAAGTACTTTAAAATTATCTTAAAAGAACGGCCTTTTCATCCTGGTGCAAACCATAAACTAGGCATGCTCGCTCTCTCTGCGAATAAAATTAGTACTGCGCTGATTTATTTTGAGAAAGCAGTTCATTTAAAACCATCAAAGGGACTGTTTTGGGTTAGTTATATCGATACCCTTTTAAAAGCTAAAAAGCATACTCTTGCTCAGAAAATCCTTCTAAAAGGCAAACAATATCTTTCAGATGCGGAATCTCATGCGTATGAAGAGAGTCTGAATGCACAGACTTCTCCTAGAAATATTAAACGGTCAACCCCTTCGAAGCAACAGGTGAAGAGCCTGTTAGATTTGTATAATCTTGAGCGATATAGTGATGCTGAAAAATATGCAAAATCCCTTACAAATCTTTTCCCTAATAATAATTTTGGCTGGAAAATTCTGGCCGCCGTATTTAAAAAGACTAATCGGCATTCTGCAGCAGTAGAGGCAGGGAGGAAAGCAATTGAAATTTCTCCAAATGATACTGAAGCCCACTGTAATCTAGGGAATACACTCTTAGACATAGGGCATCGGGAAGAAGCAATGAAATCTTATTTGACCGTCACTAAATTAGACCCAAATCACGCTGCAAAACATTTAGTTGCGTCGATGTCTGGTGAAAATACAAAGGGGGCTTCAAAAGATTATGTAAAGTGGCTTTTTGATGGATATGCTGAGAATTTTGAGCAGTCTTTAGTAGATACGCTCGATTATAGCGTACCTCATGTTTTAGCTGATCTCATATTTAAAGAAAATGAGGGGAAACCACTAGGCAAAGTTCTTGATTTAGGCTGCGGTACGGGATTATTTGGGCAGGAAATATTAAATCAGTATACCTATTTAGAAGGCATTGATTTATCAGTGAATATGCTCAATAAGGCTGCCGAAAAAGAAATATACGATACATTAGTGTCTCGAGATATTCTTGAATATTTAAGCCAGAAAGAGCTGTGTTATGATTATTTTATAGCAGCAGATGTTTTTGTATATATTGGGGATTTATCAGAAATATTTAAACAGATTAAAAAGCGAAATAAAAAAGGAGCTCGGCTTGCATTTTCAACAGAAGAACTTTCTGGCGACAGCTATAGACTACAGCCCTCAGGACGCTACGCTCACTCAAAAGACTATATACAAAAATTATGTAAGCAGTTTGACTATAAAATTCTTAAACATCATGAAATGGGGATAAGGAAGGATGAAAATGTAGGATATATTCCGGGAGCTTTATATTTGTTAGGCTTTTAGCACAGAAATTACTACAGTGGCTAAGCATACTTGTATTCCTTATTTAAAATACCCACATAAGGATTATAATAATAAGACAGGGAGAACTATTATGACAGATTATATCCAACGACCCGGCGAGAAAAACGCAATTATAGCATTGCTATTGTGCTTTTTTCTATTTTGGCTGGGCGCTCACAATTGGTATTTAGGTAGAAGTTTTAGAGCAATTTTACAGATTGGTTTAGCCGTTGTCGGGCTCATTCCTTTCCTTGGCTGGCCATTTGGCGCCTTGCTTGCTGTATGGGCTTTCATAGAATTTATAATGATCCTGATAGGCAATGGAAGAGATGGTCAAGGAAGACCAGTCACTCTTTAAGCATTATAAAGAATATAGATCATTATAGGCCTGAGCAGGAGACTTCCAGCTCAGGTCTTGTTTCATACCATTCTTGCGTATTTTGTTTGTGAGCTTTTTTGAATGAAAAAGTCCCAAACTGCGATCCAGGCTTTCAATAAGTGCATTCTCCGTCACATCATTCAAATGTATACCAGTCCCTAACCCTAGTTTTAGAGCGCTTTCATTACAATCGATAACAGTATCATTCAGACCACCCACCCGTGTGACCACCGGAATTGTACCGTATCTCATGGCGCAAAGTTGTGTTAGTCCACAAGGTTCAAACCGGGAAGGGATAAGGATAAAGTCTGCGCCAGCCTGTACCTGATGAGCTAAAACTTCATTATACCCAATATAAGTAGAAACACTGCCTTTATACTTATCAGCGGCTTCTAAATAACGATGTTCTAAGTCATGATCACCACTACCTAGTATCGCTATTTGAGCGCCGTTTTTGAGAAGGTGAGGGATTGCTTTCAAGACGAGGTCCAATCCTTTTTGGGTGGTCAGTCGACTAATTACACAGAAGAGTGGTTTTTTCACAGAGCGTGTCAATCCCATCTTCTCTTGAAGCGCTTTTTTGCAAAGCGCTTTCCCAGCCAAAGATTGCGCAGAATAGGAAGCTGTGATTTGTGGATCGCTTTCAGGGTCCCAAATTCCCTGATCTATACCATTTGTAATCCCGGAAACCCTATCTTTGATGGCATTTAGTAGTCCTCCAAAGCCCATTCCAAGTTCCTCAGTTTTAATTTCTGCGGCATAGGTTGGGCTCACGGTGGTCACATGATCACTGAAGACAACACCGGCTTTTAAATAGCTGACTTGCCCCCAATATTCCAATTGGTTCGAGCTGAACATGCTGGATGGTAGTCTTAGCTGAGCAAATATTTCTTTAGGGAAAAGACCTTGAAATGCAAGATTATGAATGGTTAAAATACGTTTTGGGCCCTTGGGTAAATTCTCAGCTTCTAGGTATGCAAAAGTTAACCCCGCTTGCCAGTCGTGAGCATGGACGCAATCAAAAGTATAGAGATCCGCAAGTTTTCCTATGGACAGGTCGCTGGCTGCCTTTGAAAAAGCTGCATAACGAATATGATTGCCGGCTCTATCATGCCCCTGCATATCCACATAAGGATTGCCTTCTAAGTCGAAGAGGTGAGGGGCGATCATGACAATCACATTAAGCCCTGTTGACGACGTTCCTTTGACAAGAGAGGATTTTCCTCCGGCGAGATCAGTAAATTCAGCAATTTTCTGAGTGTTTTTGATGTTTTTCAACACATCAGGAAAACCAGGAAGAAAAACTGTGGTATTTGTTATGGAAGGATCAAAAGCAAGGGGAAGGGCACCAACTACATCAGCCAATCCTCCGGTCTTTATTAAAGGGTAACACTCTGAAGATACAAAAAGTATATTCATTTCAGATCCTTACTTCTTTTTTCTGGAGTTACAGGTTATCTATCATTTTCTGAGTGATAAGACAAATACCATTCTCACTTCTATAAAATCGTCTTGCATCTTCTTCTGCATTTTGTCCAACTACCAATCCTTCAGGGATTACGACATTGCCGTCGACGACAACATTTTTAAGTCGTGCATTACGATTGACAGTCACATGTGGCAGTAAGACTGAATTTTCAATAACAGCATAAGAATGAGTTCTCACGCCTGTAGAAAGTAGAGACTTGTAGACTTGAGAACCTGAAACAATCACATCGCCGCCCACTAAAGAGCTGATTGCCTCACCGCGTCGCCCATCAGATTCGTGAATAAATTTTGCAGGCGGTGTAATTTCAGCATAGGTCCAAATCGGCCAATCACGGTCATAAAGATCAAGACCAGGGTTAAAGCTTGTTAAGTCAAGACTGGCTTTCCAGTAGGCATCAACAGTCCCCACATCTCTCCAGTAGGCTTCTTCTTCTACTTCTGATCTAACGCATGATTGTGTGTATCGATGCGCTTGGGCTTTCCCATTTTGCACAATATATGGAATAAGGTCATTTCCGAAATCCCTTGTAGACCCTTCTGTCACAGCGTCTTTCTTTAATAGGTCAATGAGATACTCTGTATTAAAAACATAGATACCCATGGACGCTAAACATCGGTCTGTTGTCCCTGGAATTGTTGGGGGATCAGAAGGTTTTTCAAGGAAATTTATAATTCCATCCTTGTCATCAACTCCCATAACACCAAACCCTTTGGCTTCTTCTTGAGATACTTCCAAGCATCCAATCGTAACATCAGCCCCACTTTCTACATGTTGCTCAAGCATTAAGCGGTAATCCATTTTATAAATGTGATCTCCGGCAAGAATAATCATATATTTTGGATCATATGATTCAATGATATCAATATTTTGATAAACCGCGTCTGCTGTACCTTCATACCACTGGGTCTCTGAGACACGCTGAGATGCAGGTAGAATATCGAAACTTTCATTTCTCTCCGCTCGGAAAAAATTCCAACCTCTTTGCAAATGACGAATGAGGCTATGAGCTTTATACTGTGTAGCAACGCCAATTCTTCTTATTCCTGAGTTAACAGCGTTTGAGAGTGCAAAATCAATGATTCTACTTTTACCACCAAAATATACAGCTGGCTTAGCCCGACGATCAGTTAAATCTTTTAATCGACTGCCTCGACCTCCGGCAAGGACATAAGCCATTGTCTGTCGTGTCAAGCTTTCTCCAGATATACGTTTTTTCATTGTTAACCCCTCTGTGTAATTCTATCCTTCTATTAGTAAGCAATAATTGAGCAATTGCAACGACTATATTTTTTTATGAAATTGAATGTATATCTACGTGTAAGCGCTTACAAATATTTTTTGATGACACCTATAGCACCATCCTTTATAACATCCGACAACGATATCAGCGCAGATAAGGATAGACGATGTCCACAACACCGAAAACAGAAAATGTAAAGTTATCACCAATGGTTCGACGTAGGACTGCGAAGGACATTGCTGCCAGAAAAAGTGGAGAGCCGATTGTCTGTTTAACAGCATACATTACACCTATGGCTGCCCGGCTTGACGATTACTGTGATTTATTGTTGGTAGGTGACAGCTTGGGTATGGTGCTTTACGGCATGGATAATACGCTAGGCGTTACACTAGATATGATGATTCAGCATGGACGTGCTGTCATGCGCGGTGCAAAGAAGGCCCTTGTGGTCATTGATATGCCTTTTGGGTCCTATGAAGAATCTAAAGAACAAGCCTTTAGAAACTGCGCCAAAGTCCTAAGTGAAACTGGGGCAGGAGCTGTTAAGCTAGAGGGCGGAATAGAAATGGCTGAAACCATAGCTTTTCTTGTGAAGCGCGGTATACCGGTTTTAGGTCACGTAGGTCTTATGCCACAAAGCGTTAACAGTTATGGAGGCTACGGCGCACATGGTAGAACGGAAAATGAATGGCAACCCATTCTTGATGATGCACAGGCTATTGCTGCAGCGGGTGCTTTTGCCACCGTATTAGAAGGCGTCGCTGCGCCTCTGGCTGATAAAATTACTGAAAAAACATCAAACCCAATAATTGGTATTGGGGCATCCAATAAATGTGACGGCCAAATCCTCGTTACAGAGGATATGCTTGGTTTATTTAGTTTTAATCCTAAATTTGTTAAGAGATACATGGAATTAGGCACAGAAATCGTTGCATCTGTTGAGGCATATGCCTCAGAAGTTCGAGCTCGAACTTTTCCTTCGGACGAATATACTTACAAAATGAAAGACTAATTAGCAGGTCCGCCTAATTCTAGCCAAAATTTGCAGTGAATTAGATGGTTGCATCTAAGTTATTTGTTGCTATTGTAGCGCAAAATTATACACACACTTTAGTGTGCCGGAATTAACCTTATTTTCAGGATGAATTTCTGAGAATAACAGGTAGTCAAGTAGGAGTTAAGCGTGGCGAAGTCACCTGAAGAAGAATTAGCAATGCAGGAAGTAGACGAAGCTCTACGCCGTGAACGTCTCGAGAAAGTTTGGGACAGCTACAAATATTGGATTATCGGTACAGCGGTGGCAATCGTTGGTCTAGTAGCGGGTAGAGAAATTTTTGTCTCACTTAAAACAAGTTCTGAAGAAGCCAGTTCGACTGCCTATGTAGAAGCATATAAAAAAGCATCATCTGAATCTGGCGAGACTAAAGCTGTTTGGGATTCTGCACTTCCTAACCTAAATGAGACCTACAAAGGGTTTGCTCAAATTCACCTTGCAGCGGATTATGTCAAAAAAGGCAAAATTACAGAAGCATTGGATGTTTATAATTCAATCAATGCAACTGAGAGTGTCGATACTCGTATAAAGAACCTTGCTCTTTTTTCTTCGTCGCTTGTGATGATTGAAAATGCAGTTGATATTAGTGCCGCTCGATCAAATCTAAATTTACTTGCTTCTGGTGACAGCTTGTTCAAAAAAAATGCAACAGAGCAGCTGGCTCTTCTTGATTACCTTGACGGTAACTATATGGAAGCTCAGCAACGCCTCCAATCTCTCTCTACTGCAACGGATTTGACTAACGAAATGAGAACACGGGTAACAAAACTCTTATCAATGGTTGAGGTACACCTCGAAGAAAACAAGGGCGAAGAATGATTAAAACAACAAAACTTATTACCCTGACAGCGATTGCACTCTGTATTTCAGCCTGCTCCCTTTTTGAAGGTGGCAAAAAAAAGGTTAAATATGACGACGGCGGAAAAGAGCGAATATCCATCTTAACCAATGTGACAGTTCTTGAAGCTGATAGTTCTATTGCTTCAGTCCCAGTTGTACTGCCAATTCCTTACAGAAATAAAAATTGGGCCCAATCAGGCGGTTCTCAATCACATGCCGTCCACCATTTGGAGACTGCGGATAGTTTATCTCGTGCATGGTCCGTGTCTAATGGGGCAGGGAATAGTAAATACGAACGTGTCATTTCCACTCCTGTCTCTGCAGAAGGTAAAGTCTTTTCCGTTGATGCCAAAGGTACAGTAAATGCATTTTCCCTATCCAATGGTCGCAAACTATGGTCGCATGACATTAAAATAGATGAAAATGTAAAAATGGGCTATGGCGGCGGTGTTGCATATGACAATGGTACTGTCTATGCGACCTCTGGTTTTGGACTGATTGTTGCTCTAGACGCGTCCTCAGGTCGCCGTGAGTGGACATATAAATATTCAGTCCCTCTTAGAGGGGCTCCAACCGTTGCTGAAGGTAAAGTCTTTGCAATCAGCCATGATAACCTTATGGTCGCTGTTGATGCCAAGTCTGGTAACTTCTTATGGGACCAAGTGGGTATTATGGAATCAGCTGGTATGCTGGGTGCAGCCAGTGCTGCCTATGAAGACGGAGCTTTGGTCTTTGCACTTTCGTCTGGAGAATTGATTGCCCGAAGAGCAACAAATGGACTGGTTCTGTGGCAGGATACTCTGCGTTCTTCTCGGAGACTGACACCGTTGGCAACCTTGACTGACATTGATGCAAATCCTGTGATTGACCGAGGTAAAGTCTATGGTCTATCCCACTCAGGCCGAATGGTTGCAATTGATATGCGATCTGGTGAGCGCTCTTGGGAAGCAGACATTGCTGGTGTAAATACGCCTTGGATTGCGGGCAATTTTGCATATGTGGTTACTGTTGACTCTCAAGTATTATGTATTTCACTTGCAGATGGTCGTATCCGCTGGGTTGAACAGCTTCAACGATTTGAAGATCAGGAAAAACGTCGTGATCTTATTAAATGGAATGGTCCTTTGCTTGCGGGCAATCGCTTATTCCTGACGTCCTCACATGGATATATGCTCACACTGTCTCCCTATACAGGAGATGTATTAAGCGGTGTGAATGTTGGCTCTGGTATGACAACAAATCCTATTATGGTGGATGGTACCTTAATAACCCTTACAGACGACGGAAAATTGATCGCTTATCGATGATCTAAGTCTGTCTTTACAGTTTAGGAGTAAAGCCGTGAATTTTACACTGGCTATCCTCGGTCGCCCTAATGTGGGTAAATCGACGCTTTTCAATCGACTGGTTGGGAAGCGTTTGGCTATTGTTGATGACACCCCTGGCGTTACGAGAGATCGTCGTGCGGGAGAGGCATCTCTGTCTGACCTGAGGTTTAATTTATTTGATACCGCAGGCCTTGAAGAAGGCGCAGAGGGTACTCTTGAAGACCGCATGCGACAGCAAACTCAAGCTGCGCTAGACGATAGTGATATTTGCATCATGTTGTATGACGCCCGTCAAGGCGTTACGCCAATGGATGAGCATTTTGCTGCATGGCTACGCCGTGCTGAAAAGCCAGTGGTTCTTGTCGCAAATAAATGTGAAAGCCATAAAGCTCAAGATGGAATTTATGAAGCTTATGGTCTTGGTCTCGGTGAGCCTATTGCTCTGTCTGCAGAGCATGGTCAAGGCTTAGCTGAGTTATATCGGGCACTTGTGGATACCCTCCAAGAAAATGGCATAGATCCCTATGCACATGAAAAAGAAGAAGAGGAAAAACGCCGCCGCAACAAAGAAGCTGAAGATGCTTTTGAAATTGAGGAAGGCGATATGGACTATGAGTTCCATGATGCAGAAATGGACTCTGAAGACGAAAAACCGCTTCGGCTAGCCATTGTCGGTCGCCCAAATGCAGGCAAGTCAACCTTAATCAATTATCTTACGCAACAAGATCGATTAATTACAGGACCTGAAGCCGGTCTGACAAGAGATAGTATCTCTGTGGAGTGGGAATGGGAAGGACTACCAGTTCGCTTATTCGATACTGCAGGTCTTCGTAAGAAAGCAAAAATTACAGATAAGCTAGAGCGTTTATCTGCCAATGATACACTGCGGGCCATTCAATTTGCTGAAGCTGTTGTTCTTCTTCTAGATGCAGAGCGAGGCATTGAAAAACAGGACTTAAAAATTGCCGAACATATCGTCAATGAAGGACGTGCTATGATTATTGCCCTCAATAAATGGGACGCAGTAGATGACCGCCTTGGCACCAAAAAACGGCTGCTTGACATATTAACACGTTCTTTCCCACAGCTTAAAGGGGTTAAGGTCGTGCAATTCTCTGCTCTCACAGGCAAAGGCGTACAATTTATGATGCCTGCCATTGAAGAAGCCTATGATTTGTGGAATTCACGAATTTCAACCGCACGATTTAATGAATGGCTAACAGATACTCTTGAAAAACATTCTATGCCATCTGTGAATGGCCGTCGTGCAAAAGTTAGGTTTGGGGCACAGATTAAAACGAGACCTCCAACATTCTTAATGTTCTCAAATCGACCTGATGATATTCCAGAAAGCTATAAACGCTATATGGAAAATGAATTGGTGCGAGACTTTGGATTGCCAGGGACACCCATAAGATTTGTCTTTAAGAAAAAAGATAATCCTTATGAAGGTCGGCGACGTGAGAAAAAAGAAAGTAAACGAGGTAAGCGTTGGAAAACAGGTAAATAGAGAAAGGGGCTTTTGCCCCTTTTTTAATTCCTTAAATCTCGAATAGACTGATGGTTCGCTCTTGAAAGCTTTACATGATCGGACTAAATATCAGGCAGATTTAGACGAAGGATGACACGCACTATGATGGTAATTCAAACCCAGGACAAAGACAGAAGAGCAATAGGGTATTGGCTGCTTTTTATGGCTTTTATGGTTTTTTTAATGGTCGTGGTTGGCGGGGCAACTCGGTTGACGGAATCAGGTCTTTCTATGACAACCTGGAAACCTATTACTGGTATTCTTCCTCCTCTGTCGGTTACTGAGTGGGAAGCAGAATTTTCGCTCTATAAAAATAGCCCAGAATTTAAGCTGAAGAATTATACGATGACTGTGGAAGAGTTTAAGTCTATCTTCTACTGGGAATGGGGTCACAGAGTGCTCGGTCGATTAATTGGCCTTTGTTTTGCACTGCCCCTTGCTTACTTTTGGGTTAGAAAGCGCATTCCAGAAGGGTATAAATCTACACTACTCTTTCTATTCTTTCTGGGCGGATCTCAAGGATTGCTGGGTTGGTATATGGTTCAATCGGGACTTGTGAATGAACCTGCTGTGAGCCACTATCGATTAACTGCGCACTTATCTTTAGCACTGGTCATCATGTCGGCACTGATCTGGAATGCTCTCAATTTATTGAACCCAGCCCCGAGCGAAACACGAAAACCAGTCAAAATACTCACCCATTGTCTTATGGCTCTTCTAGTCCTGCAAATCCTGATGGGAGGACTTGTTGCAGGTCTGAAGGCAGGCCATATTTTCAATAGTTTCCCACTGATGAATGATCAGTTTGTTCCCGATGGACTATTTAGTATGGAACCTTTCCACTCCAATTTTTTTGACAATGCGATTACAGTACAATTTGATCATCGGATAGGGGCTTACGTTCTCATCCTTCTTGTGGCATTTCTTTTTTGGAAGTCACGAACCGGTGTTTCTAAGAATGTGAAGCAGGGAATAACTTTATTGAGCTGCCTTTTAATTGCTCAGTTTATCATAGGTGTTGTCATGCTTCTAAAGCACATCCCAGTAGATTGGGGAACAGCCCATCAGGGTGGCGGTGCTGTTGTTCTTGCTTTTACGGTCTATTTAATGCACCTTCAACGTAGGTCAATTTCTAAATGAGGGTAGGGGATAATGGAAGACTTGGTAACACTTTATGTGACATTTCCAAATCATGATGATGCTTCTCGTATTTGTACGCACCTTGTATCGAAAGATATCATTGCCTGTGCAAACTTGATTGAAGGTGGTCAGAGCTTATATAAATATGATGGCGTTGTTAATTTTGAAGACGAGGTTGTGGCTTTTATGAAAACTCACAAATTCAGAGTTCAAGATGCCATAGATATGATCACAGAACTTCATAGCTATAAAGTACCTTGTATCACGCAGCTTGATATTCAAGGTGGACACCCTGATTATTTAAAATGGGTTTCTAGTAGTGTTTCACTTCAATAAAAAAAGGCGGTTTCAGAACCGCCTTTTTCATTATAAGATCTAGTTACTTTAAACTAATTTTACGACCTGTTTTCCAAAATTCTTGCCAGCCATCATATCCATAAAGGCTTGGGGCGCATTCTCTAGTCCCTCAGCAACAGATTCACGGTATTTAAGCTTCCCTTCAGTAATCCACTGACTGCCTTGTTGAATCCATTCAATACATTCTTTCGTATGATTGGAAACAATAAACCCTTGCATCTTGATCTCACGTCCAATGATAATAGGGAGGTTTCTAGGGCTTGTGGAAACGTCACTCGCACTGGCAGCGTCATAGTCAGCAATCATACCACAAGCTGCAATACGACCGTTAAAACGCATATTATTTAAAACAGCTTCCAGCATTGGTCCTCCGACATTTTCAAAATATACATCAATGCCTTTAGGGTTTGCAGTTGCGATGGCTTTATTCAAATCACCACAAGTTTTGTAATTAAAGGCCTGATCAAAGCCAAGTTCTTTCAAATAGGCCACCTTATCATCAGATCCCGCTGAGCCAGAAACATGACATCCCATTTGCTTAGCAATCTGACCAACAACTTGTCCAACGGCACCAGATGCTGCAGAGACATAGACATTGTCTCCTTCTTTACAGGCACCAATTTTTGTCAGGCCGACCCAGGCAGTCATTCCAGGCATGCCCAAAATACCAAGGAAATAGGAAAGTGGTGCTGGTCCAGAAGGCACTTGATTATAGCCTTCACCGTCCGTCACCGTATAATTCGCCCAATTACCCATACCAGATACATAACAGCCAACAGGGAATTTATCGTGATTACTTTCTACAACTTCTCCTACGATGCCTGCTTGTAATGGCTTACCAAGTTCAAAGGGAGGAATATAACTTTTTACATTTGTCATCCGCGATCTCATATAAGGATCCACTGACATATAATGTGCTTGAACCACAAATTGGCCATCACCTGCTGAAGGAATTGCCGTTTCAGCAAGTTCAAAAGTATCATCTGTTACAGGACCAACAGGGGGTTTCTTAAATAGAATTTCTTTATTTTTTGTCATTAGTTTACTCCTCAATTTTCACTACCTAATCATAAATGGTCCATCCTTGGCAAAAGAAAAGAGACTCCCCTCTATATATTTCTTCAATTTGACGCATACCGCATGGGGTACTATAATACCCAATAACTAAGCTACTGTATTTAATTGGAAATTTAGCAATGCTAATGTATAAAATGGATTGACAAGCGGTCAAATATGTCTATAACGACCGCAGAACTGATTACGGCACTAATTCTATATGTCTTGGGGCCAAACTCACTTTTATAGGATAAAGTAATGAAAACATATTCAGCAAAACCCGCTGATATTAGCAAAGAGTGGATCCTTATCGACGCAGAAGGTCTTGTCCTTGGTCGTATGGCTGCGATTGTTGCTAACATTCTACGCGGTAAAAACAAAGTGACATACACACCACATATGGATTGTGGCGACAATGTTATCATCATCAATGCAGACAAAGTAAAACTGACAGGCAAAAAACGGTCTGACAAAGTTTACTACCGTCACACAGGTCACCCAGGTGGTATTAAATCACAAACTGCTGGTGAAATCCTTGACGGTCGCTTTCCTGAGCGTGTTATTGAAAAAGCTGTTCAGCGTATGATCCCATCAGGCCCACTTGGCCGTCAGCAAATGCGTAACCTACGCGTTTATGCGGGTGCAGAGCACAAACAAGAAGCACAGAACCCTAAAGTTCTAGACGTTGCTTCTATGAACTCTAAGAATGCGAGGTAGGACCAATGGCTGATCTACAAGACCTTAAAGAAATCACAGGCGAAACAACAGAAGCTGTTGAAGTCGCTGTTGAAGACCGTAAACCTGTTGTTGACGAGCTTGGCCGTACATATGCAACTGGTAAGCGTAAAGACGCTGTTGCACGTGTTTGGATTAAGCCTGGTACAGGTACAATCACTGTAAACGGTCGTGACCAAGAAGTTTACTTCGCACGTCCAACACTTCGTTTGGTTGTCGGACAACCTTTCGACGTCACTGAGCGTGTTGGTCAATACGATGTTGTTTGTACTGTTAAAGGCGGTGGCCTATCTGGACAAGCTGGTGCGGTTAAACATGGTATCTCAAAAGCACTTCAGCTTGCTGAGCCTGAGCTACGCGGCGTTCTTAAAGCTGCTGGCTTCCTGACACGGGATGCACGTGTTGTTGAGCGTAAGAAATTCGGTCGCGCAAAAGCTCGTCGTTCTTTCCAGTTCTCAAAGCGTTAATATATATCGCTTCAAAGATTTTAAAGAAGGTCGCCTCTGGCGGCCTTTTTTGTTGTTTTAACACATTTGTGAGGTGTAGTTTATAGTATGGTGCAGTAAGAAGTGTGCACTCAATTCAAATATGGATCTTAAACTATGCGCAAAGTTGTCGGTATATTCTTTCTTCTTTTCTCTCTCTCAGGAGTCACTGAGGTCAAAGACGCTCATTCTGCTAGTCACACTTCAGTCCTTCTCCAAAGTGCTTATGAATCTGTTGAGCCAGGCCGCAGTTTCAATATCGCTTTTACAATCACTCCAAAAGAAGGATGGTATACTTACTGGGAAAATCCAGGAGATAGTGGCGCAAAGAATATCTTTGAATGGACAGTGCCAGAAGGGGTAACTGTCTCAGCTGCGGCATACGAAGCCCCTAAGCGTATACCCTATACAGGGTTAATGACCTATGGCTATAAACGACCCAGCACTGTTCTTTTTACTGTTGATATTATGTCGAATTATACAGCCAAGTCTCTTCCTATCTCCTTAGAGGCAGAGTGGCTTGTCTGTGAAGAAGAATGTATTCCTCAGTATGGTAGCTTTAAACTTAATATCCCTGTTGAGAAGGCTATCCCAAATGAAGCTGCAGCAGATACGATAGCGTCTTTTAGTACTCACCAACCAGAAATTAGTTGGTGGGATAGTCGCCTTATAATCAATGATACATCATCGGCTTTAACCATTGAAATGAGTGAAGAAGAAATTAAGGACTATACAGAAGCCTATTTTTTTCCAAAAGAAGACGGTGTTTTCACCTATAGTGCT
This sequence comes from Temperatibacter marinus, assembly GCF_031598375.1. Classification (NCBI taxonomy): domain Bacteria; kingdom Pseudomonadati; phylum Pseudomonadota; class Alphaproteobacteria; order Kordiimonadales; family Temperatibacteraceae; genus Temperatibacter; species Temperatibacter marinus. The sequence continues at coordinate 2,591,346 of NZ_CP123872.1, forward strand.
CCCCAAACTGTCGTTGGTATGGCTGAAGGCCTTGTCCTAAATGCAGAACGTAGCAATAGTCTAAATAAACCTGAGCAGGTTACAGGCATTCTCTTTCTGAAAACGGCAAAGGGAGATCACCAGTATTTTTACTTAGCCCCCACGCTTGAAACGCCGACCATTCCAAAACTCTCGCAAATGGAAGATCCAATTGAAATGCAAAGCTTTCCCCTTTGGCAAGCCTTACTATTCGCTTTCCTGGGCGGCGCTCTTCTTAATCTTATGCCTTGCGTTTTTCCCGTTTTGTCTCTTAAAGCTTTTGCCTTTGTGTCAGCAGGCAGTTTATCAAAAGCAGACCGTCATAAAGAAGGGTGGGCCTATACAAGTGGAATTCTCGCTTCCTTCTTGGCTATCGCAGTGGTTCTTATCGCCCTTAGAAGCGGGGGCGATGCCCTCGGATGGGGTTTTCAGCTACAGGAGCCTCGTTTTGTTGGATTGATGGTAATTATTCTAACATTGGTTGCCATGTCACTGGCTGGAATATTTAATATACAGACTGGTTTTGAAGGAGCAGGGCAAACACTCACTCAAAAAAGCGGCGCTAAAGGTGCTTTCTTCACAGGCGTTTTAGCCACGCTCGTTGCTACACCCTGTACTGTGCCCCTGATGGCACCTGCCATAGGATATGCGCTGACCCAAGACAGCATTACTTTAACCATTACGCTGATGATGCTTGGCCTTGGACTCGCATCCCCTTTTCTTCTCTTATCCTATAGCGACACTCTTGCTAGCAAAATGCCACGCCCGGGTCCTTGGATGGAAAAGGTCAAACAAGGCCTGAGTTTCCCTATGATATTAACAGCCTTATGGCTGGCAACAGTTTACGGTGACCAAACCGGTCAATTGGTTCATTTATTTGCCTTTGTCACTTTTGTTGCCTTTTTGATATGGCTAAGAGAGCAAATGAGTTCTCCTCTAAAACGCATACTAATTCTCGGTGTCACTCTAGCCTTTTCAGCTTGGTTCTTAGGGGTCTCAGAAAAAGCCCCTGACCGTGCTCTCAGTGATCAGCCATCCACTTCCAACGTATGGACTGAGCAAGCTGTATCTAATCTCAGAGCTGAAGGTAAGCCTGTTTTTGTCTATTTTACAGCAGACTGGTGCATTACCTGTAAAGTGAATGAAAAAGTAGCTCTACAGCGCACTGAAACAGAGGACATGTTTAAGCGGAATGCCATCGTTGTATTGAAATCTGACGAAACTGCTGGCTTTACACCTGATACACTTAAGGTTCTAAAAAAATATGGACGGGCAGGGATTCCACTCTATCTTTACTATCCAAAAGATGGATCTGAAGCACGGTTACTCCCATCTGTAATTACAATTGATATATTGAAAGAATATATTGAGGGAAAAGGGGTTTAAAATGAATAAGCTACTCATAGCAGTATTTTTATTATTCGGTACATTCACAGTCAATGCCCTAGATGTAAAAGTGGGCAAAGAAGCGCCTGATTTTACTCTGAAATCTAGTATGGGCAAAACACTTACGCTCTCTAGTTTGCGCGGAAAGACTGTTATGCTTGAATGGACAAATCATGGTTGTCCCTATGTAAAGAAGCATTACAATTCTGGAAACATGCAAAAAACACAAAAAGCACTCACTGATGACGGTGTTGTTTGGCTATCCATTATTTCTTCAGCACCTGGCAAGCAGGGTTATGTATCGGCTGAAGAAGCGAATGATCTTTCATCTAGTAGAGGGGTTTATTCTAGTCATGTCTTACTTGATCCAACGGGTAAAGTGGGAAAGCTTTATAATGCAAAAACAACTCCAGAAATGTTCTTGATCGACCCTAAGGGGACTATTCAATATATGGGGGCAATTGATGACAAGCCTTCCGCCCGACCTTCCAGCTTAAAAGGGGCTACCAATTATGCTTTGAATGCATGGAAGTCCTTTAAGGAAGATAAGGAAATTTCACCAAATACAACAAAGCCTTATGGCTGTAGTGTAAAATACGCTGACTAAATCTAAAGCCTTGCATGTTTACATCATTCTGCTAGTATCGAAGTAGTTTATAGCAATACAGGTAACGTTAAATGTTTGTTATTATTGGTTTTGTAGTCGTTCTTGCAATGGTCTTTGGTGGTTTCATCTGGGCCGGTGGTAAATTCGATATTATCCTAAAAGCTCTTCCTGCCGAAATGGTTATGATTCTTGGTGGTTCTATTGGCGGCCTTGTTATGTCTACCGATGGACGAGGTCTTGGTAATATTGGTAAAGCATTAGGATCCGTTTTCAAAGGGCCGCACTGGAAGCCTGATGACTATAAAGATTTATTATGCTTAATGTTTCTATTAGTTAAGACGATACGATCGAAAGGGGTTGTTGCTGTTGAAGCTCACATTGAAAACCCTGAAGAATCAAAGATATTTGGCCACTTTCCTAACATCCTAGCAGATCATCATGTTCTTGATTTCATTTGTGATTATATCCGAATGATGACAATGAACTTCGAAGATCCCATGCAGATGGAAGATGCCATGAACGCTGATATTGAGCGTCACCACAAAGAAGAGCATCTAACACATCATATGCTTTCTGAAATGGCTCAAGGTCTGCCTGCTGTTGGTATTGTTGCCGCTGTTCTTGGTATTGTTAAAACAATGTCCAAAATTAATGCGCCCGTTGAAGTCTTGGGGAGTATGATTGGTGGTGCTCTTGTCGGTACTTTCCTTGGGATTTTCTTGTCTTATCTCTTTATGGGACCGATTGCACAGCGCTTTGACGCAATTCTTCAGGAAGATGCGCAATTCTACGAGATTATTAAACTGATTGTTGTTGCTAATTTGAATGGAAATGCGCCTCAGATCTCTGTGGAGATAGGCCGACGAAACTGTCCTTCACATTGTATGCCGTCCTTCCTAGAATTGGAAGAGGCAATTGCAGAGCTTCCACCTGACTTATAAGAATATTACTTATTTACAAGCCGCTCTAGACAATATGGGGCGGCTTTTTTTATGATGATGACCATGAATGGAGTCTTACTATGACGAATAATAAAAAAATAAAGGTCGGAATATTAGGGGCCAGTGGATACACAGGTAGCGATCTGGTGCGATTATTGATTAATCACCCTAATGTAGACATTAAGCTGCTAACGGCAGAACGTAAAGCTGGTCAAACAATGGCGGATATCTTTCCTCACTTTATCGGGCATGACTTGCCTATTCTTAACAAAATTGGGGAGATAGACTGGGCCACCGTCGAGGTGGATGTTATTTTTTGCGCTCTGCCTCATGCTACCAGTCAAGAAATCATCAAGGGTATCTTTGAACAAACCAGTGGTAAGAAACAGATAAAAGTCATTGATTTATCAGCAGACTTTAGATTGAGAGACCCAGATACATATAAACGATGGTACGGCAATGACCATACGGCTATAGCCCTACAGCCCCGCGCTATTTATGGTCTTACTGAATATTATCGTGAGAGCGTTAAGAGTGCCGATCTCGTTGCCTGTCCTGGATGTTATCCAACTGCTATATTACTTGCTTTAAAACCTTTGCTGAAACAAGATCTGATTAAATCTGAAGATATCATAATTGACGCTAAATCTGGCGTTACCGGTGCAGGAAGAAGCTTACGCGAAAGTAATCTCTTTACAGAAGTGAGCGAAGCGATGAACCCTTACGGCGTCGGTCATCACCGTCATATGCCAGAAATTGAGCAGGAATTGTCCGTTTCTGCAGAGTCTGCCGTTACGATGAGTTTCACCCCCCATCTTGTCCCTATGAATAGGGGGGAGCTTATTACTGCCTATGTAAAACTTGAAGAGAATAAAACCATAGAAGACCTAAGAAAAGGTCTTGCTGTCACATGCGATAAAGAACATTTCATGACACTCTTAAAGGAAGACCAAATGCCCGCAACACGGATGGTTAGAGGGTCTAACAATTTTGTTGTGAATGTCTATAAAGATCGCATTAAGGGACGTGCAATTGTCATTGCCGCTATAGATAACCTAGTCAAGGGTTCAAGTGGCCAAGCAATACAGAATATGAATGTCATGATGGGGCTGGATGAAGAGTGTGGCTTGAAGCAAGTTGCATTGTTTCCATAAACATAGGAAGAAACGAATGACGCCTCTAAAAAGAGAAACAGACCTTGGTGGTACTCTTACCCCTTTCCAATCGATATGGCCTGAAATTGAGCCCTCAGCTTATGTCTTTCACGGCGCTCAAGTTGTAGGAGATGTTCACATTAATGCTTTATCGAGTATCTGGCATAATGTCGTGATACGCGGTGATGTAAATTACATTAGAATTGGCAAACGGACGAACATTCAGGATGGTACGATCATTCATGTTTCGACGAACACTTATCCAACTCTCATTGGAGATGACGTCTTAATTGCCCATATGGCAATGCTTCATGGGTGTACACTTGAAAACAATAGCTTTGTCGGCATGGGTGCCATCGTCATGGACAATTGCATCATAGAAACAGATGGTATGCTCGCAGCAGGGGCGATGTTAACAGCCGGTAAAGTCATTAAGTCTGGTGAAATGTGGGCAGGCCGGCCTGCAAAATTTATGCGACTTCTCACACAGGATGAAATAGAGAAGAACCGATCTATGGCACACCACTATCAGCAATTGGCCGAACAACATCGCGCTGATAGTAAAGGAGAAAAAGGGGATCAATATCCCCCTAAATCTATGAAATATGCTTGGACATAAATCATAACACATCCATCTATAAAAAAAGGCCTTCATTAAGAAGGCCTTTTTGTCTAATTTTTGTATATCACTTATGAAGACATACCAACCATGCAATACAGCATAGGGATAGAAAGCAGAGTATTCGTACGACTAAAGAGCATTGCTGTACGAGCAGCAGCAGCTTTTGTATCTGCATCAGCTTCAACCATGCCTAAAGCTTTCTTTTGGTTTGGCCAAATAACGAACCATACGTTAAACCACATGATAATTGCCATATACATGCCAACACCGATCAAACGGAAACCTTCTTCAAGCATGAAAGCTTCTTTCATATAGCCGCTCACCATTGCTACATAAAGACCTGTAACTAGTGTTGCCATAGCGCCCCAACGGAACCAGAACAAAGCTTCAGGAGCAATATGCTTCCCAACAGCTGGCTTTAGCTCATCTGGAATAGAAGGCATTGTAGGTATTTGTACAAAGTTAAAATACCAAAGTAGACCAATCCACATTACTCCAGAAATTACATGTAAGTAACGACCGATGAAGTTAGATGATTGCCCATCGGCATCAAGACCGAATGATACAGCAAGCATCACAATGATGCCAACGATGACTGTATTGCGTAGTGACGATAAAATAGCGCCCATGATTATTCCCCTCAGTTGAATATTTGAGTGAGATGATTTTAACGATATTATACCTTTAGTACAAGCGAAGAATGCGCTTGACAGTATAGGTCAACTAATTAACTCGTGATTTTTGTTGAATTTTTTTGTGTATCGTTCCATATGGACATCATGACGGATATTATTTTAGATACGGCAGATATTATACGCGACCTTGTAAAAAAGAATGACCCTGATCGCTATAAGTTAATTTTGCTCTGCTCTTTTCAGGAGCAAGCACGATTACTCGCGCTTACCGCTTTAAATTACGAACTTGCACAATGTCTAACAGCGACGAATGAGCCGCTCTTAGCACAGATTAAGCTGCAGTGGTGGTACGAAGCTCTTGAAGAGGCAGCAAAGGGGGCTATTCGCAAGCATCCGTTAATAGAAGAAATTGCTAAAGCCGATATTGAAATCTCCACCTTATTGGAACTTGTGACCGCTCGACAGGAAGAAAATGAGAGTGAAAGCCCTCCGACCTTAGCGTCGACATTTGCCTATGCCGAAAAGACGGCTGGACAATTACACGTCTTTATGACTCGATCCAAGAATGCAGAGGCTATAGAAAAAGCATCCCTTATAGGCAGTGCCTGGGGATTAATTAGCCTTGTAAGAGGTATACTCTATCATGCTTCTGCTAGTGAAGGTCTCATTCCTACTGAGATACTCGCACAACAAAAATCACAAGGCGAAAAGCATTTTCAGGGTGATTTTGCAATCATAACATCGACGGCGGCTGAAAGTTTGCTGTCAGAGGCGACAGCACGTCTCTCCAAAGCGAAATCACTTAAGTGCAAGATGTCGAAAAATGAAAAAAAATTAATGAAACTGGGCTTAATAGCATCTCACTATAAGGCCATTATCCAAGATGCTGGCTATAATCCAAACAAAATAAACATGGAAAAAGGCCAACTTGCACTCATGCTAAAGCTGGCCTTTAAATCTTTTTAATCTATTATTTGCTTAAACGCTGATTAAGATAGGTATTCACAGATACCATCAACTTATCAAGGCAGCCTTCAAAGAAATGATTCGCCCCTGGCACAACCTGGTGATCAATTTCGATTGATTTCTGAGCTTGCAATTTTTCAACAAGTTTAACGACAGACGAATCTTGTACCACATCATCATGCTGAGCTTGAATGATAGAACCGCTTGATGGGCAAGGTGCTAAGAATGAGAAATCATAAAGATTAGCTGGTGGAGCTACAGATATAAATCCATTAATTTCTGGTCGGCGCATTAAGAGCTGCATTCCTATCCATGCACCAAAAGAAAATCCAGCAATCCAACTACCTGTACTGTTTGGGTTTTGTGTCTGAAGCCAGTCCATCGCTGCTGCTGCATCAGAGAGCTCTCCAATGCCGTTATCAAATTCACCCTGTGATCGGCCCACACCTCTGAAGTTAAAACGAAGTGTTGCGAACCCTCTGTGTGCAAAGGCATGATACATATAGTAGACGACTTTATCGTCCATCGTACCACCGTATTGTGGGTGAGGATGCAAAATCAAGGCAATAGGAGCATTGTCTGATTTTCCAGGTTGGTAATGACCTTCGACGCGTCCTGAAGGTCCATTAAAAATAATTTCAGGCATAATATTTTTTCTTTGTGCTTGCTGAATAACAATTGTTAACACGTTTTATATATGGCAAATAACCAAATACGCAAGAGAAGATAACGCAAAAGGCTAATTTCTATAGATTATTAGCTATGAGAACATACTATGACGTCAATATATCTGGACCATAACGCGACAACACCGTTAGCAGAGTCGGTAAAACAAGCCATGCTTGAAGCGATGACCCTAACGGGCAACCCTTCCTCAGTCCATAAAGCTGGACGGGAGGCAAAAAGAACCGTTGAAGAAGCACGGACTCGTGTAGCCGCCCTTGTTGGAGCCAGAGCCCGAGATGTGGTCTTTACTTCAGGGGGGACAGAGGCCAACAATCTTGCCCTTAAGGGGGCCCCAGCTGCATCCTACCTAATATCGCCTATAGAACATGAAGCGACAATGGCCGTAGCGAAAGAATTGGCGGGCCAAGGCAAAGAAGTCTCCTACCTCAAACTCCAGGACAATGGCCAGATTGACCTTGAAGACCTAAAAAACCAATTATCACACTTGCCGAAACCCACCTTAATCAGTGTGATGTTGGTCAACAATGAAATTGGCCTTATTCAAGACCTTAACCCTATCATTCATATCGCAAGAGAGTTTGAAGCTTTTGTGCATAGTGACTGCGTACAAGCTGCCGGTAAGATTCCTGTCAATATAGCAGAATTGGACCTTGATTATGCCAGTTTTTCTGCCCATAAAATCAATGGCCCTAAAGGGATCGGTGCTCTTGTCATCAAACCCACATCCCCAATGGCTGCACAAATCAAAGGGGGAGGTCAGGAATTAGGCCGACGATCAGGCACAGAAAACCTTATCGGAATCGCTGGCTTTGGCGCAGCTGCATTAACTGCGATGGAACAGCTCTTTGAGACTGATCGTATCAAAGCTCTCAGAGATCATTTAGAAGCAGGACTTCGCCAACATACCAATGACATCCTAATTATAGCAGATAAATTACATAGAACTGCAAATGTTTCCTGTATCGCTATGGAGGGAACAAACGGCGAGACACAAGTGATGCATATGGATTTAATGGGGATCGCAATTTCCAGTGGCTCAGCTTGTTCTTCAGGCAAAGTAAAGACCTCTCATGTGCTCTCTGCTTTGGGGTATAATGAAGCCATTAGCAATTCATCGATCCGGGTATCCTTAGGGGGTCACACGACGAAAGAGGAAGTAGACGCCTTCATCAAAGCCTGGTGCACACTTTACGATCGGAAGAAAGGCAACTAATATGGCCAATTCCATCTATCTCGATAATCAAGCAACCACACCTCTTGATCCAGCTGTTCTTGAAGTCATGTTGCCTTTTTTGACATCAAAATTTGGCAACCCACACTCGGCTAGTCATGCTTATGGCTGGGAGACAGAAGCCGCAATTGATGTTGCTCGAGCACAAGTGTCCAGCCTAATCAAGGCACAAGAGCCAAATGAGATCTACTTTACCTCTGGGGCAACAGAAGCTAATAATCTAGCCATTAAAGGAACCATGCAAGCCTATGGACGAGAACGTCCCCACATGGTGACAGTTAACACCGAGCATAAGTGTGTATTAGAAACGATGAGATATTGCGAGAGTATGGGCTTTTCTCTCACAGTTGTACCTGTTAATGCAAAGGGATTAGTAGAGATAGACTCACTAGAGAAAGCCATCACCAATAAAACAGCAATCGTATCAGTGATGGCCGTACAAAATGAAATAGGCACGATCCAAGACATTAAGACTATTGCTACTCTTGCCCACTCTAAAGGGGCTCTCTTTCATACAGATGCAGCGCAAGGGTTTGGTAAAATCCCTCTTGATGTTCAGGACATGACTATAGACCTTATGAGCATCTCCGGCCATAAAATTTACGGACCAAAGGGAGTAGGGGCTTTATACGTTAAAAAAGGGGTGAGACTTGTTTCTCAAATTCATGGAGGTACTCAAGAAGACGGCCTTAGGGCTGGGACGCAAGCCCCTGCTTTATGCGCCGGATTAGGAATGGCAGCCTCTCTCGCTGAGACCTCAATGATAACAGAGCATACGAGAATAAGACATTTACAAGAGACTCTGCTGAATGCACTAATAAACCTTTATCCTCCGCTTGTTGTTAATGGCTCGCTGGATGAAAGATGGGTTGGTAATCTGAACATAAGTTTTCCAGGTATTAATGGAGACAGGCTAATCGCCAATTTAAGAGCTATCGCTCTTTCAAGTGGGTCCGCCTGTTCTTCAGGATCCGCGACAGGGTCATTTGTCCTTAAAGCTCTCGACTTACCCAAAGAATTAATTAGCTCATCACTCCGGCTAGGCATAGGCAGATTTACAACAGAAGAAGATATTCAAATTGCAATTGAGCATTTTAAATCTGCCTTAGAAAAACTAGGTAAGTTATAGATATGAAAGTATTATTTCTTAATCACACAGGAGAATTTCAGGCCAAATGGGAAGGACCGTCTGGTCTTTCACTGCTCACGATCGCTCATGAATGTGGTTTAGAGATGGAAGGGGCCTGTGAAGGTAATATGGCCTGTGCAACCTGTCATGTCATACTTGCAGAAGCAGACTTTAAAAGAGTACCTATGGCCAGTGATGATGAAGAGGAAATGCTCGATTTTGTGCCTTTTCTTACTTCAAGATCTCGCCTTGGGTGTCAAGTCATTGTCGAGGAGTGTGAAGACGAGATGATCGTCACTTTGCCAAAGGAAACTACTAGCTTTTTATAATTTCTCTTTACTTATAAAATCTCTAATTTAGTGTAATTTTAGGGATAAAATTTTAAGTAAGGCATCATGTTTTCACATCTTCAAGAATTCTCACTTACAGTATTGATGAGTACATTAATATTCAGCACTATTGTCATCTATTTCTGTAAAGACTTATGTCGCGATAAATATTCTATCAAACATTGGCTCATTGCAACATTGTTACAAGCCTTAGGTTTAGTGATCTATGTTGTCGGCACATTTTCTGACATTCAAGCATTATTTTTTATAGGTCAAACACTCCAGATCTGGGCCGCACTATACTTCATATCTATTGTCATAAAATCATTAAACATTCAATTTAATCATACCCTTACAAGAGGCTACGGCTTATTATCCCTCATCCTTTTAATCTATTTAAATTTCTATTATGTGGGTCCGTATATCTTTAACCTAATCATTGTGACCATTCTCACAAATCTCTTTTTTCTTTATGTGCTCGTAACGAAAGGCTCAAGCTTCTGGCGAACAAATCTCTATGGTAAACTTTTCTTTATAGCCTTTCTTTATACATGCAGCGTTGGGATCATTCGCCTTTTCATTCATTATGATTATGGACTTACGGATATTGCAAATTATGGAGATATATCTGCTGTATATTTATTATTCATAATCCTATATTTTCTATTAATTACGGCAGCAATCCTAAGTTATACTTTCAGAAATCCATCGGATTAGGCATGACATCACTTCTATCCATTCAAACTGACAGTAACGTTCTAGTGCCTCTTTATGAAAACACTATTGACCACGCCAGCGATGTTATTCTTATTTTGCCCGCCATGGGCGTTAGAGCCTCTTTCTACAAAGCCCTATCCAATAGTTTTAAGGAACATCAGATAGCCAATTACATCCTTGAACAGCGAGGGCAGGGTAGAAGTATAGAAAAGCCCTCCAGACATAGTTCTTTTGGCTATAAAGACTATATTCTTAATGACCTCATGGGGGCGATAGAGCATATTAAACATAAGCATCCCAAAGCAAAAATTCACTGCATTGGGCATAGTTTAGGGGGACATATGGCTTTGACCTTAAAAGCTCTAAAACCCTGTAACTTTGACAATCTGATATTATGCGCTTCGGGATCACCATACATAGGGGCGTTTAAAGGAAAGCAATATTATGGTGGTAAATTTTTATGCTTCATTGCCCCCATGCTAATATCTATTCTTGGCTATTTTCCTGGCCAGTTTGTTGGATTTGCGGGTAAGGAATATCCACAGTTATTCAGGGACTGGCTTAACCTTGCTCGTGACGATCATTTTAATTTCAAAGGCTTAAATGACAATATAGAAGCACAGTTTAAAAGAATTGAAGGCAACATTTTGTGTTTTTCTTTTCAAGAAGATGACTTTGCACCAATAACAGCCTCCTTATGTTTCCTGGATCGACTCGATTTGATGGAAAAGAAAGTTGTTTCAGTTACTTCCGATGATATCGGCGTTAAGGCTGATCACTTTTCATGGGCAAAGTCTCCCGAATTTATAGTCTCTAAGGTTAAGCAATGGCTACAGGAAACACCGAATTAAAGTTTTTTAAAGGTTTTTCTTATACTCTAAATTTAATGCTATAGCGAAATGAGGTTCCTATGTATTTATCATTGTTTACAATGATCATCACATTACTACTCACCAGTGTGACACTCTTTGTGGTTGCGCGTGCTTTGGAGTGGCAATATGGATCAAGAGAATGGTTTATCTCTACATTTGGCTTTGCCATTGCCTTTCTTTTGATTACATCTGCCGACGATCATACTTCAGTCTATTTGGTATTCCTATCAAATTTCATCCAAGTTTTATGCTTTATAACAGTCGTAAAAGGCGCTTTAATCTATCTTGATATTGACTACTCCAATAAACTCTATGGCTTTCTGCTCTTCTCTGTTATCGCCTCTATGATGTTTGGCAGAGTGTATGAACATTCTAGCGTTGTTTATACAGGCTTTGTTGTGACGGGAAGCATCATGCTCTTATGTTTCTATGCACTCTTTAAAATCGGCAGATTACTTGTTCAAAAAGCTACTTGGCAAAAAAGTCTTCTATCTCTGGTTTTTTTACTCACCATGCTTATGTGCAGTAACCGTTTATACGACATATTCGTTAACGGCGTTCCAGAAACAACAACTTTGTTAGAATTGAATGATAAATATTATTATATCGTCTCAATCAATTCTTTAATCATCTGCTCTATTTTTGTTGTTTTGTTGTGGGCGGTTGAGGATTCAGCTCTCAATACTTTCACCAATGAAAAAGGCGACCTATAAATAGGCCGCCTCGCATCTCATTCATCCTGATCTATTGTTGATAAGGATTATTCTCGTTATTCCGCAGCCTCAGGTCCCATATACTCAGGGAACCAATTCTCACTGGCTGATACAAGGTCTTGTACTGTGAATTCTAGACCATTTACGGATAAAGCCTCACCCCCTGTGGATCCAATAACAGCCACTGGAATTTCTGCTTCTTCGGCATTACGACGAATAATTTCTGCCGATTCATTATCGGCTGCCACAAGATACCGGGCCTGCGTTTCGCTAAAGAGCATTTTATGCAAGTCTAAGTCACCTTCAAGAGCCACCTCGGCCCCTAAACGTCCCGCGACACACATATCTGCAAGGGCAGCGATTAAGCCACCATCAGACAAGTCGTGAACTGTATTTGTCTGTTCTGTCTCAATCAAACTACGAACGAAATCACCGTGAAGGCGCTCAACAACGAGATTAACATGAGGTGGATTTCCTTTATCTTCACCCAGAATATATTTCTGGTAAAGGGTTGCCCCGCATTCATCTTTCGTCTCGCCAATCAGAAGAATTGTCTGGTCTTCCTCTTTAAAGGCAACCGTTGCCATTTTTTCACTGTCGGCCATAACGCCTACACCGCCGATAGCTGGGGTAGGATTGATGCCGACCCCGTTTGTTTCGTTATATAAGGATACATTTCCTGAAACAATTGGGTAATCAAGTGCAAGACAGGCTTCACCCATCCCTTCAAGGCAGCCGACAAATTGTCCCATGATATCTGGGCGCTCTGGATTGCCAAAATTCAAACAATTTGTAATGGCTAAGGGTGTGCCACCAACTGCTGTAATATTACGCCATGTTTCTGCAACTGCTTGACGGCCGCCCTCAACAGGGTTTGCATAACAATAGCGAGGCGTTACGTCTGTAGAAATGGCCAGTGCTTTTTCTGTTCCGTGAACACGAACAACTGCCGCATCTCCACCAGGGCGTTGGATTGTATCACCCATGACCATGTGATCATACTGTTCCCAAATCCAGCGACGCGAACATAAATGCTCTGACGATAGCATCTTCATTACAGACGCTTGAAGATCCGCAGGCGCTGCAACATCTGCATAGCCACGATCCTCAGTCGCCACATAAGGACGCTCGTATTCAGGGGCGTCTTCTACAAGAGAATTGATCGGCATATCACCAACAATCTCTCCACCGAAAGTTAAGGTCAGCTTTCCAGTGTCTGTAATTTCACCTATCACGGCAAAATCTAGTTCCCATTTTTCAAATATTGCTTTTGCCATCTCTTCACGGCCCGGTTTTAGAACCATAAGCATACGTTCTTGTGATTCTGAGAGACACATTTCATATGGTGTCATATTCTCTTCACGTTGAGGGACATTATCAAGATTCAGTTCAAATCCTACACCACCCTTAGAAGCCATTTCGACTGACGAAGAGGTCAGTCCTGCTGCCCCCATATCTTGAATAGCAATAATTGCATCAGTATTCATAAGCTCTAGACAAGCTTCAATAAGCAATTTCTCTGTAAAAGGGTCCCCGACTTGAACTGTTGGACGTTTCTCTTCGCTGTCTTCAGTAAATTCTGCTGATGCCATTGTTGCACCGTGAATACCATCACGACCAGTTTTAGACCCCACGTAAACAACAGGATTCCCAACACCAGCGGCCGCACAATAAAAGATCTTGTCTTGATCAGCCAAGCCGACAGTCATAGCATTGACGAGGATATTGCCATTGTAGGATGCATCAAAGTTTGTTTCTCCGCCAACTGTTGGAACTCCTACACAGTTACCATAACCGCCAATGCCATTCACAACTCCAGCAACAAGATGTTTAGTTTTTGGATGTGACGGCTCGCCAAAGCGCAAAGCGTTCATATTCGCTACAGGGCGTGCCCCCATTGTAAACACATCACGTAGAATTCCACCAACCCCAGTTGCAGCACCTTGATAGGGTTCAATGTAGGAAGGGTGATTGTGAGATTCCATTTTAAAGATAGCGGCTTGATTGTCCCCAATATCAATAACACCAGCATTCTCACCGGGGCCTTGAATTACCCACGGAGCTTTTGTTGGTAACTTTTTCAAATGAAATCGGGAAGACTTGTAAGAGCAATGCTCTGACCACATCACAGAATAAATACCAAGCTCGGTATAATTTGGCTCACGGCCCATAGCATCAACAATCCGCTGATACTCTTCTTCAGTTAAACCATGCTCCTTAACAATCTCAGGAGTAATTTTAATGTTGTTCACGTCCATTGATCTTCTCCTTATCCGATTGTGTTTAGAACTGATTCAAACATGATACGGCCATCAGTTCCACCGAGGGCAGGCTCGATCATCCGCTCTGGGTGAGGCATCATACCGAGAACATTCTTTTTGTCATTCAGAACACCTGCTATGAGGCGCTGAGACCCATTAATGTCTTCAGCATATCGAAAAGCCACTTGACCTTCACCTTCAACACGGTCCAGAGTTTCTGTATCCGCAAAATAATTGCCGTCATGATGAGCTACTGGAATTGTGATTTCTTGCCCTGCGTGATACTCAGATGTAAAGGCAGTTTCAGCATTATCCACTACCAAAGTCACGTCTTTACAAACAAAATCCAACCCAGCATTGCGCATTAATGCCCCAGGCAATAAGCCAGTCTCTGTCAGAATTTGAAATCCATTACAAACACCAAAAGTTGGCACGCCAGCTTGTGCACGTTTGACAACTTCCTTCATGATGTTACTTCTGGCGGACATGGCACCACACCTTAGATAATCACCATATGAAAAACCGCCGGGTAGGGCGATAAAATCTACGGTCTCAAAGTCGGTTTCCTGATGCCATACCATGGCAGGCTTCGTCCCTGTGATTTTCTCTAGGGCAACAGCCATATCCCGGTCGCAGTTAGACCCTGGGAATACAATTACTGCTGATTTCATGGGATTAAGCCTCCAGCTCTATGCTGTAGTTTTCAATCACAGTATTCGCAATAAGCTTCTCACACATGTCTTTCACCGAAGCCATTGCTGCTGTTTCATTGGTTTCCTGAAGGTCCAATTCAATATATTTACCTTGGCGCGCTGCATCAACACCCCCAAAGCCCATATTACCGAGAGCATGCTCAATGGCTTTTCCTTGAGGATCAAGTACGCCGTTTTTAAGAGTTACGTGAATTTTAGCTTTCATCAGGTTGGTCCTTTGTAGTTTTGGCTGCCCCGCAAAGACGGGCATTGTTTATCCATTAACAAGAAACGCCCGTCGAAAAATCCGGGACGGGCGCTTGTCTATTATCGTTCTAAATCATCGGGTATCGTGAGGGGGTCAACATCAAATTTAACACCCAGTCGTTTCGCAACTTCAAGATAGGCTTCCATCTCACCGCCTAAATCACGGCGAAAACGGTCCTTATCCAGTTTTTCATTCGTTTCTGCATCCCAAAGGCGACAGCCATCAGGACTAATCTCATCGGCAAGGATTACTTCATATTCATCTTCAGAAATAAAATGGCGACCAAATTCAAGTTTGAAGTCAATAAGATTAATGCCATTTGCTGTAAAGAGGCCTTGCAAGAAGTCATTGATACGCAAGGTGAGGTATTTCATCTCTTCCAGTTCTTCTTCTGTAGCCCAGCCCAAGATAACGGCATGATCAGCTGAAATAACAGGGTCGCCATATTCATCTGATTTATAGCAAAATTCCACAAGTGTTTCTGAAAGGGGTTCCCCTTCAATAAGGCCTAAACGCTTACAGATGGATCCTGCGGCTGTATTTCTGACTATCACCTCGACAGGAATAATTTCGCAAGCTTTGATCAGCTGCTCTCTCGGATTAAGGCGCTCAATAAAGTGAGTAGGGACACCAATACGCTCCAGAGAAGTGAAAATATGATCTGATATGTGGTTATTGATAACACCCTTACCAGAGAGTGTACCACGTTTTTCAGCGTTAAATGCTGTGGCATCATCTTTGAAGTATTGGACAATGGTATTGTCTTCAGGGCCTTTAAAGAGAACTTTGGCCTTACCTTCATAAATCTTGTTTTGGCGAGACATAGACGTCATTTCCTTCCCGCAAAATATGTTGAACGAACCCTCAAATCAGGCAAATTGTTCGCTTAATCCGAAAATTGATGCCTTCATAGACTAGTAATGAAAGAATCACAATATTTCTTTGCTTCTACCTGCTAAAATTTTCATTCAGTTGATTGTTATCAAGACAATCCCCATATGAGAAGGATAACAAGAGCATAACCATAGAGTTAAAGGTTCATTACGACACACACTTTTGAAGGAGGATATACCATGACGACTTTTGATGCCCGAGAAAAGGCTTTTGAAGATAAATTTGCACACGACCAGGAAATGCTTTTTAAGGCTGAGGCACGCAGAAACAAACTTGCAGGTGAGTGGGCTGGCCGTAAACTTGGAAAAAGCGGGGATGACTTAGAAACTTATATTAAATCTGTTATCATCGCCGATCTAGAAGAAGCAGGGCATGATGACGTAAAACGAAAGATCCATGCTGATTTCGTCACGAATAGTCTAGATATATCCGAACACCGCATCGATAAAAAGCTCACTGATCTTTTAACAGAAGCGAAACATCAGATCATGAATGGCCTCTAAAATGATTTGACGCCTGAGTTGAGGTCTGAATTGTGGCCTGAATTGTGGCCTGACTTAAAGCATCCTGGATTTCATTCTTCTGAAGTTAAGTTAGGGGAAGGAGAGATACTATCCGGATCGATACCAATAGACTCCATTCTCGATCGCCAGCGCTGATGGGCAAGAGTTTGCATATCCTCGACAGTATCAGATTCGTCCGTTATCTCTAGACCTATAAGCGTTTCAATAATGTCTTCTAGGGATACAAGGCCTTGAACCGTGCCATATTCATCTACGACCAGAGCAATATGACATTTTTCATGCATTAATCGATCATAGGCATGAGAGGCAGACACACTATCAGGCATGATTAAAAATGACCGCTTATACGCTTCAAGTTTGGTAGAGAAATTGTCTTTTGCCTGTGCGATGAGAAGATCTGTTCTGAGAATATAACCGGTTATATCATCCTGACTGCCTTCATAAATAGGAATGCGAGAAAAAGGGCGCTCTTCATGGGCTGAAAAATACTCTTGAACAGTCATTTCTGAAGGTAATGAGAAAACCACTGGGCGCGGAGTCATAATAACGCGAACTGATAGTTTCTTTAATTTCAATAAGTTCTGAACAATTTTTAATTCTTTATCTTCAAGCATTCCTTCTTTAGCGCCTATTTCAACCATGGCTGCCATTTCTGCTCGTGTGAAGGTGGCTCCGTGGACCTTACCGCCAGAAAGAAGGTTTGTTATTTTTGATGAAACCCACACAAAAGGAGCTAACAATTGCGTTAACCTATGAATAAGAATAGCAAATAGAGGCGCTAGTTGTTGCCAGTAGGTTGCACCAAGGGTTTTGGGAATAATTTCTGAGACAACGAGAATGAGTAAAGTCAAAACTGCTGATGTGATCCCCAGATATTCACTTCCAAAAACCACCGAAGCTTGAGCTCCAACCCCTGCGGCGCCAATAGTATGTGCGATTGTATTTGCTGTAAGGATCGCTGCAAGAGGGCGGTCTAAATTACTTAGTAAGTGATCGAGAATAGGTGCACTACGACTACCCTCTTGTTTCAAGGCTTCAACATATGTTGGCCGCACAGAGAGAAGCACAGCCTCAGCTACAGAGCAAAAACAGGATACAAGCAAAGCAAGCAACAAATATGAGATCAATAATGACATGACTTTTCCTTGATACTTTTTTCAGCGTACACAGCACGCCTCATATAAATCTATAATAGACCAGGTCTTTATTAAGGGGCAATAAATGTCCATGAAAAACCGACCGCAAGGAAGATTTCAAGGCCTACACTTACAAGCATAGACGCATTCACGGCGCGTCTTTTAAATTCGTATAATCCCATCACGGCAAGGCCGACCATACCCAACGCCATCGCAAGACTGATCGCCTCTCGAAGTTCAGAGGGTTGTGCATCCTTCACTAAAATCATCATCAAAGCGATTGTTAGATAAACAACGCCAATTCTTCGGCCAACAAGTATACCATCTTGATGAGCTTCTACACCCCAACGCTGAAAGAGCCTAGATCCAGCAAAAACCCAGCCAACACCAAGAATGAAGCCTGCCAGAGCTGTAAGGGAAGCAACAAAAGAAAAAGTCATTGAAAATTATCCCTGCTTAACCAAAGCGTGTTTCTTCTTACCTGAAGAAACTTTAACAGTATTCCCATCAAGATGCGCGGATGTAATGATGACTGTTTCGTCTGCCACTCTTTGATCATTAATCTTAGCACCGCCTCCTTTGATCAGGCGTCTGATCTCACCGTTTGAGGCACCAAACCCTACAAGTTTAAAAATTTCAATAACAGGTACACCTGTTTCGAGATCAGCAGTAAAGGTAGGTAACTCTGCAGCAGCAGCGTTACCAGAAAATGTTTTCTTTGCAGTTTCAGCAGCTCGAACAGCCGCTTCTGTGCCACGACATAAACTTGTTGCTTCATTCGCTAGTATAATCTTGGCCTCATTAATTTCTTGACCCTGAAGCGCTTCTAACTTTTCAACTTCATCCAAGGGGAGTTCAGTGAAGAGGCGTAAGAATTTACCCACATCTGCATCTTGGGTATTACGCCAGAACTGCCAGTAGTCATAGGATGATTTCTTATCTTCATTAAGCCAAACAGCCCCATCTGCGGTTTTACCCATCTTCTTACCATCAGCCGTAGTAATCAGGGGTGTTGTTAAACCAAATAGCTGCTTACTAATCATCCGCCGGGAAAGTTCCATCCCGTTCACAATATTGCCCCACTGATCAGAGCCACCCATCTGTAAAAGACACCCATGACGTTTTGCGAGCTCCATAAAGTCATAAGCTTGAAGGATCATATAATTGAATTCTAAGAATGTCAGCGGCTGTTCTCGATCGAGGCGCAACTTAACACTATCAAAGGTCATCATCCGGTTAATGGTAAAATGAGGACCAACATCTCTTAATAATTCGATATAGTGCAGGCCACTTAACCAATCATCGTTGTTGACCATCACAGCATCTGTTTTCCCATCGCCAAAAGAAAGCAACTGATCAAAGACGGAGCGAATTCCTTGAATGTTGGATTGAATTTTTTCTTCTGTTAACAACTGACGACTTTCATCCTTACCAGATGGGTCACCTACCTTTGTCGTGCCACCGCCCATCAAGGCTATGGGCTTATGACCGCATTTTTGAAACCATCTGAGCATCATGATCTGCACCAATGAACCAATGTGTAAACTGTCTGCCGTTGCATCAAATCCAATATAGGCCGTCTGCGGTCCTTCCATCAGTTTTGCGTCTAAACCTTCAAGGTCTGTGACCTGATGAATATAGCCACGCGATTGCATAATATTTAGAAAATCAGATTTGATCGTACTCATAGTAATTATCCATAAAATAGAAAGTAATGCTTTTCACAAGGCGCTGATTTAGCATAGGGTAGAAAAATGGTCTAGTGTCCTTTTATCAAATAGAGGGGGAAATATGTCATCTTTGGGCGAATCAGGTGAACGAAAGACAGCAATAGGACTTATGAGCGGAACTTCAATGGACGGCATTGATGCCGCCTATATTGTCTCTGACGGTGTTAGCGTAGAAAAGATAGGCCCTTCCATTTCCATACCTATGCCTGAAGCACTACAGGATACAATTCGAACTGTCATGAACCGAGCGACAAACGCTACTTCGAGAAATGATCCAATTCCAGACTTAGAGAGTCTCTCCCATGAAATCACAGTGTTGCATGCAAAAGCGGTTCAAACCTTACTAACTACCTACGACCTTGACCCGCGCTCTATCGACATGATCGGTTTTCACGGACAAACAATCACGCATAAACCTGAAAAGGGCTGGACATGGCAAATAGGGTGCGGACAAACATTAGCCAATTTGACCGGCATTCCTGTGATAAATGACTTTAGAAGTAACGACATGAAGCACGGCGGGGAAGGCGCGCCTCTTGTACCTGTCTACCATGCAGCATTACTGAAAAACTCAAAAGATGATGAAAAAGCAAGAGCCATACTAAATTTAGGCGGCGTCGCAAATGTAACCTGGGTGAAGTGGACTGGAAATTCAGTCGACCTATTGGCTTTTGATACAGGCCCAGCGAATGCTCTCTCCAATGACTGGGCTAGAGAACATACTGGGCAACGGTATGACAAAGATGGTAACCTGGCAGCGCAGGGCACAACCCATGAAGATGTCCTTATGGGCTTAATGGCCTCTCCTTATTTTGATGAACACCCCCCTAAATCTCTAGATAGAGATGATTTTACCATCTCTTCCTTAAGGGGACTCAATGCAACAGATGGAGCCTCCACTCTGATTGACTTTACTGTTGAGGCAATTGTTTCAGCTCAAAGTCACTTCCCTGAGTCTGTCGCGGCTTGGTATGTTTGTGGGGGCGGTGTCCATAATAGAACCATGATGCGCCGTCTGCGCAAGCATATCCCGGTCATGATTGATCCCGTTGATGCTATGGGCTGGAATAGTGATAGCCTTGAAGCGGAAGCCTTTGCTTTTCTGGCCATTCGTTCACAAAGAAATTTACCTTTATCATTCCCTGAAACAACAGGGACTTCAGAAGCTGTGACAGGTGGAGTATACTATTCACCCCTCACATAAGGCTTCTAACCATTGAGATGCTTTGCAACATCAAGAGCAAAATAGGTCCAAATTCCGTCAGCACCAGCCCTTTTAAACGATAGTAGACTTTCCATCATCACAGCATCCTTATCAAGCCACCCATTCTCCACAGCAGCCATAACCATGCTATATTCACCGGAAACTTGATAAGCATAGGTTGGCATTTGGAAGGTTTCTTTTACACGGGTGATCATATCAAGATAGGGCATCCCCGGTTTTATAATGATACTATCCGCTCCTTCGGAAATATCCTGTTCCGCTTCTCTGAGGCCTTCTTGAGCGTTAGCGGGGTCAAGTTGATAGGTTTTTTTATCGCCTTTAAGAGTCCCACTGCTGCCAACGGCGTCCCTAAAAGGACCGTAGAAAGCCGATGCATATTTTACAGCGTAAGACATAATTTGCGTATTCTCAAAACCATCAAGATCAAGCCCATAACGAATGGCGTCTACACGCCCATCCATCATATCACTTGGTGCAATGATATCTGCCCCAGACTTTGCTTGAACGAGGGCTTGTTGAACTAATATTTCAATAGTTTCGTCATTCAGAATTAGGCCATCTTTAACTAAACCATCTTGCCCATGAGAGGTATAGGGATCAAGTGCTACATCCGCGGCAATACCAATATCAGGCACTGCATCTTTTATTGCTTTAATAGCTCTATTCATAAGATTATCTGAGTTAAGGGCTTCTTTGCCGTCATCAGATCTTCTGTCTGCAGGTGTGTTTGGAAAAAGCGCGACACAAGAGATGCCAAGACTTTTTGCAAGTTTTACTTGTTCAATAACTTTGTCAACTGAATAGCGAAATACGCCAGGCATAGACGGAATAGCTTCTATATCACTGTGACCATCATTAATAAATAAAGGCCAAATCAGATCATTCACCGTCACTCTATTCTCACGAACCAAATTTCTTGACCATTCTGATGAACGAACACGCCTTAACCGGCTACTTGGGTAGGAAGAAGTCATAAATTTCACCTTATATTTTAGTTATTATCCAGATAACTATCATAATTTTCACATTAAATAGCGCTGCAATATAGAAATTAGGCGAAATTTTTATCTAAAATTTTAACTAGAACTTGTTTAAATTGGATTGAAGCAGTAATTTTCGCTTAATTTACAGATTATTCCTCAGTTATTGCATAAGGATTTTAAAGATATGTCAGGCTACAATTACGATCAACCAAAAACACTGTTTTTAGACATTTTATCCTTGATAGAACGTTTACACAGACGATTACTTGATGTGATCAAAGAAGTTCTAGACCGAAAGGGATGGGAAGACCTTAATCCTGTTCAAGCACTGCTTATTTATAACATCGGCGAATCTGAGATGACAGCCGGAGAATTGAGAACACGAGGATACTATCAAGGATCTAATGTCTCATACAATCTCAAGAAGTTGGTGGAAATGGGTTATTTGAGGCATGAAAAGTCAGACTTTGATCGCCGTTCGGTAAGAATTTCACTCACGGACAAGGGATCAGAATTGATGACGTTGATTGATGAAGAATATCAAACCCACTTAACTGAACTCATGGATGATGAATTAATGGGCCAAGAAGAACTTAAGGTTTTACGAAGAAATTTAAGAAACTTAGAGAGATATTGGACTGATAAACTCCGTTTCTAAATATCACAAGAACAATAGAGAATTCAAAAGAGGGGAGTGCCCCTCTTTTTTTTAATTGATCTTAATCAAATCTCTCTTTCATTACGCCCTGTATAAGATCCTAAATTAGCCCCGAAACAAGGCCCTGTATAAGGCTCTGAAATGGGGCCTGTAAACGAGGGATATCTTAAGATTCGTTCGCAAATTCAACACTAGACCTAACAAGGTGATTGATGTATTGATAGAAAGAAGTATAAAGAGCCCAATTGTGCAAACATTGGTATGATAAGCTGGACTGAGTATAATGGACTACGAAAAAATATTTGCAGATGCAATTGAAGCCATCAAAAATGAAGGCCGATATCGGGTATTCGCAGATATCAAACGCAAAAGAGGCGACTTTCCCCGTGCGACACGCTATGAGGGAAGCGATAACACACGGACGATTACTGTTTGGTGCTCTAATGATTACTTAGGCATGGGGCAGCATTCTTCTGTACTCTCAGCTATGCACGAAGCCCTTGACGAGACTGGCGCAGGCGCAGGCGGCACAAGAAATATCGGCGGAACCAATCATTATCATGTGCTATTAGAAAAAGAACTCTCAGACTTGCATGGCAAAGAAGAAGCACTGTTATTCACTTCAGGGTATATTTCTAACGAGGCAACACTCTCTACACTTGGAAAGCTTCTACCAGGATGCATCATTTATTCTGACGCCTTAAACCATGCCTCGATGATTCAAGGCATTCGTAATTCTGGGGCTGAAAGACGCATATTTAGGCATAATGACCTTGAACATTTAGAAGAACTTCTACAGGCAGATGACCCAACAGCACCCAAGCTAATCGCTTTTGAATCAGTTTACTCAATGGACGGTGATATCGCGCCCATAGAAGAAATCTGTGATCTGGCGGATAAATACCAAGCCATGACCTATCTTGATGAAGTCCATGCTGTTGGCATGTATGGCCCCCGTGGGGGCGGCATTTCTGAAAGAGATGGCCTTGCGGACAGAATTACGGTCATCGAAGGCACACTCGGTAAAGCATTCGGTATTATGGGCGGATATATCACAGCGTCAAAACAATTGATTGATGTGATAAGAAGCTATGCTTCTGGATTTATATTTACAACAGCTCTTAGCCCTGTGTTAGCAGCGGGCGCCTTAGCCAGCGTTAAACATTTGAAAGCTTCTGCCCTTGAGAGAGACTCCCAACAAGAGCGAGCAGAAAACCTGAAAAGTCGCATGCGGCAAGCTGGCTTACCGTTGATGGAAAGCGAAAGTCATATCGTCCCTCTTTTTGTAGGCGATCCTGTTCTTTGTAAAACAGTTTCTGATATTCTACTTGATGAATATTGCATCTATGTTCAGCCAATTAATTATCCTACCGTTCCAAAGGGTAAGGAAAGATTAAGATTTACACCTGGTCCTGATCACAACGATGCTATGATGGATGCACTCATTGAAGCCTTGCTTGATGTTTGGACACGCTTGGGCCTGAAAAAGATGGTTGCTTAATGTCTCGGGCGTCGCAATCTCATGGAATAATTTTCGAATATATCCCGCAAGGAAGATATGTGAAAGTATGTGCGATCTGCACAAAAACAGGCCTTGAAGTTTCTATTGTTGGGGATATTAAAGCCACAAAAGACGAGTTGAACCGCATTGCAACACAAAAACTTCATCGCATGAAAGAAAAGAAAAATCCCAAACCGCTTGAAAGCACAAGAGGGATTATCGTCTAGGGTGAACCATCCAGATTAGACAGCTTGCTACCAGCCTTATCCCACTCCTGATTAACTTTTTCCTAGACCGTGCTTCATTGCAACTCTAGATCGACGTTCCGAATATTTTTTACACACCATAGGATAGTTTGCCGGCAAGTTCCATTTTGAACGATATTCTTCTGGCGTTAAGTCGTATTGTGTTTTTAAATATCTTTTTAACATAATCATTTTCTTACCATCTTCTAGGCAGACGAGATAATCATCATGTATCGACTCATCAGGATCCACTGCAGGGGGCTGATAGTTCATCTTAATGGGATTGTTTTCAAGCTGCAGTAATTCAGCGTGAATGGTTTTAATTAAATCTGTAATCTCTTCTTTATTCACTTGATTATTATTCAAATAAGAAGAAACAATTTTTGTAGTATAAGCGATCAAGTGCGATGTATTATGATCTTTATCTTCTAAGTTCATTTTTATACCCAACTGCCCCATTTATTGAATAATTTAAATAATTAAAGTAAGCATATAGGCTTAATTACTATATTTTGGAAGTGTCCATATTTGTCTTTTATACATTTATTAGTAAATAAATGGTTAATCACTTGAATATAAGAGCCATTCTTAATCATTATTTAATTTAATCCATGGTGTTACGCTGTTTTTGTGTAAAATCTAGTCGAAAAGAAATATTTAGTTAGATGCAGAATTCAAGGCTTTATTAAACGAAATAAATGGTGCATAAAGCCTTTTTTATTAGGTAGTCGCTTATCTAAAAAGGGTGAAAAAAAAATGACATCGAAAACAATTGCATTTGCCTGTGATCATGCTGGTCCAGCATTAAAGAATGTCTTGATGGCTTTAGCAGAAGAATGGGGTTATAAAACTCTAAATTTAGGAACTGATGGTCCAGAGTCTGTCGATTATCCCGATTTTGGCGTCGCGATGGCAAAAGCTATTGAGGATAAAGAAGCCGATCTAGGTGTTTTAATTTGCGGAACAGGCATCGGGATTTCAATCGCTGCCAATAGGAACCCAAATGTCAGAGCAGCTCTCTGTCATAGTGGCCTTACAGCTCGTCTGACACGCCAACATAACAATGCAAACGTCCTAGCCTTGGGTGCTAGAATTATTGGCGAAGAAGTAGCCATAGATTGCTTAAAAGAATTTCTAAACACTGAATTTGAAGGCGGTCGTCATGAACGCCGTGTCAATAAACTTTCTTAAAGAGGACTGTATACGATGACATCTAATCTTAATGACAGATTTTTCACCGCACCTTTAACTGAAACTGATCCAGAACTATTTGCTTCTGTTGACAGCGAAATTAAGCGTCAACAAGGCCAAATTGAATTGATCGCCTCTGAAAATATTGTAAGCCGAGCTGTGATGGAAGCACAAGGCACAGTTCTAACGAACAAATATGCTGAAGGCTACCCAGGGCGTCGCTACTATCAAGGGTGTCATTATGTGGATCAATCAGAAACCCTTGCTATAGACCGCGCAAAAAAGCTCTTCAACTGTGGCTATGTCAATGTGCAACCACACTCTGGCGCACAAGCTAATGGGGCTGTTATGCTTGCTCTTGTTCAGCCAGGAGATACAATCCTTGGTATGTCACTTGATGCTGGGGGCCACTTAACACATGGAGCTAGACCAGCTCTCAGTGGTAAATGGTTTAACGCTGTTCAATACGGTGTTCGCAAGGACACAGCCCTTATAGATTTTGAGGAAGTTGAACGTTTGGCTGTTGAACATCAACCAAAGATAATCAT
This sequence comes from Temperatibacter marinus, assembly GCF_031598375.1. NCBI lineage: Bacteria > Pseudomonadati > Pseudomonadota > Alphaproteobacteria > Kordiimonadales > Temperatibacteraceae > Temperatibacter > Temperatibacter marinus. Next base: position 2,617,209 of record NZ_CP123872.1, read on the forward strand.
CGCCGGTGGATCTGCTTATCCTCGCGAGATTGATTTTGCTAAATTCCGTACAATAGCTGATAAGGTTGGTGCTTATCTTCATGTAGATATGGCTCACTTTGCTGGGCTAGTAGCGGCAGGAGTTCACTCTAATCCACTTGATTATGCGGATGTAGTCACAACTACAACGCATAAAACACTCCGGGGGCCGCGCGGTGGTATGATCCTTACAAACCGTGAAGATCTAGCGAAGAAATTTAATTCCGCAGTTTTCCCCGGCCTACAAGGGGGGCCTTTAATGCATGTTATTGCTGCTAAGGCTGTTGCTTTTGGCGAAGCCCTCACAGACGAATTTAAAGACTATGGAAAGCAAGTTGTTGAAAATGCTGTTGCACTGGCCGCTCGCTTAAAAGAAAATGGATTTGATATTGTCTCAGAAGGTACGGACACACATGTTGTCCTTGTCGATCTTAGACCAAAAGGGTTAACAGGGAAGGCCGCCGATGAAGCGCTTGAGCGATCCTTGATGACCTGTAATAAAAACGGTGTGCCCTTTGATCCTGAAAAGCCAATGATCACATCAGGTATTCGTCTAGGCACACCTGCAGGGACAACCCGTGGATTTGGAAAAGAAGAATTTATTCTCATAGCTGACTGGATCACAGAAGTTCTTGACGGCCTTGCTGCTCATCCCGAGAATAATGAAGAAGTTGAAGCCGCTGCTCGTGCAAAGGTTACTGAACTTTGTAATAAATTTCCGATCTACACCTATCTCTAAGAATGGGTTAAAATATAAATGCAGCGCTACGGGGCTGCATTCTAATGTCAATAATTTCATAGGTCTCTTATGCGCTGTCCTTTTTGCCAAAACGAAGATACACAAGTTAAAGATTCACGTCCAACCGATGATAAATCTTCCATTCGTCGTCGACGCTTCTGTGCAGGATGTGGCGCACGGTTCACGACTTTTGAACGCGTTCAACTTCGAGAATTGACTGTCATAAAGAAGGCTGGCCGCCGTGTGCCTTTTGACCGTCTAAAATTAGAACGCTCGCTTGACATTGCCCTAAGAAAACGCCCCGTTGAGAGTGAACGCGTTGATCGAATGATTAATGGCATTGTACGACGTTTAGAAAGTATGGGGGAAAATGAAGTAGAAGTAGAAGATATTGGCAATCTTGTTATGGAAGGCCTAGCTGGACTTGATCAGGTTGCTTATGTTCGCTACGCCTCTGTTTATAAGAATTTCAGAGAAGCTTCTGATTTTGTAAACTTTCTGCATAATATAAATACAAATGATGGTGAGGGTGATTAATTGACACATGAGTCTTTCACAGACATAGATTACGGCTTTATGAAACACGCCCTTTCCCTCTCTAAAAGGGGTCTAGGGACAACAGCGCCGAATCCAAGTGTTGGATGTGTACTCGTCAAAAACAATCATGTCATAGGGCAGGGATGGACACAGCCAGGTGGGCGTCCTCATGCTGAAATTCATGCCCTCACTTCAGCCGTATCATCTCCAGATGGAGCGACTGCCTATGTCACACTAGAACCCTGCGCTCACAAAGGGCAATCTGGTGCATGTACTGACGCCCTCATTCAAGCAAATGTCAAACGTGTGATTATTGCGTCTTTAGATCCTAATCCACAGGTAAACGGAAAAGGCATTGAAGACTTAAAAGCAGCAGGGATTGCTGTGCTTTCTGGGTGCATGAAAGAAGAAGCAGATAAAATTCATCGTGGTTTCTTTTTCTCTCTTCAAAAGAACAGACCTCTTTACACAGCCAAAATAGCTTCATCATTAGACGGAAAGATTGCCTTACAATGCGGTGAAAGCAAGTGGATTACAAATGATCAGTCTCGTATGCGCGGTCACAGCTTAAGAGCCAATCATGATGCTATCCTGATCGGGATAGGCACAGCTTTAGCTGATAATCCATCTTTAACATGTCGACTTAAAGGGCTAGAAAACCAGTCACCTAAAAGAATTGTCATGGACAGGCAGTTGCGGATACCAATCACTTCAGAACTCGTGCTATCCGCAGAGAAAATACCGACTTACATTTTCACTGAGGTTTCAAATTCTAAGGATTACCCACCCAGTGTAAATATTATTACTTTGAATAATATCAAAGACTTAAAAGAAGTTTCTCGTGTATTTCTTAGCCTAGGCCTTACCCGTGTCCTAATTGAAGGCGGGGCGACACTTCTGAGCGCCTTTATTGAGGAAGATTTTGTTGATGACATATATTGGTTCAGATCTAATCAGGTTATAGGAGCGGATGGCTTAAGTGCCATTAGATCTTTGGCCCTTAGGCAATTATCAGATGCCAAAAGATATAAACTTCAAGAATTATTACCTCTAGGGACGGATATACTTGAAAGACGCACTCGAAGAAGATAAAGAAAGCCTATGTTTACAGGAATTATCACAGATGTAGGTCAGGTGCGAAAGCTAGACCGTAAAGATCAAGCAAACTCAGATCTTAGAATTGAGTTTTCAACGTCCTATGAGATGAACACTGTTGAAATCGGTGCTTCAATCGCAAGCAGTGGCGTTTGTCTCACTGTGGTTGATAAGGGAATTGATAAAACGACCAATTGGTATGCAGTGGATGTGTCAGATGAAACATTACGCGTTACAAATTTGTCAGAATGGACTGTTGGTTCGGAAGTTAATCTTGAGCGTGCTCTAAAAGTTGGTGATGAATTGGGCGGCCACATTGTTACTGGACATGTGGACTGCATTGGCACAATCGTTACGTTTAAAGAGACTGCAGGCTCAATCACAATGGAAATTGAAATCCCTAGAAGTGAAGGCAATCAAGTTGCGGAAAAGGGCAGTGTATGCATTGACGGAGCGTCGCTTACTGTCAATACCATTAAAGATACGAATACAACAACAAGCTTCTCTATCAATCTTATTCCCCACACGCAGTCCGTAACAAGTTTCCGTAATTCTAAGGTTGGTGATAAAGTAAATATTGAATTTGATGTTCTAGCCCGCTATGTAGCACGCTTACAAGCGTAATTAAGATGAACCATACAGATTAAAGTAAAAAAAAATGCCAAATACTGAGTTCCAACTGTCTTCCATTGAAGAAATTATTGAAGATGCCCGTCACGGCAAGATGTATATCCTCGTGGATGATGAAGACCGTGAAAATGAAGGGGATCTAATCATTCCAGCAGAATTTGCGACGCCTAAAGCCGTAAACTTTATGGCACGCTATGGCCGTGGCTTAATTTGCTTGCCGATGTCCGAACGACGGATCAATAAGCTCGGATTGAATATGATGAGTTATAAGAATGATATGCGTCATCATACAGCTTTTACTGTTTCCATCGAAGCCCGTGAAGGGGTAACTACTGGTATTTCTGCTGCTGACCGATCTCATACCATCTTAACTGCAATCGATGAAAAAAAATCTTCTGTGGATCTCGCCACCCCAGGGCATATATTCCCACTAATGGCTCGGGACGGCGGTGTTCTTGTGAGAGCAGGGCATACAGAAGCATCTGTAGATATATCAAGACTGGCTGGGCTAAATCCATCGGCTGTTATTTGTGAAATTATGAAAGATGATGGCGAAATGGCGCGTCTGCCTGATCTCATCACTTATGCAAAAGAGCATGGCCTGAAGATTGCAACAATTAAAGATCTTATCGCCTACCGTCTAAAGCACGACAATATGATTGATCTCGCTGATGAAACCAGTTTTGTGCGTCATAGCGGGAATGAATGGACGGCACGTGCCTATAAAACAAAGGCAGACCATAAGGAAGCAACTGCTTTGATCTATGGTGATCTTAGTGAAACAGATACCTGCTTAGTACGCATGCATGTTCATAATCCTTTTGAAGATTTATTTGGAGAGAATTCACCACGTTCGGGACAGTTGCAATCTTGCATGAATGTTATTGAATCAGAAGGGCGGGGTGTCATTGTCATTTTCCCTGGTGAATATGGCGGTCATCCTTCAGCTCTCATGGCTTCAAGAAATGAAAAGCAACGCGGCATTTCAGCCAAACAAGAACATGTTGTCCGCAATATTGGGCATGGTGCTCAAATCATGATAGAATTAGGGATTAAGCATCTCACTTTACTCTCCAATACGCCTTCGACAGTAATCGGACTTGATGGCTATGGATTGGATATTAAAGAATGGCGTGCCATTCCGTCAGAATAACGAAAGAAACAGGTTATGTCTTTAAATCACTATCTTATTGTTGAAGCCCGTTTTTATGACGATTTAGCCGATGAAATGGTTCAAGGGGCCATAGAAGCCATAGAAGCCAATAACGCTACTTATGAGAGACTTTCTGTACCGGGTGCTTTAGAAATTCCAGCTGCAATGAAATTTGCTGATGTTGGAACAGCTAAAGTGTATGCCGGCTACATTGCCTTGGGCGTTGTTATCCGCGGTGAAACATCCCATTATGATTATGTTTGCGGCGAAAGTGCACGCGCCCTTCAAGAATTAGCAATTACCCATAATATGGCTGTGGGTAACGGCATTCTTACTGTAGAAGATCATGAACAAGCATGGGCAAGAGCGGACCGTAAAAGAAAAAACAAAGGCGCTGATGCCGCCAATGCAGCACTTAGAATGGCTGCATTAAAATCTGAGTTCAAAGTATAAGGGTGACCAATCATGGCGCAAAAAAATAAATCTGGTGGGGCGAGAAGTGCAGCACGTTTAGCAGCTGTTCAGGCCACATACCAACTGTTAATGTCTGAAGAGCCCAATGCTGTTCTTACAATCGATGAGTATAAGAAACATCGATTAGGTAAAGAGATTGAAGGAATTGAATTTGCAAAGGCAGATGAAAAGCTCTTTTCTGATGTCGTAGAAGGCACATGGAATAGAGCTGAAGAACTAAATTCTCTCATCGGTAGCTCTCTTAAAGACGGGTGGTCTACAGATCGCTTAGAAAAACTGATACACGCTATTTTGCTTACTGGAGCCTATGAACTTTCTGCACGTCCAGATGTACCAACAGCTGTCATCATAACAGAATATGTGGATGTAACACATGCCTTCTGTGAACGCCAAGAAGCTTCATTCGTGAACGGCGTTCTCGATAAAATCGGAAAGACAGTGAGAAGCTAGCAAAGGGTTCTATGCCATCAGAATTTGATATTATCGAGACTTATTTTGCTCCCCTTGCGGGTAAAGAAGGCGTCGGTTTAAAAGATGATGCAGCTCATTATTGCCCCTCTCCATCGAAAAAGGTCGTCCTCTCTAAGGACATGCTTGTCGAAAGTATCCACTTTTTGCCGGATACGAACGCTGAAGATTTAGCATGGAAAGCCTTGGCTGTTAACATTTCTGACTTGGTCGCAAAAGGGGCGAAACCAAAAGGCTATCTTCTAGGCCTTGGACTACCGGCCATGCCGACCATAGACTGGCTTAAAAGCTTTGCACATGGTCTTGACTGCGCACAAACGGTTTTTAAGTGCCAGTTATTTGGTGGGGATACAGTCAGGACAAATAAAGACTTAACCTTCAGTGTCACTGTGATCGGCGAAGCTGATGTCGATGCGCCGCTACGGTCTGGTGCTAAAGCAGGGGACCACATCTATGTCTCGGGCAGTTTAGGCGGGGCTTGCTACGGTCTAAAATCTTTCAGAAAAGAAATTGCGAAAAATGCTGACCTTGAGCAGACTTATTTGAGACCACAACCGCGTATGGACCTAATCTCTTTAATTTCCAACTATGCCTCTGCCAGTGCAGATATCTCAGATGGATTAGTGGCAGACATAGGTCATATTGTCGATGCCTCTTCAGTTGGGGCTCATTTGAAGGCTGAAGATATCCCTGTTAATGAATTGATTAACACTCCAAATTTGGAGGAAATCCTCACATGGGGTGATGATTATGAAATCGTCTTTACTGTTGATCCTAGTAAAGAGGAAGAGATGCTCAGCTACCATGATCGTCACTGCTCAACCCCCATTCATAAAATTGGGCTGGTCAAAAACGATCAGGGCGTTACAATAGTCGGTAAAGACGAAACAATTTTATCTTATAGTAAAAGTGGGTTTAATCATTTTTAAAGGAGTGGGTTATGTCAGATAAAGACGATGATGTTGGAGAAGACGGTGGTGGTAGTAAGATTTTACTTATTCTCGGCATTATTATTGGGATCGCTGCTGGCGGGGGCGGTGTTTTCTTTTTCCTAGGACAACAGCCTCAAAGCGCAAATGTCGAAGAAGTGGAAGAAGAAGAGGTTCCTGATCCAATAAACTATGAGTTCATTGAAATCGATAAGATGACGGCGCCCGTTTATGTTGAAAGGCGCGGCAAACCCTATGAAGCAGGGAGCTATCTCTTAGACATTAGAATTCTTGTGAAGCCTGAACATATTGGCTATGTGGCCAGTTTAAAATTAGAGATGAGACAAGCATTTCTAAGTGCACTTTATAAGAACGAGTTAATGTTAGATAAGAGTAACCGATTGGATGTTACCCGAGCATCTGAAGTGCTCACAAGAGCCGCCAAAACTGTTGTTAATGATAAATATATTCATAATGTTGTCATCCATAACAGTCACAGAATTCCTTAAAACACCTTATTCGAGGCTAAATTCAAGGCTATCCTGTCCTGCAGGATGGCCTTTATTTATAAGAGCTTGTAAAATCTCTTTAAACTGTTAGAGTTTGACTATCACATGGGAGGGAGACCATGTGTTTTGTAGTGGTCGTTTTGACCGTCTAAGAGTTTGTTTTGAGTGCGTTTGCAGACGTCTAAGTCAGTAAAACGGCCATCTTTGTACTAATCATTGTATAGAGGGGGAAATCTCTATGACTGTTTTAATCGCCGCGATTATCTGTGGCTTGTTAGCTGTAATTTATGGTATTGTAACTCGACGCTCAATCTTATCTGCCAGTGCTGGTAGTGCTGAAATGCAAGAAATTGCTGGAGCAATTCAAGAAGGCGCTCAAGCCTATCTTAATCGTCAATATAAAACTATCGCTATTGTAGGCGTGATCGTTGCTGCAATCTTATTTGTAACACTGTCATCACTGTCTGCTGTTGGCTTTATTATTGGCGCTGTCTTATCTGGTGTCGCTGGATACATCGGTATGATTATCAGCGTTAAGGCTAATGTCAGAACAACCGAAGCTGCACGGACCAGCCTACAAGGTGGTTTAGACGTGGCCTTCAAATCTGGTGCTGTTACGGGCATGCTTGTGGCTGGACTCGCTTTGCTTGCGATCGCAGGCTATTATTATTATATGACCGTAATCTTGGGCCTAGACGGCACAAGCCGTTCTGTTATTGACGCTCTTGTGGCACTTGGCTTTGGGGCATCTTTGATTTCAATTTTTGCACGACTTGGCGGTGGTATTTTCACCAAAGGGGCTGATGTCGGTGCAGACCTAGTCGGAAAAGTCGAAGCAGGCATTCCTGAGGATGACCCACGTAACCCTGCAGTAATCGCAGACAATGTAGGTGATAATGTTGGTGACTGTGCTGGTATGGCCGCTGACTTGTTTGAAACCTATGTCGTGACGATCGGCGCAACAATGGTTCTTGCTGCTCTCTTGATCTCAAATGGTGCTTCTCAAATCATGGAACTGCCCTTAATCATTGGCGGTAGTTGTATCATCACTTCAATTATTGGTACATATTTTGTGAAGCTTGGATCAAGCAACAGCATTATGGGTGCCCTTTACAAAGGATTTATTGTAACAGCAGTTCTCTCAGCAGTTGTTATGTGGTTCGCCATGAGCTGGGCTTTGGGCGGCGATATGAATTCTAACTTGTATGATATGGTCTCAGGGAGAGATCTTTATTACTGCGGCCTCGTTGGCCTGTTTCTCACAGGGATTATTATCTGGATCACTGAATATTATACTTCTACAGAATATAGACCTGTTAAATCGATCGCGAAAGCATCAGAAACAGGGCATGGTACAAATGTTATCCAAGGATTGGCTATATCTCTTGAAGCGACAGCCTTACCTGCAATTTTCATTTGTGTCGCAATTATCGTTGCCTATAAATTGGCGGGGATCATTGGCTTAGGTTTCGGTGCCACTGCTATGTTAGCTCTTGCTGGAATGGTCGTAGCGCTAGACGCTTATGGTCCTGTAACAGATAACGCTGGCGGCATTGCCGAGATGGCTGGTTTAGATGAAGAAGTTCGCGAAAGAACGGATGCTCTAGATGCTGTCGGTAATACAACTAAGGCTGTTACAAAAGGCTATGCAATTGGGTCTGCAGGCCTTGCTGCCCTTGTCTTGTTTGGGGCTTATACAGCAGATTTGGAAAAATATTTCCCAGATATGACTGTTAACTTCGATCTCTCTAATCCTTATGTTGTTGTGGGTCTCTTCCTTGGCGCACTTCTACCCTATCTCTTTGGTGCAATGGGTATGACAGCTGTTGGCCGTGCTGGTGGTAAGGTTGTTGAAGAAGTGCGAGAGCAGTTCAAAAACAACCCTGGTATCATGGAAGGCACAAGCAAACCGGATTATGCCAGATCAGTAGATTTGCTTACGAAAGAAGCAATCAGAGAGATGGTTATTCCTAGCCTTCTTCCAATTCTAGCGCCTGTCCTCACTTATTTTGTGATTAATGCCATAGCAGGACAAGCAGAAGCTTTTGCAGCGCTTGGTGCACTCTTGCTCGGTGTGATTGTTGGCGGCCTCTTCGTTGCTCTCTCTATGACTGCTGGCGGCGGTGCTTGGGATAATGCGAAGAAATATATCGAAGATGGAAACCATGGCGGAAAAGGCTCTGAAGCCCACAAAGCTGCTGTAACTGGTGATACCGTTGGTGATCCATACAAAGATACAGCAGGACCTGCGGTTAACCCGATGATTAAAATTACGAACATCGTCGCGCTCTTACTGTTGGCATTCTTAGCTCACTAATCCTCTTTCAATCCTAAGAATGAGAAGAAACGGCCTACGGGCCGTTTTTTTTACGACTTCCTATACGCTCATCGGGATGTCAAAACGTAGAACAGGCACTCTTTGAGAGGGAGGCCACTTTTATACGAGGGAGGCTACTTATATAAGAGAACGGCCACTAAATCCGAGGGAAGGCCACTCCTTGCAAAGAAGGGGCACTCTATATGAGTAGATAACTCTATCCGATGAAAGGCCAAACTGTGTTTAGGGGGCAATAAAAAACCCCGCCTATGTTAAGCGGGGTTTCCAAAATTAGATTTAAATTACTCTAGGCTTAAGACCCATTAGGTCCAGGGCCGCCAGGGCCGCCAACAGGCTGTTGACCCGAAAAGCGTCCAACGTTCATAAAGAGCTGTTGAAAGAAGCCTAATTGCTTACCTTTCGTAGGAGTCTTGTCGTCGACAGGGTCAATTGCACGCGCATGAGAGAGATCATAATTTTCGACACCCGTTACAACACCTTGTTCGTTAAAACTAACAGACATAACGCGGCGCCATTTCGGCGTGGGTAAGAATAGTGGCTTCACTTCAACATTTGTCGAGACATAATACCAAGTCTGATCACTAAAGGCCGCGAGAAGAGTAGGGGTACCCATAGTTGCTTGAACAGATTGTTTGTTATCTACACCAGGCTGAATTGCATCAGCTAATTCCTTATCGAAGATATATCCTCTTGTCTGAAGACGCTGGCCACAAGCAGTCAGAGAGACCATCAATGTCATAGCAACAACCAGTTTCATTTTTCCGTTCATCGTAAACTTACCCCGCACACACCCAGAAGTGCTTTTATAACAGTTTTCATATGGCTTTCATGATTGCTATCAGTGTTTGATCGTGATAGAGCCTCTACAAACAGAGAGACATCGTGAAAAAAGCCTCATTTGCCCTATATTGCATGGAACTGTGGCAATGTGAAGACCTAAGAGTAGATAAAAAATGATTAAAAAAATTCTAGAGTGGATTCGCGGGGATCTTACCCAACTTGAATTATATAATAAAGTTGTTACTCACTCTCGCCAAGAGCTGTATTTTACAGAGTTGAACATTGAGGATAGTGTGACAGGACGGTTTGAAAATATTGTTCTGCACCTGTTTCTAGTGATCAACAGAATAGCTGCTGAAGAGGGGGTTAAAAGCCCTCGGGTTAGAGCTCTTCAAGAAGCTTTTGTCATGGATATGGATAGAAATTTGAGAGAAATGGGCATCGGGGATATGTCTGTGGGTAAAAAAGTAAAATCAATGGCGGCTGGATGGTTTTCTACAGCAAAAATGTATGAAGCAGCTCTCCAAAGCGATGCTCCTCTAGATGCCATGACAGAAGCCCTCTTTGAGCAAGTATATAGAGAGAAAGAAAACGCACAAGCAGAACGCTTAGCGCTCCATATTCTTGCGCTCTCAAAATATCTCTTCTCTCTTAAAATTGAGACCATCACACAGAATAAATTTGAGTATCCCTCATTAACATCTGAAGAAAATGATTTGATAAAAAGATAAACAGCATGAAACAACCAATTCTCCCTTTAACAACTTTAGTCCCCCTTGGTGATTTATCAGCAGGTCAAAGAACATATCATTTAGACTGCAATCCCACTGATTTCACGGCCATAGCAGAAAGGCTTCATGTCCATGAAGTTCACTCGATTTTTGCACAGGTAACTGTAGAAGATAAAGGAAGGACAGAAGGCATCAAACTTGAAGGTTTGATTAAAACGACACTCTCTCAGATCTGCGTGATTTCACATGAGCCTTTTGAACTTAGCTTTGAAAGCCATCTCAATTTAAGATTGATCGGCGGCGAAGAGCTTGCACGATTGGATGAGGCCGAAGCTTATCTCGATCCTGAATTTGACGAATATGATGAACTGATGGGCAACGAGATTGATCTTGCTGAAATCCTTATCCAAACAATTTCAATGGATATTGATCCCTATGCTCGTTCTATTGAAATCGAAGATTTAGAAATTAAATCAAAGGCAATCAGCATTAACGAAGGTCCTGAAAAGAAACCTAACCCATTTGCTGCACTTGAAAAATTAAAGAACAAAACTTGAAGCTACTGAAAAAATCTATATGGTCAGCCATAGATACTATATTTATGTGTGTCTGTAAGGGAGAGTAAAAAGAGTGTCCAAATCAATTACTATTGCAGTTGATGCTATGGGTGGCGATAATGCCCCAGATATCGTTCTGGAAGGCATTGCATTAGCCCTTGAGCAAATTCCAAACATTCATATTTTACTTTTCGGTGATGAGAAGAAGCTCAAAAAGTCTGTGACTTCAGAGTATCCCAGCATAGAAAAAAATGTCACTTACAAACATACTGTTGATGTTGTTTCTTCCATAGATAAGCCTTCTCAGGCCCTTCGTAAGGGCAGGAAATCTTCTATGGCCCTTGCCATTCAATCTGTAAAGGCGGGAGAAGCAGCAGTGGCTGTCTCAGCCGGTAACACGGGAGCCTTAATGGCCCTTTCAAAATTTATCTTGCGCACAATGCCAAATATTGACAGACCAGCTTTATGTGCTCCAATGCCAACTATTCGCGGTGAGAGCGTTATGCTTGACCTTGGTGCGAATATTGAGTGTGATGCGAATAATCTAGTACAATTTGCGATTATGGGATCTGCATATGCGCGGACGGTGCTTGGATTAAGCAATCCCAGCGTTGGACTATTAAATGTCGGAGTAGAAGATTTAAAAGGCAAAGAAAGTATCCGCGAAGCAGCTGAGGTTCTTAAAGAAGCTACACACCTTCCACTAAAATTTGGAGGGTTTGTTGAAGGGGACGGTGTTACGTCGGGTGAATTCGATGTTATTGTCAGTGATGGATTTACAGGCAACGTTGCTCTTAAGACAGCAGAAGGGACTGTGAAATTCATTTCTCAACTGCTTAAGAATGCTTTTTCAAATTCAATCCTCTCTAAAATTGGCTATATTTTTTCCAAAGGTGCTATCAGCAATCTTAAAGAGCATTTGGACCCAAACCATCACAACGGCGCAGTTTTCCTAGGGTTAAATGGTCTCGTTGTAAAAAGTCACGGCGGTGCAAACGGGGTAGGATTTGCAAATGCACTCATGGTTGCCAGCGACATGGCCCAGAATGATATTACCAATCTAATCGGCAACGATTTGAATGAAATCACTGATTCTGAAGAGCTCGCAATCGTGAATTCTTTGAAATAATGTTACAGTTTCACCCTAAGTAAATCACTTAAGTACTTATATTCATTGCCTGCAATTGACTTTCTTATGTTTTTCAATTAGAGTTTTTTCTATTGATTGAAATCGCATGTTGAGAGAGGCGTCACCATGAGCAACAGAACATTGACACGAGCTGATTTAACAGAAAAGATCTATGATGAATTGGGTCTATCTAGAAGTGAATCTGCATCCTTGGTTGAATCTGTTCTTGATGAAATCTCTGATCGTCTAGTTGATGGAGAGAATGTCAAGATTTCCTCTTTCGGCAGCTTCATGGTGCGTGAAAAAAATGGTCGCATTGGTCGTAACCCTAAAACTGGGGAAGAAGTGCCAATTGATCCACGCCGTGTTTTGGTGTTTAGACCCAGTCAGGTCATGAGAGATCAGATCAATGAAGGCAATAAAGGCCGTTAATTTTACTTTTCCATGAAAAATACTGTTGTCTCGAGTAGCTTGCTTACTTGATGAAAGTTGTGTGTCTTGCCCCATAAAGAAAAAGCATATCGAACTATTTCAGAAGTTGCTGAACTCCTTGACCTTCAGCAACATGTGTTGCGTTTTTGGGAAACAAAATTTCCTCAAATAAAACCGATGAAAAGAGGGGGAAATAGACGCTATTATCGGCCCGATGACATTCGGCTTCTTGAGGCTCTTAAAATTCTATTGCATAAAGATGGGTATACCATCAGAGGTGTACAGAAACTCTTTAAAGAACAAGGCCTTAAAGATACAATCACAGCATGTCTCAATGAACAACCTGTGGAGCCTGTACCCTATATTAAGCCTCAAACCGAACGTGTGCCTTCTTTCAAGACTTCTCCCGCTACAGATCTGGACCAGCCAACAAACACGCCGCGCAACTCTGCCGCTGAAAATACGCCCAATCCAAAGAAAGAACCGGCTTATAACAGCGAGGAGATCGCGTCTTTTACCCATTCAAAGTCCATGAAGCAGCTCTTAGTAGAGCTCAGTAATATTCGGGATTTACTGGATTAATTGGTTCTTTTTGAAAAGTTCTGTTGCACTATAGTAAACAGATCAGTATACAGTTTTCATACCACGGCGGGATATAGCGCAGCCTGGTAGCGCACTTCACTGGGGGTGAAGGGGCCGTCGGTTCAAATCCGGCTATCCCGACCATTAAATAGGGGTTTTCATCGGTATCGTTGAAGACCCTTTTTTATTATTCAGAATGTTCTTAATCTTCTTAATCTTCTTATAACTTTATTGCTTGTCATAAGCCTTAATTTCATCCCAATAAGCATCCATTTCTTCTAGGCTACTTGTTTCTGGACTTTTTCCTTGGTCTGACAATTTCTGCTCTACGTACTGAAAGCGTCTTGTAAATTTAGCATTAGCATCTCTGAGAGCTGTTTCAACATCAACCTCTAGATGTCGGCCCAAATTCACCATGACGAACAGTAAATCACCATATTCTTCCACGATCCGCTTTTTACCCTGATCTTTTGAGTATGCTTCGTACAGTTCCATAGATTCTTCTTGAATTTTATCCAAGACATGACTGGTATCCGGCCAATCAAATCCAACACGGGCCGCGCGTTTTTGTAGTTTTTGTGCTCGCATCAATGCTGGAAGACTTGAGGACACACCGTCAAGGGCACTCAAATGCACAGCCTTGTTGCTTTGATTGGCTTCTCTCTCTTTTTGTTTCGTTACTTCCCAAGCCTCGATTTGCTCTTCACTAGTTCGTTTAGAGTCTTCAGCGAAAACATGAGGGTGTCTGCGGATCATTTTGTCACTGATGGAGGCTACAACATCAGTGAAATCAAAAGATCCTTCTTCTTTGGCCATTTGCGCATGAAAAACGACCTGAAATAGGAGATCACCCAGCTCATCTTTTAACTCGTCCTTTGTACCATCCCGAATGGCTTCATCGACTTCATAGGCTTCCTCTATCGTGTAAGGCGCTATGGTTTCAAATGTTTGCTCAACATCCCAAGGGCATCCATTTTCAGGATCTCGTAATTTGGTCATGATATCTAATAAAGCATCAATAGTGTGCGACATGAGCTTTTAAATCCTCTCGTTTTTACCTGAGGATAAAGATCCCGCATAGGTCGTCAAGTCCGATTCTTTCAATAAGAGATCAAAGTCAATTGAAGGAAGAAAGACACCGGCACATAAATGACAAAATTAGTGATTATCGTTTTGATAAAGACATTCAAAATAACTTGCACGGAAAATCTGATAGGATTAGCATAGGCTAATTAAAGGAGAGCAGGATGAAACATCTCATAGTCCCATCACTTATTGTCTTAATGTCATTGAGTATGTCTCTGCCATCCCTTTCTATTGACGACCGAGATCAAGATAGAAAAATACGTCAGCTCGAAGAAAAAGTTCGTAAGCTCGAACGTGAACTAAAAGAATTGCGCCTTCTTGTGTATGAGAAATTCAATCTCGAATCTAAGAGTAAAGCCCCAGATCTTAACCCTCAAGCAAGTTGCAAAGACCAGCTTGTTAACTTTCGCACACAAAAAGCCGACTTATTAAACAATGGATATAGAGATAAACACCCCTATATCGCAGCTGTTTCAAGAACCATTAAATCACTTGAGAAAACCTGTGGCCACGAAGTGGATTCCATGAGTTCCAAGTCTCAATAATCTCTTGGTATCTTAACCATTACATGACCACCGATTCTTTCTTTTAGTGAACAGACTATTTTTGTCTCCTCACAGTGGCGCTTGCTATTTCAATTATTTTTCTTCTCAAAATGCACCTTACTTTGCGCAATATAGAATGCAGCGTTTGGTTATGGGAAAAACATTCCCTTTCTCAATCTTACGCTTGCGATACACCTATTGGCTGTGAATACTACCACTCATGAGATTATTAATTAACTTTAACGCTGTGTTGATGGAGGGTATGTTTTGAGCATTTTTAAGGAAGTAAGTGGCGAGCAGGTCTCTCCAAAAGAAAGATCCAAAGAAAAGAGTGTTAGTCCATTAAAATCTAATGTTACACAGATTGCTCTTGAGCCTAGACTTTTATTCGATGGAGCCCTTCTAAATACCGCTGATCATATGGCTGTGACGAGGGACCAAAACGAGTCTGCTGGATACTCCGAAAATACTCAGCACTTATTACAAACGAATTCAAGGCCTGAGCATGCTATTCTGGATAAAAGCGCGTTAATTTCATACGCTGAAAGACAATGGGAGCATGTTAAAAGCCTCACGACTGATCAGCCCCAAGAAAAGGGGATCATTGACCTTGATACTCTAACACCGCCTCAAGAGTCGTCTGGGTATGACACGGTTGCGAAGGACGGGGAAAGAGTAAGCTTATTCAATGCTGAAAATGGGTTTTCATTTGAATATCAGCAGGATGTAACCTCTATTCGGATCAACTATTCAAACGTTCATGATGGCCGTGATGAAACTGTATACAATAATTTTTATGACCTGAGGCTTTCCCTTGGAAGTGGGGAAAAAATCTCTTGGATCGGATTTTGGAACGGCCGGCTTAACACTTACATTCTTGAAGATAAAGGGGATCATTTAAGCTATTATAAAGAAGATGGGTCTGCACTTAGTATTGCTGAGATGGATCATATCATCCGCTTTATAAAATATGAGCATACCGGCGAAAGCGGAACTGAAGATGTCCGCCGTTTTTCCTTTTCTATGGTAAATGCTGAGGGTGATGAAGTTTCTGAGCAAGCAACGGCCACTGTAAATGTACTCTTTACACCAGCTCTAGAGATCAGCCTAGAAGATCTAGAACTGACAACAGGAGAAGTGACCCAAGTAAGATTTACATTCACTGAAGACGTGGGAAATAGCTTTCAAATATCGGATCTAATTGCTGAAAATGGTAAGCTTTCAAACCTTGTTCAGGATGCCAAAGATCCTAAAGTTTACACTGCTTACTTTACACCGGACGCTAATATTAAAGATTTTGAGAACAGCATCACGCTTAAGGAAAACTCTGTAGAAGACTTGTCGGGTGATTTTGTAGAGCGAACCACAAGCCGAGACTATTCAATTGATACTGAAATTACCGCCTCCCTTGATCTTGATCGCAGCACTTCCGTTGCTGACTTGGCAGACCATCATACGGACTACTCCGCTGGAGAGCAGGTTAGTCTTTTTAATGTTGATCACGGCTATACCATTGAACATTTAAACACGATTAAAACCATAAGAGTTGACTATTCTGGGCTTCTCAATCAAGGCGAAGAGGCCCTTTATGATACATTTAACGGATTAAAACTCACCCTAGGAGAAGGCAATAGTATTCAATGGACCTCAGCCTGGACTGGACGCCTGAAAACCTTTGTCATGGAGGACAAGGGGGGCTATCTGGAAATTTCTGCGACGGACGGGTCTACTATGACAACCCCTGAAATTGCCCATGTCATTCGTTTCTTACAATACGGACACAGCGGCGACGTGATCAGTCATGGAGAGCGAAGCTTTGTATTTTCCTTTTTAGATTCTGATGGTGTAAGGCGTTCAAATTTGGCGACCGCCCTCGTAACGGCATAAGTCAGGCGCTATCGTGATGTTCCTCATACTCTCTCTCCCTGAAACCCCTTTAATAAAGCCGACTATATAGAGAAACGGCTCTAGTGACGAAGATGTATATGACCCAAAATTTCAACGCAAAAATACAGAGTTTAAAAGATCAACTGAAGATAAATTCTATCCTCAACATGCAGAATAATGAAGGGCTTTACCCCCCAATTCCTGCAGGAGATCTTATAATAAAATCTCAGTCTCAAGCTCTGTTGTTTCCAAGGTTTGATAAAACGGGAATTCTGGATCACTATGCCTATGCCCCCGTTAGTGAGTTGGGCACTATCATTGGGGACGCAGAAATTAGAGTTGCCGGTGCCAACACTCACTGGGTGTCAGATTTACAATCCTGTGCTGCTTCAGAGCCAGGGAAGGAACAATTTGTCATTCTAGATACCGATACTCAATATTTCTTCTCTCAATCAAAAGGGAAACAGAGCCTTAAAAAAGTTAAAAGAACAGATGACTTCATTGGCACTGATGCTGCCTTTGTTGTTTGCCCTCATTCTCATATTGATATGGCTCAATCTCTTTCTAAAATCTTGAAGCACAATGAAAATTCTTCCCCGCTACAACTAAACGAAACACCTCTAGACATAGGAGGCATCGAGAAGGAAAGCCCGCTTTCTAAAGATATACTAAAAGGAAACCTTTTACAGTCCTTAGAAATATCAACACGGTCGTTTTACTGCGGCACCTCTAAAGAGAAAGGAAAGCAAGCTTCTATTCTCTATGATTTCAATGACCCATCATTCAAGGTTCCGTTACCGTTTCACTCAGAGGCACCCTATGATGTGGCTTTAATGAATAGAATTACAAGTTACAAAACTACTTATTTAATATTTGCCTGTGTTTCTTGGGTGGCTGATGTTTATTCAACAACGCTCTATGCCATTCCAGAACAAAAATTGATTGAGAATAAGTCCTTTTTAAGCATCAAATATTTTTCTGAATTGAAGATTTCATCTAATACTTATCCTCTTAAATTCTTCACGGACAAATTTTACTATGATGATGAGAACACAGGATCTTCCCAAATTGCCCTTAGCATGACCTCTCCATTAGGTGACCTCATCACCATAAAGCTTTTCGAAATTGATCATTCTGCAAAGATCATTGAAATAACCAGTTATGAGAATAAACAAACAAATAGTTTAATTAACTTGATACCCATTGAACAACGTAAGCATCTAGTGACCTATCTCATGACAGAGCAGGGCCCCACATTTATATTGGCTTATACTGGGCATGCTATTCATGAAAGATGTTCTTTATTCCCTATCTCATGGATCAGTGGGGAACATAGAAAAACACAAGAAAACATAAGTATTGTTACAATAGGCATATTGCTTTTTGATGCTAAAACCAAAACATTTAAAGGCCATTCTTCTACAAAAGTGAATGCCCACGATCACTTATCCGGAGTTATTTGTGATTCTGAATTTGCAATTTCAAAGAATGTACGCTTTCACTCGACGATGCCCTTAATCACCTACACATCAATTCAACCCCTTACAACATTGACAACAGGGCCTGATGGATTCTTAAAGCTCGATCTAAAATCTATCAATCTTCGTTGCAGTGTTGTGCCCATACAGCCACCAGCCCTTAACAATATCTCTGGAGCTCTCGCGAAACCAGGTTCTATTGAATTTAAAAGCATCAATTTGACCTTAGATGCATCTATGAATTTTGAAAAACTACAGTCTCCTGATGGGCATAGCCTAGAAGTAAGTGGCCTTTCTGTTGTCGACTGGCTTTCTCCTTCCTCTAGTGGGACAGCCGTGACAAAATTAAAAGATTTATCAAGAGGGCACTATTTCCTTCATACAGCAGATCTTGTTGGGGATAGCATTCTGCTCGGCACACCTAATCTTACATATGCTACTGATTTAACTCAAATTTCTGCGCTCTATAGAGCATTACCTTACCAAGACGATGTCAAAAAAGCCGCGCCGCTTATTAATGTCTCTTCCTCAAGTGGGACCCTGAAAGGGCTTTCGCACTCAACCCTCTCTAATTGGCAAGCCAGTTTTAATGCCGGTGCTTCTGTTGGGAAAGCTGAAAGCCTAACATTAACAAATTCTGTCGGTGCAAATTTTGGTGGTCACAACATGACCATGGATAGTGATACGAAGAATATTTCCCTCCATTCTGTTTCAAATTTAAGCAGCTACGACCTTGTGACTGGGTATGGCGCAGATTTTTATCTGTGGGAATATCCTGTTTATCGCAAAACCCTAGATGATGCCCCGTTTAATTATCTGACAGTGCTCGTTCCAATTGGGTATAGCCAGCAAAATCTTGACGCAAAACAAGAGGATCTTGGTTATTATCAGGATTATGAAATCGGTAGTCTTTTAACCTATGTGGGTACAGAAAATCCTGGATATAAGGAAGAAGGGCTTCTTTTTACTCCTTCCACTATGACGGTAACCTCTGATACCCAAGGAGGGATGAGTTTAACCTACGATGAAAATTCGTCTACTTCTAAAGAAAAAAGCCGCAGTTTTGATATTTCTGTTAATAGCGGCTTTGGACTTAATCTTTTTGGGTTATTAAATCTTGGTGGACATTATTCAAAGACAACTATTCATAACTCTTCAGCACAGGCCACAGAAACTCAATCATTTTCAATCACCTTTCATTCAGGAACAGTGAGCGATTCAAAGTATGAATATACGCTTACCCCCTTGGTTTATCGTCATGCGCAGTCTCATGCCTTAGTTGTTACAAGTCGTATAGAACTCAGCAGTTTAGGATCCGGATGGAAAGATCATTTTTCTAGATATGATGTACGCTGCATGCGCTCTTTTCCCTTCACTGCTGATAAAACACTCAGAGCATTAACCCGCAGCATACAATATGAGGAAATTAGGGAAGGGCTAATAAATTTAAATATTCATCTCTTTAATAATTCACTCTTTGAAGCAAAAAATGTCAGCTGTTCTGTCTATTTGGGTCGTGTGAATTATAATCACACCCCGCTTGACCCCTCACATTTAAAGCTTTTGAAACAAGTAACACTACAGACAATGGCTGTGGTAGAGCGAAAAATAATAACACTGAGTGAGCAAGCCATCCCCAAGAACAGCTATATAACCGTCTGTATCATTGTTGATGACATAGCAGAATCTTCTCAATATTTCTGGGGGAGTTATCCCTATTCACATTCCAAAATTTGAGACCAAATCTTTTATTCATATCTTTCAAACCCAGTTTCGAGGACATAGCATGGCAATATCAAGCGATCTAAATAATAAAGATAAAATCAAGCAACTCATTAACAACAATCCTTATGAGAACATCTTCTACACAGAGGATTTAAATGGTTCACAAGACGCTGTAATTTCAGAAATGAATCCAGATAGCATTGATGAAGGCAGCTCTGCTACCATCATCTGTTCTGTACCGCCAGGATTAGATGCCCATGCGGGGACTTTACGATCACTGGGCGGGACTTATACTTCCACCTCTACTGGACAAGTTTTCGTAACAGATACAGTCATTATCAATGATCCAGAAAATTACACAGAATTTGCAATCGTCGCGAATGATTTACCTGAAGATGAATATATAGTGACTATTCTTCTAGGTCCATTCGGTAAAGTAGGGGACACCTATCGCCTGACGTCCGACTTCTCAATCATTGTCAAGCCTGCCATAGCTCCCCGTATCTCTACCATTACCCCTAATATGGTTAGTAAATCGGATTTGACATCTACTCTTTTCCAGGTAACTGGACGCAATCTCACTAAAATTCAAACATCTACAGGTTTCTACCTCGTCCAACCTGGATTTAAACTGCAATTTGCTGGCGCTCTCACAGAGTCGACGGCACGTGTTAGATATACAGGGGCGATCCTACCTCAAGCTGGCACTTACCGTGTTCTTGCAAAAAACTCTGAGGGTAATGTGATTTTCTCATCGGCGAATTTAACCCTTTCCGCTGACTAACTTTATTAGCTCTTTGAAACACAAAAGAGTCAGTTCAATTTTTATAAGGAATTAGCTATGAATAACAATGAGTTAAATAGTCATATTCATGTAGTAACATCTAAAATCAATGACAATAAACTTGAGAATAACATCTATGACACAGCTCTAAAAGATACCCAAGATGTCGCCATAACCCAACTAAATCCTAGATCCTTTGAAGCAGGGACCACTACGAATGTGGTTTGCTTTCTAGCCGACGGTTTACCTGCAGAACCAAGTTCTCTTCGTGTATTAAGCGGTACTTTCACGTCACTCGATACTGGTCAAGTCTATCCAACAGAAGGCGTTCTGATTAGTGACCCTGAAGAGTATAGTCAGTTTGATGTTCTATCGTCCCCATTACCTCTAGGAGATTATACTATTTCGATCCTTCTAGGACCAACTGGTAAGGGAAAAACAAAATACCGTCTTACATCGACTAACTTTGTGTCAGTAACACCCGAAATTCCCATTCGTATTTCTACAATAACGCCCAATACAGTCACTCAAACCTCCTTAAAAGAGACAAATTTTCTCATTAACGGGCTTAATTTGGATAAAATCCAAACATCCATAGGGTTTTATCTAACTAATCCAGCCTATAAATTTCAATTTGTTGGTCCGTTAACAGCAAAATCTTCACGTGTTCGCTATGCAAGTGCTTTAACACCTGAGCCCGGTACATATCGTGTGCTTGCGCGGAATAGGGACGGGAATATTGTCTATTCAATCAGCAATATGACAATTACTGAGTAACGATAGCTCTTTTAAGGACGGCCTCACTAGAGGTAGCCCAACCTGAGTAAAACAATCATAAATATTATGAAGATAAGGAAGAGGGTCATAAATCCAATTAAGTAGAGTTCTATATCTTCAGCAAATGATTGTATTTCAGGGAATATAATTTTCTCAGGTAGTTCGTATATCTTGAGATACTATCATTGCTATTCAGACGTACATTTTGTGTTTTACACCTTTTTCCATTAGTAAATCTATGGACTTTAAAAATAATCTTAGCATACATTTTCTATATTAGGAAAATCCCGTGGCGCTTAATATGTTTCAAAGTGAACAGCCTGGGACCGTGCTTAGGGATGTGAGTTACAGCCCGATCAATTCTACGAGGAGTATTTTTGGAACTATGGCGCGAGGGGTGGATCAATATACTAAGATAGGGTACTTCCATGAGGAACTAGAATAGGAATGTATTAAATCGCATAATTTATATTATGGGAAATTATGGATTTGCATATTCTTATATATATTACAATAAGCTAGTTCCAACTATTAAGTATATTGCACCTTACGGCAACACAGTTTACGATCTCTTTATACAGCTTATGGAGATCGTAACATGGATGCTTATTTACTTTTTATAATTGCTGCACTGTTGCTAAGCGCGAATATCTTACTCGCCCTGATAATCTATTTATTTCTACGTAAAGAAAATAGATACGACTCGCCGACCTTTGAAGAAATGCGATTAAACACGCATCTAACGGAACGCATGATGAATATGACCAAAGAGCAATTGGCAGTAATAGCCGAGACACTTGAGACCTTGCAAAGCTCTAATGAGAAATTCGAACCATAAAAGATGCTCACGAACCATGTGAGATACTTACCCTGGTAAAATCTGACGTCTTAGAACCACAGTCACCCGTTATTTCGCAACCCAAAATTACTTCTCTCTCTAACCATATATTTTATGATTTGGGATATATAGCTTCTAAGCCGGCATAGATAAGCTCAATAAAGTCGACTTGATCCGGCGAGATCTTTTTGGCGATGTCCATGAGATGCTCGTTATCTTCCTTGCCGTCAAATACTTTATGATAGACAATATTCGGATCTTTATAGCCTTTGTCTTGACGAAAGCTATTCAAAACATTCTTACAGACGTAAAGTTTGAACAAGTCATCAAGTGTCATTTCAACGCTATACATAGTTTGAAAAAATGCGGCTGCATCAAATCCCATGGAGACAAGTGTTCTACGCGCAAGTTCTTCAACAGCAAGCAAAGGGGCTTGGTCATCCCCTTTAAAGTCACTCCAGGCCTTCATAAGGTAGTCAGAGACTTCTTCTGAATTACCATGTTTTTCAAGTAAGTCACTGAGCGCAAAATGAAAAATGTCAACAAGTTCCAATTGAACCTGCTCTAGGTCCATCGTGCCTGACTTCCACCATTTATAGTGAATATGGTCCATCATTTCAGCGGCTTCAATCCAGATAGCTCGATACCATTCATTCCCATTTTGTCGCCAGCTTTTGCTGATTTTACTATTAATTTGATCTTGCAGATCAGCCATGGTCTTAAATTGTTCAACTGCGCTCATCGTAATAACCCTACCCTTATTAAACATTATAGTTTCTGTATAAATCATTCTCAAAAAAAGAAGAAATCATTCTTTTATAAATTTGAATATTATGGGGATGTAAATGAGTTTCATACACACTATGACATTCACAGCGGCAATCTCATTTCCTCTGAATCCAACTGGTTTAGGGGCGCAGATATAAGTAATTTTTCTTTATTTCTATGGAACTATATTGATTTAGCAAAGTATTGCCAAGCAATGACCCAGACATCTCACTACCATTGATGGTAATCGGTACATCGTAATAAGTCATCTGGCCCACTTTTATGACTTTGGCACGTGTTCTAGCAAATTTGACGCGTCCGTTTGCTGTATCTGCATAACGATCATAAACAAGTGAATTCAAGTTAATTCCGATAGCCTCAGCATCTTGAGGGCTTAGAACGATATTAGAAGCCCCTGTATCAACCATCATTCTCAGGGGTTGCCCATTAATTGATAATTTAACCCAAAAGTGACCATCTATGGATCTTTGTATCACCAATGTGCCATCCTCTCGGGATACCCCAGATGGATCAACGGCACTCATAAATCTTCCAGAGAAATCAGATTGATAGACATAAAACATACTGAGACCTCCGATAATAAGGATCCATATGCCCAAACTTTTCATAACCCTAAACAAACTTGACCGTGACCAATAGACAGCGACCCCTCCAAAAATGGCTGCTACAAGAATGCCGCGCCATAAATATGAATCGTATAAATTGGTTTCAGGAAACACGAGCGCTAATCCCCCGATTAAGAGCGAGAGTGCGATCAAAAAAACAAGAAGCCGTCCCAAATTGCCTCCTTGCGCACGAGACTCATGATCCTGCCTAAAGCCATCTGTTTTTCTGGAATAATGTAAATCTTGAGGCTTAAGTCCCTCACGCATATCATCCCAATCAGCAGAATTCTGCGGATTATCCTCTTGTGGATCCCATGGGCTTTTTTGCGTCATTTACATTCCTTATGGTTAACAGTCTAATGTAAAAAAGAACGAAGGCAAATAGTCTAATGACTATATGGTAATTTTAAGGCCGTCAAAAGCAGGAAATATGCCTTTAGGCAAAGTTTTCATAAGAGATTGATAGTCCATATCACCTGTCATGTGTGTGAGAAAAGCTTGCTCAGGACCAACACGATCTATCCATTCTAGTGTTTGCGAGAGATGACTATGGGTAGGATGTGGGTCTGGCCGCAGTGCATCAACAACCCATGTTTTAACGCCTTCTAAAGCTTCAAAAGAAGATTCGGGCAGCGCATTTAGGTCTGTGGAATAGGCGAAGTCACCTATGCGAAAGCCAAGACTCTTAATTCGTCCATGAATTTGCTCAAAAGCTAATATCGTTATATCTTTGATTTTAAACTGTTTATTACAAGTAATACCTCGTGATTCGCATATCGCAGGATAGCCTCCCTTCCCTTCAAAGGCATAAGAGAACCGATCCGTGATAATGTCTTTAGTCACGTCATTCATATAGACAGGAATGGTGGATTTTTTTGCGTAGGCATAGCCTCGCACATCGTCAAGGCCGTGAGTATGGTCCGCATGATCATGTGTCAGTAATACGGCTGTCAAGTGTTGAAGGCCCGCTGTTAAGGCCTGTTGATGAAAATCGGGTGTTGTGTCAATAACGATGGACGTATCACCCTTTTGAATGAGTATACTTGCCCGCATACGTCTATTGTAGGGTTCCTTTGGATCGCATAGACCCCAATCTTCTGGCAAAGCAGGAACGCCTCTAGATGTACCGCAGCCTAAGATAGTCACAGTGGTTGGATCGCTCATCCGGTGGCCTCAGTCCAGCTAGCAGGCGCTTTCACCTTGCGAAACAAGGTAAAATAATTACTTGAAGTAATCTCCATAAAGTCTTGATAATCAATACCTTTTAAGTCTGCGAGGAATTTTGCTGTATCCGCAGCAAAGGCAGGTTCACACTTTTTACCTCGGTGCGGTATTGGCGCTAGGAAAGGAGCATCAGTCTCTACAAGCAATCGATCAAGCGGGATCGTTTTAACAACCTCTCGTAATTCTCCTGCATTTTTAAAGGTGACAATGCCAGAAATAGAGATAGACATCCCGAGATCAAGCGCCGCATCTGCAAGGGACTGTGTCGCAGTAAAACAGTGAATAAGACCAGGTACCGCCCCCCCTGCTTTACTCTCCTCTTGCAGAATTGAAATACAGTCCGCATCCGCATCTCGTGTGTGGATAATAATTGGCAATCCTGTTTGTTGACTGGCCCTGATATGCGTTCGGAAATTGTCCTGCTGCATTTCACGAGGGGCATTGTCATAAAAA